>NZ_JBCHJF010000002.1:0-621429 GCF_039123635.1 Massilia sp. MP_M2
TGCCGCTGCCGCTGCCGCTGCCGCTGCCGCTGCCGCTGCCGCTGCCGCTGCCGCTGCCGCTGCCGCTGCCGCTGCCGCTGCCGCTGCCGCTGCCGCTGCCGGTGCAGCGCATAACCATCGCGCCGCAGCGATGTGGCGACGTGCTGCATCGGGCTGCGTGGTGCGTCCGGCGCGAGCGCCCGGGCATGTGCCTGCAGGCGCGCCGCCAGGGACGCGGCGTCGGACCGGGTGTCGACGCTCTGCGTCGCCAGCGCGATCGCGAGCGACATCGCAAGCAACAGCGCAAGCATGACTTTCCAATGTGATGTGAAGAGCGGTCGCATGGCGTCACATGGCGCGGTGCGGCGCGTTGTCGGCAATCAATGCAGCCAGTGTAGCCAAACATGTCAAATTCTGCGTCGCTGGGTGAGGGCAATTCCGCGCTACAACGAGGTACCCACAATCCATCAAGTCTGCTTTGCGCCAGCACGACGTTACGGCTGTGGCATAGCAAAAATCCGCATCATATTTCGGCCGTAATTAATATTTTTTGCACATCGACTTATGAATATTGCATGGACTTTGATGTACTCTTGGTTGGTATTCTCTGATTTCCTTCGGTAAGCGGCTGGGTCTGCAAGGAGGATGAATCTTGCTTCCTGGCCTGTTCGTCGCAATGGCGCGACGTTGTCATCAGCAACTTAGGAGCGGACATGGCCACTAGTACCAATATTCTGGAAGTGCAAACACAACTGCGCAAACTGAGTTTCGACCCGGGCCCACTGGATGGCATATGGGGGCGGCGCACCATCGCGGCGTTGCGCGCGTTTCAGGAGTCGAGAGGGCTTCAGGTCGATGGCATTCTCGGGCCGAAGTCGCATAAAGCCTTGTTCCAGGGTGTGGCTAACAACCAGCACATCATTCCTGATGAGCTGCCCTGGATGGCCGAGGCAACGAGATTGATTAATACGATGGAATTCATGGGCGATCTGCATAATCCCGTCATCCTTGACTGGGCCGACGACCTCGATATCCATTATCCCGGTGACGAGGTTCCATGGTGTGGTTTGTTCGTCGGGCACTGCATCGGCAGTACGCTGCCGGAGGAAATCTTGCCGACGACGTTATTGCGCGCTCGCGCGTGGGAAAGGTTTGGCCAGAAAATGTCACCCCGCTACGGTGCAGTCATGGTCTTCTGGCGTATCAGTGAACAAAGCGGTAAAGGGCACGTCGGCTTTTATACCGGCGAAGACGACGACGCTTATCGTATTCTCGGCGGCAACCAGAGTGACAGTGTCTGCTATGAGTGGGTATCCAAGACACGTTTCAAGGCAGCACTCTGGCCCACGTCTGCGGCATCGCTGGCACACTTTGCATCGTCGCGGATATTGGACCGCGCAGCCGATCTGGCAGCGGGTGGCAACAGTCTGTTTGCGCAAACCAATGCGGGCCTGCATTCGCCGCACTGACAATGACAGGGCAGTGTGCTCGCGACCTGACAAAGGTCACGAGCAAAAAAACCGGGCCACGCAGGCCCGGTTTTCGTTCACCTTGTGTGTCGATTGTCAGCGTCGCCGGCACGATCGCAAGCTCGCCAGGGCAATGCCGCGCTACAACGCGCTGCGGCGTCGGCGCCACAGCGGGGACCATGACCGCTGGCACATTGCGCATCATCAATTTCGCTACAGTTTCGCATCGCTAAGATCGGGCGTTGCCGTGTTATCTGCGGTGGTCATCATGAGGCGAAGACAGTGAAACTCGATCAACTTGCTGCGAGCGTCATGGGATTGTCGGATACGAAACGCGCCATACGCCTCCGTCTATCGGGCGCCAATGGCATCGTCGACGACCTGCTGCTGGTGAAGTATGTGAGCGGGGTCGAGACAATGTGCGGCGGGATCGAATATGCGCTGCAATGCGTATGTCTGAGGGCAGGGCTGGCGTTGAAGGCGTTCATTGCCAATCCGGTCGAGCTGCAATTCGTGACCGATACCGGATCGCTGCGCAGCGTCTGCGGTATCGTCGGCGGTGTGACGGAGGGGCAGAGCGATGGGGGGCTGGCCACTTACCAATTGATCGTCCGTGACGCGATTTCTCTGTTGGAAGAGACCTGCAACACGCGGGTGTTTCGCAACCGCAACGAGGTCGACATCACCAGGATCATGCTGCATGAGTGGTGCCAATCCAACCCCATTGCCAGCGCCGCATTTCGCTTCGACCTCAGTGGGCTGAAGGCATATCCAGCCCGCGAATTTACCATGCAATATAACGAGTCGAATGCCGCCTTTCTGCGCCGTCTGTGGAAACGGCGCGGCATTGCGTGGTTTATCCGCGCCGGAGCTTCGAATGAACGGGGAAGCGACAACACGCCTGTTCATACGCTCGTGCTGTTTGACCAGCCGAACGCGCTGGAACAGAATCCAGCCGGCCCGGCACGCTACCACCGCGACCACGCCACCGAGCAACGCGATAGCATCACTGCCTGGCATGCGGTGCGCAAGCTGACTGCCGGGCGCGTTGAACGCCAGAGCTGGAACTATCGGTATGCATGGTCGATGAGCAGCCAGGATACGAGTCTGGCAAATCAGGGCGAGTCAGGCAACCGGTTCGCATCCTCGCTTGATGACTACCTGATCGACTCGCCGCACGTTGGCGACAGTTCGGATGACTATCGCTATCTGGGCCTTGCGCGCATCCAGCGCAAAGAGTATGAGGCCAAGTTCTTCGAGGGAGAAAGCGGCGACCGCGACATGCGCGTCGGGCAGTGGCGCAGCATAAGCGGGCACCGCGAAATCGATTCGTATCCGGAAGCGCAGCGTGAATTTGTCTGCACCGAATTGCGGGTGGAGGCCGAAAACAACCTGCCCACGACCCTGAATGAACGCGCTGGCCGGTTATTCGCACTGAATCGCTGGAGCAGCGAACTGGTGCGCGCCAGCGCCGAGCGGGGCGTACGCTATACCAATCGATTCACTTGCGTACGACGCGGCATTCCAATCGTGCCTGCCTTCGATCCACGCATCGATCTTCCGCGCACGGCGCCGCAAACCGCCATCGTTGTCGGACCTGCGAATCAAGAGATTTTTTGCGACGCAATGGGAAGAATCAAGCTGCGATTTCCTGCGTGTCGCGCACAAGACCATGAGCATGCCAAAGGTGCCGGCACATCGGACAGCGACCGGGATTCGGCGTGGGTGCGTGTTGCGACCGGTTGGGCGGGTAACCGCTATGGCGCAATCTCGCTGCCGCGCGCAGGCGATGAAGTTGTCGTCGTATTTTTGGGCGGCGACCCGGATAAGCCGCTCGTGATTGGCAGCGTCCATGGATACCGCACGCCGTCCCCGTCCTTCAGCCGTAGCAGCGTTCTGCCTGGGGATAAGCATTTATCTGGAATCGTGAGTCGCGAGGCGGAGGGGGGACGCGCGAATCAACTGCGCATGGACGATACGCCGGGACAAATCAGTGCGCAGATCGGGAGCGAGCACGATCACAGCCAACTCAATCTTGGTTATCTCACGCAGCCACGTTGTGACGGCGCCGCCGAGCCGCGCGGCGAAGGCGCGGAATTGCGCACAGATGCAGCATTGGCGTTGCGCGGTGGTCAAGGCGTCCTGATCAGCGCGGATGCGTCGCTGCGGGCGGCGGGAAGGCAGCTGGATCGGGATGGCTTGACTGGACTGGCCGAGGCGCTGGTTACCATACAAAAGCAGTTGGCCGAGTTGGCCGAGACCCATGAAACAGATGCGGTGGAAGGGGAGTCGCTGTCGCAAATGAAGTCGCATCTGGAACAGTGGGAGCAGGGCAGCAACACGGCAGGGCAAGCTGCGGCAGGGACGGGTGCGCCCATTGTCGCCATTGAAGCGCCAGCAGGCGTGCTGGTTGGCAGTCAGGCTGGCGTCACGATTGGGGCGCAGACGCATGTCGATCTGGTCAGCGTTCGGAATACCCAGGTATCTGCGGGGCGCAAGCTGATGCTGCATGCATTGCAGGGGATCAGTCTATTCGCGCATTCGCTCGGAACCAGACTTGTTGCGGCAAGCGGGAAGGTAGAGCTTGTTGCACAGGATGACAACGTCGAGATCACGTCAGCGAAAAGGATCGTTCTCACTGCAACGGAGGAGATTGTTTTGCAGGCCCCGAAAGTGACAGTGGTGACGCAGGGCGCGCAGGCGGCCTTTGGGGATGGAGCGATTACGCATCAATGCACGGGAAGTTTTATGGTCAAGTCGGCTAAAGCAGAATTTTCAGGTGCAGGGGATGGCGAGATGCATTCGACGCAAATGTATGAAAGTGATGTTCAATACGATCAGCATGTTCGATTGGTTGATTTGTCTACCGGTGAGCCATTAGCAGAGCAACGTTACCGAGTTACTGTTGAAGATGCTCAGGTATTGGAAGGGCGTACAAATGCAGATGGAGTGACTCAGCACTTTTCGTCTGATATCCCGTTTGCCCAATATAGGATTGAAGCCATCGACGACTAACTATAGTAAAGGTGTGAGTCAGTATTGGATGTCACATGGATGCTATCAGTAGCAAGAATCAAGAAAGATATGCGATGACGATTGTTCCAAGTAAAAATGGATACAAGCTGCCAATCAATCCCGAGAAAAAACAAGGAAAAATTTCTCAAGGTTTCGTCACGCCTAAACAGGACAAAATTCCACAAGTTCAAAAAATTCCGCCCAAGCGGGTTTTGCCTATCGTGTTTATACCGGGAATTATGGGATCAAACCTGAGAATGACGGAGACCCGCCAGAAAGAGCTCCACGGGACGCATAATATATCCTGGCGGCCAGATAATTCGAGTGTGACTGTGAAGCAATACAACGATAGTCCAATCAAGAGGCAACTGCGTCTAGATCCAGAGAACACCGAAGTTGACACCTACGATCCTTTGAAAAACACGACCGGGAGCCTTGAAGAAAGTTCGGACTCGCGCAATCAAAGCGTAACGTATACCCGAGGATATAGAGGTTGGAGCAGACTCGATGGGCCCTTACTACAGCCAGATTTGCCGGGGACTGAAAATCGCCGTAACCAGCATCAAAAAGCTCGAGAGCGAGGCTGGGGAGAGATATATTTTGGAAGTTATCAAAAACTTCTTGAAGTCTGTGAGAGTAAGCTCAATCTGCATTTTCCTGCGGAGTAATGGATCTTTATTTGCAGACCAATATTCTAAAAATCGACCCAAAAAAGTGGCAGGCAGATCCGAGTATTATTATGCCCCCTCTTGATGAGAGTTCTATGCGAGACGCTGTTAAAGGGTGTTGGTTTCCAGTACATGCAATGGGTTACAACTGGCTTAAAGGAAATTTTGAATCTGGTGTCGTTATTGCAAAAAAAATCAATACTTTGATTGATAAGTATAAAAGTGAAGGATTTGAATGTGAAAAAGTCATTCTTCTAACACATTCGATGGGAGGGATAGTCGCACGCGCAGTTATTCACCCTGCTATTGGAAACGCGAACGATAAAATATTGGGCGTCGTTCACGGAGTTATGCCTGCCCTGGGTGCCGGGGCAGCTTACAAGCGAATGCGTTGTGGCGTTGAGGGAGAATGGGCAGCGCCGACAGAAAGAATAACAGCAGGGGTTTTGGGAGATAACGCACAAGATGTAACTGCAGTGCTTGCGAATGCTCAAGGTGCCTTAGAGTTGCTTCCAAATCAGTTTTACGGAGCTCATTGGCTGGAATTTCGAGATGAAAAGAAAATATTGAAAAGCTGGCCTGTCCAGTGCCCATACGAGGAAATTTATAAAGTAAGAGCGAAATGGTTTAGTTTGTTCCGAGAACGATGGGTCAATCCGGCAGGTGCGATAGGGGTTGGAATTCACAAGACTTTGAATTTATTGGACGACGCTAAGAGCTTCCACGCTAGTATTGAAAATACCTATCACAATCAGAGTTACGCTCACTATGGGGTGGATCCCGATAGAAAAGCTTGGCACAAAGTGACTTGGAAGGTTGATGACGTGGTCGATTCAAAAAATATTGATTCTTTAAAGATTGTGGAAGACAATCGAAAAGGAAGTCTTAGTCTGGTCGATCTGAAAGCACCAGAAGATGTCAGAAAGGTTAATTTTTTAAGTGTCGAGATGCTTGGTCCAGATGCCCCTGGCGATCAAACCGTGCCGTCGCATTCAGCAGATGCACAGCTTTTAAGTAGAAAATTTAAAGGTGTATTCAGACAGCAAGGCTACGAGCATCAGGGCAGCTACTCGAATCCTGTCGTATTGGCGTCAACTTTATATTGCCTATTTAAAATAATTTCAACGATGAAATGGGATAAATGATGAAAAGGCTTATTTCTCATTCTGTTGCATGGTTGATTTTTACAATGGCGGTATTGGTAGTTATTATAATCATCAACGGAAGAGAGGGCAAAGTGATGCCGGCATCTAAGAAAATAGATAAAATATTTGAGCATACACATATGGTGTGTTTTGGGCGCTTGCGCGTGAAAATTCCGAAGGGTGCATCTGTCATCTACGGGCCTATTTCAGTTGATGGAAATATACAATTTTATCCCGATCAATCTTCAAATATTTCTACATTAGTAAATTCACGTTTGCAAGAAGTCAAATTGGAAAAAAGCTACTTGGCAGATTACTCACTCGCCAAGCTGCCAAAAATTGGAGAGGTCATTGATGGCATCATCCCAGGTCAGAAAATTGTTTTCGGGGCGAAAAGCTCAGTAAGTTACTCGATTCATTCTTATATCCCAATAAAAAATGACCTTTTTATTCATTACATCAGCAGTGCAATGCCCAGCGAAGACAATATTTCATTAATAAATAAAATTGCTGGCCATCTCAGCTCCCGCTCTGAGAATGAAATTCCTGCAGGAATGGGAGTGTGCGTTGAAGGAGGCTTTTTAGAAGTTGATGCAGAATACGAAAATAGTGCTATAGGTATTTATCTAAAAGAGATTCCAGATGTCCGAATTTCCATCGAAGCACGCAAAAACCATGATTATTTGCAAGAGGACAGTGCTCCGGGGCGGCTGCGGCAACAAGCGAAAGAACATGCTGCCAATCTTGGATTAGGCAACTTTTTCTCTAGCATAAAAATGCTACGAGAAGGATCCCGTCAACTGGGAGTCTGGCATGGTGAAGAAATTCTCACCAGGCGACCGGCTTACAAGAATGATACAGATGCACATGAATTCCGGTTTTTCAGCGTTGGTGAGGCAAACAACGCGCTGCATCCTTTGCTGGATATTCGACTCGATTCTGGCGTGAAGGATGACACGAAAGCCAAGATCAAGCCCACCCTTACAGATGACGAAGCCATGGCCCTCTGGGACAGATTGGTGCCGTCTATCGGCATACGCCAGCCAAGCGATGCAACCCTGACCAAAGAGCTAAGTCAAAAAGCACCGCTGGGAACTACAATTCAATCAGGTAACATATGCCCGCAAACGGGGCAATGGCAATGCCTTGACAAGCGAAGGGTCGAGGGGGAGCGATATCGTATATTCAGCGAGGGGGAAAAAATACCGCCAGTGATCGTGACGGGCCATAAGAGTTTTCTCAGGACACTTATCGGTGACGTCTACCGTGTTGCTCAAACTGAATGGCAATTGGTAGCCTATTCCCCACCGTCTTATATAGCAGATGAAATCGATGGTCTTTGCGAAGATATCCACAAATCAAAAGACAGCCATTCCTAACGTCATCCGCCTAAACGATCCTACCAGCCACGGCGGCAAGGTCACTGCCGTCGCTGCTACGCCTTTCACCGTTGGAGGCATCGCCGTCGCCTGCATTGGCGACAAATGTGCATGCCCGATCCACGGTGACGGCACTATTGTTGAGGGCGAGCCCATGTACACGATAAATGGCAATCCAGTTGCCTATAACGGCCATAAGACCAGCTGCGGCGCTACGTTAATCTCGACCATCGCGACCTTCACCCACAGCTAGCCCAAGCCCTGCAGCCATGTCACCTGCGCCAACCTTCACACGAAAAAAAACCGGGCCACGCAGGCCCGGTTTTCGTTCAAGTCAGCAGCGTCGCAACTTACCTCGCCGCCACCGGCGTCCCATCAGCTTGCGCCGCCGGTTCCACCCAGCCGCCGCCAAGCACGCGATACAACGCGACCTGGTTCTGCAGACGCAGCAGATTGGCCTGAACCGACAACTGCTGCGACTGGAACAGCGAACGCTGTGCGTCGAGCAGGTCGAGCTGGCTGGCTGCGCCGCTGCGGAAACGCAGGTCGGACAGGTTGAAGCGGTCGGCTTCGGCTTCGGTCACGGCTGCCTGCGCGCGCAGCTGTTCGCTGTACGTCGCCTGGCCGGCCAGGGCGTCCGCCACTTCGCGGAATGCCGTCTGGATCGATTGCTCGTAGCGCGCCACGGCGATGTCGCGCTGGGCACGGGCCGCGCCCAGCGTGGCGGTGTTGCGGCCATAGTCGAAGATCGGCAGGATTGCCTGTGGTGCGAACGACCAGCCCCAGGTGCCGCTCTCGAACAGGCCCGACAGCTCGGTGCTGGCGCTGCCGGCGCTGCCCGTCAGCGAGATGCGCGGGAAGAAGTTCGCGCGCGCCGCGCCGATGTTGGCGTTGGCCGCGATCAGTTCCTGCTCGGCCGCACGGATGTCCGGACGGTTGGCCAGCAGGTCCGATGGCAGGCCGGCCGGCAGGTCGGGCAGTTCGGTCTTGGCCAGCGTGGCGCCGGTCGAGACGTCGGCCGGCAGCGGCTGGCCGACCAGCAGCGTCAGCAGGTTGATGTCCTGGGCGCGGAAGCGCTGTTGCTGCGCCAGCGTGGCCAGGGCCGTTTCGACGAGCGAACGCGATTGCTGGATATCCAGGCGCGATGCGACGCCGTTCTCGAAGCGCAACTGCGTCAGGCGGTCCGAATCCTGGCGCGTCTTGAGCGTGTCTTGCGTGATGCGCAGCAGTTCTTCGTCGGCCAGCAGTTGCAGGTAGGCGTTGGCAACCGATGCGATCAGGCTGATCTGCGTGGTCTTGCGCGCTTCCTCGGTGGCCAGGTATTGCGCCAGCGCGGCCTCGGACAGGTTGCGCACCCGCCCGAACAGGTCGAGTTCGAACGACGTGACTTGCAGGCCGGCCTGGTAGGTGCTGTTGATCGGCTCGTCCTTGCCAACGGTCTGGCGGCTACCGCTGACGCCCAGGCCCACCGATGGCAGGCGGTCGGCGCGCGTGATGCGGTACTGCGCACGGGCCTGCTCGATGTTGGCAATGGCGATGCGCAGATCACGGTTGTTCACCAGTGCCTGGTCGATCAGCTGACGCAGGCGCGGATCGGCAAAGAACTGCTGCCACGCGACCGCGGCCGGCGCCTGGGCGATCACCGGGCTGGTCGATGCCGTGGCGGCCTGTGGCACTGCCGGGAAGGCGCTCGCCACCGGAGCGACAGGGCGCTCATAGTCCGGTGCCAGCGACATGCAGCCGGCCAGTGCCATCGACAACGCCAATGGCGTGACGATCAGTTTGATGTGTTTAATCATACTTGTTTCCCTTGTTCTGCGGCCTGCCGTTCCTGTTTCTCGAGCTCATGCTGTTTTTCCTGCGCATGGGCGTACATCTTGTTCTGGCGCTCGCTGCCCTTGAAGAGCGTGCGGATCACGACGAAGAACACCGGCACGAAGATCACACCGAGCACGGTCGCCGTAATCATACCGCCCATCACGCCGGTACCGATCGCGCGCTGCGATGCCGAACCGGCGCCGCCGGCCAGTACCAGTGGCAGCACGCCGAGGATGAACGCGAGCGAGGTCATGATAATCGGGCGGAAGCGCAGGTGGGCCGCTTCAAGCGCCGCGTCGAACGGTGACTTGCCTTCGGCTTGCAGATCCTTGGCGAATTCGACGATCAGAATCGCGTTCTTCGCCGCCAGGCCAATGATGGTGATCAGGCCGACCTTGAAGTAGACGTCGTTCGACAAGCCCCGCATATTGGCCGCCAGCAGCGAGCCAAGAATACCCAGCGGTACCACGAGCAGCACGGCCACCGGGATGGTCCAGCTTTCATACAGCGCGGCCAGGGCCAGGAACACGGCCAGCAGCGCGAAGCCGATCAGGATGAACACGGTCGAGCCCGAAAGCAGTTCTTCGCGCGACTGGCCGGTCCACTCGTACGAGAAACCAGCCGGCAGGCGTTCTGCCAGACGCTGCATCTCGTCCAGCGCTTCGCCGCTCGAATAACCCGGTGCCGGTTCGCCGGTCAGTTTCATCGCAGGATAGCCGTTGTAGCGGTTGGTTTGCATCGGGCCGGTGGTCCATTCGGTCGTCGCGAACGACGACAGCGGCACCGGCTGGCCCTGGGTATTCATCGCGTTGATGCGCAGAAGGTCGTCCGGCTGCATACGCTGGGGCGCATCGGCCTGCACGATCACGCGCTGCAGGCGGCCGGCGTTCGGGAAGTCGTTGACATACGACGAACCCATCGACGTCGACAGCGCGGTATTGATCGCAGCGAAGGTCACGCCCAGCGCTTGCGCCTTGTCGCGGTTGATGTTCAGCTTGAGCTGCGGCGCATCTTCCAGGCCTTCCGGACGCATGCCCGTCAGGACCTTGCTCTGCGACGCCATGCCCAGCATCTGGTTACGCGCGGCCAGCAGGGCGGCGTGGCCGTTGCCGGCACGATCCTGCAGGCGGAACGAGAAGCCGGTGCCGGTACCCAGTTCCGGGATTGGCGGCGGGCTCACCACGAAGATGAACGAGTCGCGCAGCGCGCCCATGTGGCCCATGATGCGCCCTGCGAACGCTTGCGCGTCCTGGCCGTCACCCTTGCGCTCGTCCCATGCCTTCATCGGGATGAACGCCAGACCCATGTTCTGGCCCTGGCCCGAGAACGAGAAGCCGGTCAGGGCCACGATGTTCGCCGTTTCCGGCTGCTTCATCACGAACTCTTCCATTGCATGCATGACGGCGCCGGTACGTTCGGCCGTCGCGCCTGGCGGCAGCTGGACGTTGGCGATCACATAGCCCTGGTCTTCGTTCGGCAGGAACGAATTCGGCAGGCGCGTGAACATCACGCCAACCACGACGACCAGCACGGCAAACACGACCATCCAGCGGCCGGCACGCTTCATCAGGGCGCCGACGAAGCCTTCGTATTTCTTGGCACCGGTGGTGAACTTGCGGTTGAACCAGCCGAAGAAGCCCTTCTTGTCATTGTGGTGACCGGCTTCGACGGGTTTCAACAGGTGCGCGCACAGCGCCGGGGTCAAGGACAGCGCCAGGAAGGCCGAGAAGGCAATCGAGGTGACCATGACCACCGAGAACTGGCGGTAGATGTTGCCGACCGCGCCAGCGAAGAAGGCCAGCGGGACGAACACGGCGATCAGGACCACGGTCACGCCGATGATGGCGCCGGAGATCTGGCCCATTGCCTTGCGCGTCGCTTCGAGCGGCGGCAGACCTTCTTCGCTCATGATGCGCTCGACGTTCTCGACCACCACAATGGCATCATCGACGACGATACCAATCACCAGCACCATGCCGAACATGGTCAGCACGTTGATCGAGAAGCCCATCGCCAGCAGGCAGGCGAACGAGCCCAGCAGTGCGATTGGCACCACGATGGTCGGGATCAGCGTATAGCGGAAGTTCTGCAGGAACAGGTACATCACCAGGAACACCAGCACGATCGCTTCGATCAGCGTGTGCACCACTTGCTCGATCGAAATCGAGATGAAGGTGGTGGAGTCGTAAGGGATCGAGTACTTCACACCGGCCGGGAACAGCTTCTGCAGTTCGGCCATGCGGGCCTTGATCAGATTGGCGGTTTCAAGGGCGTTACCGGCTGGCGCCAGCTGCACGCCGATACCGGCTGATGGCTTGCCGTTCAGGCGCGCCGAGGTGGCATAGGACTGGCCGCCGACTTCGATGCGTGCGACGTCTTTCAGGCGCACGGTCGAGCCGTCCTGATTGGCGCGCAGCACGATGTTGCCGAACTGTTCGACGTTCGACAGCTGGCCCGTCACGATGACGGTGGCGCTGATCTGTTGCCCCTGCGTGATCGGCAAATCGCCGATCGTGCCCGATGCGACCTGGGCATTCTGCTGCGAGATCGCGCTCGTGACGTCGGCTGGCGACAGGTTGTAGCCGACCAGCTTGGTCGGGTCGATCCAGATGCGCATCGCCTTTTCGGTACCGAACAGCTGAGCCTGGCCAACACCGGTAATACGCTGGATTTCAGGCAGCACATTGCGCGAGGCATAGTCGCCCAGGGCAATATTGTCCATCTTCGGGTCATCCGACGACAGGATGGTAAACAGCAGGAAGTTCGAGCGCGACTTGTCGACGCGCACACCTTGCTGCGTTACCGCCGGCGGCAGGCGCGGGGTCGCGCGCGACAGGCGGTTCTGGACGTCAACCTGGGCCAGTTCCGGATCGGTGCCGGTCTCGAAGGAAATGGTAATCGAGCCAGTGCCGTTGGCTTGGCTGGTCGATTCCATGTAGATCATGCCTTGGGCACCGTTCATCTCGCGTTCGATAATCGAGATGACGGAATCCTCCAGAGTCTGCGCCGACGCACCCGGGTAGGTGACGTTGACGACGATCGCGGGCGGCGCCACGGATGGATATTGGGCGATCGGCAACTGCTTGATCGCAACAGTACCCAGCACCATGATGAACAGCGCGATCACCCATGCAAAAATTGGGCGGTCAATAAAAAAACGTGCCATTGAAAAGTCCTGTTCGTTTTATTCTTAGCGGCTGCTATTGGCCGGGGTCGTTGCACCCGCCGCCGGCGAACCGGAACTCGGAGTGCGCGCACCCGGTGCATTCGCGCCGGCGGCGTTCGGCTGGGCAGCCGGGGCGCCTGCCTGTGCGGGGGCTTGTGCGGCGACCGGGGTCCATGGCACCGGCTTGACCGGCGTGCCTGGTGGCAGCATCTGCAGTTTCTGGAAGCCGTCGACCATGACGTTTTCGCCTTCCTTCAGGCCGTCGATGACGATCCAGCTCTCGCCTTGCTGCGAAGCGATCTTGACCGTGCGGGACACTGGCTTGTTGTCGGCGCCGATGACCATCACGGTGTCGCCGTTCTGGCCGCCACGGGTGACTGCCTGCTGTGGCACCAGGATGCCGCGCGTTTCCGACTGCGACAGACGCACGCGTGCGTACTGGCCAGGCAGCAGGGCATTGTCCGGATTGTCGATGGCGGCGCGCAGCGTGACCTGGCCGCTCGTTTCATCGACGGTGACGTCCGAGAACAGCAGCTTGCCCTTGCGTGGCAGCACGGTACCGTCGTCGAGCACGACCGTGACCGGCAGCTCGGCATCGAGCTTGCCGCCGGCCTGCTTGCGCAGGCGCTGCAGATCGTTCGCCGATTGCGTGATGTTCAGGTACATGCGGTCGGTCTGCTGGATCAGGGCCAGCTCGGTCGACTGGGTCGCCGAAACCAGCGCGCCTTCGGTCACCAGCGAACGGCCGATGCGGCCGGAGATCGGGGCGTTGACGTTGGTGTAGCCCAGATTGATCTGCGCTACGCGAACCTGCGCGCGGGCGGCGGCGACTTCGGCCTCACCCTGGCGCTGGGCAGCCACGGCGTTGTCGAATTCCTGCTTGCTGACAGCAGCGGCTTCGACCAGCGGCTTGTAGCGATCGGCAATGGACTTGGCCGCCACCAGATTGGCCTGGGCGCGTGCCAGGTCAGCCTGGGCGGCAGCGACCTGGGCCTGGTACGGTGCAGCGTCGATCTGGTATAGCGCCTGGCCCTGCTTGACCATGCTGCCCTCGGTGAACAGGCGCTTCTGGACATTGCCATCGACGCGGGCGCGAACCTGGGCGGTGCGGATTGCCTCGACGCGGGCTGGCAGCTCGGTCTGCAATGCGACGGTTTCGATCTTGGTGGTGATGACACCGGCCTGGACGGCTGGCGCTTGCTGGCCGCCAGGGGCGGCGCCGGCTGGGGCTGCATCTTTCTTGCCGCAGGCGGACAACAGAACCAGGGCTGCCAGGGTGGCGGCAGCGACCCGGGTCAGGGACGGGGACGAGGATTGGGCAGGGCGCATTACGTGTGCTTCCTTCTAGTTAGTAAGGCGTTGACCTCACCCGCCACTGAGGAAAACATGGCGAAGGGTAATATCAACACTGGCTTTTGCAAATCGTTTTATATACTATCACGACTGTATGTAAAATGTTTGCCCCCTTGTAATTTTGGAGTAACCCCCGAATATGGTCCGCAGGACGAAAGAAGAAGCCGCCGCAACACGAGACAGCATCCTTGATGCAGCAGAAATCTTGTTTGCAAAAAATGGCGTTTCGCGAACAACTTTACAGCATATCGCCACCGCAGCGGGCGTGACACGCGGCGCGATTTATTGGCATTTTGTCGATAAGGGCGCCGTCTTCAGCGCCATGATGGAACGCGCCACGATGCCCATGGATGCCGCCGTCAAGCTGGCAGGCGAGCGTGCGGACACCGATCCGCTGCAAAGCCTGCGCAACGAAATGATGGCAGTGCTGCAGATCGTGGAGGGTGACGAGAAGGCGCGCCGCGTGTTCGAGATCGCGACGCTCAAGACCGAATTTACCGACGAGGTCGATTCTGCCCGCGCGCACAAGCGCGAGTCGGTAGCGCGCTGGCGCGGCCGCTTGCAGGATCAGTTCACCCAAGCCAAGGCCGAGGGCACCTTGCCGGCCAGCGTCGATCCGCGCAATGCGTCGATGTGCATGTGGGTCATGCTCGACGGCTTGATCCGCAACTGGATTTTCGAGCCGGGTTCGTTCGAGCTGGTCGAGCTGGGTGCTGAATTGATCGACACCTACATCGCCGGGTTGCGTGCACGCTGAGACCTGGCTTTACACATGTAAAACCAAGAAAAAACCCGGTCGTAGGGTGGGCGGGTTACCCGCCCACGCGTTCAAACCAACTACGCATCGTGGCATGCCACGTTATGTTGAACGCGTGGACGGCAAAGCCATCCACCCTACGGTGTAGATGTAAAAACAACAAAAAACCCGGCCGCAGCCGGGTTTGTCGTTTGCGCAACTGATGTGATTAACGCATGCCTTCGATCATCACCTTCAGCTTGATCGAATCGGCGACGAACGCGCGGATGCCTTCGGCCAGCTTTTCGGTTGCCATCGCATCTTCATTGAGCATGAAGCGGAAGGTTTTCTCGTCGATTGCGATCTTCTCGATATTGGCGCTGTCATCCTTGACCAGCTTGCGCTCGAACGGCGCGTCGCTGTCGGCCAGCTTTTGCAAGAGGTCCGGCGAGATCGTGAGCAGGTCGCAACCGCTAAGTTCCAGGATCTGCGACGTGTTGCGGAAGCTCGCGCCCATCACTTCGGTCGCGTAGCCGAACTTGCGGTAGTACTGGTAGATGCCCTTGACCGACTGCACGCCCGGATCGTCGGCGCCCTGATAATCGGTGCCGGTCGACTTCTTGTACCAGTCGTAGATACGGCCGACGAACGGCGAAATCAGCTGCACGCCCGCTTCGGCGCAGGCCACCGCCTGGCACAGCGAGAACAGCAGCGTCAGGTTGCAGTGGATACCGTCTTTTTCCAGGATCTCGGCGGCGCGGATGCCTTCCCAGGTCGAGGCGATCTTGATCAGGACGCGCTCGCGCGACACGCCGGCCGCTTCGTACAGCGCGATCAGTTCGCGGCCCTTGGCCACCGTGGCCTCAGTATCGAAGGACAGCGCGGCATCGATCTCGGTCGACACGCGGCCCGGCACGAACTTGAGGATTTCCACGCCGAAGGCGATCAACAGGCTGTCGATGATGCCGTCGATCGACGCGTCGGGCGCGTCCGCGATCGCTTTTTCGAGCAGCGGGCGGTATTCCGGCTTCTGCACGGCTTTGAGGATCAGCGACGGGTTGGTGGTCGCGTCCTGCGGCGTATAGGCCTTGATCGACTGGAAGTCGCCGGTGTCGGCAACGACGGTGGTGAATTGCTTGAGCTGTTCGAGTTGGTTCATGGTGGTCTTTTGAATATTCTTAGAAATCGGTGCCCGCAACAAACGCGGCCAGCATGGCTTCCAGGCCGACGCGGTCTTCGTCGCTGAAGCGTTCAAGCTTCGGGCTGTCGATGTCGAACACGCCGATCAGCCGGTCGTCCTTGAGCACCGGGATCACGATCTCGGAGGCCGACGCCGAATCGCAGGCGATATGGCCCGGGAACGCGTGCACGTCGGCGACCACGATGGTCTCGCGGCGGGCGGCGGAGGCGCCGCAGACGCCGCGCCCGAACGGGATGCGCGCGCAGGCAGGCTTGCCCTGGAACGGGCCGACCAGCAGATCCTGGCCTTCGCCCTTTTTGGACGGCACGGTGAAGTAGAAGCCAGCCCAGTTCAGGTCGGCGATGGTGTCGTAGACGAGTGCCGAGAACTGCGCCGCATTGGCTGTCAGGTCACGTTCGCCTTCGAGGATGCTCGCGACCTGGCGGACCAGCAGGTCGTAATCGGGACGGGTGCTGCGTTCTGGATTGATGTGCATGGCGTTGACATTCGGCGGTCAAGAAAGGAACTATTTTAGCCGATGAACGAATCGAACTGCATGTCGAACTCCTGTAGCGCTTTCTGTGCGTTTTGCATCTTCTTGCGAAACTCCGGCCCGCGCCGCAGCGCCAGGCCCACCGCCAGCACGTCGATCACGACCAGGTACGCCAGGCGCGCCGAGATTGGCGTGTACGGGTCGGTCGCAAACACGAGGTCGATCGGGATCAGGAGCGTGGCCATCTCGGCCAGCGGCGTGCCCGATGGCGCCAGCACGATGACCTGCGCGCCGCCCGCCTTGGCCAGCTTGGCCGAACGGGTCAGCGCCGGGTTGTTGCCGCGCTGCGAAATGGCGACTACCGCATCGCCTTCGCGCAGCAGGGCGGCCGCGATCGAGTGGATGGCCGGGTCGGTGTAGGCCACCGTCGGCACGCCCGAGCGGAAGAACTTGTGCTGGGCGTCGGCCGCCACGAAGCCGGACGTGCCCTGGCCGTAGAACTCGATCTTGTTGGCGCGCGCGAGGATCTCGAGGGCCTGCTGGACCAGCTCCGGCTTGAGGTTGTTGCGCAGGTCGAGCAGCGTGTTGATCGAGCGGCTGCAGATCTTGTTGATCAGATCCGACGCCAGGTCGTCCTGGTGCGGCGCCTCGTTGGCGCCGGGCAGGGCCAGCGCCAGGCCTTGCGCCAGCTTCAGTTTGAACTCGTGCCAGCCGTCGTAACCCAGCGTGCGGCAAAAGCGCACGACGGTCGGTTCCGATACGCCCGCGTTGCGCGCGAGCGCCGTGATGTTCTGGCTCACGGTGCCGGACGGCGCCGCCAGCACCGCGAGCGCCACCTTGCGCTCCGATTTGGAGAGCGTGTCGAGCTGGGTGCGGATCGAGTCGAGCAGCATTGGTTAGCCTCAGTCTTCCGGCAGCGATTCTTCGCGCCACTGCAAGCCGTCGCGTCCGATCAGGGCGCTGGCCGCAGCCGGGCCCCAGGTGCCGGACGTGTACGGGGCGGGAGAGCTGTCGTCCTGTTCCCAGTGCTCCAGGATCGGTTCGACCCATTCCCACGCCGCTTCCAGCTCGTCGCCGCGCATGAACAGCGTGAGCTGGCCGCGCAGCACGTCGAGCAGCAGGCGCTCGTAGGCTTCCATGCGCGGCGACGTGAACTGCTCGCGAAAATCGAGTTCGAGTTCGGCCTGTTTCAGGCGCATCGAGTCGCCCGGCGTCTTGGCCATCAGGTTCATCGACAGCCCTTCATCGGGCTGCAGGCGGATCACCAGGCTGTTGGGCTGGAAGCTCGACGTCGGCTGGTTGAAGATCGAGTGCGGGATCGGCTTGAAGCGCACGACGATTTCGGCCAGGCGGTCGGACATGCGCTTGCCCGTGCGCAGATAGAACGGCACGCCGGCCCAGCGCCAGGTGTCGATTTCGGCCTTCATCGCCACGAAGGTCTCGGTGCGCGAACTCTTTGGCGCATCCGGTTCGTCGCGGTAGCCGGGCACCGGCTGGCCATCGATATAGCCCGAGCGGTACTGGCCGCGCACGATATTGTGCGAGAGCGTGGTCGGCGTGAAGCGTTTCAGTGAGCGCAGCACCTGCAGCTTGGCGTCGCGCACGGCGTCCGGCGCGATCGACGCCGGCGGCTCCATCGCCACGATGCACAGCAGTTGCAGCAGGTGGTTCTGCAGCATGTCGCGCAGCGCGCCCGAGTTGTCGTAGTAGCCCATGCGGTTGCCCACGCCGATCTTCTCGGCGATGGTGATCTGCACGTCCGAAATCCATTCGCGGCGCCACAGCGGCTCGAACAGGATGTTCCCGAAACGCAGGGCCAGCAGGTTCTGCACGGTCTCCTTGCCCAGGTAGTGGTCGATGCGGTAGATCTGCGACTCGGCGAAGACCTTGCCCACGTCCAGATTGATCTGCTTGGCCGAGGCCAGGTCGCGGCCCAGCGGTTTTTCGAGCACCACGCGCGAATTGGGCGTGGCCAGGCCCGTGGCGGCCAGGTTGTCGCAGATCTTGGCGAAGATCTGCGGCGGCGTGGCCAGGTAATACACGCGCGTGAGCGACGTGTCGGCGCGCAGGGCCGCGACCAGGTCACCGTAGGTGCCGGCATCGGTGGCATTGAGCGCCACATAGGTGATGCGGCCGATGAATTTTTCCCAGTTGGCGCCGGATGGCGCTTCCTTGATGTGCGGCTTCGAATTGGTCTCGACCATGTGCAGGAATGCTTCCTGCGTGGCGTCGTCGCGCCCGACGCAGATGATGCGGGCGCTGGCCGGCAGGTCGCCCGCCACGTCGCGCGCGAACATGGCAGGCAACAGCTTGCGCATCGCAAGGTCGCCACTGCCGCCAAAGAATACGAGGTCGAAATCGGGAATCGCCATGATGAGGTGGGTACTTGAAGAGAATGAAAACAGGAAGAGATTATATGTAAATTTACTACATAAATTAGCACCTTACAAGAAAATCTACTACGAAAGGCGGTCGCCGAGGTTTATGTTGACATAGTTGTGCGCCCACCGGCGCACCCCGAGTGGTGGGAATGCGACGGCCAGACAATGCGACATGACAGGGCAAGGGATCAGGGCTATAGTTTCCACAAGTAAATATCGTAGCCATGCGAGCTGCGAAGATGAGGGAGACATGATGGGCTGGATGCAAAGTCTGGGTCGGGCGCTGTCGCCGTTCGGTGGCCGGGCGGTGGGTGGCAGCGTGCGCGCGCTGGTGGTCAAGGCGCGCGATGGCAGCATCCGCACGGCGATCAATGCCGCGCGCCTGCGCAAGGAAGTCGATCAGGCGCAGGCCCAGGCCGCGCGCCAGCACCAGGCGGCCGGCGCGCTGGCCGCCGCGGCGCGCGAAGTCACCGACCTGTCGGCCGATGTCAACGCCGGTACGCTGCGCATCGCCGACACCGCCGCGCGTAACCTGCACACGGCGCGCGAATCGATGGATGAACTCACGCGCCTCGAAGCACGCATGCGCACCATCGAGGCGCAGGTGCACGGTTTTTCCGACACCGTCTCGCAACTGGTCGGACACCTGCACGAGATCGGCGAATTCGGCACCGTCATCGAAAACGTCGCCAACCAGACCAATCTGCTGGCGATCAATGCCGCGATCGAAGCGGCGCGCGCCGGCCCGGCCGGGCGCGGGTTTGCCGTGGTGGCCTCCGAAGTGCGGCGCCTGTCGCAGGTGGTCAACGCCGAAGCCGTGAAGATCGCGACCGCCAGCAGCGCGATGCGCGGGCTGGTGGCGTCGACCTCCAGCGCGACAGCCGATATCCTCGAGGGTGTGAACGTCTCGGCGCGCGAAGCCGGCAGCGCGGCGAGCCACCTGACGACGTTCGTGGCTGATTTTGAGCGCATGACCGCGACCGTGGACCAGATGGCGCTGGCGATGCAGTCGCTCGACGGCGTCAATCAGCAGATCGGGGCGCGCGTCGACGAGGTGGCGAGCAATGCGTCCGGGGCGGCGGCGACGATGCAGGATGCCTCGCGCCGGGTCGACGAGGTGCGGCTGGCAACCGAGGATCTGCAAGGCGTGCTGGCGGGTTTTCGCACCGGCGGCACGCCGTTCGACGCGCTGGTCGATGCAACCACCGTGCTGCGCGAAGAGGTGCTGGCCTGCCTGAAGCGCCACGGCGAAGGCGGCGCCAACGTGTTCGACCAGAGCTACCAGCCGATCGCGCAGTCCGATCCGCCGCGCTTTACCACGTCCTACGACCGCATCGTCGAGCGTGATCTGCAGGCGCTGTTCGACCGCGTGCTGACTGACTTGCCGGGCGCCGCCTACGCGCTGGCCGTGGACAACCGCGGCTTTGCACCGACCCATAACACCAAGTTTTCGCGCCCGCCCAACGGGCAGCGCGAGCACGACCTGGTGTATTGCCGGAACAAGCGCATCTTCGACGATCCGGTGGGTATCCGGCTGGCGAAGAACCGCGAGCCATTCCTGCTGCAGACCTATCTGCGCGATACGGGCGAGGTGATCAACGATCTGTCGATGCCGGTCATGCTCGACGGGAAGCACTGGGGCGCGGTGCGGATTGGCTACGATTCGGCCCGCATGATGGGCTGAGAGAAGCGCCCCCTGCCACCTGCCGGTTCCCGATATAAGCATAGGCAAAATCGATATTGGTAACGCAATTGGAGGCCTGTTAAGCTTCGCGTCCCTTCGGCGGTCGAGGTACCGCCGTCACCGACCAGAAGAAGAGAAGCCCCCATGAGCTGCAAGCACCATCACGCCAATCCGCATCGCGCGGTCCTGATCCTGAGCCTGATCGCGACCCTGGCCCCGACCGCAGCGCTGGCCCAGACCACGCCGCCACCGGCGCCGGCCGCCCAGGACCTGCAGACGATCGTCGTCACCGGCACCCGTTCACTGAACCGCCGCACGCTCGACTCGGAGTCGCCGGTCGACGTCATCGGCAACAAGGAACTGCTCAGCACCGGCTCGGGCGAACTGGCCACCGTGCTCTCGCGCCTGCTGCCATCGATGAATTTCCCGCGTCCGAGCGGTGCCGATGCCAGCGATGCGGTGCGTCCGGCGCAGCTGCGCGGCCTGTCGCCCGACCAGACGCTGGTGCTGGTCAACGGCAAACGCCGCCACACGTCGGCTGTCGTCAACGTCAACGGCACGCTGGGGCGCGGCTCGGCGCCGGTCGACCTGAATGCGATTCCGCTGGCGGCGATCGAGCGCATCGAAGTGCTGCGCGACGGCGCCGCGGCCCAATACGGCTCGGACGCCATCGCCGGCGTGGTCAATATCATCCTGAAGCGCGGCGCCAAGGGCGGCGAAGCAGAAGTGGTGTATGGCCAGTATGACGCGGGCGATGGCGAGCAGGCCACCGTGCGCGGCTCGGCGGGCTTCAATCTGGGCCAGGATGGCTGGGTGCGCATCGCCGTCGAAGCGGCCGAGCGCAACGCCACCAACCGCTCGTTCGCCGACCCGCGGCCGTCCGCCGGTCCACGCCAGGGTCTGGTGACCCAGCGTTACGGTGATCCGGACAGCCGTCCACGCACGCTGTTCGTCAACAGCGAAGTGCGAATCAACGACGACGTCGACTGGTATGCTTTTGCGAGCTACGGCGAGCGCGATACCTCGTCGGCGGCGACTTTCCGCACTGCGTTTACCGACAACAGCCGCACCACGCTGCGCTCGCCCCTGTATCCGGAAGGCTTCCAGCCGCTGCTGGGCAGCACCTCGGTCGATGCCTCGATCGTGACGGGTCTGCGCGGCGTGGTCGCCGGCTGGCGCTGGGACGCAAGCCTGAACCACGGCCGCAACCGCTTCACCCTCGACGTCAACGACACGGTCAACTACGGCCTCGGCGCGGCCAGCCCCACCAGCTTCTATGCGGGCGAACTGACCTCGACCCAGAGCCTGGCCAACCTGGACGTGGCGCGCGAAATTCCCGTGTCGTTCATGAGTGGTCCGCTGACGGTGGCCCTGGGCCTGGAAGCGCGCCATGAATCCTACGAGATCGGCGCGGGCGAAGCCGGTTCATACTTCGGTTCCGGCGCCCAGGGTTATTCGGGCTTCCGGCCCGAGAACGCGGGCGAAAATACCCGCAACAACAAATCGGTGTACCTGAACCTGGAAGGCGACATCACGAGCGCACTGTCGGGCGCACTGGCGCTGCGCCATGAACGCTACAGCGATTTCGGCAGCACGAACTCGGCCAAGGCATCGGCACGCTATGCGTTCACGCCGACCTTCGCGCTGCGCGGTACGGCATCGAACGGTTTCCGCGCGCCGTCGCTGGCCCAGTCGTTCTACACGATCACCACCACCAACACGCTGCTCGTGAACGGCGCCAGCGCACTGGTGGAGACGGGTACCTTCCCGGTCGGCAGCGCCGCCGCCCGTGCACTGGGCGCGCAGCCCCTCAAGGCCGAAAAGGCGCGCAACCTGAGCATCGGCGCGCAGTGGCAGCCAAATCGCAACTGGACCACGACGGTTGATTTGTACCGCATCGATATCGACGACCGCATCGTGTTCTCTTCGAACCTGCAACTTGCCAATGCACCGGCGCTGTCACGCGCGCTCGCGGCCCAGGGCGTGTTCGTCGGCGCGGCGCGTTACTTTACCAACGCGGTCGACACGCGCACCAAGGGCGTCGATGTGGTCAGCACGTACCGCCTGAACTTCGCGCAGGGCGCGCGCGCCGACCTGACGCTGGCCTACAACCACAACGACAACGACGTGCAGGGTGTGGCGGCGTCGCCGGCCGTGCTGTCGGGGCAGGGACTGTCGCTGGTGGACCGCCAGAGCATCAACCGCCTGACGGTCGGCTCGCCGAAGGACAAGCTCAGTCTGACCGGGGACTACACGCAGGGTGCGTGGAATGGCCGCGCCGTGGTGACGCGTTATGGCGAATTCACGGTGCCGCAGAACGATCCAGCGTTGGACCAGAACTACGACCCGCAGTGGGTGCTTGATCTGGCAGCGAGTGTACGCCTGAACCAATGGCGCCTGACGGCCGGCATCGACAACGCGACCAACCGCTATCCTGCGCAGGTCACGTCGCGGGCCAACCTGAACGTGAACGGCACCCAGCCGTACAGCGTGTGGGCGCCGAACGGCTTCAATGGCCGCTACTTCTACGTGAAGGCCGGCTACACCTGGTAACAGGCCGCCGCGCCGTGCGCAATGCACGGCGCGTGCTGTCTCATGGCCGGTATTCGGGCTCTTCGCGGCCCGCGACATCGAGCCGCACCGACAGCACCTTGCCGGTGTGCGGATACTGCGCGATTTCTTCGCTTGACCGACCCTGGCTGGCGCTGGTGATGTACAGCGTGCGCAGGTCGGGCCCGCCGAAGCAGACCGAGGTCGGGCAGCGCACCGGCAGTTTAATCTCGCGCAGGATCTCGCCGGTTGGCGAGATGCGCAGCACGCGAGCTCCTTCGAACATCGCGACCCAGTACATGCCTTCCGCGTCGATCGTCGCGCCATCGGGCCGGCCGCCGTAATCCGGCGCCGTCTTGTCGCTCGGGAAAGTGAGGATCGTGCGGCGGTTGCTTTGCTCGCCGGTGTCCACGTCGAAGTCGTAGCAGTCGATCCGGTGCGTGGTGGTATCGGCATGGAACATCGTGCGGCCATCCAGGCTCCAGGCCAGGCCGTTCGAGTTGGTCATGCCGCCGCGCCAGGCGCAGCGCAGGGTGTCGCGCTCGAGCACGTACATCTCGGCGGCCGGCTGGTCGCGCGGCTCGTACATGGTGCCGATCCAGAAGCGGCCCGCCGGGTCGACGCGCCCGTCGTTAAAGCGCACCTTCGACGGATCGTACGGCGCGTGGGCGATCGGGGTTTCGACACCGTCGGTCGTGTTCAGGCGCAGCAGGCCCTCGCGTGTGGCCACGACCAGAAAATTGTTGTCGTCGATTGCCAGCGCCGACGGGTTCGAACCCATCTTCCATGCGCTGAATTTGCCGCTTGCCGCATGCAGGCGGTTGACGGTCAAGCCCTCGATGTCGACCCAGTACAGGGCCGATTCGACTTCGTGCCAGATCGCCGATTCGCCCACCAGCATCGGCGCATCGTGTACCACTTCAAATTTTTCGGTTGCCATAATCTTTCTTTCGTGTCGCAGGTGCTGCAGCCGGCGTAGGGTGGACGGCTATGCCGTCCACGCGTTCAAATTAATCCGATTTTGTGGCGTACCAAAGGTCGTTGAACGCGTGGACGGGGAACCCGTCTACGCTACTAGGATTACGATCAGACGGCGGCTTTCGCGCGCGCGATCAAGCCATTGGTGGAACTGTCGTGCAGGCCTGGTGCCGGTTCGCCCGCCAGTTCGGCCTCGATCTTCTTGGCCAACACCTTGCCCAGCTCGACGCCCCACTGATCAAAACTGTTGACGTCCCACAGCACGCCCTGGACGAACGTCTTGTGTTCGTACAGCGCGATCAGGGCGCCCAGCGTGGTGGGCGTCAGGCGCTCCATCAGGATCGTGTTGCTCGGGCGGTTGCCGGGGAAGGTCTTGTGCGGCGTAAGGCGCTCGACTTCGTCCGCCGGCAAGCCTTGCGCCGTCAGGTCGGTGCGCACTTCGTCGGCGGTCTTGCCCTTCATGAAGGCTTCCGATTGCGCGAAGCAGTTTGCCAGCAGGGCAGTGTGGTGGTGGTCCATCTCGTGCGCCGGGCGCAGGGCGGCGATGAAATCTATCGGCGTCACGTCGGTGCCCTGGTGCAGCAGCTGGAAGTAGGCGTGCTGGCCGTTGGTGCCGCACTCGCCCCAGATCGCCGGGCAGGTTGGCGTGTCCACTGGCTGGCCGTCGCGCGTGACGCGCTTGCCGTTGCTTTCCATGTCGAGCTGCTGCAGGTAGGCCGGGAAGCGGTTCAGGTCCTGGTGGTACGGCGCGATCGAGACCGAGCTGCACTCGAGGAACTGGCGGTTCCAGAAGCCGATCAGGCCCAGGAGTGCCGGCAGGTTCTGCTCGAGCGGCGCGCTGCGGAAGTGCTCATCCAGTTCGTGGGCGCCGGCCAAAAAGTCCTTGAAGTAGCCAAAGCCCACGGCCAGCGCGACCGGCAGGCCGATCGCCGACCAGACTGAGTAGCGCCCGCCAACCCAGTCCCAGAACGGGAACATATTGGCCGGATCGATGCCGAAGGCCTTGATTGCTTCCGTGTTGGTCGATGCGGCGACGAAGTGCTTCGCCAATGCGGTGTCGGCCAACTCCGCAGGCGCGTGCGCCAGGAACCAGCGACGCGCGCTCTGCGCGTTCATCATCGTCTCGGTGGTGGTGAAGGTCTTGGAGGCGACGATGAAGAGCGTCGTTTCGGGATCGACCTGGCCCAGGGCCGCGTCCATGTCGTGGCCATCGACGTTCGAGACGAAGTGCATGCGCAGGCGCGGATGCGCGTAGTGGCGCAGGGCCAGCACGACCATCTTCGGGCCCAGGTCGGAGCCGCCGATGCCGATGTTGACGATGTCGGTAATCGGCTTGCCGGTGTAACCCAGCCATTCGCCGCTGCGCACCGCGTCGGTGAAGGTCTTGATGCGATCGAGCACGGCGTGGATGTCGGCATTGATGTCCACGCCATCGACCACGTGTGACGCGCCGCGCGGGGCGCGCAGGGCGGTGTGCAGCACCGCGCGGCCCTCGGTATTGTTGATGCGCGCGCCCAGGAACATCGCATCGCGCCGCGCTTCGACGCCGCGCTCGCGCGCCAGCTGCATCAGCAGTTCAAGCGTGCGCCCGTCGAGGCGATTTTTTGAATAGTCTAGGAACAGGCCTGCAGCCTCATCGCTGAAACGCTCGAAGCGCTGCGGGTCGGCGGCAAACAGATCGCGCATCTGCCACGTGGTGGCAATGTCGGCGTGCTGGGCGAGTGCCTGGAAGCTGGCGATACTGGTCAGGGATGGCTGGCGCATGGGGTCCGGGGTGCGTGGCACAATGTTGTCGTTAACAGATTATCGAATAATACAATTATCTGCGCGTAAATTCACTACATAAAAGCGCGTGTGCGTCGCCAGGATACCAACATCCGGCGCTGTTCGGGACCCCCCTTCACGCTCATCCGTATAGCATCGGGGGTAACTGAACAGCGCAGCACCCCAATTCGTAGTAAAATTTCAGATACTAAATTCAGGAAGGAACGAACATGGCGCTCCACCCCGTAGTCGAACAGGTTACCAACCGCATCATCCAGCGCAGCGGCCCGTCGCGCGCAGCCTATCTGGCGCACCTCGAGGCCGCCCGCATCCAGGGCGTGCAGCGCGGCGCGCTGTCGTGCACGAACCTCGCCCACGGGTTCGCCGCGTTCCCGGCCAACGACAAACTCAAGCTGCGTGAAGTCAAGCAGCCATCGGTGGCCATCGTTTCTTCCTACAACGACATGCTGTCGGCGCATCAGCCGTTCGAGAGCTATCCGACCATCATCAAGGACGCCGTGCGCGAGATCGGCGCCGTGGCCCAGTTCGCCGGCGGCGTGCCCGCCATGTGCGATGGCGTCACGCAGGGTCAGCCGGGCATGGAACTGTCGCTGTTCTCGCGCGACACCATCGCCATGGCCACCGCCGTCGGCCTGTCGCACAATATGTTCGATGCCAGCCTGTATCTGGGCATCTGCGACAAGATCGTGCCGGGTCTCCTGATCGGCGCGCTGCATTTCGGCCATATCCCGGGCATCTTCGTGCCGGGCGGCCCGATGACGTCGGGCCTGTCGAACAAAGAGAAAGCGCGCGTGCGCCAGCTCTACGCGCAGGGCAAGGCCACGCGCGAAGAACTGATGGAATGCGAAGCCGCGTCGTACCACGACGCCGGCACCTGCACGTTCTACGGCACCGCCAACAGCAACCAGATGCTGATGGAAGTCATGGGCCTGCACCTGCCGGGCGCCGCGTTCATCACGCCGGGCACCGAACTGCGCGACGCGCTGACCAGGAGCGCAGCGCGCCAGGCAGTGGCGATCTCGCAGCAGGGTGGTACCTATATGCCGATCGGCCGCATCGTCGACGAGAAATGCATCGTCAACGCGATCGCCGCGCTGCACGCGACGGGCGGCTCCACCAACCACACGCTGCACCTGGTGGCCATCGCACGCGCGGCCGGCATCGTGATCGACTGGGACGACTTCGACCAGCTGTCGAAGGTCGTGCCGCTGCTCACCCGCATCTACCCGAACGGCGAAGCCGACGTGAATCACTTCCAGGCCGCCGGCGGCCCGGGCTTCATCATCCGCGAACTGCTCGACGCGGGCCTCGCGCACGAAGACGTCAACACGGTGCTGGGCCACGGCCTGCGCGCCCACTGCAAAGAGCCGTTCCTGGGCGAGGATGGCAAGACCATCTGGCGCGACACGCCGGCCCAGAGCGGCGACGAGACCGTGCTGCGCCCGGCATCGAACCCGTTCAGCAACAACGGCGGCATGGTGCTGGTGCAGGGTAACCTGGGCCGCGCCGTGATGAAGATTTCGGCCGTCAAGAACGATTACCACGTGATCGAAGCGCCGGCGCTGACGTTCGATTCGCAAGAAGACTTCATGGGCGCCTACAAGGCCGGCCAGCTCAATCGCGATTTCGTGGCGGTGGTGCGCTTCCAGGGCCCACGCGCCAACGGCATGCCGGAACTGCACGCACTGACGCCAGCGCTGTCGAACCTGCAGGATGCCGGCTTCAAGGTAGCGATGGTCACCGATGGCCGCATGTCGGGCGCGTCGGGCAAGGTGCCGGCGGCGATCCACGTGTCGCCTGAAATCCTGGCCGGTGGCCCGCTGGGCCTCGTGCGCGACGGCGACATCATCCGCGTCGACGCCACCACCGGCACGCTGCAGGCGCTGGTGCCGGCCGAAGAATGGGCCGCGCGCAAGCAGGTCACGACCGACCTGAGCAAGAGCCACATCGGCATGGGCCGCGAACTGTTTACGATGTTCCGCGCCTCGATCAGCGCAGCGGAGCAGGGCGCGGCGACGTTCCCGCTGCCGTCGCCGGTTCCCACCATCGTGCCGCTGCACGAAGGCCTGGACGCCAATGAGGTGGTGCCGGGTTCAGACGAAGACTTTCTCTTTAGGACGCAGAAATGACCTTACTTGAAATTATGCGCTCGGCGAGCGTGATCCCTGTCATCGCCATCGACGATCCGGCGCACGCCGTGCCATTGGCCAGAGCGCTTGTCGCCGGTGGCATCCGCGTGCTCGAAGTCACGCTGCGCACGGAGCACGGCCTGGGCGCGATCCGCGCCATGAGCGAAGTCGAAGGCGCCATCGTCGGCGTCGGCACCCTAACCTCGCCCGAAGAATTCGTCGCCTCGCGCGACGCCGGCGCCGTGTTCGGCGTCTCGCCGGGCCTGACGCCAGCGCTGATCGCCGCCGCCAAATCGAGCGGCCTGCCGCTGCTGCCGGGCGTCATGACGCCATCCGAAGTGATGGCTGCGCGCGAAGCGGGCTTCCGTCAGGTCAAGCTGTTCCCGGCCATGCAGGCGGGCGGCGTGGGCATGCTCAACGCGATCCGGGGCCCGCTGTCGGACATGACGTTCTGCCCGACCGGCGGCATCACGATCGAGACCGCGCCGGCCTTCCTGGCCTGCAAGAACGTCGCCTGCGTCGGTGGTTCGTGGCTCACCCCGAAGGACGCGATCGAGGCCGGCGACTGGGCCCACATCACCGCGCTGGCAAAAGCCGCAGCGGCGCTGCGCGCCAGCTGACTGGCGTCGGGCGACGCATCGTGCGCTCGTACTTTCGTTCCCTGAGCGAAGGTGAAATCAGGTTGGCGTCGCTGCTGTTCGGCGACGCCATCGACTATTCGCGCGTGCGGATCCACAACCGCCGCTACATGCCGTTCCAGCCACACAACTGCTGCATGACGCCCAACGGCAGCATGTACTTTCATCACGCCTGTTTTCTCCCCGACTATGCACGCGGCGATCCGCCCGTGATCCACTGGTTCATGCACGAGATGGTGCACGTCTGGCAGTATCAGCTCGGATATCCGGTGCGGCTGCGCGGGGCGTTCCGGATCGGGCTATCCTATGGCTACACGCTGACCGAAGATTCGACGCTGGAGGACTTCAATATGGAAGCGCAGGGAGATTTGCTGGCGGATTACTTTGTGCTCAAGCACTTGCGCCGGCCCGAGGCGATGCGGCAACAGCGCTACCGCGACAGCCTGGCGTTGTACGAGAAGGTGCTGGCGCTGTTTTTGGCCGACCCTGCCAGCCGCGCCAGTCTGCACCGTGGACCGGCGCGCTGGCTGGCACGCTGGCAGGCCGCTTGATGCGCCCATTTTCCGTGGGCGCGATGCTGGCCGCCACGATCTTGTGCGCCCCCGCGCTGGCCAGCACCTGCTTTGGCAGCAGCGCCTCTGGGCGCATCGAAGGCGCAGTCGCCCTGCCGCTTGCGGGCGCCAACTTCGCTGCCTACTCGGAACTTGGTCGCAAGCTTGGCCGCACCTACGTCCATGCGCAGGTGCGCGACGTGGTCCTGGGCGCGTATTCGGCGCTGTCCCGCAGCACGCCGGACGTGCAGTACGTCTACGGCGAGACCGGCCTGCGTACCGGCGGCCCGATGCCGCCCCATCGCACGCACGAGAACGGGACATCGGTGGACTTCATGGTGCCGGTGCGTGGTCGCGATAGAAAGCCGACACCGTTGCCGCGCATCGCGCACAACCACTACGGCTACGATCTGGAATTCGACGACGCAGGCAAGCTTGCGGACTTGCACATCGACTTCGCCGCCATTGCCGCGCACCTGGCGCAGCTGGATCTGGCAGCACGGCGCCGTGGGCTCGGTATTGCGCGCGTCATTCTGGCGCCGGAGTACATCCCCAGGGTACTTGCCACACCGGCAGGTCAGCGTCTCAAGTCACTGCCTTTCATGAAGACCAGACCCTGGGTTCGGCACGACGAGCATTACCACGTCGATTTCGCGGTCACGTGTGCCACCTAGGGAGGCACCGATTAATTCATGGAGGCGGACTTGGTGCGGAAAATAGCCACCCTGCGGCGTTGCAAATTCTCGCAATAACTCGCTATTGCTGCGATTTGCGCCTTGCATGGCGGCTTTTTCCGCAGCCAATTCCATCCCCCAGAATAAATCAGTGCTTCCCTGGATCGACGGTAGTCGTTGCCACGTGACGCCATCAGGCGATGGCGTCTTCATCATCGTCGACGCGCGCCACGGCGGCGCGCGACGGCGTTTTAGGTCGTGTCACGAGTGAACGTGCGGGCGCAGCATGGTGTGCACCCGTCGGTGCGCCCTGGCCCAGGTTGAACACGCTGACCAGCTGCGCCAGGGTCGTCGCCTGTTCCTGCAGCGCCGCTGACGCTGCCGCCGCTTCTTCGACCAGCGCCGCGTTCTGCTGCGTCATGCCATCCATCTGCGTGATCGCCTCGTTGACCTGCTCGATACCCGTGCTCTGTTCGGCGCTGGCCGAGGCGATGTCGGCCATGATGTCGGTGACACGCCCGATGCCCTGCACGATTTCCTGCATCGTCGCGCCGGCTTCACCGACCAGGCGTTCGCCGGCGTCGACCTTCGTGACCGAGTCACTGATCAGGCCGCGGATCTCCTTGGCTGCGGCGGCCGAGCGCTGCGCGAGGTTGCGCACTTCGCTGGCCACGACCGCGAAGCCGCGGCCCTGTTCGCCGGCGCGCGCCGCTTCGACTGCCGCATTCAGGGCCAGGATATTCGTCTGGAAGGCAATGCCATCAATGACGGCGATGATGTCGCCGATCTTCTTTGACGACGCATTGATCGATGCCATCGTCGATACCACCTGCGACACCACCTGGCCGCCATGCGCGGCGATCTGCGAAGCGTTCTTGGCCAGCACATTGGCCTCGCGCGCATTATCGGCATTCTGGCGCACGGTGCTGGTGAGCTCTTCCATCGAAGAGGCGGTCTCTTCCAGTGAGCCGGCCTGCTGCTCGGTGCGCGACGACAGATCCATATTGCCCGTCGAAATCTGGCGTGACGCGGTGACGATGTTTTCAGTCCCGGCGCGCACCTCGGTCACGGTCTTGCGCAGGTTCGTGCTCATGCTGCTGAGAGCATCGAGCAAGTCGCCGACTTCATCGCGTGACTCGGCGCGGATATCGGTCGTCAGGTCGCCGGCAGCGACCTGACGCGCCAGGGCCACGGCGCGCCTGAGCGGCGTGGTGATGCTGCGGGCCAGCATGACACCCAGCACGATACTGACGACCAGCGCGACCAGAGCCAGTACGATCAGCGAGCGTCGTGCGGACCGGTCAAGCACCTCGATGTGATCATTGGCAGTCTTGAACAGCATCTGCTGGAAGGCCGCGACTTTATTGACGCTCTCGGTGTAGGCGATCATCTCCGGCATCACTTTTTGTTCAAAGTGAGCCTGGACCTGTGGACTGTCCGGTCCCAGCTCTCGCTTGAGCTTGTAAGCGGTGTTGCGCGCGTCAATGTAGGCAGTGCGGCGCGCCGCCACGGCGGCGATCAATGTCTTGCCTTCGGCACTTTTCACGAGCGATTCCAGCTCTTCCTGTACCTTGCTGACGTTGGCGCTGACAGCCTTCATTTCCTGCTCGTGGTACTTCTCGTCTGCGGGCGACGTGCTCTTGAACCGGGCGATGGTGCTGACCCGGTTGACGGCCACACCCTGGCGCCATTCCGTGGCCAGCATGAATTTGTCAGAGGCCTCTTCCATCTCTGTTTTGGCGCTTGAAATCTGGGAAAGTTGCCATAGCGCGTTACCCGCCATGAGGACCATGAGGCCGACGATGATGGCGAGTGTCGCACCCAGCCGGGTTCCAATCTTGAGGTCCTTGATATTCATTTCTGTTCCATTCCTGACGATAAGGGGAGACGCGATTGCGGTTTTCTTCCTAGGCAGTTGCGTGCTTACGGGCAACCTTGGAGACAGAATAAGGCCTCTACAAGCTGTAGAAACGGTAATATCGAAAAATTCATCCAAAGTGTTGCTCAGCGTAAACGAAACAATGTGTGAACATTACTTTTCTTGACGCAACGCTAATGTGGCGTTATGGCAATGTGCGTTCCGCGTACGCTTGCGTGACCGCGATGCGCGCGCGGCCACTCAGCGTCGCCGCAACAAGCAAGGGCGGCTTGGTGCGGAAAACACCATCAGGCGATGGCGTCTTCCTCATCATCGATCCGCTCCACGTCGGCGCGGGAAGGTGCGGCGCGGCGTACCGCCAGTGAGCGCCCGGCTGCGGCAAAACCCGCAGAATACGGCGCAGCATGGCGCGCGCCACCCGACCCGCCGTGGCCCACATTGAACACGCTGACCAATTGCGCCAGCGTCGTTGCCTGCTCCTGCAGCGATGCCGCCGCCGCCGCTGCTTCTTCGACCAGCGCCGCATTCTGCTGCGTCACGCCATCCATTTGCGTGATCGCCTCATTGACCTGCTCGATACCCGCGCTCTGTTCGGCGCTGGCCGACGTGATGTCGGCCATGATGTCGGTCACGCGCCCGATGCCCTGCACGATCTCCTGCATCGTCACGCCGGCTTCATCGACCAGGCGGCCACCGGCCTCGACCTTCGTGACCGAGTCGCTGATCAGGCCGCGGATTTCCTTCGCCGCAGCAGCCGAGCGCTGCGCGAGGTTGCGCACTTCGCTCGCCACGACCGCAAAGCCGCGACCCTGTTCGCCGGCGCGCGCCGCTTCCACCGCTGCATTCAGGGCCAGGATATTCGTCTGGAATGCAATGCCGTCGATGACGGCGATGATGTCGCCGATCTTCTTCGACGAGGCGTTGATCGACGCCATCGTGGACACTACCTGCGACACGACTTCACCGCCATGCGCCGCAATCTGTGATGCATTCTTGGCCAGCACATTGGCCTGGCGCGCATTGTCGGCGTTCTGGCGCACGGTGCTGGTCAGTTCTTCCATCGACGATGCCGTCTCTTCGAGCGAGCTGGCTTGCTGCTCGGTGCGCGACGACAGATCGAGATTGCCCGAGGCGATCTGCTGTGATGCGGTGACGATGGTCTCGGTGCCGGCGCGTACTTCGGTCACGGTCTTGAGCAGGTTGTCGTTCATGGTCTTGAGCGCCAGCACCAGGTCGCCCACTTCATCGCGCGACTCGGCGCGGATATCTGCCGTCAGGTCGCCCGAGGCCACCTGGCGCGCCAGGCCCACCGCATGTGCCAGGGGACGCGTGATGCTGCGGGTCAGCAGCCAGCCGCAGGCCGCACCGATGGCCAGCGCCGCGATGCCCAGGCCGATCAGGATGCGCGTTGCCGACACGACGATGGCATCGATGCTGGTGTCGGCATCGGTGAACAATTGTTCTTGGTACGTCGCGAGCTTTTCGATGGTGCCGACGTAGTTGCGCATTTCGGGGATGACCTTGACTTCGAAGAACGCCTTGACCTCGGCGCTGTCGCCGCCAAGCGCGCTCTTCATCTTGAAGCCCTCGTTGCGCATCGCCGAATACTTGGCGCGTTCGGTGGCAATGTCCGCCAGCAGCGTTTTGCCCTGGTCGCTCTGGACCAGGGATTCGAGCTCTTTCTGCAGCTTGCCGGCCTTGTCGCTGATGACTTTCATTTGTTCGTCGTGATACTTCTCATCGGCCGGATCGACGCTCTTGTACTTGGCGATGGTGCTGACGCTGTTGGTGAGTGTGCCCTGGCTCCACTCCTTGGCCAGCTTGGCGCGGTAGGATGTTTCCGCCATGGTCTGCTTGGCGTCGGCGATCCGCTCGAGCTGCCAGAAGGCAACGCCCAGCATCAGTACCATGAGTGCAAGCAAGGCGGCAAACGCGCCGCCAAGGCGTATGCCGATTTTGAGGTCGTTGATTGTCATAATGTCCGTTCAGGTGGCGAGGTGGTGACCTGGCATGTCGGTCGTACCGGGAAGGGCGTCGTACTGTTCTAAAAAATACCCAACGGCAATAGTAAGCCACGCTGCGGCGATATGAACTCAAAAAATCCGGTAATACCAAATGCCGTTGTCCAGGGGGAACATATTAGTACGTGGATGACATCGCCGGATAATCAATGCATAACGCAATGATGTTTTCATCACTGTCTGCAGAGGCGAGCATCGAGGCGGCAGGGTCATTCGTAGCGCAGGCAATCCACCGGCAGCAGGCGCGACGCGCGTCGGGCAGGATAAAACCCGAAGAACACGCCCACTGCCGTGGCAAACCCGCACGCCACCACCACGCCCGTGATGGTGAGATACACCTCGAAGTCGGCAAACTTCGTGATCAGCGCCGCGCCGCCGGCCGCGATCGCAATGCCGACCAGGCCACCGGCCAGGCAGATCAACACCGCCTCGGCCAGAAACTGCAGCAGCACGTCGTTGGGCCGCGCACCGATGGCCATGCGGATGCCGATCTCGCGCGTGCGCTCGGTCACCGACACCAGCATGATGTTCATGATGCCGATGCCGCCAACCAGCAGCGAGATCGCGCCGATCAGGCCAAGCAGCAGTGCCACCCCAGCGGTGATCTTGTTGGCCGTTTCGGCGATCGTATTCAGGTTCTGCACCCGGAAGTCGTCCGGATCGTCGACGCGAATCCGGTGCCGGCTGCGGATGACTTCCTTGATGTCCTCAACGGCGTCCGTCATTTCCACACCGGGCCGGCCCTGCGCATTGATGTAATGGACATTCTGCGGAAACGGCGACTTGACCAGGTTGGCGCTGGCCGCCGTGATCGGCACCAGGATCTGTTCGGCCAGGTCGGTGCCGTCGGTCTGGCGGCCTTCGCCGGCCAGCACGCCCACCACCTGGAACGCGACGTTCTCGATGCGCAGGAACTGCCCGAGCGGGTCGGCGCGGTAAAAGAACTGGTCCGCGACCTTCTGGCCGATCACCACCAGGCGCGCGCTGGCGCGCACATCGCTCTCGCCGAACAGCGTGCCCTGGTCGACTTTCCAGTTACGGATCGTAAACATCGCCGGTGTCACGCCCATGACCATGCTGCTGGCGTTTTCGTTGCCGGCGGCGACCTTGAAGCTGCCCTGCAATGCCGGCGCGGCGCCGGTCAGGCTGGGTAGCGCATTGAGGGCTTCGGCATCGCTAAGGGTCAGCACCGCCACCTTGCCTTCGCGGGCGCGCTGGGCGGCCGTACGATCGCCCCCCGGCATCACGTAGACCATATTCGTGCCCAGCATCTGCAACTGCTTGCCGATGAAGCGCTGCATGCTGTCGCCAAGTGCCAGCAGCAGCACGACCGACGCGATGCCGATCACGATGCCCAGCATCGTCAGGGCAGTGCGCAGCCGGTTGGCCGCCATTGAACGGAACGACTCGATCAGGACCTGGACCAGGTTCATCGCGCGGCTCCCGCATGGCTGCCCGCCAGTTGCAGGCCTTCGGCCGCCGGGCCGTCGTACAGCACGCGGCCATCCTTCAGGCGCACCAGGCGCCGGCTGTAGGCAGCGACATCGGGTTCGTGCGTCACCAGCACGATCGTGATGCCGCGTTCACGGTTCAGGGTGCCGAAGCTGGTCATGATGTCGTCGCTCGTGTGGGTGTCGAGGTTGCCGGTGGGTTCATCGGCCAGCAGCAGCGGCGGATCGGTCACGAGCGCGCGCGCGATCGCCACGCGCTGCTGCTGACCGCCCGACAGCTGGCTTGGCGTGCGCCTGGCAAACTCGCCCAGGCCCACGCGCTCGAGCTCCTGCACCGCGCGCGCCTGCGCCTTCGCGCGGCCCACACCGCCATAGATCAGGGGCAGGGCGACGTTCTCGGCCACGCTCATGCGCTTGATGAGATTAAAGCTCTGGAACACGAAGCCGATCGTGCGGTTGCGGATGTCGGCCAGTTCGGCACGCCCGAGCGTACGCGTATCGACGCCGTTCAGCAGGTAGGTGCCGCCGGTGGCCTGGTCCAGGCACCCCAGAATATTCATCAGCGTCGATTTGCCGGAACCCGACTGGCCCATGACCGAGACAAAGTCGCCGTGCTCCACGCGCAGGTCGACACCATGCAGCACCGGGGTTTCGACCGCGCCACTCAGATACGTCTTGACCACGCTGCGGATGTCGATCAGCGGCCCTGTCATGGATTCTCCGGCGTGGCCAGCGAGCGGGTGACGACGCGCTCGCCCGGCTTCAGGTCGCCCGAGACGACTTCGGTATAGCGAAAGTTCGACAGGCCGGCACGGATATCGACCGGCTGCGGGTGGTTCATCGCGTCGAGCTTGTAAATCTTGAACATGCGCGTCGTGTCGCTCGCGTTGCGAAACGCGATGTCGTCGTCCTTGACTGGCGCAGGGGTGGCGGCAACGGCGCCCGGTTTGGCGCCCTTGTTGCGCTTGCGCTCGGCCTCCTGCTCTTCTTCCGACAGCCGGAAGCGCAGCGCGGTGGTGGGGATGCGCAGCACGTCCGGGCGATTCGCCACGACCAGCCGCACCTGCGCCGTCATGCCCGGCTTGAGCAGTTCGTCGACATTGTCCACGTCGAGCACCACGTTGTACGTGACGACGTTCTGCACGACGTTCGGCGCCAGGCGGAACTGGCGCATCGTGGCGGCAAATTCGCGGTCGGGATAGGCATCGACGACGAAGCGCGCCGGCAGGCCGTCCTTGAGCTGGCCGACGTCGGCTTCGGACACGCTGGTATCGATCTGCATCTTGGTCAGGTCTTGCGCGATCTGGAACAGGTTCGGCGTGTTGAACGACGCCGCCAGGGTCTGGCCCAGGTCGATCGTGCGCTTGATCACCACGCCGTCGATCGGCGAGCGGATCACGCTGTTGTTCAGGTCCGCTTTGGCGCGGTCGTGCTGCGCCTGCGCCAGCGTCAGGTTGGCCTGCGCGACCTGCATCTCGCGCTTGGACTGGTCGAGCGCGAGGCCGGACAGGAAATTCTGCGCCACCAGCTGCTCGTTGCGCTCGAACGTGGCCTGGGCCAGACGCAGGCTGGCGCGCGCCGAGGCGATGTTGGCTTCGGCCTGGCGCACCTGGGCATTGAAGATGGTCGGCTCGAGCTTGAGCAGCACCTGGCCTTTTTTCACGCGGTCGTTGAAGTCGGCATTCAGTTCGGCCACGGTGCCCGACACCTGCGAGCCGACGTTGATCAGGGCGACCGGATTGATGGTGCCGGTAGCCGTCACGGTCTGGTTGATGGCGCCGCGGTCGACGACGGTGCTGCGGTATTGCGATGGTGGTACGGTGTCGTCCTTGCGCTTGACCACGGCAATGGCGACTGCGGCAGCGGCGAGGACGGCAACGGCGATGACAACGCGCTTCCTGGTGAAGATGTTCATTGTATGTATGCCAGATAAATACTAAGTGTAGGGTGGGCGCGGCCGGCGAGGCGGCTATGCCGTCCACGCGTTCAAATCAATCGGGATTCGTGGCGCGCCATGGTTCGTTGAACGCGTGGGCGGGAAACCCGCCCACCCTACCGACGGATAAGTGACGAGTTTGATACAGCGGCACTGGATTGGCAATGCATGATGCATGGGCAGGCCGGATTTTGAACGCGGATGGCGGCCATTTTTGAAAGTAAGGCGGCGTCGATCCGCTAGAATGGCGTATTCCTTTTTTTTTACCGAAGCATCATGACTCAAGACGAACTGAAACAAGCCGTAGCGCGCGCCGCCATCGATTACGTGGTCGAAGGTGAAATCATCGGCGTGGGCACCGGCTCGACCGCCAACTTCTTCATCGACGAACTGGCAAAGATCAAGGACCGCATCAAGGGCACCGTCGCGTCGTCCGAGGCCACGGCCAGCCGCCTGCGCGGCCACGGCATCCCGGTGTTCGACCTGAACGACGTCGAATCGATGGCGGTCTATATCGACGGCGCCGACGAAATCAACGCGCAGGGCGCGATGATCAAGGGCGGCGGCGCGGCGCTCACGCGCGAGAAGATCGTCGCATCGGTCTCAAAAAAATTCGTCTGCATCGCCGATGGCTCCAAGCTGGTCGAGACGCTCGGCGCATTCGCGTTGCCGGTCGAGGTGATCCCGATGGCGCGCGCTTCGGTGATGCGCCAGCTGGCAGCGCTGGGCGGCCAGCCAAAGCTGCGCCTCAAGGCCGGTACCGATCAGGCGTTCATTACCGACAACGGCGGTGAGCTGATCGACGTGGCGGGTCTGAAGATCACCGATCCGGTGGCGCTGGAAGAGACAATCAACGGGATCGTCGGCGTGATCGCCGTTGGCCTGTTCGCCAAAGCCGGCGCCGATGTCTGCCTGCTCGGCACGGCCGACGGCGTCAAGACCCTGTCGCTGTAACTGGAAACCCGATCATGAATCGTGCGCTGCTGCTGTCCGTCTCTTCGCTTGCTGCCTTGCTGGCAGGTTGTTCTGTCTTTGGCAGCTCGATTGACTTGTCCGAGCCTGCCGTTGCCGGGTCAGCCCCATCGGCTGCATCGGCCGACGTGACAGCGATCCAGCGCACGCCGTTCAAGATCGGGGAATCGTCGCACACGGTCGAGAAGCTGGCCAAGGCGCAGGCCTGCACCAGCATGCAGGGCGCGGGCCTGGTGACCGAGCCCGGGCCGATCGAGGTCTACCGGATGCAGTGCCAGAATGGCCAGGTGTTCATGGCGCGCTGCGAGCTGCGTCAGTGCACAAAGATGTAACGACACCAGGCGAAAAAAATCCCGCTCGCGGCCAGCGCCCCGAGCGGGATTTTTTTGTGCACCAAGCGTACGAAACGCAGCGTACAAAACGCCGCGTGCTTACACCGGTGGCGGCACGTAGCCCATTGCCTGGTCGGCGCCGTCGCCGAAGAAGTGCTTCTCGAGCTGCGTCGCCAGGTATTTGCGCGCGCGGTCGTCGGCCAGGTTCAGGCGGTTTTCGTTGATCAGCATGGTCTGGTGCTTGAGCCATGCCTGCCAGGCTTCTTTCGAGACCTGCAGGTACAGCTTCTTGCCCATCTCGCCCGGGACCGGTGGATAATCCAGGCCTTCGGCTTCCTTGTTCAGTTTGATGCAATTGACGGTGCGGGCCATCGAGTACTCCTGTTGTTCGTTCGGTGATTCGGTCATTGAAGACGCGTATTATAGAGACTTGATCAGGACCTGTGAGCGGCGCTGCCAGTTGTACATGTGCTGCCTGTCTTTCGGCAGGTCGTCCACGGTGGCCGGCACGAAGCCGCGCTTCTTGAACCAGTGCGATGTACGCGTGGTCAGCACGAACAGCTTGGTCAGGCCAGCCGCGCGGGCGCGGTTCTCGATGTGCTTGAGGATGCGTTCACCGTCGCCCTGCGTCTGCGCGTCCTGGCTCACGGTCAGGCAGGCCATCTCGCCCATTTTCGAGCCGGGGAACGGATACAGCGCGGCGCAGCCGAAAATCACGCCATCGTGGTCGATGACCGAGAACTGGTCGATCTCGCGTTCGATCAGCTCGCGGCCGCGATAGACCAGCGTGCCATCGGCTTCGAGTGGTTCGATGAGCTTGATAATCCCGCCAACGTCCTCAATTGTGGCATGGCGCAGGCTTTCCAGGTTCTCGTGGCTGATCATGGTGCCCACGCCATCGTGGGTAAACACCTCGAGCAGCGCCGAGCCGTCCATCTCGTACGGAATGATGTGGGCGCGGTCGACGCCGGCGTTGCAGGCCTTGATCGCGTGTTCCATGTAGAACGCGGCCGAGTCGGACAAAAAGCCCGCCTGCAGCACGGCTTCGGCCATGTGCGACGACAGCTCGCGAATCTCGGTGCCGGCCGCGTCGACGATCATCGGCGTTTCGGTAATGAAGATCAGCTTGTCGGCGTGCAGCGCGATCGCGGCCGACGCGGCGACGTCTTCCAGCGTGAGGTTGAAGATTTCGCCGGTGGGCGAGAAACCCAGCGGCGAGAGCAGCACCAGGTTGTCTTCGGTCTGCAGGATCGGGTGGATTTTTTCGGCCGCGATCTTGCGCGTGACGCCGGTGAGCTCGAAGTCGACGCCGTCGATCACGCCAAGCGGGCGGGCCACGACGAAGTTGCCCGAGACGATGCTGATCTGGGCGTTGGACATCGGCGTGTTGGGCAGGCCCTGGCTGAAGGCGGCTTCGATATCGAGACGCAGTTCGCCGGCGGCTTCTTTGGCGCATTCGAGGGCGGCAGTGTCGGTGACGCGCACGCCGCTATGAAAGCGCCCCTCGACGTTGCGCAGCGCGAGCTGTTCGGCCACCTGCGGACGTGAGCCGTGCACCAGCACGATCCGGATGCCGAGGCCGACCAGTAGTGACAAGTCCTGCGCCAGTACCGGTAGTGCGCCGGCGGCAACGAGCTCGCCGGGGAAGGCGACCACGAAGGTCTTGCCGCCGAATGCGTGAATGTACGGCGCGACCGAGCGCAGCCACTGGACGAATTGGGTAGGAGTTTCCATTTGCCGCATTATAATTCGCTGCGCGATGTGCGCACCAAAACCTTGTAAAAATCAATGTCTGAACAGAGTAACAAGCCTTCGCAACCACCGGCGCGCGTCGTAGACGCCGCTGCCAACGCCGATTCCAACGCCACTGCGGCCCCTGCAGCTGCCCAACCACGTCCACGCCGCGCGCGTGGCGAGGGGCAGCCACGCCAGCAGCGGCCGCACCGCGAGGAAGTCCCGCGCGAGCGCAATCCGCTGCCGCCCATCACCTTCCCCGAAGACTTGCCGGTCTCGGGCCGGCGCGCCGAAATCGCGAAAGCGATCCAGGAGAACCAGGTGGTCATCGTCTCGGGCGAAACCGGTTCGGGCAAGACCACCCAGTTGCCGAAGATCTGCCTGGAACTGGGCCGCGGCAGCAAGGGATTGATTGGCCACACGCAGCCGCGCCGGATCGCCGCGTCGTCCACCGCCAAGCGCATCGCGCAGGAACTGGGCACGCCGCTGGGCGAGCACGTGGGCTTCAAGGTGCGCTTCAACGACACGCTGCAAAAGGGCGCGTCGGTCAAGCTGATGACCGACGGTATCCTGCTGGCCGAAACGCAGACCGATCCGCTGCTGCGCAACTACGACACGATCATCATCGACGAGGCGCACGAGCGCAGCCTGAACATCGACTTCCTGCTTGGTTACCTGAAGCAGCTGATGCCGCGCCGGCCGGACCTGAAGATCATCATCACGTCGGCGACGATCGACGCCGAGCGCTTCGCGCGCCACTTCGGCAAGGGCGATGGCGCCGATCTGAAACCGGCGCCCGTGATCGAGGTGTCGGGCCGCCTGTACGCGGTCGAGGTGCGCTATCGCGCGGTTGATCGTGATCCGGTCGCGAATGTGGGGCTGAATGCCAGCCTGCCCAAACCAGGCGAGGCGCCGAATCTGGCACCCAGGGCGCAAGCCGCGCGCGACAAGCGCGACCTGATGGACGCCGTGGTCGATGGCGTCGATGAAGTCTGCCGGCTGGGGCAGGGCGACGTGCTCGTGTTCCTGCCGGGCGAGCGCGAGATCCGCGATTGCGCTGAGGCGCTGCGCAAGCACCATCCGCCGCATGTCGAGATCCTGCCACTGTTCGCGCGCCTGTCGGTCGAAGAGCAGGATCGCGTGTTCCGCACGACCAACGCGCGCCGCATCGTGCTGTCGACCAACGTGGCCGAAACCTCGCTGACCGTGCCGGGCATCCGCTACGTGGTCGACACGGGCCTGGCGCGTGTCAAACGCTACAGCTTCAGGAACAAGGTCGAGCAGTTGCAGGTCGAGCCGATCGCGCAGTCGGCCGCCAACCAGCGCGCCGGTCGCTGCGGCCGCGTGGCCGACGGCGTCTGCATCCGCCTGTTCGAAGAAGACGATTTCCTCAAACGCCCCAAATTTACCGAACCCGAAATCCTGCGTTCGTCGCTGGCCGCCGTCATCCTGCGCATGAAGGCGCTGCGCCTGACGGACGTGGAAACTTTCCCGTTCATCGAGGCGCCGCAAGGCCGCGCGATCGCCGACGGCTACCAGCTGCTGCAAGAAGTTGGCGCGGTCGACGATACCAATGAATTGACGCCGCTGGGCCGCAAGCTGGCCAAGCTGCCGCTCGACCCGCGCGTGGGCCGCATGATCCTCGCCGCGCTCGACAACGGGTGCCTGACCGAGATGCTGATCGTGGCCTCGGCCCTGTCGACGCAAGATCCGCGCGACCGCCCCGTCGAGTACCAGCAGCAGGCCGACGAGAAGCACAAGAAGTTCGCCGACGAGCGCTCGGAGTTCCTCAGCTACCTGAAGATCTGGGCCTGGTTCGAAGACGCGATCGAGCACAAGAAAACCAATCGCCAGTTGCAGGAAAACTGCCGCGCCAATTTCCTGTCGCAGGTGCGCCTGCGCGAGTGGCGCGACGTGCACTCGCAGCTGTTGACCATCGTGCGCGAGCAGGGCTGGCGCCTGAACGAGTCGCCGGCGACCTATGAACAGCTGCACATCTCGCTGCTCACGGGCTTACTTGGCAATATCGGCTTCAAGGCCGAGGACGAGCAGGCCGGCATCTACCTGGGCGCGCGCGGCATCAAGTTCCACATCTGGCCCGGCTCGACGCTGGGCAAGAAGGCGGGGCGCTGGGTCATGGCGGCCGAACTGGTCGAGACCACGCGCCTGTATGCGCGCACGATCGCGCAGATCCAGCCGGAGTGGGTCGAGAAGGTCGGCGCACACCTCTTGAAAAAATCGTGGGGCGAGCCGCGCTGGGAGAAAAAGCAGGCGCAGGTCACGGCGCTCGAACGCGCGACGCTGCACGGCATCGTCATCTACGGCGCGCGCCGCATCAACTACGGCCAGCGCAATCCAACCGAAGCGCGCGAGATCTTCATTCGCGATGCGCTGGTCGTGGGCGACTTCGAGACGCGCCTGCCGTTCTACATCCACAACCACAAGCTGGTCAAGGACATCGAGAACCTCGAACACAAGTCGCGCCGCCAGGACGTGCTGGTGGACGACCAGCTGATCGCGGCCTTCTACGACAGCGAGATCCCGCGCGACATCGTCAATGGCGCCGGCTTCGAGAAGTGGTACAAGGACGCAGCGCGCGAAAATCCGAAGCTGCTGTACCTGAACCGCGAAGAACTGATGCGGCACGAAGCGGCCGGCATCACCACCGAGTTGTTCCCGAAGACGATGACCGTCACCGGCATCGAGATGGGGCTGTCGTACCACTTCGAGCCGGGCAGCATGCGCGATGGCGTCACGCTGGCCGTGCCGCTGTTTGCGCTGAACCAGATTCCGCAAGAGCGCGCGGCATGGCTGGTGCCGGGCATGATCAAGGAAAAAGTGCACCTGCTGCTCAAGTCCCTGCCGCAAAAGCTGCGCCGCCACTGCGTGCCGCTGCCGGACTACGCGGCGAAGTTCGTCGAGCGCATCCACACGGCCGGCGCGTTTGGCCGTGGTGACCTGATCGACGTGCTGATCGCGGACGTGCGCGCGCAGACCGGCACGCTGGTGCTGACGGCCGACTTCAAGATCGAGACGCTGCCAGCGCACATGTTCATGAACTTCAAGGTGATCGACGAGCACAGTCGCCAGCTGGACATGGGCCGCAACCTGGCCACGCTGCAGGCAGAACTGGGCGGGCAGGCGCGCGAGAGTTTCCAGAAGATGGCCGAGTCGGCGCCGGCATCGAGCGGCTCGCTCGCGCGGCTGGCGCGCCCTGGCGCAGTGGGTTCCGGCGCAGCTGCTAACGCTGCGGCTGCACCGGCCGCAGCGCCGACGGCCAAGGGCAAGGGCGCCCAGCCGGCCGCGCCGGCGGTGGCCTCTGCCAAGGGTGCGTCGACGAGCAGCCAGCACACGGGCCTGACCGCCTGGACCTTCGGCGACTTGCCCGAGCTGCTGGAGATCAATCAGGGCAAGCTGACGCTGATCGGCTTCCCGGCGCTGGTCGACAAGATCACCTACTGCGACCTGGAAGTGTTCGACGACCCGAACGTGGCGGCGCGCACGCACCGCGTGGGCTTGCGCCGCCTGTTTGCGCTGCAGTTCAAGGAGCAGCTCAAGTTCGCCGAGAAGAACATCCCCGGCCTGCAGGGGATAGGCATGCAGTTCATGAGCCTGGGTTCGCAGGAAGACTTGCGCGACCAGATCGTGGCCAAGGCGATCGACATCGCCTGCCTGCAGGATCCGCTGCCGCTCAATGCGGCGCAGTTCAACGCGCGCCGCGACCAGGGCAAGGGCCGTATCGGCCTGTTGATCAACGAGGTCGCGCGCCTGGCGGGCCAGGTGCTGGCCGAATTCCACGGCATGCCCAAGCGCGTGCAGACCCTGCCGCAGGCGGTGTCGGCGGACATCTTGGGGCAGTTGCAGGCGCTCGTGCACAAGCGCTTCATCGCGGACAACGAGTACAGCCAGCTGGCGCACTTCCCGCGCTACTTGAAAGGGATCAATGTGCGGCTGGAGAAGTTGCGCGGCAATCCGACGCGCGATGCGCAGTTGATGGCGGAGTGGCAGTCGGCGGCGGCGCAGTTCCAGCGCACGCTCAAGAACATGGGGTCGAAGAACAACGATCCGCGCATGATCGAGTTCCGCTGGATGCTGGAAGAGCTGCGGGTATCGCTGTTCGCGCAGGAGTTGAGAACGCCGATGCCGGTGTCGGCCAAGCGCTTGCAGAAGGTGTGGGAGTCGATGCAGCGGTAATGACGGCGCATGGTTGACAGCTTAGTTGACAGCTTGGCCGCCAACCCTGCACCGTCGTGGTTCAATCAGCCGATGTTGCTGCCCCGGATGCGGCTCAGGTCCTTGTCGTCGCCCAGGTTGCCGGCACGCGGGTCAAGACTCGCGCCCGAGCCCTGGTTGAGCGGGGAGTCGCTCATGCTGCTTCCCGATCCGGCAACGCTGGCAGAACCGGCCGAGCCTGCGCCCATGCTCGAACCCATCGAGCCGCCGGCATACGTGCGGCTGCCGGTGCCTGCGCCGCCCATGCCAGTTGTCGGGACGCCTGGACCCATGCTCGGCGCGCCCGAACGATGCGGATCGGTGCCATAGAAATCGTGGATGCCGCCGGCCCAGGTGGTGTCAGCCATGTCGGGCCAGGCATCCTTGTCGAAACCGGGGGCCGTTTTGAGGTAGTCTTTCTCGACGTCGAGCACGAAGCGGTGATTGATCGTGTCCAGGTGCAGCGCCTGCCATGGCACCGCGAACAGTTTCTCTCCCATGCCCAGAAAACCCCCGAACGCCAGTACGGCGTAGGCCACCTGGCCGGTCTGCATGTCGAGCATGATGTCCTTGATGTCGCCAAGGTCTTCATCGTTGGCATTGACGACGCTGTCGCCAATGAGCGTGTCGGCGCCCATCAGCGATGGTCCCGGACCTGCGATGCTGGTGTCCTTGTACATCCCATATTTGTCGCGATCTGCGTAGCTCATCGTTTCCTCCGTGTCGGTTGACGTTATGAACAGCGCCCGCGGTTATCCCGATTGGGACCGACCGTGACCCTGTTGGCTCATGGTAGGCCGCTATTGAATTGGGGCGCGCGCGCCAGCGCTTCAGGTCGGGCGTCTTCCTCTTGCGACGGCAAAATGCAACAAGCGACATTAATGCGTTACAGAAATACTATGTTTACCGATTTGCCCTGAAACGATCGGCTACATTGGTGGATCGACAGGAATACGTTAATGGCAACTCTCATCCCATCACTCAGTGCCTGCACGGCGCGCATGACTTCTGGCGAACGGCGCTTCGCCTTGCGGCTGGAAGACAAACTCGAAGATGACTACCTGTGCTGGTATGACGTGAGCATCGGCGCGCGCAACCAGCATCCTGATTTCATTGTGTTTCATCCGGCACGCGGCTTGCTGGTGCTGGAAGTGAAAGACTGGCGCCTTGGCACCTTGGTCAGCATCGACAAGCAGCACGCAGTGATCGTCACCGACGCTGGCACCAAGCAGGTCATGAATCCGCTGGAGCAGGCGCGCCAGTATCTGTACGCCGTCACCAACAAGCTGGAGGGCGATCCGATGCTGATCTGGCCATCGGGTAGTTTGAAAGGGAAATTTTTCTTTCCCTATGGTTGTGGGGTTGTCCTGAGCAATATCACGCGCAAGCAATTTGACGATGGCGCGTTGGGCGAGATTCTTCCGGGGCACCTCGTTGTTTGCCAGGACGAGATGACTGAGAGTGTGGATGACGAAGCGTTTCAGGCGCGGTTATGGGGCATGTTCCCCATCAAGTTCAAGATGAAGCTGTCGTTGCCTCAGATCGACCGTGTGCGCTGGCACATGTTTCCCGAGGTGCGCATTGGCATTCAGGCAGATCTGTTCAATGAGCACGGCCAGATCAGTACGGAAATCCCGGACCTGATCCGTGTCATGGACCTGCAGCAGGAGCAACTGGCGCGCAGCCTGGGTGAAGGGCATCGCGTGATTCATGGCGTGGCCGGTTCAGGAAAAACGCTGATCCTGGGCTATCGCGCCGAGCACCTCGCAAAGCTTAGCCAGCGGCCGATTGCGATCCTTTGCTACAACAAGACCCTGGCCGCCAAGCTCGCCGCAATGATCGAGCAAAAGGGACTGGGCGAAAAAATCGTGGCCATCAACTTCCACGCATGGTGCATGCGCCAGCTTGACACCTATCACGTCGACAAGCCCGCCAGGACAGCCGACCTCGATGCTTTTTTCGAGGCGTGCATCGATAGCGTGATCCGTGGCGTGGACAGCGATCTCATTCCCCGCGGGCAGTACGACGCCGTACTGATCGACGAGGGGCACGACTTCAAACCGACCTGGTTCAAGCTGATCGTTCAAATGGTCAACCCTGAAACCAAGTCGCTGCTGGTCCTGTACGACGATGCGCAGTCGATTTATCACACGGCAAAGAAGCTGAAATTCTCGTTCTCGAGTGTCGGCGTGCAGGCAGCAGGGCGCACCACCATCCTGAAACTCAATTATCGGAACACTGCCGAAATCCTGGCGGTGGCGCGCGCCTTTGCCGCCGAGCTGCTCACCGCGCACAATACCGAGGACGACGAGGCGCCCACGGTCCAGCCGATGAGCACAGGCCGGCATGGCCCGAAACCGATTCTGGTGCAGCTGCCAAGTCTGCAGAAAGAAGCCGAATTTCTGGCCGATAAACTCGCTGCGGCCAGCAAGACCGGCACGCCATGGGGCGATATGGCGCTGATCTATCGGCGTTATGGTGTCGGTAAAGTGCTGGCAGAAGTGCTGCAGCGCCGCGACATTCCGTTTCAGTGGCAGCAGGCAAAAGGAGCGGCATATTCTCCGGTGCACGACAGCGTCAAGCTGATCACCATGCACAGCAGCAAGGGGCTGGAGTTTTCACTGGTGGGCATTCCCGGCCTTGGCGCCGAGTGCAAGGAAGAGGACATCGTGGAAGACGAGGCGCGCCTGCTATATGTGGCAATGACCCGCGCCACGCACGAGCTGGTAATGACCTGCGATGGCGTCACGCCCCATACGGACAAGCTCAAACGCGCAATGACGGTGCTGGAAACAATGTGAGTGTTGCGTGAAGTACACGGCAACAAGCTGCCTGATGCCAGCGGGTAAGACTATGCGAACCAGCGTACAGAAGAGCTGGACGGCAATGGTTAATCTGCAAAGCAATACTTTGGAGAACAATCATGACCGTCACCTCACGCTGCAACAACGCGGGACCGCTGGCCCGCCGGATCCCGACCCGTCCGTTCGCGGCGTTGCTGGTGCGATTGCTGCGCCGCCGCTGAGTACGCAGCCTTGATGGTCCACCCGGCAGGGCCGGGCGGACATGCCGGTGGGCGCTTACGGCTGCCCGCCGCCACCCGCCACGCCATACACATGACCGGTGGTATAGCTCGATTCATCCGATGCCAGCGTAACGAAGGTCGCCGCCAGTTCGGCCGGCTGGCCTGGACGCTTCATTGGCGTGTCTTCGCCGAACTTTGCGCGGCCCTCCGGTGAATTGCCGCCCGCCAGTTGCAGCGGCGTCCATACCGGCCCCGGCGCCACCGCATTGACCCGAATCCCTTTCGATGCCATCTGCTTGGCCAGCGACTTGGTGAACGCTACCTCGAACGCCTTGGTCGACGCATAGTCGAGCAGTTTTTCCGGCGGATCGTAGGCCGTCTGCGACGACGTGTTGATGATCACGCTGCCCGGCTTCATGTGCGGAATTGCTGCCTTGGTAATCCAGAACACCGCATACACATTGGTCTTGATCGTCCAGTCGAACTCGGCGCTGGTGATGTCCAGGATCGAATCATGGTTCTGCTGGCGCGCGGCGTTGTTGACCAGGATGTCCAGGCCACCCAGTTCGCGCACCGCCGTCTCCACCATCTTCTTGCAGAACGCTTCATCGCGAATATCGCCCGGCACGGCCACTGCCTTGCGGCCGGCGTCGCGGATCAATTGCATCACTTCGCGTGCATCCGGCTCTTCGGCCGGCAGGTAGCCGATCGCCACGTCCGCGCCTTCGCGCGCATACGCGATCGCGGCGGCGCGGCCGATGCCCGAGTCGCCACCCGTAATCAGCGCCTTGCGACCGGCCAGGCGGCCACTGCCGCGATAGGTGGTTTCGCCATGATCGGGCCGAGGCGTCATCTTGCTGGCCAGGGCCGGCCATGGCTGATCCTGATTCGGAAACGGTGGACGCGGATAGCGCTTGGCGGCTTCGCGCGCGGCGCCGGCGGCCGGCTGGTTGCCGCCCGCGGCTTGCTGGGCCAGGGCCGGCACGGCGGCGGCCGAGGCGGCGACGCCGGCGGCAACGGTGCCGACGAACCGGCGGCGCGATGGCGCCATGTCTTGTGTTTTTTTGTTCTCGATCTTCTTGTCTTCCGAATGCATGCTTGCTCCTTGGGAGTGGGGGAGGGTGCCGATAGCGGGCCACGACGTTGATAAAGATGTTAGTCGTTATCGAAAAGTCACGGTGTTCGGTAGCAGTGGGGCAATGTCTTGGAAGGGAGTTTAATGGCGCCTGAGCCAGGCTCGGCCGTCGTTGCAGATAGCCGGTCGATACAGCGCGGTAAGTGGCTCGATTACATTGTCATGCTGCGCGAGGCAGCATCAGTCGCGCTGCGGCGGTCCAGGTTGGCTCGTACCGTTGCCGTTTTACCGGCATGCAGATTGACCTCGAGTCTGTCGCAGCTTGCAGCGATATGGCTCGTCATGGCATAAATCAGGGTCGCCATTCCGGTCATTTCGAGTCCTTCCTCCACCATGACCAGCACGTTATAGAGCAGACTGTCGCCATGGCTTTCCATAACACTGCCATTGATCAGCTCCATGCCAAGGCAACCGCCAAGGAACAAACATGCTGCCAGGAGCATTCGACGGCGTGTGGCAACTGGCAACCGCAACATGAATCTAAGGAAGAACAGCGAGACGATGAACGCGCCTATCAAGCCCGGCACGACCCAGCTGTAATACATCAGGCCAAGGCGTGCGCCATTTTCCGGGTCAGAGCCCCCCAACATTGCGCGCATCGGCCCGGTCATTCTTTCATGCACCTGAAAACATTCATCGTAAGACAGGAACAGGAAACCCGCAGCCAGAACGGTCCAGTAGATGGCGTCCCGGTCACCACGATTTTTTGCGTCCAGCGCAATCACGGCAAGCAGGGCGCTGCTGCACAGTCCGAGACAAACCGAGAAAAACGTCGGAATATTGCCTTCGACATTGACGTCGAACAGGGGAACCAGGCCATAGACGGAATCGTGGTCGAACCCCAGGCGCATGACAAGGCCTGTTGCGTGTGCGCACAGCAGACAGACGATGATCGTACCCAGAACGTAGGCAACTGAACGTGAGCTTCCCGACAGGCGATAGGCGGGCATATTGTTTTCTCCAAAATGATCGCCACAGGAACTTCTGTTCGAACAACAGGAACTGCACAATGTTGTGACAAGACGATGACAACGATAAGGCGGAGGTTACCTTAATAATTAGACATCGTAAATAGTATATTCCTGCCATGTAAATACATTGCGCGGGCGAACTTCTGCAACGCGTTACCAAGGCCGTGCGATCGCTGCGGAAAGCAAAACGGTGATACATAAAAAACGGGTGACCCGGCAAAGCCGCGTCACCCGTTTTCAGGGCACTACCTGGGCGCTGAAAATCAGTCGACGGTCGCGCCGCTGTCTTTCACGACTTTCGACCATTTGGTGGTCTCAGCCTGGACGAACTTGGCGAAGTTCTCTGGCGTGTCGCCCACGTATTCGGTACCGGTGTCGGCCAGCACGCGCTGGAAGTCAGGCGATTTCATGACCTTCTGGGTTTCGGCGTTGATCTTGTCGACCACGGCCTTTGGCGTCTTGGCTGGCACGAACATGCCGTACCACGCATACGATTCGATCGGCAGGCCGGCTTCGGCGAAGGTCGGTACGTCTGGCAGCAGCGGCGAACGCTTGTTGCCCGAAATAGCGATTGGCTTGACCTTGCCGCTCTTGATGTGCGGCATGATCGCGATGGTGCTGTCGAACATGATCGGGATGTGGCCGCCCAGCAGGTCGGAAATCGCCGGTGCCGAACCCTTGTAGGGCACGTGGACCATGTCGAGCTTGGTCACGCCGCGGAAGATTTCGCCGGTCAGGTGTTGTGGGGTACCGTTACCGGCCGACGCGTACGAGAACTGGCCGTTCTTCGACTTGATCAGCGCCAGCAGTTCCTTGACGTTCTTGGCCGGGACCGATGGGTGGGCAACCAGCACCAGCGGTGCGCGCAGCAGGTTCGTGACCGGGATCAGGTCGGTCGCCGGGTTGAACGCCATTTTCTTGTACAGGCTCGGGTTGATCACGATTGGTGCGCTCGAGGTGATCAGCATGGTCTGGCCGTCCGGATTGGCGCGGGTGACCGCTGCCGAACCGATATTGCCGCCGCCGCCGCCGCGGTTATCGATGACGAACGACTTGCCCAGCGTGGTCGTCAAGCCTTTGGCCAGCGGGCGCGCCGCGATGTCCGACGGGCCGCCTGCCGGCCATGGCACGACGACGGTCACGGTGTCGCTTGGCCAGGCTTGGGCGAAGACGCTGGTGGAAAGAACGGTTGCCGCGAGAGCAAAGACAAGGGTTTTTCCGCTGGATGGGAAGACGCGCATGGTGTTGTCACCTCTATATAGTTGATTTGTTCCGATAACCTGCTGAGGCGATTTTACACGAAGGGTCCTGTCGGTTACGTCATCACAGGTGTAATCTTTTGTTTCTAACTGGGAATTTTTTACAACAATTTATGGCGTCGTGGCGGGCGTGGACTGCCCGGTGCTTGCTTCCCACACGACAGTCGGCGTCCAGCCGGTGGCCAGCAGCGTGGCCTGCATCACCGTGGCGGCGTTGTCCTTCGCGGTGTTCAGTACCGTCGGCTGGCTGCAGGCAGCTTGTACTGCTTTCTGCGCCGTGGCCAGCACGTTGTTCATGGCCGTGGTGCGCGTTTGCGCCGATGGAATGAACGCCTGCAAGCCCTGGTCGGTGACCGCATAGAAGTACGAGCCGCCCTTGTCGCGCGGTTCGTGGTTGATGCGCGCCTGCAGCGGCGAGGGCGCCGGCAGCACGACGGTCAGCGTGCGCGCCGTGTTGTCGATGTCTTCGTAGCGCGCCTGGCGCAGGTCGGTGGCCAGCGTGCAGTCGCCACGCGCGACCAGCAGCACGCGGGTGCTGCCAAGCCGTACTTCCCATTGCGACCACGGGATGTCCACGGCATTGGGCTGCGTGAATTCGATCACGTCCGAAAAGTTCATCTTGAGCGACACCAGGTGCCCCATCTTCTCGAGCGACACCAGCGGCGGCGGTGCGGGCGCTTCGTCGACCGGGCGCTTGATGAGGGCGAAGGTGATGACGGCGGCGAGGACGGCGACGAGCAGGATCGGCAGGTGTTGCGATGGTTTCATGGGCGGGCAGGGCGGGTGCGTTGGCGGACTCGGCGCCAGTCTATCCGATCCTGTGGATGGTTGTCGTTCGCGGGTGTGCCGTGACTGCCTGCGGCATACTGGCGTCATCACAGGAGAAACCCATGCCCGGTCTTACCGATGCCGCTGTTCTCGACGCGTGGTCACGCAACGTCGACCCATGGACTGCCGCCGTGCGCGGCGGGGAGATCGAAACACGCACGCTGGTCACCAATGCCGCCATCGTCGATGCGGTGCGCAGCCTCGATCCGGCCACGGGCGTCGATCTCGGTTGCGGCGAAGGCTGGCTGGTGCGCGCGCTGCCTGGCGTGGCCATGGTCGGCGTCGATGCAATTCCCGCGTTGGTCGAGAAGGCCAATGCCGCCGGCGGTGGCGACTTTTGCGTGCTGTCGTTCGAGCAGATCGCGCAGGGCCGGCTGGCGCTGGCGGTCGATGTCGCGGTCTGCAATTTCTCGTTGATCGGTAACGAGGCGGTCGATGGCCTGCTGCGCGCGGCGCCGACCTATCTGCGCCAGGGCGGCTCGCTGGTCGTGCAGACCGTGCACCCGCTCATGGCGTGCGGCGATGCGCCGTATGTCGACGGCTGGCGCGCCGGCAGCTGGGCGGGCTTTTCCAGCGACTTCGCCGATGCCCCGCCGTGGTACTTCCGCACGGTCGCGGGCTGGATTGCGTTGTTCGCGGCGCATCGCTTGCGCCTGACGGCGATGCGCGAGCCGCTGCATCCCGGTACCGGCAAGCCGGTTTCGCTGATCCTGATTGGTCAGCTGGAGGCTTAACGCCGCCTTAGCGCAGCAGCTTGAGGCCCGGCGGCAGCGCATCGCCCAGCATGCGCGCTTCGCTGGCCTGATCCAGTTCCACGACCTCGCGCACCATCTCGGTCCATGCCGGCGGCGCGCCGCTGGCCGCCAGGCGGCGCAGCACGTCGTCCCGCACCGCCTCATCGATGTCGCGCGAGCGGTCGCCCGTCATGCGCGCGATGTGGGCGGCGGCGAAACCGGCCGGTTCCACCTTGCGCCAGTCGAGCAGCAGGAGCTGGCGCAGCCAGCCCTCGGCCACGTCGGGCGGCGCTACTTCATGTGCGCTCGACTGGAACGACTGGCGCGCACCCACGCGGCCCAGCGCCCACAAGTAGCGCCCGTAGCGCGCGCTGGCGCGGGCATCGAGCTTGCCGCCGCCAGGGATGTCGGCGATCTGCTTGAACAGCCATTCCCCGATCTCGGCCTTGTAGGCCGACGGGATGCGCTCGAGCGACGCGCCCACGCGCAGCAGGTCTTCTTCGCTGCCGTCGACCAGCGTGACGGGGCGCCGGCCACGCTCGGCGGCATCGGCCTGCAGGTTGAAGGCGAAATCGTCGAGCACGCGCAGTTGCGCGTCGAGCGACAGCCCGCCGGCCACGCGGCGCCACAGCGTCCACCATTCGGCGCGCACCTGGCTGTCCTTGTGGTGCTGCACACCCGCCTCGAACATGGCCCACAGCCCCTCCATGCGCCATTCGTCGAGCGGGTGGCCGAAGCCGGGGCGCAGGCTGTAGCCGGCCAGATTGAGCCACGCGCGCTCGTGCTCGACCGAGCGGCGCCGGCCTTTCGCGCGCGCCATCAGGGCGTCGAACAGGCGGCGCAGCAGCGGCGTGGTCCAGCTTTCGCGCGCGCCGAGCAGGTGTTCCAGGCCGGCGCGCAGTTGCCTGACTTCTTTCGGCTCGATCTGTTTCGAGCGGGCGCCGAACACGCGCTCGATCTTGTCGATTGCCGCGTCCAGGTTTGCGGGCAGGGCCTCGTCCGGCGTGTCGATATCGACGTCGCCACCGCCGTCGCCACGCAACTGGAACGCGAGTTGCCAGCGCCCGCCGCCGTCTTGGGCGACGCAATGCACTTCGAGCGAACCGACTTCGCTCAGCGTCGTCACCAAGTGTACGGGAATCTCGGCCGTTGTGCCGGACGCTGAGGTGGACGCTGCCGCGCGCAGCACCGTCGCAATCGGCGGCAGGCGCACCACGTCGGCCGGATCGAGATCGACCAGGTCACCGGCCTGTGGCGCCGCGCCGGCATCGGCAATCGTCGAGACGAGGTGAAAGCGTACCGGCTGGCCGACGCGCAGTGCGAAGCTGCGCTCCGCCAGCGCGACTTCCGTGGCGGCCGGTGTGCCGCGTGGCAGCAGGCAGACGGCGCGCAGCAGGCCAGCGCGTGCTTCGCCGTCCAGGAGCAGGTAGTAGTTGCGGGCGGCGCCGCTGTCGATCGCCGGCGCCAGGCCCTGGCGTGCCAGCGCGTAGGCGACGCCGCCACGGGCGACGGCGATATCCGGATTCTCGTTGTGCAGCACGCGTAATGGCGCGTCGCGCCAGCCGGCCAGCGTGTCGACCAGGCGCCGCGCCAGCGCGCTGCCCCTAAACACGCCGCCGTTGAGCAGCACGGTATCCGGCACCGGGATGGTGTCGCCATCCAGGCCGAGTGCCTCGCGCGACGCCGCCGCATGCTGGCGCAGGAAGCTGGCCAGATGCCGCGTAATGGCCGGGTCGCTCGCATACGGCAGGCCGAATTCGACGATGCCGGTGCGCGCACGCACCGGTTCTTCCTGCGCGGCGTTGAGCGGCAGGAAGCCATCGAGCACGATGCGCTCGACGTCGCTGCGCAGCAGGTCAGCCTTGCGAGCCGAGCCGATCAGGCGGCTGCCGGCGCCCAGCAGCGTGACGGCAACCGACTCGGGGGCATCAATGGCCAGCAGTTGTTCCTTGGCGGCGCGGCAGCGTTCCGTGAGCTGGGCCAGGCGCGCGGCCGACAGGCGCGTGCGCGCGGTGTCATTGCCATCGTGTTCGCCGGAGTGTTCGGCCATGCGCGCTTCGATCAGGTGTGCCAGCGCCAGGTCCATATTGTCGCCACCCAGGATCAGGTGGTTGCCCACGCCGATGCGCGTCAGGTGCGGCTCGCCGTCCTTGACATCGACCTTGACCAGGCTGAAGTCGGTGGTGCCGCCACCCACGTCGGCCACCAGCACCAGTCGCGCGTCGCCCAGATCGTCGGCCAGGCTGGCGCGATGGCGGTACAGCCAGTCGTACAGCGCGGCTTGCGGTTCTTCCAGCAGCGCGACCTTCGGCAGGCCGGCCAGCCTGGCCGCTTCGAGCGTCAGCGCGCGGGCGCCTTCGTCGAACGACGCCGGCACCGTGAGCACGATCTGCTGGCGCTCAAGGGGTTGTTTGGGAAAGCGCGCATTCCATGCGGCGCGCAGGTGCGCAAGGTAGCTGGCGCTGGCGGCCACCGGCGAGACCTTGGGCACGTCGTTCTCGACACCCCACGGCAGGATCGGCGCCATGCGGTCGACGCCGCCGTGCGACAGCCAGCTCTTGGCGCTCGTGACGAGCCGGCCCGGCGTGGCCGCACCCAGCACGCGCGCCAGGCGCCCCAGCGCAACGCGCTCGACGCCGGCGACATCCGACCCCTGCCAGGGCAGTTGCAGGGCGCCGGGTGCCAATTCATCCGGCCCCGGGTGGTAACGCATCGAGGGCAGCAGCGGTGCGCCGGCCACTTCGCCGGGCGCCACCAACTGATCGATCTGGAATAGCTCGATGCCGCCCGGGCCATTGCGGCCGTAGGCCAGCACCGTATTCGTGGTGCCCAGATCGATGCCGACGAGCCAGGTCACTGGACCCCGGCCGCCGTACGCACGTCAAACTCGATCTTCCAGCGCTGGCCGTCATGCGCCACCGCCAGCAGTTCGAGCGTGCCGGTATCAAGCGCCAGCGCATGCAGTTTCACCTGCACGACCTCGCCCGCCGTGCGGCCGTCGGCCGGCAGCGTGGCCTGGATCTCGTTCATTTCGTGCAGCTCGTCCGGTCCCCAGAATTCGAGCACGTCGCCGATGCGGTCCTGGCGGCGCGTGGTGGAGCCGAAGAAGCGGAACGTGACCGGCTCGCCGATCACCAGGCCGAATTCCTGGCCCGGCAGTTCGAGTTCGCTGCCTTCTTCCATGCCGAACGGCGCCACGCACAGGGCTTCGAGTGGCGGCTCCATGCCGGGAATGGCCGGCATCGACGACTCGACACCGACGTAGTACGAGCGCGCCGTGCCGCCGCGAATGCGCACACCGCCGCCGCGCCGCGCGTAGCTGAAGTAGGCCGCGCCGCGCGCGACGGCCAGATCCAGATCGGCGCCTTCGAGCATACGCGCCGGCTCGGCGCCTTCCATGTACAGCCAGTCGTTGATGGTGTCCATCACGCGCTGGGCCAGGATGCCGGATTTGAACACGCCGCCATTGAACAGCACCGCGCTCGGATGCAGGAAGGTGTGGTCGGCCGTGACGCGGCCAGTAAAACCTTCGAGTTCGGCGGTGGCGCCGGCCTGGCGCGCGAGGAACGCGGCCAGGTGGCGCGTGATCGCTGCGTCCTGCGCATACGGCAGGCCAAGCTGGGTCAGGCCGGCGCGGGCGCGCACGGTCGGCCGCGCCGAGGCCTCCACGCGTGGGAAGAAGCCGTCGGTGATGAAGGCGGTGACTTCGTCGCGCGTGAGTTCAGTGCGGATCGAGCCGCCGATGAGTTTCGAGCCGCGGCTTGGCACCACGATCGGGTGCGTCGTCGCGTTGGCGTCGGCCAGCAGCGCTTCCTTGGCGCTGCGGCAGCCGTAGGTCAATGCGCGCATCTGCCAGGCATCGAGCTGGGTGCCGTTGGCAGCGAGTTTGCGGGCCACGAAGTGGGCCAGCGCCAGGTCCATATTGTCGCCGCCCAGCAGGATATGGTCGCCCACGGCCACGCGATGCGGCTCGAGCTTGCCGTCGCGTTCGAGGATCGCGATCAGCGAAAAGTCGCTGGTGCCGCCGCCGACGTCGACCACCAGGATGATGTCGCCCGGTGCGACCTGCTTGCGCCAGCGGCCGCCGCTGCCCTGGATCCAGCTGTAGAGCGCCGCTTGCGGCTCTTCGAGCAGGGTCGGCGTGAAGCCGGCCAGGCGCGCAGCGTCCAGCGTCAGTTCGCGCGCGCCCGGATCGAACGAGGCGGGGATGGTGACGGTGACCGATTGCTGGTCGAACGGCGCTTCGGGGTGCGCGGCGTTCCAGGCCTGGCGCAGGTGGCGCAGGTAATGGGTGGAGGCATCCAGTGGCGAAACACGGGTGACTTCGTCCGGCGCGTCCGTCGGCAGGATCGCGGCGCGGCGGTCCACGCCCGGGTGGCACAGCCAGCTCTTGGCCGACGAGACCAGGCGGATCGGCGTGGTCGCGCCGCGGCTACGCGCCATTTCGCCGGCGATCGCCGTTTCTTCGCTGTCGCTCCATGGCAGCGCGCGTTCGCCGGCCGGCAGTTCGTCCGGGTGCGGCAGGTACAGGAACGATGGCAGTAGCGGCAGCGCCTCGATCGTGCCGGGCGCGGTCAGTTGCGGGATCGGCAGCACGGCGTCGACGGCCTGTTCGCCGTCGCTGGCCTGCAGGTCGACATACGAGAGGGCACTGTGGGTGGTGCCCAGGTCGATGCCGATGGCGTAGCGCGGCTCGGCAGTACTGTTCAACGGGTCGTTCACGATGTCGTTCACAGTTCGACCTCGGCCGGGGCCAGCACGCGCGCATCGTGGCGCTCGGCCAGTTGCGGCAGTGTGACGCTGGCGGCGCGCCAGCCGCGATGGCTCAGGGTGCCGTTGAACGGCGCCGTGCCGACCACGTTGCCGGTCAGGCGCACGCTGGCGGCGTCAAAACCTTCGGCCAGCGTGATGCGGGCGCCTTCAGCTTCGCTGCGCACCGGTTCGATCGTGAAGTGCTCGCGCAGCACGCGCGCGCAGCCTTCGTGCACGACGCGCGCGGCGGCGCCGATGTCGGCATCCGAATAGCTGGTGAGGTTTTCGTGGGCGAAGTCGATCAGGCGGGCTTCGCGCTGGAAAAGGCTCAGCAGCTGCAGGGCCGAATCCGGCGTCGGCGCACGCAGGGGCGCCGGCGCGGGCGCCGGTTTCACTGCTGGCGCTGGCGCTGGTGCCGGTGCTGGTACTGGAGCGGCGGTCGGGCCGACACCGTCATCGCGCACGCGCGCAGCGAATTCGGCGTCGCCGAGCGATTTGAACAGGGCGCCGAAGGCGATCGACAAGCGGCTGAAGAAGCCAGGCAAATTGGTCTGTTGGGTCATGGTTGTTTTGATTGGTCAGTGCGAGAGCGGCAACCCGGCGCATCCGGCGCCAGAAAATGCCACTCCCAAAAGAGGCGCATGATACCAGCAGGCGCACCGTTGGCGCACTGACAAGACATGGTCAGGGTTGGCCGACAGCGCGTGCGCCACGCGTGAGCGCTGCTGCGTAATCGGTGAAATCGCCAAGGCCGCGCTGGATGATCGCAACCAGGGCCGGCAGGGGCGCGGCCTGGTAATCCCATTCGGCGCGGCAGAATTCGCCGGTGCGCTTGAGGTTGTCGGCCATGGTGGGCGCGATCCAGCCATGTCCTGCCAGCAGCGTGATGACCTCGCGTTCGTCCTGCGCTGGCCCCAGGCGCGCGCAGCCGATCACGTAGTCGCCCATCTCGATCGCCGCTTCCCAGGCCCGTATCACGTTCAGTGTGGCGGCATCCTGGCGCGTGATGTCGTCGGTGAATGTCGCGGGATCGCGCTCGTATTCTTCGCTGGCGCGGTTGCAGCAGCGTTCGATGATGCCGGCTTTCTTGAGCAGAAGATCGGTACTCGTTGCATTGCTGATTGCGTTGCTCATTGACAACTCCATGGTCATGGGGCACGAACGACATATGTGGCGCCAGAAAGCCGATCTACAAGGTGGCGATACGGTAGACAAAATGAAAAGCGCTTGCCAAGGCCCGTTTCAAAGAGTACTGTACGTTTATACAGTACTTGCATTGTTATCACTGCCATGAATCCTTCTTCCATCCTTGCCGCACCAGAGGCATTGCACCCATCGCTGTGGCGCGCCTCGCAGCTGGCGCATGCCGATACGCGCTGCATCGACACGGGTCACGCCACCCTGTCGGGCCAGCTGCCCGGCGGCGGCTGGCCCGGCGGCACCCTGGTCGACCTGCTGCTGCAACAACCCGGCATCGGTGAAATGCGCCTGCTGCGCCCGGCGCTGGCCGCCTGCGCGTCGCGCCGCATCGTGCTGCTGCAGCCGCCCCATCCACCCCAGGCGCTGGCGCTGGCCGCGCTGGGCCTCGATCCATCCCAATTGCTGTGGCTGCGCTCGACGCGCAGTGCCGATGCGCTGTGGGCGGCCGAGCAGGTCTTGCGCAGCGGTAGTTGCGGCGCGCTGCTGTTCTGGACCAACCACGTGCGCAGCGACAGCCTGCGCCGCCTGCACCTGGCGGCGCAGGGGGGCGAGACCCTGTTCTTCATGTTCCGTCCCCTGTCTGCCGCGCAAGACGCGTCGCCCGCACCGCTGCGCCTTGCGCTGCGTCCGGCTGCCGGCGGCATGACGATCGACTTCCTCAAACGCCGGGGACCGCAGCGCGACGCGCCGCTGTTCCTGCCCCTTGGTTCTTCATTACTGCAACGCCATGCGCCTCTGGATCGGCCTGTATTTGCCCCAGCTACCGCTCGAAGTCTTCAGCCCACGCTGGTGCAATAGCAGTAGCAGTAGCAGTAGCGGCGGTGCCGATGCTGCTGCTCCCGCTCCCGCTCCCGCTCCCGCCCATGCGCCTGCTGGTGCCGATGCGCTTGCTGGTACCGACACGTCGGCTGCTGGCGACCCCGGCATCGTGGTTCTGGAGCAAGAGCGGGTGATGGCCTTGTCAAAGGCGGCGCACATTGAAGGCGTGCTGCCCGGCATGCGGCGCGGCGGCGTGCTGATGCTGATGCCCCACGCGCGCATCGTCCAGCGCAGCCACGAGCGCGAGGCCGAGGCCTTGCAGGCAGTGGCCATGGCGATGCTGCAATACACGCCGCAAGTGGCGCTGGCCGAAGAAGCCACGCTGCTGCTCGACATCGGCGCCAGCCTGCGCCTGTTTGGCGGCATCCGGCAGTTGTGCGAGCGTGTGCGCGCCAACCTGCGCACGCTCGGCTTTACGGGGTGCATTGCCTGCGCGCCCACCGCGCGCGGCGCGTGGCTGCTGGCGCGCCGCAATGCCGGGCGCGCGGTCAAGATGGCCTCGCTCGTGCGGCGGCTCGACCGCCTGCCGGTGAGCCTGCTGCCACCGGCGCGTCCGTTTGCCGCCTGGTTCGATGGCCTCGGCTGCCGCCGGCTCGATGAATTGCAGCGCCTGCCCCGGCCCGGCCTGCAGCGGCGTTGCGGGCGCGCGCTGCTCGACATGCTCGACGCCGCGTATGGCCACAGTCCCGAATTGCTGCGCTGGATCGAGCCGCCCGAACGCTTTCAGGCCCGGCTCGAACTGTTCGACCGGCTCGAGCACGCCGACCTGTTGCTGGCCGGCGCTCACCACCTGGTGCTGCAGATGACGGGCTGGCTGTGCGCGCGCCAGCTGGCGGTCGAACGCATCCGGCTGCTGCTCGAGCACGAGCGGGGCAGGGTAGCCTGTCCGCCCACGGTGGTCGACATCGCGCTGGCCGAACCCACATGGCGCGACGAACACCTGATGCGGCTGCTGCGCGAACGCCTGGGCAAACTCGAACTCGTCGCGCCCGTGATCGGCATCCGGCTCGAAGCCCAGCAGTTGCAGGCGATGGCGCCGCCGACCGATTCGCTGTTCCCCGATCCCGGCGGCAGCGAAGAAGACCGCATGCGCATGATCGAACTGCTGGTCGCGCGCCTGGGCACCGACAACGTGCTGCAGGCGCTGCCGCATGCCGACTACCGGCCCGAAATCGCCAATGCCTGGGTGCCCGTGCACGAGAAAATGAGCGCGGCGGCGCGCGCCGCGCAGATGCCGCCCGACGTGCAAAGCCTGCCCCGGCCAAGCTGGCTGCTGGCCAAGCCGCTCGCGCTGCTGATGCGCGACCACCGGCCGTTCTACGGCTCGCCATTGCGGGTAGCGTCCAATCCCGAACGCATCGAAGCAGGGTGGTGGAGCCAGACGCAAACGCGCGATTACTTCATTGCCGAAGGCAAGGACCACGCGCTGTACTGGATCTACCGCGAGCGCATCAACGGCTCGGGCGAAGATGCGGCGCCGCGCTGGTTCCTGCATGGCTTGTTCGGGTAAGGCGATGCCGGTTGCAAGCTGCGAGCGCGCGTCAGCGAACGGACTGCTTGCCCCGGTCAGGCATACTTCAGCGATCGACAGTCGACAGGAGAACCCATGAAATTATCCATTCATTTCGCCGCCCTGGCCGTCTTCACATTCGCCGCCTCGGCCCACGCCGCCACGCAGCAGACGCTGGACACAGCCGGCTTTACCGTCAAGATCGTGCAGCAATGCGAAGAGGGCAACGTCACCTGCGACGACGTGCGCTACACCGGCACCAGCAAGAAGACCGGCAAGGCGATCACGCTACGCGGCAAGACCATGCACTCGATGGCGGCCGATGGCGTCACGCCCGGCGCCTTCCAGGGCTATGTGTTTCGCTCGGGCCGCGTGAACTACACCGTCTACGCCGATGGCCGGCTGGTGGTCACCGAAGGCAAGAAGACGCTGGTGAACCAGCGTGGCAAGTGGACATACTGACCGACGCATGGTGATCGATACCGTCCGGCGCGGCGCCCTTCATGAAGCCGGCTCGCATCGTCCACACTGACTGTGCCATCCGACTTGCCGGGTCTTTTCCTGGCAGCGCCACGATGGCTGGCCTGCGTCTGCCTGGGTCTTGTGATCAGGCAGACTGCTCTTCACCGTGCGTAGTTGCTTGCAACGGCCAGCCTTGCAGAGCGGCCATGACAATCCGGTTCAACTTTTCCCTGGCCGCGCCGTCCCGCGCCAGCGTGGACATCCCCTGGATCAACGCCATCGCCATCGCTGCAAGGGCATCGGCATCGGCATCGGCGGGCACGTCTCCCTGACGGATTCCCGCCGCAATCCGGTCCCGCACCTGCGCTTCGATACCCCGCCGCCTCGCGCCAAGCGCCTGGCGCACATCGCCTGCATCCGCGGAGCAACTCACTGCGGCGCTGGCCAGCAGGCAACCCTTCGGCGTGCATTCACCGGTGAAGCCGGCCGCCGCACCCAGCAGCATCTGCTGGACTGCGGCGCGCGCCGTCGGCGCCTGATCCAGCATCATCTGCAGGGAGCCGCCACCCGTCATGTACAACTCGAGCGCTTCGAAAAAGAGCGTCTTCTTGTCGCCGAACGCGGAATAAATACTCGACGGCGTCACGCCAAGCGCCGACGTCAGCGCGTTGAGCGACGTGGCTTCATAACCGTGTTCCCAGAATAGCAGCATGGCCTTGTTCAGTGCCGCCTCACGGTCGAACGACAGGGGGCGCCCCTTCTTGCGCAATGCCGCAGTGGTTTTTTTGGTAGCGATCACTAGGAAAGTCCTTGCAACGGTAATGTGAGCGGGTTACTATTTTCCTAGCAATCACTCTGAAAGTAAAGTTATGGCACTGCATGATTATCGTACCCTGGGCCGCTCCGGTCTGGCGGTGAGCCCTTTTGGACTGGGCACCATGACGTTCGGCACGTCGCGCTGGGGTTCGGACGCAGCAGATTCGCGCGCCGTATTCGACGCTTATGTCGAAGCCGGTGGCAATTTCATCGATACCGCAGACGTCTATTCAAGTGGCCGCAGCGAGGAAATGCTGGGCGCGTTTATCGCCGACAGCGCATCGCGCCACCGCCTGGTGGTTGCAACGAAGGCCGGCTTTGCGACGGGGAGCGGCCCGCATGCCGGCGGCAACAGTGCCAAGCACCTGCACGCCTCGCTGGAGAACTCCCTGCGACGCCTGCGCACGGATTTCATCGACCTGTTCTGGATTCACGTATGGGATGGCGTGACCCCTGCCGAGGAGCTGCTCGACACCATGGCCGCACTGGTCCGGGCCGGTAAAATCCGCTACTGGGGCATGTCCAATTCTCCCGCCTGGTTTATCGCAAAGCTGGCGACCCTGGCGCAGGTGCGTGGCTTGCCGGGGCCCATCGCACTGCAGTACTTCTACTCCCTGGCCAACCGCGACATCGAAGACGAATTCGTGCCTATGGCGGCCGAGTTTGGCATGGGTATTGTCCCGTGGAGTCCGTTGGCCTTTGGACTTCTGACCGGAAAATATGTGCGCGCCACCGTCGAGGCTGGGGCGCCGCGCGCGGGCGGCTTGCCACGCAACGCCGCATTACCGGGAGAGCAGCGTAGCGCCGACGACAAGCGGCTCGACGGCGCGAATCCGTTTGGTGATTCGTTGTTCACCGATCGCAACTGGAAGCTGGTCGACGCCCTGAAAAAGATCGCCCAGGAGGCTGGACATAGTCCTGCGAGCACGGCCTATGCATGGCTCAACAGTCGCCGCGGCGTGACATCGGTCTTGTTGGGCGTCAGCCGCCTGGCGCAGTTGGCAGAGAATATTGCGTCACTCGACATCGTCCTGACGCCCGAGCAATGCGCTGCGCTCGATGGCGCCAGCGCGATCGAGCGGGCAGCGTTGTACAGCCTGTCTTCGCCTGCAGTGCGCCAGCATGCGGTGTTTGGCGGAAGTACGGTACGGGCCTGGTGGGAGTGAGCCGTTCTCAATCCGGCGCCAGCAACTGTTCCAGCCGGCGCGGATAGTGATTCAAAAAGTCGCGCGTCACGGCGTCATGTTCCGTGTCCTCATAGCCGATCTCGGCAATGCCGCTGCCATCGAACGCCAGAATCTTCGCGCCAGGGTAGGCAAGCAGAATCGGCGAGTGCGTCACGATGATGAACTGCGACTGTTCCTGCACCAGTTGATGCATCGCCCGCAACGCGGCCAGCTGGCGATTGGGTGAGAGCGCAGCTTCGGGTTCGTCCAGCAGGTAGAGGCCATTGCCCCTGAATTTATCGAGCAGCACGCTCATGAACGCTTCGCCGTGCGAACGCGCATGCAGCTCCTTGCCGCCATAGCCGGTGGTGCCTGACATCTCGTCGAGGTAGGTCGCGAGATTGTAGAAACTTTCGGCCCGCAGAAAATAGCCGTCCCTGGGCCTGCGCGCGCTGCGCGACATCCGAATGTGATCCGCCAACCGGGTGTGCTCGCCGGACGTGTTCAGCAAGCGGTTGTTCAGCGTGCCGCCTTCGATGCCGAAGCCCAGCGCCAGCGCGATCGCTACCAGGATGGTCGATTTGCCGCTGCCGTTTTCAAGGTCACGTCGGCGTGAAATTCGATCGTCTGCAATTCGCACACGTTGAGCAGATAAACGGCTCCTGGCGTAGGGTGGGCGGCTAGGCCGACCACGCGGTGATCGTTGGCGCCAAGATCACCGCACTTGTGCACGCTGTAATAGACCGGCGTCTCCAATTCACTCCAGCATCATCGTCCGCGCTGCCTCGGTGCCACCCCAATCAGGAAGATATATCCCGCTCTTCACAAACCGCCCAAACGATGAATACGGCCACTGCGCAGCACTGCTGACATGACCATGCCTGACCGGCTTGTAATGAATGTAATCGACATGGCGCGCCATGTCGTCGTCATCCCTGATCTGATGTTCCCAGAAGCGCCGTTGCCAGATCGCGGCTTCACCACGGCGGCGGCGTGACTCGGCAGGCGCGATGTCGTCATATTGATCGCGACAGGAGAAGGAAACATGGTGCTTGATCTGTGCCCATCGTGTCGAGATGTCGGTGTCGCCATCCGGCAGCGTCCAGATGCAATGCAGGTGGTCCGGCATCAGCACGATGGCGTCGATCGAGAGGGGGCGGCGCAGGCGCGTTCGGTCGAATGCAACGCGCAAGGATGAGCGGATCGCATCGTCACACAGGATGGGGCGACGACGAAAGGCGACCAGCGTGAAGAAATAAGTCCGGCCAGAGCGGACGCGACGAAAATGGGACATGCTGCCGAGCGTATGCGGCAGCAGAGGGTAATGGGATGTCGCACGTCAAGCGTGACGTGCGCGTTGGATTTGCCGATCGTTGGACGCGTGGATGGCGGGGCCATCCACCCTACTCAGGCTTGCGCGTCGGATCGGCTGATGGTTGGACGCGTGGATGGCGCAGCCATCCACCCTACAGCGCCTTGAACAACACCTCGAGCCGATCCTTGGTGCCCGCAATGCGTTCCAGGCGCGGATAGCGCAGGCCGTCGCGGTAGTCGAGCGAGATCGTGCGCAGGTTGTTCCCCTTGCGTACCAGGAGTTCGAGCGGCGCCTTGCCATCCTTGGCGGCGCGCACCGCTGCCTTGAGCACATCGCCCTTGTAGACGCGGTTGTTGACCGCGACGATCGTCGTGTTGGCCGCCAGGCCCGCGCGGAAGCCCACGCCATCCCAGATCACGCCCGTGATGCCACCATCGGCGCGCACCTGGAAGCCCAGCGAGTACGTGAAGTCGGTGGTCTTGTTGCGATCTTCCGCACCGCGCGTTGTGTCGCTTGGCGTGTCGCCGTAGACCAGCTTCCAGCCGGCGCGCTTGAGGCCATCTAGCGGGGCGCCCGGGCCGTGGCCGTCCAGGCGCGCGCGCAGGAACGGCGCCCAGTCGTATTTCTGCACCTTGTTCAAGGCGGCCACCACGTCGTCGAACGTGTAGTAGGTCGTCTGCGTGCTGCCGTTGTCGATGCCGAAGAAGGCGCGCGCGAAGTCCTGAAGGCCGCGCTGCTCGCCCGACATCTCGCGGATCATCGTGTCGACGTCGAGCCAGATCAGCATGCCCTCGGTGTAGTAATCCTCGCTGCGCTGCCAGTTGCCCCAGCCGATCGGACGGCGGCCGTTGATGATCGGGTCGTTGACGGTGTCCTGCACTGCGCGCCAGTCCCGGCCCTGGGTGGCATCGTAGCGCGCGGCGTCGGCGGCCAGAGCGTCACGCGCGTGGGCTTGCGAGACCAGGCCTGAACGCGCGGCGAGCACCTTGCCCCAGAACTGGGTCTGGCCTTCGTACAGCCATAACAGCTCGTTCTGCAGCGGCGTGTTGAAGTTGGCGACATCCTGGCCCGCGGGCCGGCGGAACTTGCCGTTCCACGAGTGGACGAATTCGTGCGGCAGCAGCTCGCGTCCGGCCTCGTTGCGGTTCCACTCGGTGAAGTAACCGAGCTTGACGCCGTTCTCGCTCGACTGCTGGTGCTCGCGGCCGATGCCGCCGAACTCGTCCGAGATCGCAAACAGGAAATCGTACTGGCGATAGTGGTGCGATCCGAACAGCTTGAGTGCCTGGCTCACCATCGCGCGGTGCAGCGCGATCTGGTCCGGCTTGGCCTCGAGGTTTTCGGGATTGTCGGCCACCACGTTGAGCATCACCGGCTGCTTCGCGCCCGGCGCCAGGTCGATGCGCTTGAAGTAGCGGCCCGCGAACAGGGGCGAGTCGACCAGCGTATCGAGGTCGTGCGGCTTGAAGCGCACTTCGTCGCCGGTGCGTGCTTCGACCGCCAAAGAGCTGGCGAACTGCCAGCCGGCAGGCAGGCGCAGCGTCGGCTGCACGGTGATGCGGCGCGCCTGGTAGCCGGCCGGGTACAGCGCCACCGATTGCCACTGCACGCCGAGGATATCGTCGGTCATCGTGATGCGGCCCTGGCTCGTATCGAGCGGCGACAAAAACTGGTATTCGGCGTCGAGCGTGGTTGCGCCTTCCGGCACCACGACATGGAACGCATACACGTTGACCGGGTCGCGCTTCCATTCGAGCGGCTTGCCGCCGGCACGGAATTTCAGGCCGGCGAGCTGGGTCAGCGGGATGTTCGGACCGTGGTTGCCCGGTGCCCACTGCGGGTACAGCAGCGTCATCGCACCGGGCTGCACGGGCATCGACAGGCGCATCCTGAAGACCTGTTGCGACAGATTGCTCGCATCGACATGCAGCGCGATCGTGCCGGGATACGGGGCGTCGCCGACGGCGGGAAGCTGGGCCGAGGCAGGCAGGGCCAGAGTCAGGGCCAGAGTCAGGGCCAAAGCGCTCGCCGGACGGGCAGCGCGTGCAAAGAAGGTGCGGGATGCGGTCATGGAAAAAGGCAGGGAAGGGGAGCCGGGCAGTGTAGCACCGCCCGTAGGGCTGGATTTCCCCTGATACATCATGCAAACAAAATTTGGATAAATATTTTAAAAACCGCATTTTGAATGTCTTGATTTCGCGATCTCCGGCATTAGATTGGTACCAGCGGATGCTCAACTGAGGTCCGCACCCTTATCGCTTAACTTTACAAGGATAGATAGCATGCGTACTTACGACCTGACCCCACTGTACCGTTCCGCCATCGGTTTCGATCGCCTGGCCAGCCTGCTCGAGCAACGCGCCGAGTCGCAGCCAAGCTACCCACCGTACAACATCGAACTGGTGAGCGAAGACCAATACCGCATCGTGATGGCGCTGGCCGGTTTCACCCGCGACGAAGTCGAGATCATCACCGAGCGTGACAGCCTGCACGTCACCGGCCGCAAGCAGAAGGACGACGCCCAGCGCACCTTCCTGCACCGTGGCATCGCAGCGCGCGATTTCGAGCAGCGCTTCCAGCTGGCCAACCACGTGAAGGTGACCACCGCCTCGTTTGACAACGGCATGCTCACCATTGAACTGGTGCGCGAAGTGCCCGAGGCGCTCAAGCCGCGCAAGATCGCCATCGGCGATGCTGCCGGTACCACCATCAGCGGCGACAACGTCCAGGCGCTGGAACAGCGCGCTGCCTGAGCTGTGGCACATGATGTGATAATGGTTTGAACGAAGGGCGCCTGCAGCATCGGGGCGCCCTTGTCATATCTGGCGGGCATCGTGTCCGTCCAGCCGCAAGCCGTGTGCATCAAGGCGCGTCTAAGGGGTGTTGCCGGTCAACTTAAGTATGGTCTAAGACGGTTGCGCGACACTAGTCTCATCGAATCTCAATCATCGATTCACCGAATTTTCATCAGGAGCACATCCATGTCGAATCCAAGTGCCGTTACTGCCATCACTGCCAAACGCCTGACGCTGGCCCTGTGTGCCGCAGGCGTCATCGGCGGCGCGGTGGGTGCCATCGCTGTCAATCACAATAACGCGACTGCCAACCCCGCCGCCCCAGGCACGCCGGCCGTCGTCGCGGCAGCCCCTGGCACTGCGCCGGCTGCTGCCGTGGGCGCCCCGTCGTCGACCGTGGCGCTGCCCGACTTCACGCGCATTGCCGCGCAACAGGGCAAGGCAGTTGTCAATATCCGCGTCGTTGGCGGCACCAAGACCGCTGCCCGCAGTGGCGGTGATGCAGGCGGCATGCCAAGCCTCGACCCGGGCCATCCGTTGTATGAGTTCTTCAAGCAGTTTCAGGACCCGCGCTCCGGTGGTGAGCGCGCTGGTCGTGAAGCGCCCGTTTTCGGCGCTGGATCGGGCTTCATCGTAAGCCCGGACGGCGTCATCCTTACCAACGCACACGTCGTGCAGGGCGCTGACGAAGTCACGGTCAAGCTGCAGGATCGCCGCGAGTTTCGCGCCAAGGTTCTGGGCTCCGACCCGCGCACCGACGTGGCTGTGTTGAAAATCGACGCCAAGGGTTTGCCCGTGGCGCCGATCGGCAAATCCAAATCGGTCCTGGTGGGCGAGTGGGTGCTGGCCATCGGGTCGCCGTATGGCCTCGAAAGCACTGTCACCGCCGGCGTGGTCAGCGCCACCGGTCGTTCGATTTCGGACGGTAGCGTGCCGTTCATCCAGACCGACGTTGCGGTCAACCCAGGCAACTCGGGTGGCCCGCTGTTCAACACCCGCGGTGAAGTGGTCGGCATCAATTCGCAGATCTACAGCCAGACCGGCGGTTACCAGGGCCTGTCGTTCTCGATCCCGATCGATCTGGCGGTGCGCATCAAGGACCAGATCGTCGCCACCGGCAAGGTGCAGCATGCCAAGCTCGGTGTGGGCGTGCAGGAAGTCGGCCAGAGCTTTGCCGATTCGTTCAAGCTCGAATCGGTCGAAGGCGCCCTGGTGAGCAACGTCGAGCGTGGCAGCCCGGCCGAACGTGCGGGCCTCAAATCCGGCGACGTCATTCGCACGGCCAACGGCACGCCGATCGTCTCGTCGGGCGACCTGCCGGCCATGATGACGATGGCCAAACCCGGCGACAAGGTCGCGATGGACGTCTGGCGCGAGGGCAAGCTGGTGCGCATCGATGCGACGCTGGCCGACGCTGCCGAGAAACCGCGCCGCGGCCAGGTGGAAGACGTGGCGGGCGCTGTCGACAACAGCGCCAAGCTGGGCCTGTCGCTGCGGCCCCTCGAGCCGATCGAGCGTCGCCAGAGCGGCATCGCCGCTGGCCTGTTGATCGAGGACGCCTCGGGCGCCGCCGAGATGGCGGGCATCGAGCCGGGCGACGTGCTCATCTCGGTCAATGGCCGTCCCGTGACGTCGGTGGTCCAGGTGCGCGAGATGGTGGCCAAGGCCAGCAAGTCGGTGGCGCTGCTGATCCAGCGCGACGGTCAAAAAATCTTCATCCCGGTGCGGATTGGTTAATTGGTTAAGATAGCGTAGCGTCCTCGGGTCGCACTTTAATAACGGGGGATGTATGCGACTGCTGCTGGTGGAAGACGATACGATGATCGGTGAAGTGGTGCTCGACCTGCTCAGGGCCGAGCACTACGCGGTCGATTGGGTCAAGGACGGCGAAATGGCCGACACGGCCCTGATCCAGAACCAGAACTACGATCTGGTGCTGCTCGACCTGGGGCTGCCGCGCAAGGATGGCCTCGAAGTACTGCGCTCGATGCGCGCGCGCAAGGACCGCACCCCGGTGCTGGTTGCCACCGCGCGCGATTCGGTGGCCCAGCGCATCGCGGGCCTGGATGCCGGCGCCGACGACTACGTCCTCAAACCCTATGATCTCGACGAATTGCTGGCGCGCCTGCGCGCGTTGCTGCGCCGCGCTGCCGGCCGCGCCGAGCCGATTTTCGAATACCGCAACATCACGATCAATCCGGTCACGCGCGAAATCATGGTCGACGGCACCCAGGTGTCGCTGTCGGCGCGCGAGTGGGCCGTGCTCGAGGCGCTGGTGGCGCGGCCCGGCGCGGTACTTTCGCGTGCGCAGCTCGAAGAAAAGCTGTACAGCTGGCGCGATGAAGTCTCGAGCAATGCGGTGGAAGTGTATATCCACGGCCTGCGCAAGAAACTGGGCAGCGACCTGATCCAGAACGTGCGCGGCGTCGGCTACATGGTGCCGAAAGCATGAAAATGACGCACTCGCTGCGCGGGCGCCTGCTCTGGTTCCTGCTCGCGGCGATCACGATCGCGGCGGTGGCGCAGGCGACGATCGCCTACCGCACCGCGCTGCACGACGCCGACCAGATCTTCGACTACCACATGCAGCAGATGGCCTTGTCGCTGCGTTCGAGCACACCGCTGTCGAACGACGAAGCGCGCGCGCGGCAAGAAGCCGAAAGCGCCGGCGGCAACGACGATATGGTGGTGCAGATGTGGTCTCCCGACGGCGCCCAGATGTTTCACAGCGTCTCGCGTGCGCGCCTGCCGCAGCGCGCGGTGCTGGGCTTTTCGAACGTGCGCGCCAACAGCACGACCTACCGCGTGTTCTCGATCCAGACCTCGAATCAAACGGTGCAGGTCGCGCAAGACCTGGCCGTGCGCCGCAATATGGCCGGCAACCTGGCCCTGCGTACGCTGGGGCCCATTGCGGTCATGATGCCGATCCTGATGCTGGTCGTGTGGTGGGTCGTGAGTGGCTCGCTGCAACCGGTGGCGCGCGTGCGCTCGCAGGTGGCGTCGCGCCAGGCCGACGATCTGTCACCGGTCTCCGATACCGGCTTGCCCGACGAAGTGCGCCCGCTGGTGCAAGAGCTGAACCTGCTGTTCGGCCGCGTGCGCACCGCGTTCGAGGCCCAGCAGAACTTCGTGGCCGACGCCGCGCATGAACTGCGCACGCCGCTCGCGGCGCTGCGCCTGCAGGCCCAAAGCCTGGACCGCGCCGACACGCCCGAAGCGCGCCAGATCGCGGTGGGCCGTCTGACGGCCGGCATCGACCGCGCCACGCGCCTGGTCGAGCAGCTCCTGATCCTGGCGCGCCAAGAGGCCACCGCCGCCGAAGGCACGGCGACCCGCAACCGGCCGGTGGACCTGGCCGACCTGGCGCGCCGCACCGCCGCCGACCTGGCCGGCGTGGCCGCCGCCAAGGGGGTCGACCTGGGCTTGCAGCAGGCCGACCCGGCCAGCGTCGACGGCCAGCCCGATGCGCTGCAGATCCTGCTGCGTAACCTGGTCGACAACGCGGTCAAGTACACCCCGGGCGGCGGCACCGTCGACATCTCGGTGCTCAGCGGCGCCGGGACGGTGGCGGTGCAAGTGGAAGACAGTGGCCCCGGCATCCCGCCGGACGAACGCGAACGCGTGTTCGACCGCTTCTACCGCGTGGCTGGCAGCGAGGCCGCCGGCAGTGGTCTGGGCCTGGCCATCATCAAGGCGATCGCCGAGCGCCATGGCGCGGTGCTGACGCTGGATTCTTCTGATCGGCTGGGTGGCTTGATGGCCACCGTCACGTTCAAGACGACGGTACAGACAAGTCTTTAGCAGCGCAGCTCGTGATAACGCTGGCGCAGGCTGAGGGTGTCATGCGCCAGCGCTTCCCTTGATTCGCGCGCGGGCCCTTGATGCTCGATGCGTTCGTTGTCGACGATCGCCGCTTCGAGTGCGCGGCATTCGCGCTGTGCTCCAGCATCCAGCCCGTGACGCCGTACCGCTGTAGCGTACTGTTGCTCGTTCATGCCCAGGAGGGGTTTCAAGGCACGTGCCATATTCTCCTGTTGATATTCACGTGCGACTGTCACGCCCACGCGGGACGTGCCCGACAGCTTGTCGACACCGCGCGCCGGCACCACGTCGAGCCGTTTCGCACCGAGGCAGGGCACGTCGGTATAGGCGATCTTGCCGGCCACCTCACATTTATAGATCGTGCGGCTTGGTGCCGGTAGCTGCGCCTGCGCGGGCAGCAATGCAAGTAGCAGCAGCAGATTGCCAGTGAAGGCAGCCTTGATTCTGAATGGGATGGTGTGCATGGTGTGCGCCGGGAAGTGCCTGTTGCCGCGACCGTGCTGTTGCAGGCGCCTTTGCTGTCAAGCCAGGCAGGATACCGCAGCAGGTACGGGCAAAATAGCGTCAATTGTCACGCCAGCGCGGTGTGCGTACTCACGGTAAAATAACCGGTTTGGCGGCTTTTTGCCCGCCTGTTTGCATACCGGGGAACCCATGAACAAGAACATATTGGCCGCCAGCGTACTGGCGGCAACGGCCGGCCTGGCGTCAAGCCAGGACATCGTCAAGATCGGCCATGTGGCCGGGATCACCGGGCCGGTGGCCTACTTTGGCAAGGACACCGAGAACGCCACGCGCATGGCGATCGAACACCTCAACGCGCGCGGTACCACGATCGCGGGCAAGAAGGTGACGTTCCAGCTGGTGGCCGAAGACGACGCGGGCGACCCGAAACAGGCCACCAGCGTGGCGCAGAAGCTGGTCGACGCCAAGGTGAACGGCGTGATCGGGCACCAGACATCGGGCACCACGATTCCCGCGTCGAAGATCTATCACACCGCCGGCATCCCGCAGATTTCGCCGTCAAGCACCAGCCCGAAATACACGCAGCAGGGCTTCAATACGGCGTTTCGCACGATCGCCAACGATGTGCAGCTGGGCCAGGCCCTGGGCCGCTACGCGACCGGTGCCATGAAAGTGCGCCGCGTGGCCGTCGTCGACGACCGCACCGCGTACGGCCAGGGCCTGGTGATGGAATTTTCCAGGTCCCTGCAACAGCAGGGCGGCACGATCGTCGCGCGCGAGTTCACCAACGACAAGGCGACCGACTTCAGCGCCATCGTCACCCGCATCCGCGCCACCAAGCCCGACATGGTCTTCTTCGGTGGCCTGAGCGCCACGGCCGGCCCGATGCTGCGCCAGATGAAGCAGCTGGGCATGAACGTGCGCATGATGGGCGGCGACGGCATCTGCTCGGACGAGATCTTCAAGCTCTCCGGCGGCACCATGGTCGATGGCCAGGTCGTGTGCGCGGAAGCGGGCGGCGTGCGCGGTGAAGGCAAGGCCGGCATGGACAAGTTCCGCGTCGATTACAAGAAGCGCTTCGGCATCGACGTGCAGATCAACGCACCGTATGCGTACGACGCGACGATGGTCATGGCCGATGCGATGGTCAAGGCAGGATCGGCCGCCCCGGCCAAGTACCTGCCGTTCCTGGCCAAAGCCAGCTACAAGGGCGTGACCGGCCCGGTGGCGTTTGACGCGCGCGGCGATGTGCGTGACGGGACGATCACCTTGTACGGTTTCAAGGGCGGCAAGCGCTCATTGATCACGGTCACCAAGTAGGGTGGGCGGCTGCGCCGTCCAAGCGTTCAAACCAAGCCTGCGTAGCCACACCGCGATGACTGGTTGAACGCATGGATGGGAAACCCATCCACCCTACGCGATCAGGTGCCGGAAAGTCGGCTCGATATTCTTCGCGTGCAGATGGCGCACGATGTCTTCCAGCGTCGCGTCTTTCAGCAGCAGGCCTGCTGGCGGCGCAGGCACAGACAAGGACACAGGCGCAGGCGCAGGCACCGGCGCACTCACCGCAGCCGGTTCGAGCAGGCGCCACGCGTGCTCGAACTGCGCCGCATCGATACTCTCCAACCCTTCCAGGAACCCGGCCTGGCCATTCGGCGGCGGCTGCATGTCCAGCCCCGGTTCGTCGGCAAACGAGGCGCCCATTCCCGGGTGGATGAAGGCGGCCCATTTGCCGGTGCGCGGGTGCAGGCAGGGCGGCAGGGCGACCGGCGCACGTACCGCGTCCGGCGCCAGCTCAACGTCGGGGAAGTACGCGGCGCGCAGGCGTTCCAGAAAAGCCTGCGCGCGCTCGGCCGGTACCGGCGTCGCGAGCGACAGCCACAAATAATACGCGTCGCCGCCCGAGATGCTCACCGCTGGCGCGGGCAGCTTGAGCGTCGTCTGCAGCGCATTGGCCACCTCGCACAGCCGCGTCCAGTGTGCTTCGCTGTCGGCGCCCTTCGTCTTGCGAAACGGGATCATCATGGCGCGCGTCTCGCCATCGCCGTTTGTCAGGCTGACCGGCAGCGCGAGCACGTCGGACGACAGCACATCGGCGGGAAGATACAGCCGCATCAATTCGGCAATCAGTTTGTGCATGGTGTTCTCGCTGTAAAGGGCGCATTTTGACACATCACGTACCGGCATACCCTGTGGTACGGCGCCAACAGCCATTCTTGGACGAAAAACCAGGCGATTACTTTTTCGTGGATTTAAAACGATTCCGGCGAAAAAAGAATATCGCAGAAATGGCTGCGATATTCTTTCAGTCGCTTTTATAAGAAATTGCGCTATTTAAGTTATCGCAAATATTTATCTCGGGAAATGCGCTGAACAAGCGTATGCAATCCGGTTGCAAACCATTTAAAAATATCGCATTCTCATTTCCGGCATTCGATGATCAGAATGCAAATTCAAATAAATATAACGGAGACCAGCGTGCATCACACCCTTTCCTCAATGGGAACATGGGCCGTATTGTCGTCGGCCATGCTTCCTTCGTTCGTCGCTGCCCAGGCCGCGCCAACCCCGATCGTCTTCCAGAATGCCGCCGTGCACGACCCGTCGGTCATCAAGGTGGACGATATGTTCTATGTGTTCGGATCGCATCTGGCGGCCGCCAAATCGCGTGATTTGATGAAATGGCAGCAGGTCAGCGACGGTGTCACGGCGAACAATCCATTATTCCTCAATGGCGCATCGAATGTATTCACCGAACTGGCCGAAACATTCAGCTGGGCGCAGTCGTCCACACTTTGGGCGGCCGACGTCAAGCGCATGCCAGACGGAAAATTCTATATGTATTACAACGCCTGCAAGGGCGATTCGCCACGTTCCGCATTGGGTATTGCGGTAGCGAATAATATCGAAGGTCCTTATGTCGACAAGGGCATCATTTTAAAATCGGGCATGTGGGGCCAGCCCAGCCACGATGGCACGATCTACGACGCACTGAAACACCCGAATGCCGTCGATCCGCACGTCTTTTCGGATCGCGCCGGCAAACTGTGGATGGTGTACGGCTCGTATTCGGGCGGGATTTTCATCCTGGCGCTGAATCCGTCGACCGGCATGCCATTGCCGGGGCAGGGCTACGGCAAGCGCCTGATGGGCGGCAACCACGCACGCATCGAAGGTGCTTACGTGATGTACAGCCCCGCCACGTCGCACTACTACCTGTTTACGTCCTTTGGCGGGCTGGATGCGACCGGTGGCTACAATCTGCGCGTCGCGCGCTCGCTCAATCCGGACGGGCCGTACGTCGACGCCCAGGGCAACGACATGGCGGCTGTCAAATCCGATCCCACCAAGCCGCTGTTCGACGATGCATCGATCGCGCCCTACGGCGTCAAGCTGATGGGCAGCTTCCTGTTCGAGCGAAGCCTGGGCGATACGGGGACAGGCATCGGCACCGGCTATGTCTCGCCCGGCCACAACTCGGCGTATGTCGATCCGGCCAGCGGCAAGCACTTCCTGATCTTCCATGCGCGTTTCCCAGAGCGCGGCGAGCAGCATGAGATCCGCACGCACCAACTGTTCATGAATGCGGACGGCTGGCCGGTCGTCGCGCCGCGCCGCTACACGGGCGAGACGCTGGGCGCCGTGCGGCGCGAGTTCGTGCAGGGCGACTACATGCTGGTCAATCATGGCAAGGACATTTCGGCCGCCATCAAGAAGTCGCAGTCCATCTCACTCAACGCCGACGGCACGATCACGGGCGCCGTGGGCGGTAGCTGGCTGCTCACCGGCAGCAACGGGATCGAGATCCGCCTGCCCGGTGCCTCGCCGTACAAGGGTGTCTTCATCAACGGCTGGGACGAAACGGCCAAAAGCCCTGCGATGACCTTCTCGGCGGTCTCGCGCGAGGGCGTGTCACTGTTCGGCAGCCGGCTGCCGCCACGCACCGAGGCGCAGGTGGTCAATGCCGTCGCCGCAGAACTCAGCCTGGGCAACACGAGCGCCGTCACGGCCAATCTTGCGCTGCCCACGCGCGGCACGCGCGGCGCGGTGATTGCCTGGACGTCGTCCAATCCGACCGTCATCAGCAACACCGGGGTGGTCACCAGTCCGGCCAGCGGGGACGTCAATGTCACGCTCACGGCGCGCATCGCCAAGGGCAACACGGTGGTCACCAAGACCTTTGGCGTCACCGTGCGCAAGGCCGGCGGCCTGCTGGCCCATTACACCTTCGATGGCAACCTGGCTGACGCAAACGGCATCTTCGGCGCCGGCAGCGTGACCGGCAACCGGATCGACGCGCCAGGCGGCAGCATCGCCTTCGAGGCAGGCGTGAAGGGCAGGGCGGCTGTCTTCAACGGCGCGAGCGGCGTGCGGCTGCCCAATGGGCTCATCGCGAGCCAGAACTACAGCGTGGCGCTGTGGCTCAAGCCGGCGGCACTGACGGCGTTTTCGACCACCTTCTTTGGCGCGCGCACGACCGAATCCTGGGTCAGCCTGCTGCCGATGGGCCATGGGGGCGTGGGCGGCGCATCGATGCTGTGGTCGGGCACGGCCTGGTACGACGCCGGTCTTGGCATGACGATCCCTGTCGGCCGCTGGTCGCACGTGGCCTTCACCGTGCGAAACGGCGCGGTCAACGTGTATGTCGACGGCAGCAAACGATTCAGCGCCGCGGGTTTCCCCAACGTGTTTACCGGCACCAGCGGCGTGTTTGCGCTGGGCGTGAACTGGTGGGATGCGCCGTACCAGGGCGCGATGGACGATTTGCGCATCTACGGCTCGGCACTGAGCGACGCCGACATCGCGGCGCTCGTGCGCCAGTAACCCGCCACGTTTTCACATCAAGGAGCACCCTATGCAACACAGTATCCTTTCGTTCCTGCTGGCGGCATGCTGCGCGAGTGCGCACGCCGACGTCATTGGTTTTGACGACCTGGCCAGCAGCGAGACCGCCGTCATCGCCGACGGCTATGCGGGCTTCAAGTGGAGCGGCGTTGGCGTCATCGGCGCCGATGCCTATCCCGACAGCGGCTTTGCCAACGGCGTGGTCTCGGCGGCCAACGTCGCCTTCAACCACGGGGGCGGCACCGTCACGATCTCGAATACGACCGGCTTCGACTTCCTCGGCGCGTTCTTCACGTCGGCCTGGTATGAACAGGAACTCTCGTTCGAGGGCAGCCGTGCAGGCCAACTGCTGTTCGCGACCGACGTGTCGTACGGGATCGACACGTTCGCGCCGCAGTGGATCGAACTCGGTTGGCGCGGCATCGACACGCTCACGATCTACAACAGCAGCGGCACGCAGTGGGCCGTGGATGCTTTCACGGCATTCGCTACGGCGCCGAACACGGTGCCGGAGCCGGGGACGCTGGCGCTGTGCGGCATTGCTGCTGCGGGGTGGCTGGCGGCGCGCAGGCGCAGGCCGCTGCAGCGGGCATAAACGACAACGGCCTGCAATCGCTTGCAGGCCGTTGTTTTACCGCGCGGCTAGATTAGATCAGAAGCGGTGCGCCAGGCGCGCGAACAGCGCCGCGCCATTCAGGCCGAACTGCACGCTCTCGTACTTGAAACCGTTGTCGGTCTCGTTCGCATCCTGCACGGTCGGCTTGACGTCGAAGATGTTCGTGCCGCCCACCGTCAGGCGGGTCTTCTCGGTGAAGGCCCAGGTAAAGGCCAGGTCGGCCGAGGTCTTGGCTTCGTACTTCTGGTTCGGCACCGGTGGACCCGAGAACGTGCCCAGGGTTTGTGGACCGAAGTGGATCACGCGCAGCGCGGTTTCCAGCTTGCCCAGTGCGTAGTCGAAGCCCAGCGTGGCCTTGCGGCGCGGCGCGCCTTCTTCGATGAACAGGCGCTCGCGCTCGGACAGCAGCACGTCTTCGAAGCCGGCCAGCGCGGCCGGCGCTTTCACGCGCTGCACTTCGGTCTTGCTGAAGTTGGCGGCCAGGAATGTCGTCAGGCGGCCCGCGCCCAGCGTGGAGCGGTTCGAAATCGTCAGGTCCAGGCCCTGCGTCTTGGTGTCGACCGAGTTGACGAAGAACTGCGCCTGGCCCACGCCCAGCTGCTGCAGCGTCGCGCCCAGCGCCGGGTAGTTGTCGGCGTCAAAGCGCCCCGACAGCACGATGCGGTCATCGATGTCGATGCGGTACAGATCGGCCGTGACCGACGTTGCCTGCGTTGGCGACCAGGTCAGGCCCAGCGTGTAGCTCTTGGATTCTTCGTCCTTCAGTTGCGGGATACCGGCGGCGGCAGCCACGCGGCCACCGTTTGGCGCCAGCACGACGTCCAGCGGCTGGCCGCTGACGAAGTCGGTGAAGGTCGACGAGAAGTAGGCCTGCTGCAGCGACGGCGCACGGAAGCCCGTGCTGGCCGAGCCGCGCAGCAGCACGTTCGGTGCCAGGCGATAGGCGGCGGCGAGCTTGCCGGTGGTGGTCGAGCCGAAGTCCGAGTAGCGCTCGTGGCGCAGCGCGGTCTGGATCTTGAGACGGTCGGTGAGGTCGGTTTCGATGTCGACGTAGGCCGCGTTGCTGTGACGGTCGGTGTTGGTTTCGTCGCCCGGCTGGAAGCCCGGGAAGCCCTGGCTGCCGGCGTTGCCCCCGATGCCCACGCCGTCGGCGTCGATGTACGAACCGGCTTCACCGGCGAAGATCTGGTAGTTCTCGCGGCGGTGTTCGAGGCCGAACGCGACGTTCATGCCCTTGAACACATCGCTGTAGAAGCGGCTGATGTCGGCATTGGTGGTCGCCTGGCGGAACGAGAACGCGCCCGCGTAGAAGCGGTCGGCGCTGCGGCCCTGGCCGCCACCCAGCAGATCGAGGTTGGCGATCGAGGCGTTGAGCGTGTTGGCGATGTCGTACTTCAGGCGGTTGTAGCCGTAGGTCTGCGACAGGTCGGCATTCCATTCGCCGGCCGTCCAGCGGTAGCCGACGGTGCCCCAGCGGTCATCGACCTTGCCGTTGATGAACGGGACGAACCCGTCCGGGTACATCGCGGCCGAGTTGCGCGACGGGATGTCTTCGGAACCCAGGCCTTCGCGGCCGAAGGCGGCCGATGACGCGTCGCGCTGCTGCACGCCGGCGGTGAAGTAGAACTTGCCGCCCGCGCCGGCCGGGAATTCGCCGTTCAGGTAAATGGTCTGGTTTTCGGATTTGGTGTCGCCGATGATGCGCGGGTTGCCGGGCTCCGAACGGTTGGAGCGGCCGCGATCGGAGTATTCGCCGGTGATGCCCAGCACGCCGCCGCCAAGGGCCACGCCGCAGTAGGCCGACGCCTGCCAGTTCTCGCCGTCGCCTTCGGTGTACTGGCTGTAGCCGGCCACCGATTCGCAACCCAGGCTTTTCTTCAGGTCGATGTTGATCACGCCGGCAATCGCGTCCGAGCCGTATTGGGCGGCGGCGCCATCGCGCAGCACCTGCACTTCGCGGATCGCCATCACGGGGATGCCGTTCATGTCGGTGCCGGTGTTGCCGCGGTTGCGCGCGCCGAACAGGTTCACCAGCGCGACCGTATGGCGGCGCTTGCCGTTGACGAGCACCAGGGTCTGGTCCGAACCCAGACCGCGCAGGGCGGCCGAGTCGATCAGGTCGGCGCCGTCGGCGCCGGTCTGGCGTGTCGAGTTGAACGACGGCGACAGATTGCTCAGCACCTGTGCGAGGTCGAACTGGCCGCTTTGTTCGGCCGCTTTGGTCATCGGGATGAAGTCGATGGCCACCGGGGTGTCGGTGCTGGAGGCGGCGCCGACGCGGCGCGAGCCGACGACGCTCACGCTTGGCACGACGGCGTCAGTGGTGATGGTGGGTGCGGTTTGCGCCTGGACGGCGACAGGGGCGAGGGCAAGTGAGGCAAGGATGGTGCTGCCATACAGACTGGACAACACGGAGCGGGGCATGATTTTGAGTTTGAGCACTGGTTTCTCCGAAGGATATTCGGATACTAACAATGGATCCTTCGATTACCGTTGCAATGTGGCATTAACGCAACGTTCTTGTTGTATAACTTTGTATTATCAATTGAGTTGCATAATTAATTTCCTGTGGTAAATAACGTGCAGGAGGTGAAAAAGGTCGGTTATACTGTGTTTTTATACAGTACTTGTCATCTGACATGAGCCCGGCGTGACACAGCCTCCGACCAACCAGCCACCCGCATCCCCGACCCTGCCGCCCTACGCCGAGTTGTTCTGCCTGTCGAACTTCTCGTTCCTGCAAGGGGCGTCGCATGCCGAGGAGCTGGTGCTGCGCGCCGTGCAGCTTGGGTACTTCGCGCTCGCCATCACCGACGAATGCTCGCTGGCCGGCGTCGTGCGCGCGCATGCCGAAGCCAAGGAGGCCGGCCTGCCGCTCATCATTGGCGCCCACTTCCATTTGCAGAACCCCGATGGCAGCCCGGCGCCGTCGCTCATCCTGCTGGCGCAGAACCGCGAGGGCTACGGCAACCTGGCCGAATTCATCACGCTCGGGCGCACGCGTGCCGAGAAGGGCGCGTACCTCCTGACACCCGACGACCTGGCCGACCCGGCGCCGCAGAACGCGCACCTGCGCCATATGCCCGATTGCCTGGCAATTTTGCTGCCGCCGTATCCGGGGCACGAGGCGCAGGACGTCGACCGCCTGCACGCACAGGCGGCGTGGGTGGCCACCACCTTTCCGGGCCGCGCCTGGCTGGGCCTGACGTCGCTGCACCGCGCGTTCGACGATGCGCACCGCGCCACGGTCGAGGAAGTCGGCTGGCAGCACGGCTTGCCGATCGTGGCGCTGGGCCACGTGTGCATGCACGTGCGCTCGCGCAAACCGCTGCAGGACACGCTCACCGCCACGCGCCTGAACAAGGCGGTGGCCGACTGCGGCTACGGGCTGGCGCAGAACGCCGAGCAGCACCTGCGCTCGCGCCTGCGCCTGGCCAATCTGTACACGCCACAAGTGCTGGCCGAAACGGTGCGCGTGGCGCGCCTGTGCACGTTCTCGCTCGACGAACTGCGCTACGAATACCCGGACGAAGTGGTCCCGCCCGGCCATACGGCGGCAAGCTTTTTGCGCGCCGAAACCTGGATCGGCGCGCACCGGCGTTTTCGCGACGGCATTCCGGCCAAGGTGCAGGCGCAGATCGAGCACGAGCTGGCGCTGATTTCCGAGATGCGCTACGAGCACTACTTTTTGACGGTGTACGACATCGTGCGCTTCGCCCGCTCGCAGCACATCCTGTGCCAGGGCCGCGGCTCGGCCGCCAATTCGGCCGTCTGCTATTGCCTGGGCATCACCGAGGTCGATCCGGCCCGCGCCAGCCTGCTGTTCGAGCGCTTCATCTCGCGCGAGCGCAACGAGCCGCCCGACATCGACGTCGACTTCGAGCACCAGCGGCGCGAAGAAGTCATCCAGTACATCTACAACAAATACGGGCGCGATCGGGCGGCGCTGGCGGCGGTGGTGATCAGCTACCGCCCCAAGAGCGCGCTGAGGGACAGCGGCCGCGCGCTGGGCATCGATCTTGGCATCGTCGAGAAGGTGGCCAAGACCCACCACTGGTTCGACAGCCGCGCCGACCTGCTGGGCCGCCTGGCCGAGAGCGGCCTGGATCCCGAGGCGCCGCTGTCGCGCCAGTGGGCCACGCTCGCGCAGTCGCTGCTGAACTTCCCGCGCCACCTGTCGCAGCACCCGGGCGGCTTCGTCATCGCGCGCGGCAAGCTCTCGCGCCTGGTGCCGATCGAGAACGCCGCAATGGCCGATCGCAGCGTCATCCAGTGGGACAAGAACGATCTCGAAGAGCTGGGCCTGATGAAGGTCGACGTGCTGGCGCTGGGCATGTTGTCGATGATGCGGCGCGGGCTGGAGCTGGTGGGCCAGCGCTACGGCAACGTGTTCGAGATGCAGGACATTCCGGCCGACGACACCGCCACCTACGACATGATCTGCCAGGCCGACACGGTGGGCGTGTTCCAGATCGAGTCGCGCGCGCAAATGAGCATGCTGCCGCGGATGCGCCCGCGCGTCTTCTACGACCTGGTGATTGAGGTGGCCGTGGTGCGCCCGGGCCCGATCCAGGGCGGCATGGTCCACCCCTATCTGCGGCGGCGCCAGGGCTTCGAGCCGGTGGTATATCCGAGCGCCGACATGAAAGTGGCGCTCGAGCGCACGCTGGGCGTGCCGATCTTCCAGGAGCAGGTGATGCAGGTGGCAATCCTGGGCGCGGGCTTCACGCCGGGCGAGGCCGACCAGCTGCGCCGCGCGATGGCGGCCTGGAAGCGCAAGGGCGGGCTCGAACATTATTACGAGCGCATCACGACCGGCATGCTCGAGCGCGGCTACACCCTGGAATTTGCCGAGGCGATTTTCAGCCAGATCCAGGGTTTCGGCGAATACGGCTTTCCCGAGTCGCATGCGGCCAGCTTCGCGCTGCTGGCGTATGCCAGTTCGTGGCTCAAGTGCCACGAGCCGGCGGCGTTTTTATGCGCGCTGCTCAACAGCCAGCCGATGGGCTTTTACAGCCCGTCGCAACTGGTGCAGGATGCGCGCCGCCATGGCATCGAGGTGCGGCCGGTCGATGTCGCCGTCAGCAGCTGGGATTCGGCGCTCGAAGAATACGATCCGCACGAGCGCACGCGCCAGCCGGCGGTGCGCCTGGGCCTGTCGCTGCAGCGCGGGATGAAGGTCGATGCGGCCGAGCGCATTGAGCAGGCGCGCGCCGTGCGGCCCTTTGCCGATGTGGCCGACCTGGCGCGCCGCGCGGGCCTGGACCGGAGCGACCTGCAGGTGCTGGCGGCAGCCGGCGCGCTGCAATCGCTGGCCGGGCACCGGCGCGAGGCATTGTGGGAAGCCTCCGGCGCCGCGCCCGACAAGGACCTGCTGCGCCCGACGGTACCGCGCGAAGAAGCGCCGGTGCTGGCGGCGCCGAGCGAAGGCGAAGAGATCGTGGGCGACTACCGCGCGCAGGGCCTCACGCTGGGGCGCCACCCGCTGGCGCTGCTGCGCGAGCGCCTGCTGGCGCAGCGCTTCCTGCCGGCGTCGACGCTGATGGATTTCCAGAACGGCCAGCTGGCGCGCGGCTGCGGCCTGGTGACGGTGCGCCAGCGACCCGGCACCGCCAAGGGCGTGCTGTTTTTGACGCTGGAAGACGAAACCGGCAACGTCAATGTGATCGTGTGGCCGTCGCTGGTGGAGCAGCAGCGCCGCGAGGTCCTGAGCGCGCCGCTGCTCGGGGTCTACGGGGTCTGGCAGCGCGAGGGCGAGGTACGCCACCTGGTTGCCAAGCGGCTGGTAGATCTGTCGCACCTGCTCGGTAGCCTCGATACGCGCAGCCGCGATTTCTGTTGATCCACAGCCGGGGTCAGGTCTGACATTCGGACACGACCTCAGCCTAAGTCACTCCCAAAAGTGCCTTGCCCAGTATTAGCATGGCTCTGTGCCCGCTAGTTCCGACTGTTCGACTGTCGAGATCGTGTCCGAATGTCAGACCTGACCCTGGCTTTTTCGGTCGCTTCGTCTCGTCGCCAACTTTCATGTGGCGGCAGGCCGCCGCGTTGATAGAATGGTTAGTGCGTAAATATCACGGGAACAGCATGGACAAGACAAGCCGGGGCAGGGGAACAGGGCGCGTAACGCTCGAGCAGGTGGCGGGCATGGCCGGCGTGTCGATCATGACCGCTTCGCGCGCACTGAGCCAGCCGCAACTGGTGTCCGAGGCCACGCGTCTCAAGGTCGAGCAAGCCGCGGCCGAACTGGGTTACGTGCCCAATCGCGCGGCGCGGGCGCTGGCCTCGGCGCAGTCGCATGTGATCGTGGTGCTGGTGCCATCGCTGTCGAACGCCGTGTTCACCGCCGTCCTCGAAGGCATCCACGACGCCGTCGCGCCCGGCCAGTACCAGCTCCTGATCGGCAATACCTACTATTCGCAGCTCGAAGAAGAAAAACTGCTGCGCACCTATCTGCAGTCGAATCCCGACGGCATCCTGTTCTCGAGCCAGGTGCGCAGCCCTGCGGTGGCCAAGATGCTGGCCGCATCCAAGGTGCCGGCCGTCGCGATGATGGACCTGTCCGATGATCCGGCCGTGCTGTCGGTCGGCTTTTCGCAGTATGAGGCCGGCATGGCCATGACGCGCCATCTGATCGCCAAGGGTTACACGCGCATCGGCTTCATCGGTGCCCAGCTCGACGAGCGCACGCTGCGCCGCGCCGATGGTTACCGCGCCGCGATGGCGGCGGCCGGCCTGGCCGATCCCGGCCTAGAACTGATGGTGCCCGAACGCTCGACGATCGCGCTGGGCGCCGGCCTGATGGCACAGATGCTGGCGCTGCGGCCCGACTGTGACGCCGTCTTTTGCTGCAACGACGACCTGGCCCACGGCGCCGTGTTCCACTGCCAGCGGCAAGGCATCCGCATCCCGCGCGATGTCGCGGTATGCGGCTTCAATGACTTGCCGGCGTCGGCCTGGATGATGCCGTCACTGACCACGGTCGACACGCCGCGCTACCAGATCGGCTTCGAAGCGGCCGGCCTGCTGCTGCAGGTGATCAAGGGCGAGGAGCCGGCCGAGCGACGCATCGACCTTGGCTTCACGCTGCGCGACCGCGAAAGCGCATAAGCACGATCAGTAGGTTTTATAGGGCAAAAATTTGCCCGACAAAACCACGTTCACGCGGTCGCCTTTCGGGTCTTCGGTGCGCTGAATGTCCATCGAAAAATCGATGGCGCTCATGATGCCATCGCCGAATTCTTCGTGGATCAGCTCCTTGATCGTGGTGCCGTACACGTTCACCATTTCGTACCAGCGGTAGATCAGCGGGTCGGTCGGCACGGCCGTCGGCAGCGAGCCCTTGTACGGCACGATCTGCAGCCAGGCGATGGCTTCGTCGGACAGCTCGAACAGCTTGCCGACCGCCTCGGCCTGCGGTTTGGTCAGCGTCATCTGGCCCAGGCAGGCGGCCGTGGTCCATTCTTTCGACAGGCCCGTGGCCTCGGTCACGTCGCGCCATTTGATGCCCTTGCGGACTTTCGCGGATACGATCAGTTTGGTGACATCTTCACGGCATGAAATCATGTGGCGGCTCCAGAAAGTGGTGGGGAAGGTACGTGCTCACGCTTTACCTCAGCAAGGCGCGTGCCATGCATGAAGTCGACGAAGCAGACACATCTGGCCGGCCAGCCAGCAAGAAGCTAGCAAGAAGTCAGCATGACCTCAGCGAAATGCGCACCGCGCGGGCGCGGGTGCCCGAAATGGGTGCGCGGCCTGCGGGTTTACATTTGCAGACCGGGAGCGCACAATCGCGGTATGTTTGTTAGCGGTAACATAAGGCAATGACGACAGAACCAACGAGCGAAAACAAGGGAACGGCCTGGGTCATCATGGGCGTGAGCGGCTGCGGCAAAAGCCAGATCGGCGCGCGCCTGGCCAACGGGCTGGACGTGGAATTCATCGAGGGCGATGCCTACCACTCCGACGTGAACATCGCCCGGATGTCGGCCGGCATCGCGCTGACCGACGCCGACCGCCACGACTGGCTCCTGACCTTGCGTGACCTGCTGGCGCGGCGCGAGGGCGGGGCGGTGCTGTCATGCTCGTCGCTCAAGCGCAGCTACCGCGACCTGCTGCGGGGCGCAGGCGGCGACGTGCGCTTCGTGCACCTGGCCGGCGAGCGCAGCCTGCTGGCCGAGCGCGTCAGCAACCGCCCCGGCCACTACATGCCGCCGTCGCTGCTCGACAGCCAGCTGACAACGCTCGAACCGCTGCAGCCGGACGAAGCGGGCATCACGCTCGACATCCGCGACACGCCGGCGCAGCTGGTGGCGCAGATTCTCGCCAGCGCCTAGGCAGACAGGCTCAGGCCCGCCCGTCACTGGGGCCGCGTCGGCGCCGACACTTATCATCACCATCACCATGTCCGCCGCAGTCCGATCGCAAGCGGTATGCGCACCGGGTAATCGGTGCGTGACATGCAGATCTGTTTGACGCATCCCGAAAATCGGACTATATTTTTCATATAAATTTGGAAACGTTTCCAAGCATGTATTCCGCAGCAAAACCATTCGAGACCAACGCAAAGTTGGCGGCGTGTGGCACGGCAATCCGGCACGGCCACATTTTCTTGTCGTGAGAAAAGAGGAGTCAACGTGAGTCACCTACACCAGCAACACCGCTCAAAATGGAAGCCTTTCCAGCTGCTTGTCGCCGGCCTCGCGTTGGCGTGGAGCGCGCAAGCCGCCGCCAGCGTCACCAACCCCGTCATCGGTCAGTTGCTGTGGTCCGAAGAATTCAACGGCGCCAGCGTGAATACTGGCGTCTGGAACCTGCAGGACGGGAACGGTTGCCAGATCGGCCTGTGCGGCTACGGCAACGCCGAGCTGCAGACCTACAGCCCGAACAACGCCAGCATTGCCAACGTGCCGTTCGAAGCGGGCACGCGCGCGCTGGCGATCCAGGCGCGCAGCCAGACCGTGGGCAGCAATCTGTTCACGTCGGCGCGGCTCGACACCCGCAACAAGGTGCAGGTGCAGTACGGGATGATCGAGGTGCGCATGGCCACGCCGAACCTGGGCACCGGTCTGTGGCCCGCTGCCTGGCTGCTGGGCGTGAGTCCCCAGACCTGGCCGCGCAACGGCGAGATCGACATCATGGAGATGGGACACAAGGCTGCGGCGCGGGCCGAGGGCGGTGCGCCGTCATCCAACCACTTCGTCGGCGCGAACGTGATCACCTGGCAGCAGGCCGCCTGCGTGCCCGGCAACGAGAGCTGCGCCGCATCGACCGCGTGGCAGACCGATAACTGGCACGTGTCAGCCACGTCGCTGGCCAACCGCTTCGTCACCTACCGCTTCTACTGGACCGAGAGCCAGATGCGCTTTTCGGTCGTGGACAACGGCGTCGAGCACAATCTGTACAACGCGCCGCTGGCAGTCAATTCGAGCGCGCTGCAGGCGCCGTTCTACCTGCTGCTGAACATGGCCGTGGGCGGCAACTTCACCGATGCGGCCAATGCCAGCCAGGTCACGGCGCCGCTGCCGGGCACGATGTATGTCGACTATGTGCGCGTGTACCAGCTCGATGGCAAGGGGCAGGTCAAGCTGGGCGACCAGACCGCGCCCGAAGTCGCCGGCAAGTTCGGTGTATTCACCGATAACACGGCGGTCGACGCCAAGCTGGTGCCTGGGTCGAACGCCGACATCTACTTGTGGAATACCGCGTCTACCGGTGCCGGCACCACCGCGCCCTATGAAGGCAGTAACGTCATCGCCTGGAACTACACCTCGCCGGGCCAGTGGTTCGGCGGCGGCATCCAGGCGCGTCAGGCGCGCAACCTGAGTGCTTACCGGGCCAACGGCGTCGTCAACTTCCGCATCAAGATTCCGGCGAACGTGGGCTTCCGGATTGGCGTGGGCGACACCTATACCAACCAGAACTGGATTAACTTCCCGGCCAACACGACCGCGTATGGCCTGGTGCGCAACGGGCAATGGGCGCAAGCTTCGATCCCCGTCTCGACACTGCTCGGGCCCCTGGTGGCGGCGCAGTCGATCTTCGATGTCTTCATGATCTCGAGTATCGACGGCAGCCTGCCGACTGCAGGCTTCCAGTTTGCGATCGACGATATCGTGTGGAAGGCGGGCGGCAATGTGGCGACCAACATGCTGACGCGCGTCGCAGCGACGTCGGTAAGCCAGGTGGGGCCCACGATGCTGGAATTTCGCACCATGACCAAAGGCTGGGCCGATGTGCATTACACCGTCAATGGCGGCGCGCAGGAGAACGTGCGCATGTTGCTGCGCAGTGGCGTGAACACCTTGACGGCCGGTGGCATGAAGGCGGGCGATGTCGTGCGTTATACCTTCACGTACTGGGACACCGCGCGTAACGTTGGAGTCGATACGGCGCCACAGACGTTCACCATGAAATAAACCTTCCTAGAAGACAGTCACCTGCAAGCGATACGTGCGGCCCGCCTCGATATTGTCGATGCGGGCCGCAGCCAGTTCGACGCCGTCACAATTGACTGTCACGCGATCGACCGCGCCGCGCCGGATGTCCACCTCGAACGTCGCGCCGCGAAAGCGCCGCGTGACCGTCATGCCGGGCCAGCCGGACGGCAGCTGCGGGTTGACCGTCAAGCCATTCGCATCACCCTTCAAGCCACACAGGCCCTCGATCAGGCAGCGATAGACCCAGGCCACGGTGCCCGTGTTGAACAACTGGCTCGAGCGCCCGGCCGTGCGCGGGTACTCGTGGTAGGCGCCGCGATAGTAGTTGGGAATGAATACCGGCAGCTGGCCGCGCTGCAGGTAGTCGGCCAGGTCTGGTCCGGGGATCATCTTGCGCAGCGCGTCGAAGGCGCGGTCGGCCTCGCCGATCGTGTACAGGCTGAAGATGTAGAACACGGCAGCGTGGTTGTAGACCGCGCCATTCTCGGCCGAGCCGGGATGCTTTTGCGTGACGCGCCCGATATCTTCGCGCATGGCGCTGTAGGGCGGAGCGAACATCTGCACGCCGTAAGGCGTTTTCAGTTGCGCGTCGATCTCCGGCAGCATTCGCGCACGCTGCGCGTCGTTCGCGGCGCCCGACAGGAATGCCCAGCTTTGTGGATTCAGGTAGATGCGCCCTTCGGTATCGGCCGCCACGCCGAACTTGACGTCGTCGTCGGTGATGCCGCGCGCGAACCAGCTGCCATCCCACAGGTGGGCATTGGCAGAGGCGTTCATGGCCGCCGCGCCGTCGCGGTAGCGCGCCAGCATCGCGTCGTCGCCACGCGCGGCGCAGACGTCTGCCCACAGGTTCAGCGCGTATGCCGCTGCGACGGTCAGCCAGCCCGAGACGCCGCGGCCCTTGTAGCCGACCATGTTCATCGGGTCGCACCAGTCGCCCTGTTCGATGTAGGAGAGGCCCCGCGCATCGCGCCGCAGCAAGAGCCAGTCCATCGCCAGGCAGATGCGCTCGAACGCGGATCTGACATCGCCGCCGTGCGCGCTGATTGGCACGTCGAGAATCGCCACGTCGCCCGTTTCGTCAAGATAGGCTTGCAGGCACACGGGCAGCCAGACGCAGTGGTCGGTGTGCGGAATCTGGTTGATGTATTTGAGCTCGGCGCCTTCGAACAGCAGGATCCCGTCCGGCATGGCGCCACTTTCTTCCTGCTGGCTCAGCGCATGCAGGAAGGCAGCGCGGGCGGCGGCCGGCTTGACGAACACCATGCCCATATTGTCTTGCAGGTAGTTGCGGGTCTGCGGGTCGGTGCTGAGGCGATTGACGTCACCGTGGTAATACACCTGGCGCGCCAGCCACGTGTTGACGAAGTTGTCCAGCTCAGGATCGGGCGTGGCGATCTGCAGCACGCCGTCGCCCTCGGCGATGTAGGCGGCGTAGTCGCGCGCGGCAGCGGCGAAACCTTCTTCGCTCAGGTAGCGCTGGCGCAGCAGGGTAATCTCGGCATCGTCGAACGCGGGGCCGAACAGGAAGCGGCGCGTGACGGCCTCGCCCGGCGCCAGGGCCAGGCGATACTGGACGACGGCGGCTGGTGTTTCATAGCGCGCGTCGCCGCAGGGCAGGAGCGCATGCGCCAGCGTCGATGGCGCATGCAGGCCGCCTTCGCCTTCGAACACCTTTTGCCCGGTTTCCCAGGCGTCTGGCGCGTGCTCGCAAAGCAGCACCGTGCGGTCTTTCAGCAGGCGGTTCTTGAAGAAGTCGTCCAGCTTCTGGTAGGGCGTGATGCAGGTTGCGACGATGCCGCCAAGGTCGTGCCGGTATTCTGCCGACTGGTTCATCCACGACATGTAGCCGACCGTGAAGTACGGGTAGATGCTGATGCGGCGCGGACGCCCGGTCAGGTTGGTCACGGCCACGGTCCACAGTTCGGCCACGTCGTCGACCGGCAGCGCGAGCGTCAGGTCGATGCGCACGCCAAGCTTTTCGATCGTCCATTGCAGGTCGGTGCGCCCGACCGAGAACGCAAAATGATCAAGGCCGCCGCGCACCGGTTCGTACGGCGCCGAAAACAGCTCGCCCGTGTCTTCATCCTTCACGTACACGAAGCGGCCCGGATGGTGGGCATAGTAGTTCTGCTCCGGCTGCATGAACGATTTTGCTTCCATGTTCGGGCCGTGCGAATACTTGCCGGGTTCGGGCTGCATGAACTGCGCGGTGGCGTAGCCGCGGCAGGTCGTCTGGATCATCATCCTGCGGTTCCACAGGAAGCCGCCCGCCTGCGGCATCGCGGTCGGGCTGGTGAGCACATAGCGTTCGTCTTGCGGGTACAGCATGGGGGCAATCTCCGTTGGAATCATGGCGCCGCCTTGCGCGCGGCCAGTTCGGCGCCCATGCGCGCCAGGGCCCTGGCGTCGAGGTTATACAGGCACATCACCAGCACGGCCACCAGCGCAAAGGCGGCCGGCACGAACGACATCAGCCAGACGATGCCGGCCTGCGAGCCGACGCTCTGCGCCGCGTTGGGCACGTAACCGAGCCAGGTAAAGACGGCGCCGATGACGCTCACCGCCACCGCGGTGCCGAGCTTTTGCGAAAAGGTCGCGGCGGCGAAGGTCATCGCGGTGGCACGCCGGCCGGTGCGCCATTCGTTGTAGTCGGCGGTATCGGCATACATCGAGAACGCCAGCGGCGACTTGGGCCCCAGCACCAGGCCCAGGCCCGCCTGCAGCACGAACATCAGGTCGACCCGGTCGGCCGGGATCAGGAAGAACAGCGACGACAGCACGGCGGTGCAGCTCATCAACAGGATCATCAAGCGCTTCTTGTCGATGACGCGCGTGAGCAGCGGCGTGCAGGCCGCGCCGATGGCGGCAAACACCATATAGGTTGGCACGAAGGTCGCCATCAGTTCCGGCCGTTCGACGACGTACTTGAAGTAGTAGGCCGAGGTCGTGGTGCGCAGCGTGATCGTCACCATGATCACCAGGGCCAGCACGAACAGCACCACCCAGGGCCGGTTGGACGCCAGGTCGCGGATGTCGCGCCAGACGTCGTTCTTCTGGCCGGGCGGGGGGAGTACGCGTTCGCGCGTATTGATGAAGGTGATCAGGAACATGATCGATGCGGCCACGCTCCAGGCGAGCATGGTCAGCTGCCAGCCCCGTTCATCGTCGCCGGCGCCGAGCCACGCCACCATCGCCGGTGTGGCGGCCGTCACCAGCGTGCTGCCGGCGAACGCGAAGATGAAGCGCAGGCCGTTGATCGTCGAGCGCTCCTGCGGGTCGTTCGAGATCACGCCGGAGAGCGCGTTGTAGGGAATGTTCACGCAGGTGTAGCAGACCATCATCGCGAGGTAGCTGCCGTAGGCCCACAGCAGCTTGCCGTTGGCGTCGAGGTCGGGCGTGGTGTAGGTGAGCACGGCCGCCGCGCCGAGCGGAATCGACATCCAGATCAGGTAGGGGCGAAACTTGCCGAAGCGGGTGTTGGTGCGGTCGGCGAAGGCGCCGATCACGGGGTCGGTGAAGGCGTTGATCAGTTTGATCGAAGCGAGCAGCGTGGCCGCTTGCGCTGCCGAGATGCCGAAGGTGTCGGTGTAAAAGATCAGCAGGAAGGTGGCGATATTGGCCCAATAAAAATTGAAGCCCATGTCGGCCACGCCATAGCTGATCTTTTCTCGCCAGCCGAGGTTGCCGCCCATCGCCACAGGTGTCTCAGGCCCGTGCTTGAACATTGATTGTCTCCAGATATTTTTATGGTGATGTCAGCATTGGGTGATAACGCTAACATCGGGCAAGTATGGCGCTGCCGGGAGGGCGTGTCAACACACTGCGGCGCCCCAGGACGCCGTATTGAAATATGGTTGTTTTGATCATTGCTCTACACTGCCGGGGCAGCTTGCCATAACGCACTTTGAACAGGGGAGTCGATAGTCCACCATGATCCTGCCGGCCCGGATGCAATTTTTGATGAACCGTCTGCGCGAGCGCCTGTGGGTCAAGCCCATGATCGCCTGCGTCCTTTCTGTTGCCGGCGTGGCGCTGGCGCACCTGGTCGACAGCATCCCGATCGACTGGAAGGTGCCGGAAATCGCGCAAGGCTCGATCGTCGACCTGCTCAAGGTGATCGCCGCCAGCATGCTGGGCGTCGCGACGTTTGCCGTCGCCTCGATGGTGGCCGCGTATGCATCGACCGGGCAGTCGGCCACCGAGCGCGCGTTTCCGCTCGTGATCGCTGATGACGTGTCGCAGAACGCGCTGTCGATCTTTGTCGGCGCCTTCATCTTCGCCATCATCGGCCTGAGCGCAACGACCAACGACTATTTCGGCAAGCCGGGCCGGTTCACCCTGTTCGTGCTGACCTTGCTCACACTGGTGATCGTCGTGCTCGTGTTCGTGCGCTGGGTCGACAGCATTGCCCGTCTGGGTCGGCTGGGCGCCGTGATCGCCCGGGTCGAACGCGCGGCCGCCGAAGCGATGGCGCGCCGCACGCGAATGCCCTGCAACGCGTGGACATGGATGCGCTGCAGCGCATCGCCGCCGAACGCAAGCTGCGCATCACGCTGGCGGTCGCGCCCGGCGCGCTGATCGTGTGCTCGCGCCCCATCGGGTACGTACTGCCCGATGGCGAAGACGCCGGCACGATCGAACCGGACCTGATCGCCAAGGCATTCACAGTCGGGCCACTGCGCCAGTTCGACGAAGACCCGGGCTTCGGGCTGGTCGTGTTGACCGAAATCGGCAGCCGCGCGCTGTCCCCCGGCATCAACGATCCGGGCACTGCCATCGTTGTACTCAATGCGGTCTACCGGATCTTCAATGCGTGGACCCATCCCGATTTCGGCGTCGAGTCGGACCATGACCGCGTTGAAGTGCCGCCGCTGTCGCTTGACGATATGTTCAACGATATCTTCCCGCCGCTGGCCCGCGATGGCGCCGGGGTGCTGGAAATCGCGCTGCACCTGCAGTGGGTGTGCGGCGAGCTGGGGCGCTGCGGCGACCCGCACCTGCGCGTCGTGGCGCAGCGCCAGGCCGACGAGGCCCTGGCACGGTCGGCAGCCGCCCTCGACTTCGCGCCGGACCTGGCGCAACTGCGCCGCCGGCATGCTGACTACTGGTGACCGGCATGCCTGATGGGTCAGGCGGCGCTGGCATGAGCATTCCCTGCCACGCATGCCGTCTTGCACGCAGGCATCCGCGACAACCTGTTACCAAGTCATGCAATGCGCATGCCGCGCCAGACGCTTTCCGTCGTAAGCTTCAGCTCTGTCAATTGGAGGGATGAAGATGACGATAATCCGGATCATGGCGCTGGCCGTTGGCGTGCTCGCCGCGTGTGCGATGCAGGCGCAGGCGCAGGCGCAGGAACTGCTGCCAATCCAGACGCCAGTCGGGCCGGCAGTGCTCAAGGCCGATCAGCTGCACGAACCCGACCCGTTTGCCGGAACGCGTACGAGCGCGTCGCGCGTGTACGGCGCGAACGTTGCCGCCCAGCCCAATGACCATATCTTCAAGGGCTTGCGGCGCGATCCCCGCCTGATCGCCGGGATCAAGGTTGCCCCGCATGTCGCGCTCGAGGCCGGTTACGTCAATCTGCCCGACCGCGGCCTGTACCGGGACGAGCCGGGCAGACCCGAGGATGCATCGCAGGGGCTCGGCGAGAAAGGCTCGAGCAACCATCTGGCCGTCAAGCTATCGACGCCCGAGGATGCGCGCCTGACGGCCTATGCCAAGGCGGGGATCGCCTACAGCGAAATCAAGCGCAGCATCAATGCCGGGCCCGATACGTGGGTTCACAACGGCGCTGGTCCAAACATCGATGCCGGGTCCGATACGGGGCTGTACACGGGTGCTGGTGCAAAACTCAAGCTCGACAAATCAACATCGGTCAATGCCGAGTTCTCGCGACATGGCGACACGGCCAAGAAGCTTGGCCGTGTCGTCCGTGACGGCATCAAGGGCAACATGCTGATGGGATTCTGATCCCGTCAGTGCGCGGCGGCGGGTGCAGCCGCGACCGGCGCCGAAGCACGCTTTGTCACCTTCTCGTCACGCAGGTCTTCCGGATCGCGCAGCGGAATCATCAGGAATGCACTGAGCGCATACAGGCCGGCAAAGATCCAGATGATGCCCGCCACGCCGAGCGACGCACTGAAGATGGCGACGATCGCCGGCCCGACCCAGGTCGATGCACCGGCACCCAGGCTCAGCACCGACAGTGCGGCGGCGCGGTTTTTCGGCACCAGCAGCGGCATCAGTGCCGACAGGGGCACGAAGCCGCCCAGCGTCATGCCGTACATCGCGCCGAACAGGCTGGCGATATAGAAGTTACCGATGAACAGTTGAGGCATGTAGAAGAACAGCGGCGTCGTGATCGCGCTGCCGACGGCGCCCATCCAGATCACCGTGTTGCGCAGGCCGAAGCGGGTGGCCAGGCGGCTCGAGATGATGTTGCCGGCGATGTTGGCGACAAAAATGACCGTCACCAGGCGCAGCCACTGCTCCAGCGTGAAGCCGATGACCTCCATGAAGAAGCCCGGCAACACGATGAAGAAGCCGAACATCGACGCCGTGTTGATGGTACGGACGACGCCGCTGAGCGAGGTTTTCGGTTCTTCCCACATGATCGAGACGCTGCCCATCAGCGACGTCAACGGCTTTTCACCGACTGGCGCGAGGCGCTTCGTGCCGGCGGCATCCTTCACGCACAGCAGGGCCAGAGCGGCCCCGGCAATCACCAGGATCAGCGACAGCCAGAAGGTGGCGAGCGCGCCGATCAGCGGCACTGAAAAACTTGCCACCAGCGCGCCGAGGGTCGGCAGGCCGGCCGCGTAGGCGACCCAGAACCAGCCCATCGCCAGACCCAGCTTCCTGGCTGGTGTGGCGGCCACGATCCAGACCAGGAAGCCGTAGGCAAACAGCGGATAGCCGAAGCCGCGCAGCGCGTAGCCGGCCAGCATCATCGGGTAGCTCATCTGGCCGACGCCGAATGACAGGAAGAACACCTGGAACACGACCCAGATACCGGCGCCGATCAGCATGACTTTCTTCGGACCCCAGATATTCGACAGCGCGCCGGCGCACCACGAGCCGATCGCCACGGTCACGCCATACACGGTGAACAGGACCGCGATATCAGCCTCGACCATGTTTTTCTGGGCCAGGTAGGGCGCCAGATAACCAAGTTCGACGCCATCGCCGATCATGAAGACCAGCAGGCCGACGAAGCCCCAGAACAGTGGACGTGGGATGCCGAGCTTCTCGCATAATCTGTCGAGCAAGCCGGGACTGGAAGAAGGGAGCTGTGGCGATGCCGTTGACATACGGTTGGTTGTTGGAGACAAATTAGCACCTGCAAAATCGTGGCGTTCGTGAACGCGATGGGCGACCCGAAAGGGGTGGATGGCGCACGCTGTGGGCGAGCAGTGGGGCAGTTCCGGAGAGGAACTCAGGCCAAGGAAGCCTGTGACATGCCGTGGGAACGGCAAACAATGGCGCGTGACCGCGCCATTGCGTGAGACCGGAGCTGGTCTTTCCAAATGGTATCACATTTGCACAAATGTGCTAACTTATTAGTAAATCTGATGCGGATGTGCGACGTTGCTGCAAGATGCGACCAGGAAGTAAAAAACCGCCGTGCCCGGAACGGGGACGGCGGTTTTAGCTGGTGGCAACCGGAAGCTTAAAACTCTTCCCACTCCGCTTCATTCATCTTGGTCGAGGCAACCGGCTTGCTGGCTGATTTGGCGGTCGGCTTGCCGGCGGGCTTTTCTGCCTTCTTTTCTGCCTTCTTTTCGGCCGGCTTGCTCAGCGGCTGCTCTGCAGGCGTAGCGGCGGGCGTAGCAACCGGCCTGGCCGCCGCACGCGGCGCAGGCTTGCCCAGTGCCGGCCGTGCAGGTGGCGGACGTTTGACCGGTGCGCTCATTACGACCGGCGTCGTGTGCGCTGCATCGAGCTTGAACACGTCGACCACCTGTGCCAGGCGTTTGGCCTGATCCTGCAGCGAGGCCGTGGCGGCGGTGGCTTCTTCGACCAGCGCGGCATTCTGCTGGGTTGCGTTGTCCATCTGGCCCATCGCCTGGTTGACCTGATCGATGCCGGTGATCTGCTCCTGGCTGGCCGACGAAATCTCGCCCATGATGTCGGTCACGCGGCGGATCGAGTCCACCACTTCGCGCATCGTCGCGCCGGTCTGGTCGACCAGCTTGGTGCCGGTGTCGACTTTCTCGACCGAATCGCTGATGAGGCCCTTGATTTCCTTGGCGGCAGCGGCCGAGCGCTGCGCCAGCGTACGCACTTCGGAGGCGACGACCGCGAAGCCGCGGCCCTGCTCGCCGGCGCGCGCCGCTTCCACGGCAGCATTCAGTGCCAGGATATTGGTCTGGAACGCGATGCCGTCGATGACGCTGATGATGTCGACGATCTTGCGCGACGATTCGTTGATCGAGCCCATCGTGGCAACGACCTGGTCGACCGAGGCGCCTGCCTGCGTCGCCACGCTCGAGGCGGTGATGGCCAGCTGGTTGGCCTGGCGCGCATTGTCGGCGTTCTGGCGCACGGTGCCCGTCAGTTCTTCCATCGAAGCGGCGGTTTCTTCCAGCGCTGCGGCCTGCTGTTCGGTGCGGCTCGACAGGTCGAAACTGCCGGCGGCGATTTCGCCCGAGGCGCTGCTGATGGTCTGGGTGCCGGTGCGTACCTCGTCGACAATTTTGGCCAGACTAGTGTTCATATTGCCCAGCGCGCGCAGCAGGGCGCCCGTTTCATCGCTGGCGCTGCTGTCGATGCGCACGGTCAGGTCGCCGGCCGCAACCTGTTCGGCCGCATGCACGGCGCGGCGCAGCGGCCCGGTGATCGAGCGCGTCAGCAGCCAGGCGAAGATGCCGCCCAGCAGCAGGGCGCCGGCCGCGAGCGAACCGATGACGACCTTGCCACGAGCGGCGGTATTGGCGATCATCGCCGCGCTGTCGCTGATGTGCTGTTGCTGCAGCTTGACCAGATCGTGGACGCGTTCTTCGTAGGCCTTGGCGGCCGGCGTGAACTGCTGGGTCAGGATCTGTTCAGCCAGTTCGGTATTGCCATCGGCCTTGGCCTTGATGGCGCCGTCGCGCGCCTTGCTGTAGGCGGCGCGGTGCTCCATCACCGACTTGAACAGGGCTGTTTCTTCGTCACCGCTGATCAACGGTTCGATCTTCTTGACGAGATCGGCCGACAGCTTGCCGGTGGCGGCCGCGTCTTCCTTGAAGTACGCGGTCAGCGAGCCGTCGCTGCTCTTGACGATGGCGGCGGTGCGGCGTACGGCGGCAAAGATCTGCGTGTACCACTGGGCGATCATGCGTTCTTTTGCCAGCGGCTCGGCCAGAATGGTCTGCGTTTCTTGCGCGACCTGATTCAGCCGCCAGACGCCGACGGTCGCGATAATGACCGTCATCATGAGGGTCAGTATGAACCCTGCTGCCAGTCGCGTTCCGATATTGAGTTTGATAAAGTTGCCCATGTTTGATCTGCGTGAGGTGTGGGAATGCGGGTGGCCCTGCATCGGAAACGGTGTTCTGCCGACGGTCTTGACCGATGTGGTGATTTATTTAAAGATTAAAGTTACCAGTGCTAATTATTGCCCAATCGAAATATAATTGCACTGAGAACGCAAGATAATTCGTGGTTTTGTGATCGGCCAGCGACACCGGGGTCAGGGAGTTAACGTCTTGATATGAGGCGATATTTGCCGCTTTAAGGTATAATTTCTATTTCCCGCGTGTGCCGTTCGGCACCATCAGCACAATGACCAAATTCGTATTCGTCACTGGCGGCGTCGTCTCTTCCCTGGGCAAAGGGATTGCAGCAGCCTCCCTCGCCGCCATCCTCGAGAGCCGCGGCCTTAAAGTCACCATGCTCAAGCTCGATCCGTACATCAACGTCGATCCGGGCACCATGAGTCCAACCCAGCACGGCGAAGTGTTCGTCACCGACGACGGCGCCGAGACTGACCTCGACCTTGGCCACTACGAGCGCTTCATCAGCACCCGCATGAAGAAGGTGAACAACTTCACCACGGGTCAGATCTATGAATCGGTGATCCGCAAGGAACGCCGTGGCGAATACCTCGGCAAGACCGTGCAGGTGATCCCGCACATCACCAACGAGATCCAGGATTACATCCGTCGCGGCGCCGAAGGCGTCGACGTGGCGCTGGTCGAAATCGGCGGCACCGTGGGTGATATCGAGTCGCTGCCGTTCCTCGAGGCGGCGCGCCAGCTGTCGCTGCGTTCGGGCCGCAAGGGCGCCGCATTCGTGCACCTGACGCTCGTGCCGTTCATCGCCTCGGCCGGCGAACTCAAAACCAAGCCGACCCAGCACAGCGTGCAGAAGCTGCGCGAAATCGGCATCTCGCCCAACGCGCTGCTGTGCCGCGCCGACCGTCCGATCCCGGACGACGAGCGCGCCAAGATTTCGCTGTTCGCCAACGTCGAAGAGCAGGCCGTCATTTCGGTATGGGACGTCGACACGATCTACAAGGTCCCGCAAGTGCTGTGCGACCAGGGTCTGGACGACATCATCCTTGAAGCGCTCGGCCTGGAAGCGCCAAAAGCCGACCTGTCGATGTGGACCAAGCTGATTCACACGCTCGAAAATCCAAAGCACGAAGTCACGATCGGCATGGTCGGCAAGTACGTCGACCTGATCGAGTCGTACAAGTCGCTGACCGAAGCGCTGCGTCACGCCGGCATTCACACCGAAAGCCGCGTCAATATCGAGTACCTCGATTCCGAAGAAATCGAAACCCGCGGCTGCGAGCACCTGGCCAAGTACGATGCGATCCTGGTGCCGGGCGGCTTCGGCAAGCGCGGCGTCGAAGGCAAGATCGCCGCTGCCCGCTACGCCCGCGAAAACAAGATCCCGTACCTGGGTATCTGCCTGGGCATGCAGGTCGCGCTGATCGAGTACGCGCGCAATATGGCCGGCCTGACCAACGCCAACTCGACCGAATTCGATCCGGACACCGACCAGCCGGTCGTGGCCCTGATCACCGAGTGGCAGAACCACGACGGCAAGGTCGAAAAGCGCGACACCAATTCGAACCTGGGCGGCACGATGCGCCTGGGCGCGCAGACCTGCGCCGTCAATCCGGGCACGCTGGCCGCTGAAATCTACGGCAACGTCGTCACCGAGCGTCACCGTCACCGCTACGAAGGCAACAACCACTACCTGCCAAAGGTCGAGGCTGCCGGCCTGACCGTGTCGGCGCGTACGCCGAACGAAGACCTGTGCGAAATCATGGAGCTGCCACGTACCGGCGCGAATTCGCACCCTTGGTATATGGGCGTGCAGTTCCACCCCGAGTTCAAGTCGACGCCGCGCAACGGTCACCCGCTGTTTACGTCGTTCATCCGGGCCGCCCTGGCGCACCAGGCATCGAACACCAATCCTGCAGCCAACCTCGTCCAGGCCGCACCAGCACTCCAAGGAGACGCAGCATGAAACTCGCCGGATTCGACGTCGGCCTCGAGCACCCGATCTTCCTGATCGCCGGCACCTGCGTGATCGAATCGCGCCAGATGGCGATGGACACCGCGGGCACGCTCAAGGAAATCACCGCAGCGCTGGGTATTCCGTTCATCTACAAATCGTCGTTCGACAAGGCCAATCGCTCGTCGGGCAAATCGTTCCGTGGCCCTGGTATCGACAAGGGCCTCGAGATCCTGGCCGACGTGCGCCGCGAAATCGGCGTGCCGGTGCTGACCGACGTGCATGACGCCGAAATGATCCCGCATGTCGCGAGCATCGTCGACGTGCTGCAAACGCCGGCGTTCCTGTGCCGCCAGACCGATTTCATCAACGCCTGCGCGCGTTCGGGCAAGCCGGTCAATATCAAGAAGGGCCAGTTCCTGGCCCCGGGCGACATGAAGAACGTCATCGACAAGGCCAGAGCTGCTGCGCGCGACGCCGGCTTGGAAGAAGACAATTTCATGGCCTGCGAGCGCGGTGCGTCGTTCGGCTACAACAACCTGGTGTCGGACATGCGTGGCCTGGCCATCATGCGCGAATCGAATTGCCCGGTGGTGTTCGATGCGACCCACTCGGTGCAGCTGCCGGGCGGGCAGGGCACGTCGTCGGGCGGCCAGCGCGAGCACATTCCCGTGCTGTCGCGCGCCGCCGTGGCGTCGGGTATTGCCGGCCTGTTCATGGAAACGCACCCGGATCCGGCCAATGCGATGTCGGATGGCCCGAACGCGGTGCCGCTGGCGCGCATGAAGGAGCTCCTGACGACGTTGGTCGAGATCGACCGCGTCGTCAAGAAGTCGCCGTTCCTGGAATTCGACTTCAAGTAACCGTTCAGGTTTGGATGCGCCGTGTTGCGGGTATCCCTGAGGGACCCGATGCACGGCGGTCCCCCAAGATTACCTACCTTCTGGAGACTGAGAAACATGAGTGCTATCGTTGATATCATCGGCCGCGAAATCCTGGATTCGCGCGGTAACCCTACCGTCGAATGCGACGTCCTGCTCGAATCGGGCGTGATGGGCCGCGCGGCAGTGCCGTCGGGCGCATCGACCGGTTCGCGCGAAGCGATCGAACTGCGTGACGGCGATCCGAAGCGCTACTTCGGCAAAGGCGTGCTGCAAGCCTGCGAAAATATCAACACCGAGATCTCCGAAGCGATCATGGGCTTGGACGCGAACGAGCAAGCATTCCTCGACCGCACCCTGATCGATCTCGATGGCACCGAAAACAAGAGCCGCCTGGGCGCCAACGCGATGCTGGCCGTGTCGATGGCCGTGGCCAAGGCCGCTGCCGAAGAAGCGGGCCTGCCGCTGTACCGCTACTTCGGCGGTTCGGGCGCGATGCAGATGCCGGTGCCGATGATGAACGTCATCAACGGCGGCGCGCACGCCGACAACAACCTGGATATCCAGGAATTCATGATCATTCCGATCGGCGCCCCGTCGTTCAAGGAAGCCATCCGCTACGGCGCCGAGGTGTTCCACACGCTCAAGAAAATCCTGCACGCGCGCGGCCTGAACACGGCCGTTGGCGACGAAGGCGGTTTCGCCCCGTCGGTGGCCAACCATGAAGAAGCCATCAAGCTGATCATGGAAGCGATCGAACAGGCAGGCTACGTTGCCGGCCAGGACATCGCGCTGGGCCTCGATTGCGCCGCCAGCGAATTCTACAAAGACGGCCGTTACGTGCTGGAAGGCGAAGGCGGCCTGAGCCTGTCGGCAGCCGACTTCACCAACATGCTCGCGACCTGGTGCGACAAGTACCCGATCATCTCGATCGAAGACGCGATGCACGAAGGTGACTGGGAAGGCTGGGCCACCCTGACCGCCGCACTGGGCAAGAAGGTTCAGCTGGTGGGCGACGATCTGTTCGTCACCAATACCAAGATCCTGAAAGAGGGCATCCAGAAGGGCATCGCCAACTCGATCCTCATCAAGATCAACCAGATCGGTACGCTGACCGAAACGTTTGCCGCCATCGAGATGGCCAAGCGCGCCGGCTACACCGCCGTGATCTCGCACCGCTCTGGCGAAACCGAAGACTCGACCATCGCAGACATCGCCGTGGGCCTGAACGCGCTGCAGATCAAGACCGGTTCGCTGTCGCGTTCGGACCGCATGGCCAAGTACAACCAGTTGCTGCGCATCGAGGAAGACCTGGGCGACATCGCCAGCTACCCGGGCCGTGACGCGTTCTACAACCTGAAGTAATCCCCTGAGGCCGACGCGCGGGATGGGATCATCCCACCCGCGCGTCGGCTTTTTCATCTCCTTCGTTTCTCACCATGCGCCTGATCACGATTGCCCTGGCTGCGCTGCTCGTGCTGATCCAGTATCCCCTCTGGCTTGGCAAGGGCGGCTGGCTGTCCGTGGCCGACATGCAGAACCAGGTCGAAACCACGCGCATCAAGACCGAGCAGCTCGCCGCGCGCAACAGCAAGCTCGACTCCGAAGTCGATGACCTGACCGAAGGCACCGGCGCCGTCGAAGAGCGTGCGCGCTATGACCTGGGCATGATCAAGCAGAACGAGATTTTCGTGCAGGTGCTGCGCAAGAACGAAATCCCGGTCGAATCGATGACCGTGCCGCCACCACCACCACCGCCGAAACCTGGCGCCAAGCCAGCCGGCGCTGCCGCACACTGAACCAGCCACCATGACTCAAGAAAACACCCCGATCGACCCCGCCAGCCTCGATTCGCTCGATGCGATCGCAGATTGCCTGGCCGAAGCGTTTGAAGATGGCGATGGCGCCGTGATTGCGGCTGCCTTGCAGGCGGTGGCGCAAGCGCCTGCTCTGGGCGAACTGGCGGCCAGCGTGGGCATGCCGCGCGACGCGTTGCAGGCGGCGATGACGGCAGGGGAGTTTGATATGGACCTGACCCTCGAGATCATGAAGGTGGTCGACCTGCACATGAGTGGCGGGCACTAAGAATGACGAGGCACTCTGTGTCTCTCCACCACATACGTAAAAACGTCGTTCCAGCTGAGGCTGGAACGACGTTTCCAAGCTAATTTATTTAGCGCGACAACGGCCCGTAAAGGGCCGCAGTACTTCTTACTCTTTCGACTTCGACGATGCGTCGCCCTGCTCGTGGCCTGCGCCCTGTTCCAGGAATGCACGCAGCATCCATGCATTTTTCTCGTGCACTTCCATGCGGGTCGACAGCATGTCGGCGGTCGGGAAATCGTCGATTTCGTCAGCAATACGCACGGCAGCGCGCGCGGTGCGGATCACGGCTTCCTGGCCTTCGACCAGTTGACGGATCATCTCTTTGGCCGACGGCACGTCGGTTTCTTCGGTGATGGTCGACAGTTCCACATAACGCTTGTAGGTGCCTGGTGCGAAGTGGCCCAGTGCGCGGATACGCTCGGCGATATCGTCCAGCGCGGTCCACAGCTCGGTGTACTGCTCCTGGAACATCACGTGCAGGGTCTGGAACATCGGACCGGTCACGTTCCAGTGGAAGTTGTGGGTCTTGAGGTACAACATGTAGCTGTCGGCCAGGACGGTCGAGAGCGATTCGACGATTTTTGCGCGGTCTTCGGTGTTGATGCCAATATCGATGTTCATGTGTGGTTCTCCATTAGTCAGTGATATTCATGTGGTGCCACTGTCTGAAAATGCAACAGTATCAAACAGGCATCAGCTTATCATCTTGCCCCAATCGTCGCAGTACAGTAGAACGCGTGTGACGAAGCGTGAGAATTGGCGCGCCCCCGTCGCGTAGACTGATTTGTTTCTGATAACGAAAGTGATCACATGATGTCGCAACGTGCGGTAGTGGCACTGGTACTGGTGCTTTCCAGCCCGGCATGGGCGCAAGTATCGGCACCCGAAGCCGGTAGGGAAACGAAGGTCGAAGTCAGCGGCGTCAAGGACCCCGAGTTACGCCCCTACCGCATCATGTCGCGAGGGCTGGACGCGTTCGACAAGCACCATGGCCTGGCGCCCAGCGCCAGTTTGCGCTTCGAATTGAAGAACGCAGATGGCACGACCCAGTCGCCGGACGGCCTTGCCCTGCGCCTTTCCGGCGACACGGTGGACCTTCCGCTCGCGCTCGACAGCGATGCGACATTCATTCTGCCGCGTAGCCAGCAAGCGTTCGATGACAATGCCGACCTGGTTTTGAACCGTAAAAAATCACGGATGCGCTGGCGTCCGCGCGTGCGCAGTCCCGGCGTGCCTGAGAACATGCGCCGGCTGGGCGACATGCGGCTCGAATGCGAAGTGGCGTGGGCTGTGATGAAGGACGAGATCGGTATTGTGATGCGCAGCGCCATGGCGGTCGTTGGCGGGATGTGTCATGCGCCGATGACGGCGCTGTACTATCGCGCGCCAAAACGGCTCGAGGCAGCGCGCCTGACATCGGGCGAGCGTAGCAGGCTTTTGACGCTGAGCGAAGATCACCACAGCTTTATCGTTCCGGTGCGTAGCAAAGAGTGGGATAACGACAGCTTGATCACCTATGAATTCGCACCGGATTCGCAGCAGGCCGCTCAAAAAGAACAGGGCGCCGCAGCGCCCTGAAACAACCCGCCGGCGCCGGCCGGTGGCCGGCGCCGGCACACGTCAGTGCGTGCTGCCGCTTGGCGCAATCAGGGCCTGGGCCGCGGTATCCACGGCAAACAGCTGCGCGCAATCGACCTTGTCGAAGGCGTAGTGCTTGCCGCAGAAATCGCAGTTGATCCCCAGTTCGCCCAGTTCATCCAGCGCCGTTTCGACTTCTTGCTGGCCCAGCATCTTGAGCATATTGCCGACCTTCTCGCGGTTGCAGCTGCAGTGGAACTGCGGGTGCAGCGGATCGAACACGCGGATGGTTTCTTCCCAGAACAGGCGGTGCAGCAAGGTCGAGATGTCGGTCGAGAGCAGCTCTTCGTGCTTGAGCGTGCCGCCCAGCGCTGCGGCGCGGTTCCAGGTTTCCAGGTCTTCTGCTTCCGACGCCTGTTTGCTCTGGTCTTCGCCGCCGCTGTGACGCGGCAGTTTTTGTAGCAGCATGCCGCGCGCGACCTTGTCGTCTGCGGCGACCCACAGGCGCGTGTCGAGCTGCTCGGAACGCAGCATGTAGTTTTCGATCACGGTGGCGACGTCGTCGCCGTCGAGCGGCACGATGCCCTGGTAGGCTTGCTGGCCCGGCATCTTCTCGAGCGGGTCGAGCGTGATCACGAAGCGGCCCATGCCCTGCACATTGACCAACTGGCCGAGCGTGGCGTCGTCAGTCACCTCGACGTCGGGCGCCAGCTTGGCCGTGGCGCGCATGCGCAGGTTGGCGTCGCATTCGACAACCAGCAGGCGCACCGGCCCGTCGCCGTGGATCTGCATCACGATCGAGCCGTTGAACTTGAGGTTGGCCGAGAGCAGGGCGCAGGCCGCCACCATCTCGCCCAGCACCGAGCGCACCGCTTTCGGGTAGCCGTGGCGCGCCTGGATCTCGCGCCAGGTGTCGGAAATCTCGACCAGCTCACCGCGCACGGCAGCGTTGTCGAAGATGAATTTCTGCAGCGTGTCCTGGGTAGCCTGCGTGGTATCAAGCGTGGTATCTGGTGTCGTCATTCTTTATCCGATTCTCTTTAGCTGTGTATTGAATAGCTGGCCTCGCGCGACATAGCTCGCGGCATTGCCCTGCAGGCGCAGCAGGTCTTCTTGTGTCAGTGTCCGCACCACTTTCGCGGGCGAACCCAGGATCAGTGAGTGATCCGGAAATGTCTTGTTCTCGGTAACCAGCGCACCGGCGCCGACCAGGCAACCCTTGCCGATGCGCGCGCCGTTGAGGATCACCGCACCGATGCCGATCAGCGAGCCGTCACCGACCGTACAACCGTGCAGCATGGCCTGGTGGCCAATGGTCACGCCCCGGCCGATGTCGAGCGGATAGCCCATGTCGGTATGCATCACCGTGCCTTCCTGCACATTGCTGTTTTCGCCGATGGTGATGCGCTCGTTGTCGCCCCGCAGCGTGGCCCCGAACCACACCGAGGTATTGGCCGCCAGCGTGACCTTGCCGATCAGCGTGGCCGAATCGGCAACAAACGCCGACGGATCGATCTCGGGTGCATGTTCGCCCAGCTGGTAAATGGCCATGGATGCGCTCGCAGAAGGTTGGAATGGCGCTATTTTACCGCCCCATGCCTTGCGCAGCGCGGGCTTTGCCAACGCCGGAAGTCGGACAGATGGGGCCGTGGTACGCGAATTCAACGGTCCGGCGATATAATTGCCAGAACGATCGTACTTTTTTCGAGGTGCCATGAAACTTTCACGTTCTGAATTTGTCACCGTACGCGGCCTGCGTCTTCATGTGCGCCATTGGGGGAACGAGGGCGCGCCCAAGCTGTTCATGCTGCACGGGTGGATGGATGTGGCGGCGTCGTTCCAGTTCGTCGTCGATGCGCTCAAAGGCGACTGGCACGTGATCGCACCGGACTGGCGCGGCTTCGGGCACAGCGACCGTTCGGGCGCCGATACCTATTGGTTCCCGGATTACGTGGCCGACCTCGATGCGTTGCTCGACCGTTTCGCACCGGACGAGGCCGTGAACCTGCTCGGGCACAGCATGGGTGGCAATATCGCCGGCCTGTACGCTGGCGTGCGGCCGCAGCGCGTGGGCAAGCTGATCAACCTCGAAGGTTTTGGCCTGCCGGGCACGCGCGCGGCCCAGTATCCGAAACGGATGGCCAATTGGCTCGACGAATTGCGCGCGCCACCCGAGATGCGCGGCTATGCCAGCCTGGATGAAGTAGCGGCGCGCCTGCGCAAGACCAATCCGCGCCTGGCCTACGAGCGCTCGAGCTTTCTCGCTGCGCACTGGTCCGAGCAGGATCGCGACGGCCAGTGGCGCATCCTGGGCGACCCGGCGCACAAGATGACGGGCCCGCTGCTGTACCACGTCGACGAGATGATGGCGGCGTGGTCGGCCATCACGGCGCCGGTGCTGTGGGTCGAGGCCGAGGACACCGATATGTGGCGCTGGATGGGGGCGAAAGAGCAGGCACGCGTTGAAGTCGACCGCCGCATGGGGTATCTAAAGCACGTCACGGCGCGCATGGTGCCGCAGGCGGGACATATGCTGCACCATGATCAGCCGGAATTGCTGGCGCGCATGATCGAAGACTTCCTCGCTGCGCCGAAAGATTGATGCGCGTACAATGGAGCGTCCATCCCGCCTGCTGAAAATCCCATGCTGAAAGTCGACCTGCACTGCCATTCCAATGTTTCCGACGGCGTCCTTGCGCCATCGGAGGTGGCCGCTTACGCTGGCAAGAGCGGCGTGAACGTGTGGGCGTTGACCGACCACGACGAAATCAGCGGCGTGAAGGCCGCGCGCCAGGCGGCAACCGCGCTGGGCATGCGCTTCGTGGCCGGCGTCGAGATCTCGGTCACCTGGGCCAACGACACTGTTCACGTCGTCGGCCTGCAGGTCGACGAAGACAATCCGGCGCTGATCGCCGGGCTGGCGGCAACGCGCAACGGGCGCGAAAAGCGGGCCCGCGAGATGGCGGCCCAGCTCGAGCAGGCCGGCATTCCCACGCCCTATGAAGGCGCGCTGCGCTATGTTGCCAATCCCGATCTGATGTCGCGCACGCACTTCGCGCGCTACCTGTGCGAGATCGGCGTCTGCACGACGACGTCCGACGTGTTCCGGCGCTTCCTGACCGAAGGCAAGCCGGGCTATGTGCCGCATCGCTGGGCCACGCTCGGCGAAGCAATGGGCTGGATCGCGGGCGCGGGCGGCATCGCCGTCATTGCGCATCCGGGGCGCTACCGGTTCAGCGACACGGCCCAGGGCGCGCTGTTCGATGAATTCCGTCAACTGGGCGGCACCGCCATCGAAGTGGTTACCGGCAGCCACACGCCGGACCAGTACGGCACCTATGCCGAAGTCGCGCGGCGCTACGGCTTTCTGGCGTCGCGCGGCACCGATTTCCACGCCCCCGGCGAATCGCGGGTCGAGTTCGCCGAACTGCCCCCGCTGCCATCCGGCGTGACGCCGGTCTGGCACGACTGGTTCTAACACTCCCTTCAGTCTGACTGTACGGTCGCCGCTCCTGCGGCTGGCCGCGTTGCGCCCGTTGCTTTCCTGTTTTTATAAAGAATTTGCCCGCCAGCTCTTGTAAAAGCCGATTTATACTCCAATTGGAGTATATACAGCGTATGGAGAGCACGATGAAAGCAGTTTTACCCCAACAGAAACTTCCTGACAGCGACAAGGTCACGGTCAATGTCGGCCTGGTCGACCTGGCCCAAGTGGACCTGCTGGTCGAGGAAGGGTTTTATTCCAACCGCACCGACCTGGTGCGCACAGCGATCCGCAATCTGCTTACGCAGCATGCCGACGTGATCCGCCAGACCATCGTGCGCAAGCGCTATGTGATGGGCTTGTACCACTACTCGGTGCAGGAACTCGAACAACTGGTGGCGCAGGGCCAGCAACTCGATATCCATGTGCTCGGTCTGGCGGTCATCGAAGACAACGTATCACCTGAACTTGCCCGGAATGCGATCGCCTCGATCCAGGTCCTGGGCGCATTTGTTGCATCACCTGCCGTGCGCGCCGCGCTGGCAGATCGCACCCTTACCTAGACTGGATAGTGATGAAAACGCTCGACCAATTCATGAACAAGATGATGGCTTCTGCCCGCCTCGTGCAGAACAAGGATGTGGCCTCGGCCACCGCCACGATCCAGCAAGCGCTGGCGCAGGCCGGCCTGATGCCGGGGCATGGGCAGGGCGCAGCGCCCGCCAGGGAGGACGCTACGGGCTTTGTGGACATCAACCCGGCGCCCGATTGGCAAGCGCAGCTGCGCAAGGGCCAGGCGGCCATGCGCGCCGCCGGCGTCGGCGTCGGCATTGGCATGCCTCCAGATGACGACGTGGCCGTCATGGACGACGCCGCAGCGGGCACCTTCACGGCCGGCGTGTTTTCGAACGCCGCCGGGCGCCGCCGCTACAAGCTGTACATCCCGGCGCAGCCGTCGACCACGCCGCGTCCGTTGATCGTCATGCTGCACGGCTGCACGCAGAATCCCGACGATTTCGCGCTCGGCACCGGCATGAATCGCCTGGCTGAAGAAGCCAACTGCCTGGTGCTGTATCCCGAGCAGGACAGCGCCTCGAACCGCACGCAGTGCTGGAACTGGTTCGAGGCGGGCCACCAGGCGCGCGATGCGGGCGAGCCCGGCATCATCGCCGGGCTGACGCGGCAGATCCTCGCGGAGCACGGCGCCGATCCGGCGCAGGTGTTCGTGGCCGGCATGTCGGCGGGCGGGGCGATGGCGGCGGTGCTGGGCGCCGAGTATCCCGATCTGTTCGCGGCAGTGGGCGTGCACTCCGGTTTGCCGGCTGGCAGCGGGCGCGACATGATTACCGGCTTGCAGGCCATGAAGAAGCCAGCCAAAGGACGCACCTTGCGCGAAGCCGTGCCGGTCATCGTGTTCCACGGCAGTACCGATCACGTGGTGGCGCCAGCCAATGGCGACGCCGTGCTGCAACAGTATGTGGGCGCTCACGCCGGCCAGCACGCTACGCCGCCCAGCGTGCGTCACGACGATGCGGCCCATGGCGGGCGCCGCTGCCGTCGTAGTGTCTGGCGCGATGATGCGGGCCGGGCGATGGCGGAGCAGTGGGTCGTGCAGGGCGCAGGGCACGCTTGGGCTGGCGGCAATGCGGCGGGATCGCATACGGATGCGGCAGGACCGTCGGCGTCGAAGGAAATGCTGCGCTTCTTCCTGGGCGTGAAACGTTGATACGGCAGGCACGCGCGGCCGTGCCCTTGAATTTTCCGGCAGGCAGCCCAATATTGGCATCTTGTCATCCAGTCAGGAGTCGTCTGCCATGAAGCGCATTGTTCTTTTCCTCGCCACCAACCTGGCCGTCGTTCTGGTGCTGTCGCTGGTCATGAATGTGCTCGGCCTGGGCCGCGCCGTATCGGCGCAGGGCATCGACTTCGCTTCGCTGGCCGTGATGTCACTCGTGATCGGCTTTACCGGTTCGTTCATCTCGCTGTTGATCAGTAAGCCGATGGCCAAATGGTCGACCGGCGCGCGCGTGATCGAGCAACCGGCCAATTCCACCGAACAGTGGCTGGTGGACACCGTGCGCCGCCTGGCCGAGCGTGCCGGCATCGGCATGCCCGAGGTTGCCGTCTACGATGGCGAGCCGAATGCGTTCGCCACCGGCGCCTTCAAGAATTCGGCGCTGGTCGCCGTGTCCACGGGCCTGCTGCAAAGCATGAACCAGGACGAAGTCGAAGCCGTCCTGGGCCATGAAGTCGCCCACATCGCCAATGGCGACATGGTCACGCTCACGCTGATCCAGGGCGTGGTCAATACGTTCGTCGTGTTCTTCGCGCGCGTGGTTGGCTTCTTCGTTGACAAGATGCTGTTTCGCAAAGAAGGTGACGCGCCCGGCATCGGCTACTACGCCACCGTGATGGTCTGCGAAATCCTGTTCGGCCTGCTGGCCTCGATCATCGTGGCCTGGTTCTCGCGCCAGCGCGAATTTCGTGCGGACGCCGGCGCCGCCAAACTGATGGGCAGCCCGGTGCCGATGCAGCACGCGCTGGCCCGCCTGGGCGGTTTCGCGCCGGGCGCGTTGCCCAAGACGATGTCGGCGTCGGGCATTTCCGGCAGCGGCGGCGGCTGGGGCGCGCTGTTCTCGACCCACCCGCCGATGGAGCAGCGCATCGCCGCCCTGCAGTCGCTGCGCTAACAACAATAAAGGACACCATTCATGGGCCAGTTTTTCCAGATTCACCCAGAAAACCCGCAAGCGCGCCTGATCAAGCAGGCCGCGCAGATCGTCAGCGCCGGCGGCATCGTCGCGCTGCCGACCGATTCGGCGTACGCGCTCGTGTGCCGCCTGGACGACAAGACCGCCGTCGAGAAGCTGCGCCGCATTCGTGGCGTCGACGACAAGCACCACCTGACGCTGCTGGTGCGTGACCTGTCCGAAGTGGCGCAGTACGCGCGCGTGGACAACACGCAATACCGCCTGCTCAAGGCAACGATGCCGGGTCCGTACACGGTGATTCTGGAAGCCACGCGCGAGTTGCCGCGGCGCCTGTCGCACCCGTCGCGCAAGACGATCGGCCTGCGCGTGCCTGAAAACCGCATCACGCTGGCGCTGCTCGAAGAACTGGGCGAGCCGCTGATCGGCACCACGCTGCAACTGCCGGGCGACGAGCACATGCTGTCGGATCCCGATGAAGTGCGCGAGCGTCTCGAAAAGCAGATCGAACTGATCATCGACGGCGGCGCCGGTATGCTGGAAGCCACCACCGTGATCGACCTGACCGGCCCCGAGCCGGTGCTGATTCGCCAGGGCAGGGGCGACCCGGCAGCGTTCGGCCTTTGATCGTCGGGACGGCAGCCTCCAAGGCTGCCTTAAGAATTCCACCGGTCAAGTACCCGCCGGGCTCTGATAGAATCAGCCCCCATGGAAGAAACAATTCGCACCATCGCGGTGTATGCGCTGCCGGTCCTGTTTGCAATCACGCTGCACGAAGCTGCCCACGCCTACGCCGCCAAGTATTTCGGCGACAATACCGCCTATTCGCAGGGGCGCATGAGCCTGAACCCCCTGGTGCACATCGACATCTGGGGCACGATCGTGATCCCGGTTCTGATGTTCCTGTTCACGCCGTTCGTGTTCGGCTACGCCAAGCCGGTGCCGGTCGAATTCGGGCGCCTGCGCAATCCCAAGCGCGACATGGCGTGGGTGGCGCTGGCCGGCCCGCTGGCCAACTTCATCATGGCCGTGCTGTGGCTGATCCTGGGCGTGCTACTCGTGTTCTTCCAGGTCGGCGAAGAATTCCCGCACAAGATGGCGCAGGCCGGCATCGTCACCAACCTGTTGATCATGGCCTTTAATCTGCTGCCGATCCCGCCGCTCGATGGTGGCCGGATCGTCACGGCAATGCTGCCGCACCGCGCTGCGTATGCGTTCGCGCGCATCGAGCCATACGGTTTCTTCGTCGTGCTGGCGCTGGTGATGCTCAAGGTCGTCGGTTACTGGCTCACGCCGGTGATGGCGCTGGGCGGCTACCTGGTCCAGCTGGCAGCCACGCCATTCACGTTCTTCCTGCTTTGAACCGATGAGCACCGGTGTCCATATGGCGGCACTGCCCGCGTCGCCCTGGGTAGCGCGTTTTGCGCCCCTCGCGCAGCCGGGCGACGCGCTCGACCTGGCCTGCGGCAATGGGCGCCACACGCGCCTGCTCGCGGCGCAAGGATTGCAAGTGCTGGCGCTCGATCGTAATCCGGCGGCGCTGGCTGCCAGCGCTGGTGCAGGCGTGACGACGCTGGCCTGCGACCTGGAAGCCGATGGCGCAAGCTGGCCCTTCGAAGCCGGGCGCTTTGCCGTCATCGTCGTGACCAATTACCTGCACCGGCCGCTGTTCGCGCAGATCGCGGCAAGCCTGCGGCCTGACGGCATCCTGATCTACGAAACCTTCGCACAAGGTAACGAGATCTATGGCAAGCCGTCGAATCCGGCCTTTCTGCTCGCGCCCGGCGAACTGCTGGCGCTGGCCCATGAGGGTGGCCTGCAGGTACTGGCGTACGAGGACGGGCACGTAGAGCGACCCCATCCGGCGCAGGTGCAGCGCCTGTGCGCTGCGGGCCCTGCATACCGTAAAACCGAAGCGTGGCTCGACCATATTGTGGTCAGGAATGAACCATAGGGGCGGGCTATCCGCTACAATCAGATTTTTAAATGAATGGCACGGTCCAAAGATTATGATTAAGGGCAGTATCGTAGCAATCGTCACCCCGATGTTCGAAGACGGCACCGTCGATCGCGACGCCCTGCGCGCGCTGATCGACTGGCATATCGCCGAAGGTACCGACGCGATCGTCATCGTGGGCACGACCGGCGAATCGGCGACGCTGTCGCCGGAAGAGCATTGCGAACTCGTCAAGCTGGCGGTCGACCATGTCGCCGGCCGCATCCCTGTCATCGCCGGTACCGGCGGCAATTCGACCGTGGAAGCGATTGCGCTGACCCGTCATGCGAAAGCGGTCGGTGCCGACGCATCCCTGCAGGTCGTGCCGTACTACAACCGGCCGACGCAAGAGGGCATGTACCGCCACTTCCGCACGATCGCCGAAGCCGTCGACCTGCCAATCATCCTGTACAACGTGCCGGGCCGTACCGTGGCCGACATGGCCAACGAGACGGTCGCGCGCCTGGCGCCAATCGAGAACATCGTCGGCCTCAAGGACGCCACCGGCAATATCGGCCGCGGCATCGAACTGCTCAAGATGGTCGACCAGTCCTTCGCCGTGTATTCGGGTGACGATCCAACCGCGATGACGCTGATGTTCTGCGGCGGCGCCGGCAATATTTCGGTCACCGCCAACGTGGCGCCGCGCGCGATGCACGAGCTGTGCGTGGCCGCCATGAGCGGCGACATCGCCCGCGCACTCGAGATCAATAACCGCTTGCTCGGCCTGCATGCCAAGCTGTTCGTCGAACCCAATCCGGTGCCCGTCAAATGGGCACTGGCCGAGATGGGCAAGATGCCGGCGGGCCTGCGCCTGCCGCTCGCGCCGCTGTCCTCCCAATACCACGAGATCGTACGTGCCGCCCTGGTGGAAGCCGGCGTTCATTCCCCGTCCTGAATCCGCAAGGGTTCGGATTACTGACCTGATATCGAACGACATGACTATTCGCAAGACTAAGAATTCCAACGGCGCATCCCTGATCAACGCTCCTGCCGCCGCCCGTGTGCTCTCGCTCACGGTCATCGCGTTCAGCCTGGCGGCCTGCACCACGATCTTCAGTGGCGACAAAGTCGACTACAAGGGCACCAAGAAGGCCGCACCGCTGGACGTGCCGCCCGACCTGACCAAGCTGCAGCGCGACAACCGCTATGCGATTCCGGATGGCCGTGGCATCGCCACCGCGTCCGCATTCCAGCAGGGCCAGGCGGCAGCTGCTGCCGGCGGCGTGCCTGCGGTGGCCGGTGTCTCGGCATCCGGCCAGCCGATCGGCCCGATCTCGACCGACGCCGTCAGCGTGCAGCGCAATGGCGATCAGCGCTGGCTGGTGGTCAAGCAAACGCCTGAACAGCTGTGGCCGCAACTGCGCCAGTTCTGGGAAGAGCAGGGCTTCGCACTCGAGACCGAGTCGGCCACCACCGGCACCATGGAAACCGCCTGGGTCGAGAACCGCTCGAAGATTCCGCAAGACTTCGTGCGCCGCGCCATCGGCCGCGTGTTCGAGAGCGCGTACTCGACTGGCGAACGCGACAAGTTCCGCACGCGCCTCGAGCGCCTGCCGGACGGCTCGACCGAGATCTGGGTCAGCCACCGTGGCGCCGAAGAAGTCCTGGCCGGCCCGCAAAGCGAAACCACGACCTGGACCGTGCGTCCCAACGATCCGGGCCTGGAGTCGCAATACCTGAGCCGCATCGTTGCACTGCTGACCGGCGCCAAGGAAGTAGCCCCGGCCGAAGCCATGGTCGCGAACGCGCCGCTGGCGCCGCAACACGCCAAGCTGGTGGGCGACAAGGTCGAGGTCGACGAAGGGTTCGATCGCGCATGGCGCCGTGTCGGCCTGGCGCTCGATCGCGTCGGCTTCACCGTCGAAGACCGTGACCGCGTGCAGGGCATCTACTTCGTGCGCTACGTCGATCCGGATGCGGGCGAGACCAAGGATGGCTTCTTCAAGCGCCTGTTCACGTTCGGCAAGTCAGAAGACGCTGCCAAGGAAGCCCAGCGCTACCGCGTGCTGGTCAAGGCCGCACAGGGCGCAAGCGTGAGCGAAGTGTCGGTGCAGACCAACGACGGCAAGGCCGAAACCTCGCCGACGACGACCAAGATCCTGACGCTGCTGAACAACGAGCTCAAGTAATCCTCGTTGCGGCAACAAAAAACCGGCCAACTGGCCGGTTTTTTTTATGCCTGTCTGGATTGCGGCGTCGCTCTTTGCAAAGCGGCAGGCGTAAAAAAACCGGCCCGCAGGCCGGTTTCTTCATACCGAGTAACGAATTACTTGGTGGTAGCAGCAGCGTCAGCAGCTTGCGTAGCCGAGGTCTGAGCAGCAGCAGCAGCGTCGGTTGCGGTGGTTGCAGCAGCAGCAGCGTCGGTTGCAGCAGCGTCAGCAGCAGCAGCAGCAGCTGGAGCGGTTGCGTCAGCAGCTGGCATGGTTGCGTCAGCAGGAGCGACGACAGCAGCTGGGGTTTCGGTCACTGGTGCGACTGGAGCTTCTTCTTTCTTAGCGCAAGCAGCCAGGGTAACAGCGAACAGGGAAGCGATCAGCAGGGATTTTTTCATGGTTTTTTCCTTAGTATTTACAAAAGTAGAACTACTTGATACGAATAATAATTACCGGTAATTATTTCTCGATGGAATTCTCGTGCCTTCACAAATAGCAAGACTGCCACGCGCGCAACGGAACCTTCCTGATTGATATTATAGACAATTTTACAGTTTCGCAATAGCGCACACATGCTGTAGTGTAAGAATTTTCCGCTTTGATAAGCTTCATCTTGTTACAAGATGCTACGTACATGACGTGATGCCCGAAAAATAACTGTCGGGCAATGACTCATGCTCGCATGCGTGATTTACAACCCGGTCCTCGTCGGATGCAGCGTCGGCCGCGATGCTTCCCAGATCGCTTCGAATCGTTGTTGCGGAACATCGACGGCGCGCGGATCGTCGAAATCTGCTTCGCCACGCATGTGGTCGCTATGGAAGCGTCGCACCACGTGCTGCTCGTCGGCGATGCAGAACGAGTCGGTCAGCTGGCGCAGGTTCTTCGGGCTCTGGCGGCATTCGCAGGCGTGGCCGTAGTCGCGCAGCAGGCGCAGAAAGCGCGGAAAGTGGCGCTCGATATGACCAGGCTCGTGCAGGGCCAGGCGCAACGTGCCGCCGCGCTGCAGAAAGGCGCGCAGCGCCGCATCCACGCGGACGGCGCCCAGCGCAAACACGGCGCCATCCGGATCGAACAGGCGCAGGCTGTGCTGCGCGGCCGCCACGACGGCGAGAAACTGCGTCTCGCAATCGCGTCGGGTGTCGAACGGGATCGCGCGCGCATCCATCGTCAGCCCAGCTCGACCCAGCCGTCCTGGTACCACGCGTACAGGGATTCGGTGACGTCGTCGGTGGCTTTGCCGAGCGTGGCGCCGTCGATGCGGCGCTCATTGGCCAACACATCGAGCACCACCTTGTCGGCGCGGCCGGCGGCGAGCGATTCACCATTGATGAACACGTTCTTGCCGCGGTACAGCATCAGCGTCTTGCTCGAGAGCTTGACGCCGCGCTTGGCCGCCGTTTCCATGAAGCGGCCAAAGGTCAGCGGCTTGGCCGGCGGCGTGAAGAACACATTGTGCTTCGGCTCGGACATGTGCTCGCCGAGGAAGATAGTGACGTCTTCTTCATCCCAGCGCACCTTGTTGAGTTCTTCGGTGACGGTGGCGAGCATGTGCTTGGGGATTTCGGCCGGGTTCTTCGCTTCCTGCAACTCCGGATCGGCATAGCGGCCCGGCAGGTCGATGGAATCGGCCATGAATTGCAGGAAAGCTTCGCCCAGTTCCTGGAACGACGGCGAGCGGAAACCAATCGAATACGTCATGCATTCGCCTTCGGCGATGCCGTCGTGGGCGTAGTGCGGCGGCAGGTACAGCATGTCGCCCGGCTCCAGCACGAATTCTTCTTCGGGCTCGAAATTGGCCAGGATCTTGAGTGGCAAGCCGTCGATGATCGTCAGGTCTTGCTGCGCACCGATGCGCCAGCGACGCTTGCCGTGCGCTTGCAGCAGGAACACGTCGTACGAATCATAATGGGGACCGACGCCGGCGCCATCGGTGGCAAAGCTCACCATCAGGTCGTCCAGGCGGGCATCGGGCACGAAGCGGAACTGGCGCAGCAGGTCGTCGGCGCGCTCGTCATGCAGGTTCACGCCCTGGACCAGCATCGTCCAGTTTGGCGCGCTGCGCGCCGGCAGGTCGGTCAGGGGGCCGTGCTGCATATCCCATTCGCCGTCGCGCAGCGACACCAGGCGCGATTCGACGTGGTTCAGCGCGGCCAGCTCGGCCAGCTTCTCGAACTTGAGCAGTGGCTTGAAGCCGGGAATGGCGCCACGGATCAGCAGCGGCTTCTTGTGCCAGTAATCGCGCAGGAATTCAGCGGGGGAAAGATTCCCCAAAAGCGGTAATTTTTTCATGCGACATTATAACCAGCCGAAGCGGGACCTAGACCCATCGAGAGTATAATCCGCAGCTCACAATGAAAGGATGGACGATGAAGATTGCTAAAGACACAGTCGTGACGGTTAATTACAAACTGTCGGATGCCCAGAACAATCTGATCGAGGAGGGCTCCCAGCCGATGGTATACCTGCACGGCGGCTACGAGAACACCCTGCCGAAGATCGAAGAAGAGCTGGACGGTAAAGAAACCGGCTACGCCTCGACGATCCAGGTAGAGCCGGACGACGCGTTCGGTGACTACGAGCCAGAGCTGGTGAAGGTGGAAGAGCGTTCGCGCCTGCCGGAACCGATCGAAATCGGCATGCAGTTCGAAGGCGTGGCCGAAAACGGCGACGACGAGCCGGTGATTTTCACCGTCACCGAAATCGCTGACGACAAGGTCGTCCTGGATGGCAACCATCCACTGGCCGGCATGGCACTGCGCTTCGACCTGTCCGTGGTCGACGTGCGCGCTGCGACCGACGAAGAAATCCAGCACGGTCACGTGCATGGCGCCGGCGGTCATCATCACGAGATCGATGACGGCGACGATGGCGATCATTTCCGTAGCCAGCCGCTGCAGTAATTGGGTTGTTGCGCGGCCACCGCATCACGCGGTGGCCGCGTCTGTATCATGCGTTTATGTGAAGTGCCTGTTTTACTGCTTCGCGTCCACGACCGTGAACGCCGCATCTTTCCCCAGCATCACATTCACCTCGACCGCCTTGGTTCCCACCGATAGCTGTCCCAGATTGTCTTTCCATGCAATGTGCGGTGTGCGGCCGCCGGGCGCACTGCTATCGACCAGCAGCACCTTGCCATCGAACTTGACTGCCTGCGCCTGGATCTGACGCCGCGCCGCTTCGAAGCCGTCGCGCTCGACCGGTGTGCGCCGCAACAGGCCGCGCAGTCCCGTGGGCTGATCGAGATGGAACGGGCGCACGGCGCCTTCCGAGAACAGCACCAGCGCCTGGGCCTTGTCGCTGCGCGCCATCGCGAACAGGCGGTTCAGCCAGAAGCGATTGGCCACCGCCCGGTCTTCGTATTCGCTGTTGCGGCCCGCCGCCGGCAAGAAGTGGTTGTTCCCGGCCGGCAGATTGATGGTGGCGTACAGCACCTTGTCCACCTTCCAGTGCGCGTTTTCGGCATAGCTGCGAAAACGCGGGCTGGCCGACAGTTGTGTGAGGTGGATCTTGGTTGCGCCAAGCGATGCAGGCTCGCCGTACAGCAGTTCGCGCAGACGGTTCAGGCGCTCGATCGCATTGGTGCGTTTGGCCGAGTTGCGGCAGCCGGTCCAGTCGCTGCCGGCCAGCGACACGATCACCGGGCGCTTCGCATGCTCGAACAGGTCGCGCCGCTGCTGGTACAGCTTGTCGCCGCAGCTCTCGTTCTCGCCCTTGATGCCGGTGAGGACCACGAACGACACCGACTTTTCGGACGAATCGGCCAGCGCCTGCTTCAGGCGCGCGTCACTGTCGGCGCCCGCGTCATTGCCAACCACGGCGAAGCGGTGCGTGGGACGCTCTTCCTTGTCCTTGTCCTTGTCCTTGTCCTTGGCTTGGGCCGCCAGCGGCGCGCAGGCCATGAAGGCGGCGAGCAGCGCCGTGCAGGCAATGACAGGACGCGACATCGGCATCAGGCAGCCAGCCGTTTCAGCTCGTAGAGCCGTTCGAGCGCTTCGCGCGGGGTCAGCGCGTCCGGATCGATGGCGTCGAGGGCGTCGCGCAGCCCGTCATCTGGGGCCGCTGCCACGACTGGCGCCGGGGCGTCGTCAATATCGTGCTCGGGCAGGGGCGCGGCAAACAGGTCGCGCTGCGGCGTGCCGCCGGCGGCCTGCGCTTCCAGGCGCGCAAGGTGCTTGCGCGCGGCCTTGATCACCGGCTGCGGCACGCCGGCCAGTTGCGCCACCTGCAAGCCGTAGCTTTGCGACGCCGGGCCATCCTGCACCGCATGCAGGAACACGATGCTGTCCTTGTGCTCGACTGCCGACAGGTGCACGTTGTAGGCGCTTGGGTACGACTCCGGCAACTGGGTCAGCTCGAAATAGTGGGTCGCAAACAGCGTGAAGCTGCGGCTCGTGTCGATCAGGTGGCGCGCAATGGCCCACGCCAGTGCCAGGCCATCGAAGGTTGATGTGCCGCGCCCGACTTCATCCATCAGCACCAGTGAATGCTCGGTGGCGCCGTTCAGGATCGCGGCCGATTCGGTCATCTCGACCATGAAGGTCGAACGGCCATTGGCCAGGTCGTCGCTGGCACCGATGCGCGTGAAGATGCGATCGATCGGGCCCAGCGTGGCTTCGGCCGCCGGCACGTAGCTGCCGACATAGGCCAGCAGCGTGATCAGCGCCACCTGGCGCATGAAGGTCGATTTACCGCCCATGTTCGGACCGGTGATCAAGAGCAGGCGGCGCTCGTTCGAGAAGCGGCAATCGTTGGCGATAAAGCGCTCGATCTGGTTTTCAACCACCGGATGGCGGCCTTCGACGATGTTCAGGCACGGCGCATCGACCAGCTGCGGCGCGCACCAGCCGTGGCGCAGCGCGTGGCTGGCCAGCGCGACCAGTACGTCGACCTGCGCGATCGCGCGCGCGATCGTCTGCAGCGCGCCGATGTGCGGCGCGAGCTGGGCCAGCAAGTCGTCGTAGAGGATTTTCTCGCGCGCCAGCGCGCGGTCCTGCGCCGACAGCGCCTTGTCCTCATAGGCCTTGAGTTCAGGCGTGATGTAGCGTTCGCAGTTCTTCAGCGTCTGGCGACGGCGGTAGTCGTCCGGCACCTTGGTCGCCTGGCCGTTGGTCACTTCGATGTAGAAGCCGTGCACGCGGTTGTATTCGACGCGCAGGTTGGCGATGCCGGTGCGGGCGCGCTCGCGTGTTTCGAGGTCGACCAGGAACTGGCCGGCATTCTCGGACAGCGCCTGCAGTTCATCGAGATCGGCATCGTAGCCGCGCGCGAACACGCCACCATCGCGGATCATCGCGCTCGGCTCTTCAAGCACCGCGCGCACCAGCAGATCGAGGCAATCGGCCGGCGTGGCCAGGTCGTCATGCAGCTCGCGCAGCAGCGACGTATCGCCCGGCACGAAGCAGCGCGCTACCAGTTCGCGCAGCATCGGCAAGGCCTTGAGCCCATCACGCAGACTGGCCAGGTCGCGCGGCCGCGCGCTGAGCAAGGCCACGCGCGTGGTGATGCGCTCGATGTCCGGCACCTGCGCCAGCGTTGGCGACAGATTGTCGATGGCATCCGCCTGCAGCAGCGCGGCGATCGACTGGTGGCGGCTGCGCGCGATCGACTGGTCGCGGCGCGCATGGTGCAGCCAGTGGCGCAGCATGCGCGAACCCATCGCCGTGCGGCAGCCATCGAGCAGCGAGAACAATGTAGGCGACTCTTGCCCGCGAATGGTCTCGGTCAGCTCCAGGTTGCGGCGCGTGGCGGCATCGAGGCCGATGTATTCATTCTCGCTTTCGCACGCTAGACCCCGCACGTGCTGCAGCCCGCGGCCTTGCGTCGACTGGGCATAGCGCAGCAGCGCGCCGGCCGCGCCGAACGCGGCGCCCAGGCCGTCGGCGCCAAAGCCCGTGAGCGTGGCGACCTTCAACTGTTCGAGCAGCGCGCCGTGGCCCTTGACCACGTCGAAGTGCCATTCCGGCACGCGCTGGGTGTGCACGGTGGACGCGCCATCGTCGAACATGTCGCCGCAATCGGCGCGCAGGATTTCGGCCGGCGCGATGCGCTCGAGTTCATGCGCCAGGCGCGCCTCGATGGCGCGCGCGTCGCCGGAAAACTCCATCAGGCGCAGGTTGCCGCTGGCCAGCGACAGCCAGGCCAGACCCGCGGTGACGGTCTTGCGCTGGGTCTGCAGGCACAGGGCCAGCAGCGGACGCTCGGCTTTTTCGGGCAGCAGGTCGGAATCGGTCAGCGTGCCAGGCGTTACCACGCGCATGACCTTGCGTTCGACCGGGCCCTTGGACAGCGCAGGGTCGCCGATCTGCTCGCAGATCGCACATGATTCACCGAGTTTCACCAGCTTGGCCAGGTAGCCATCGAGCGAGTGAAACGGCACACCGGCCATCTTGATCGGATTGCCCTCGGACTTGCCGCGCGCGGTCAGCGTGATGCCCAGCACGCGCGAGGCTTTTTCGGCGTCGTCGAAAAACAGTTCGTAGAAGTCGCCCATGCGGTAGAACACCAGCATGTCGGGGTAGTCGGCCTTGATGCGCAGGTATTGCTGCATCATCGGGGTGTGCTTGTCGGTCGCGCTGTTCTTGACGGCTGCGGCGTTGATTTCAGTGGGAACGGTGGTCATTTCTTCGGATTGGGTACGGCGAGGCAGAGGCTGGCCAGAGCTGCGTATTTTACCGCGATTGGCGCTACGCGCGGCACAGCTGGGGTCCACAGCTGGGGTCAGGTCTGACATTCGGACACGACCTCAGCCTTAACCACTTCCAATGGTGTCTTGTTCAAATTAACATGGCGCCGTGCCAGCTAGTTCCGACTACTCGACTGTCGAGATCGTGTCCGAATGTCAGACCTGACCCCGGCTTTGCCCGTTTTGCGCGGGTCGCGCAATATCACGCGTAGCCAAGCGTGCCTTCGACGGCCACGCGCTCGCTGCACAGCACGACAAAACTGTCGGGGGCTTCGCAGGCCACCAACGTTGCCGAAGCACCGACCGGCACGGCGCGTTTAAATCGGCATGCCAGACTGGTGACGCGAGGATTGGCCGATTGCTCGAACGCCGCGCAGACGCGCGCCATCGTTTCCATGCCGTGAATGATCGGTGCGCGCATCCCCATCAGCCGCGCACTCCATGGCCATAGATGAATGGGATTCCAGTCGCCCGACAAGGCGGCATAGCGTCGCCCCGCATCGGCGGCCACGACCCATTTTGCAACGACGTCACCCACGGGCGCGCCCGATGGCGACACTGTCGCGTGCTTGGCGCGTTGCCCGCGTTTGATCAGGTACCGGCTGGTGCAGGTAAAGATTGTTTGCGCCTCGGTAGTCGCTACTGTCTCCAGCACACATTCGACTGCGCCGTTGACCCTGGGTTGCGGAATCGACAGCGTCGTCATTAATATCATTGGCGTATCAGTGCGTACCTCGCACTGCATCGCGAGGTCGTTTGACACATGAATCAACCCGACAACCCGAAACGGAATCGCACGATCGAGCATCGTCGCCAGTTGCGCGCGCTGCGCCAGCAGGTAGAGGTAGGTCAGCGGCACGGGGCCGGGCGGGAAGCCGAATGCGTCGCTGTAGCGCCGTACGTGGTCGGCATCGATCCGGTCCAGCCGGTAGCTGGCCTGGACCGGTAGCGCCGACGGCCGCGCGGGCCGCTTGAATAATGCCCGCAACAGCGGCCAGGCATTGGCCCTGGGCAGGGCAGGGCAGGATGATGAGGACGGGCTGTTCATCAACGCAGCATACCGCGTGATTGCCCGTCCCCGGTCACAACAGCACCGAGATTCAGGCTGCTGCCTTGACCCGCGCCGTGATATGCGCCAGCGCCGCGTCCACCTGGTCGATCAGGATCAGGCACAAATCGCCATCGCCCAGGCGCGAGAGCGCCCGGTCGATCGCCACGAACTCGCCATTGATTTCTTCGACGTGTTCGGTGCGGGTCGCATTGCTCAAGCCTGCGCGCAGCAGCGCGATGACTTCGCCATCGGCGCGGCCGCGCTGGCACTGGTCCTGATACAGCAGCACGTCGTCGAACGCCGCGCCCAGGATTTCGGTCTGCTGCGTGATGTCCTGGTCGCGCCGGTCGCCGGCGCCGCTGATTACCACCGAGCGGCGCTTGGCGGGCATGCTCTCGACCGCATTGACCAGCGCGGCGATCGCATCCGGATTGTGGCCGTAGTCGGCGATCACGGTCGCGCCTTTGTAATCGAACACGTTGAAGCGCCCGGGCGCGTTGTCGCTCTCGCCGACGAAGGTTTTCAGGCCCAGGCGGATCGCATCCCACGACGTGCCCACGCCCCAGGCGGCGGCCACCGACGCCATCACGTTCTCGACCTGGAAGCCCACCACGCCACCGCGCGTGATCGGTACTTCCTTCAAGTCGATGCGCTCGACGAACGATTCTTGCGCTGCCACCAGGTAGCCTTCTTCGACGAAGACGACGCGGCGCCCTTGGGCGCGGTGCATGGCCATGACGGGATTTCCCATGTCCTGGGCGAAGAGAGTCACTTCGCCGCGCGTTCTTTCGGCCATTGCTGCCACGGTCGGATCGGCGGCGTTGAGTACCGCCATGCCGCCGACGGCCACGTTCTGCACGATCACGCGCTTGAGCACCGCCAGGTCTTCGAGCGTGGTGATGTAGTTCAGGCCCAGGTGGTCGCCCGAGCCGATATTGGTGACCACCGCGACCTGGCATTTGTCGTAGGCCAGGCCTTCGCGCAGCAGGCCGCCGCGCGCCGTTTCGAACACGGCGGCGTCGACGTCAGGGTGCAGCAGCACATTGCGCGCGCTGCGCGGGCCGCTGCAGTCGCCACTTTCGATGCGGCGCCCTTCGATGTAGACACCGTCGGTGTTGGTCATGCCGGTGCGCAGGCCACCGGCCGTGAGCAGGTGCGCGATCAGGCGCACGGTGGTCGTCTTGCCGTTCGTGCCGGTGACGGCCACGATCGGAATGCGGCCATCGTCGCCGTCCTTGAACAGCGTGTCGACGATTGCCTCGCCGATCGGGCGCGGTTTGCCGAACGACGGCGCCAGGTGCATGCGCAGGCCTGGCGCGGCGTTGACTTCGACGATGCCGCCGTTCTGGTCTTCGATGGGTTTCAGGACGCTGTCGCAGACCAGGTCGACGCCGCAGATATCCAGGCCGATCATGTGGGCCGCAGCGACGGCGCGCGCCGCGACTTCGGGGTGCACGTCGTCGGTGACGTCGGTGGCCGAGCCGCCGGTGGACAGGTTGGCGTTATTGCGCAGCACGACGCGCTGACCGATGGCGGGCACCGAGTCCGGCGTCAAGCCGTTCTGGGCCAGCGTGCCGATGGCGATGTCGTCGAAGCGGATCTTGGTCAGCGATGTGCCGTGGCCGTCGCCGCGGCGTGGGTCGAGGTTGACCTGTTCGACCAGTTCGCGCACGCTGCGCTCGCCATCGCCCACCACCTGCGGAGGTTCGCGGCGTGCGGCGGCCACCAGCTTGTCGCCCACCACCAGCAGGCGGTAGTCGTGGCCCGGCAGGTAGCGTTCGACCAGGATGTCGTCGCGGAACTCGCTGGCTGCCTTGAAGCCGGCGTCGAGCTGTTCGCGCGTGGTGACGTTGACCGTCACGCCCTTGCCCTGGTTGCCGTCCTTTGGCTTGATCACCACCGGCAGGCCGATTTCCATGGCGGCGGCCCAGGCGTCATTGGGGTCCGAGACACCGCGACCCTGCGGCACCGGCACGCCGGCTGCGTCGAGCAGCTTCTTGGTCAGTTCCTTGTCTTGCGCGATCGATTCGGCAATGGCGCCGGTGGCGTCGATCTCGGCGGCCTGGATGCGGCGCGCGCGGCTGCCCCAGCCGAACATGACCATGCTGCCTTCGGTCAGACGGCGAAACGGGATGTTGCGGGCCACGGCGGCCTGCACGATCGCGCCGGTCGATGGGCCGAGGCGCACGTCTTCGTCGGTCGCGCGCAGTTGCGCCAGCGCGGCCAGCATGTCGAACGGGGTGTCGTTGCGGGCCGATTCGATCAGTTGCTGCGCGAGTTCGAGCGCCTGGCGGCCGACGTCTTCTTCGCTGTATTCGACGACCACCTGGTAGGTGCCGGTTTCCAGCGTGGCGGTAGTGCGGCTGAAGGTCACCGGGCAGCCGGCCTCGGCTTGCAGGTGCAGCGCGACCAGTTCGAGCACGTGCGCCAGCGGGATCGTTTCATAGTGGCCGAACGGCTGCAGGCCGCCGATCTGCGGGAAGCGCACGCGCAGGCGCGACTCGAATCCGGGCAGTTCGCCGATCGATTGTTCCTGGGGCGAGCACGTCACGATCGCCTCGACCGAGGTGTGGTGGCTCCAGAGATTGGGGCCACGCAGGGCCCGTACGCGAGATACTTCCATAAACCGTCATTCCTTTCGCGGGCCGCGCACCGCGCGCACATGCGCGGGGGCGGGCGCCAGGCCCGGCAGATTGCCGGGCAATGTCATTCAATGTGTCGTTTGTTTTGGTGTCGCGTCGAAGGCGCGCAGGCCGCCGCACAGCAGGTCGCTCGGCACGCCAAGCGCCCACGCCGCTGCCACTGCCGCCAGCACGTTTTCGGGGTACTTCACGGTGGATGGCTTCATCGTGTCCAGCGTGTTCAGGCGCGTCTCGATAGTGCCTGCGGCCAGCATGATGCGCCCGTCGCGCACGAACACGATGCGCTCGCCCGCCGCGCGGTGCGCTGCCAGCACCGCATGGTGTTCGTCGAAGGCGTAGAAGATCACGCCGCCGTCGCACAGTTCGGCCAGCGCCGCCACCTGTTCGTTGGCGGCGTTGAGCACGGCCACGCCGTCCGGCAGGATCACGTCGACCTGGGTACGAATCACGTTGCGCAGGGCGTCGTCGTCGTGGATATGGAACTCTGCCAGCTCGGCCAGGCCTTGCATGTCGGTCACGACGCCCACCGTGCAGCGGTCGTACGGCAGGCCGTCCTGCAGGATCGAGCGGGCGTTCGATTCGAACACCGCCGTCTGCACGTTGCGGTTGATCAGGATGCGCTGGCCGGCTTCGACGGATGTACTGTCGCGGTTCGAGATCACGCGCGCATTCAGGTACAGGCCCTCGCCGTTGGCCACGCCGACCTCTTTGCCGGTGATGTTGACCAGGCAGCCGATCAGGCGCGTGATCAGGCTGCAGCCGAGCGAGCCGGTCACGCCAACCACCGGGATGCGCGCGGTGTCGTCCGGCGCGAACAGGTGTTCGATGATGTCCTTGCCGACGTTGCGCGCGGTGCCGCTGGCTGGTTTGGTGTGGGCCAGCAGGCCCGGGCTGGCATTGACCTCGATGATCGCGCCGCGCTGCTCAAGCAGGGGGCGGCCGATGTCTTCGCACACCAGGTCGATGCCGGCGATGTCGAGGCCAACGATGCGTGCAGCCAGCGCCGCGGCGTGCGCGACGTCCGGATGCAGCTGGTCGGTGACGTCGTCGGCGACGTTGCCGTTCATCTGGATCAGCACCTTCTGGCCGGCGGGCGGCACCGAGTCGGGCGTGAGGCCCTGGCGCTTGAGCTGCAATTGGTTTTCTTCGCTCTTGCGCGGCTCGACGGGGCTGAGCGGGAATTCTTCGCTTTCGCCGCGGCGCGGGTCGATGTTGATCTGGCTGTCGCACAGCTCGGCCACATTCTGGCGGCCGTCGCCCGTCACCCACAGCGATTCGCCGCGCGCGACGGCAACGACCTTGCGGCCGACCACCAGCAGGCGGTGCTCGCTGCCCGTGATGAAGCGCTCGACCAGCACCGAGCGGCTTTCGCCTTCTTCGGACGCGATCACGTAGGCGGCGCGCACATCGGCTTCGGTATTCAGGTTCAGCGAGACGCCGCGGCCGTGATTGGCGTCGATCGGCTTGACGACCACCGGCAGGCCGATGTCGGCGGCTTCTTCCCACGCCGCGTCGGCGCTGCGCGCGATCGCACCTTCGGGCACCGGCACGCCGCACGAGGCGAGCAGGTTCTTGGTCATGTCCTTGTCGCTGGCGATGCCCTCGGCAATCGCACTGGTGCGGTCGGTCTCGGCGGTCCAGATGCGGCGCTGCGCGGCGCCGTAACCCAGTTGCACCAGATTGCCGTCGGTCAGGCGGATCGACGGGATGCGGCGGTCGGTGGCGGCGTCCACGATGTGCGCGGTCGACGGGCCCAGGCACAGGCGGTCGACCATATCAGTGAGCGTCGCGATGGCACCCGGCAGGTCGAACGGCTCGTCGTTGATCGCGGCCATCAGCAGGCGATGGGCGACCTCGAGCGCGGCGCGCCCGACGACGTTGTCGCGCGTGCGGAAGGCCATCTTGTAGACGCCATGCTCACCGGTGGAGCGGGTCTTGCCAAAGCCGGTCTTCATGCCGGCCAGGCTTTGTACTTCGAGCACGACGTGTTCGAGGATGTGGCCGGCCCAGGTGCCTTCGTTCAGGCGCTCGATGAAGCCGCCGTGGTAGCCCACGCCGCAGTGGTGCTCGATCAGGCCGGGCAGCCAGGTGGTCAGGCGCGTCGTGAACCCGGGGAGCAGATTCGAGGGATAGTCTTCCAGTTCGCCGATATCGAGCCAGGCCTCGAGCACGGGACGGTAAGTCCAGATGTTCGGTCCCGCCAGATAATTAATGCGCAGGAATTTGATGTCGTTCTTTTTCGTCATGTAAATACGTTGGTCACCTGGCGCTACTCCCACACCGGCGACTTGTCCTTGTATGCCTGAGGTGTCACTACGTTAGCGAAACAGCGCCAATCGCAGCGCACATCACGCTCTGATCTAATCCAGTTGCTGCTTTTACTTAGCCGCAATATTTTCGTCAAAACACATTTCGTGTCATCCAAACTCTGCCCAAAAACGTTCTAGCGCTCTGTGGAGCGTTTCATGCCTGGCATAACAACAACCGCCGCACGCTTTACCCATACTGAATCTTTGCCGAATTAAAGCCCGTCTCGGGCGCAAACCATGACAACAAAACAACTTGCCAATCCGTCGTCGCTGGCAATAGCCGCCAATTTCTTGCCAGATAACTGGGAAAGTGACGTCGCGAAACAGCTTGCATCAGGGGAAAACGTTTTAAGCAGCGTGGAGGTTGACCTCGATGCGAAATTACATTTCTCAAAAGGATTAGTTCTGGTCACGCAGCGGCGCCTGCTGGCGCGCGCGCCGGGCGAAACGGCGTGGCGCGACTGGCCTTACCGCGAAGGACTGGCGCTGCGCCACCACGACCACGCCGGTGTCGGGCATCTCGAACTGACCGATGCGCACGGGCTACTGGCCAGCTGGCGCTTCACGCTGGGCCAGAACCTGCACGCCGTGCGCGTGGCCGACCAGTTCCTGGACCAGATGGAAAGCGCGCTGACGGGCGTGGCCGTCCAGCCGCCCGAGCAGCATACTTGTCCAAGTTGCAAGGCACCTCTCGATGCCGACCAGGACGATTGCCCGATCTGCGAAAAAGTGTTGCACACGCCACCATCGACGTGGACGCTGTTTCGCCTGTGGCGCTTCGCCAGGCCGTATCAGGGGCAATTGTTCCTGGGCTTCTTGCTGATGCTGGGCTCGACTGCTGCGCACATGATTCCGCCGTACCTGACGATGCCGCTGATGGACAATGTCCTGATTCCGTACCAGAACGGGCAGCAGATCGATACGAGCCTCGTGTATATGTACATGGGCGGCTTGCTGGCCTCGGCCGTGCTGGCCTGGGCGCTGGGCTGGGCCAAGACCTACGTGCTGGCGCTGGCGTCCGAGCGCATCGGCGCCGACCTGCGCTCGACCACCTACGAGCACCTGATGCGCCTGTCGCTCGAATTTTTCGGCGGCAAACGCACGGGCGACCTGATGGCGCGCATCGGCAGCGGTTCGGACCGCATCTGCGTGTTCCTGTCGCTGCACCTGCTCGACTTCCTGTCCGATGTCCTGATGATCATCATGACGGGTGTGATCCTGTTCTCGATCAATCCATGGCTGGCGCTGGTGACGCTGGCGCCGTTGCCATTCATCGCCTGGATGATCCACCTCGTGCGCGACAAATTGCGCACCGGCTTTGAAAAGATCGACCGCGTCTGGGGCGAAGTCACCAATGTGCTGGCCGATACGATTCCGGGCATCCGCGTCGTGAAAGCCTTTGCACAAGAGAAGCGCGAAGCAGCGCGTTTCCGCGAAGCCAACCGGCACAACCTGAACGTCAACGATAAGCTCAACCGCGTGTGGTCGCTGTTTTCGCCGAGCGTGTCGTTCCTGACCGAACTTGGCCTGCTGGTCATCTGGTGCTTCGGTATCTGGCAAGTCTCGCGCGGCGACATCACGGTCGGTACGCTCACGGCATTCATCGCCTATAGCGGGCGCTTCTACGTGCGCCTCGATTCGATGAGCCGCATCGTGTCGGTCACGCAAAAGTCGGCCTCGGCCGCCAAGCGTATCTTCGACATTCTCGACCATGTCTCGAGCGTGCCCGATCCGGTCAACCCGATCAAGGTGGCCAAGCTCGAAGGCAACATCGAACTGCGCGAAGTCGGTTTCCGCTACGGCAACCGCGCCGTCAATCGCGGCATTTCGCTCAATATCAAGGCCGGCGAGATGGTCGGCCTGGTCGGTCACAGCGGGTCGGGCAAGAGCACGCTGGTGAACCTGATATGCCGTTTCTACGACGTGTCCGAAGGCGCGATCCTGCTCGACGGCAAGGACATCCGCTCGTTTGCCGTCGCCGATTACCGCCGCAATATCGGCCTCGTGCTGCAGGAGCCGTTCTTGTTCTTCGGCACCATTGCCGAGAACATTGCCTACGGCAAGCCGGATGCATCGCGCGAAGACATCATCGCGTCGGCCCGGGCCGCGCACGCGCACGAATTCATCCTGCGCCTGCCGCAGGGCTACGATTCGATGGTCGGCGAGCGTGGCCAGGGCCTGTCGGGCGGCGAGCGCCAGCGCATTTCGATTGCGCGCGCACTGTTGATCGATCCGCCCATCCTGATCATGGATGAAGCCACCTCGTCGGTGGACTCGGAAACCGAGAAAGAAATCCAGAAAGCGCTCGACAATCTGGTGCAAGGCCGCACGACCATTGCCATTGCCCACCGCCTGTCGACGCTGCACCGCGCCGACCGCCTGATCGTGCTCGACCGCGGCGTGGTGGTGGAAGAGGGTAGCCACGATGACCTGATGGCGCGCGAAGGCGCCTACCACCGCCTGTACGAAGCGCAAGCGCGCAACGTGGATCAGGACCTCGACGACAAGGACGCATGATGAGTACCGTTTCGACAACCCCGTTCCAGTTGCGCCGCGACGCATTCGGCAAGCTGGTGATCACCCTCGAGACTGGCGAAGAATACGTGGGCATCACGCCCGTGCGCGCGTTCCCGATCCAGGCGCCGACCAAGGGCATTTCGCTCGTGCGCGACGGCGGCAAGGAAGTCGCCTGGATCGACGATCTGGCCACGGTGCCGGATGACATCCGCACGCTCATCAGCGATGAAATCGGCGGGCGCGAGTTCATCCCCGAAATCATCAATATCAAGGATGTGTCGAGCTTTGCCACACCGTGCACCTGGTATGTGACGACCGACCGGGGCGACACCGAGTTCGTGCTCAAGCTCGACGAAGACATTCGCCGCATCGGCGAAGCGTCGCTGCTGGTGGCGGATAGCCACGGCATCAACTTCCTGGTGCGCGACATGTTCAAGATCGACAAGCACAGCCGCAAGATCCTCGACCGTTTCCTGTAATCCAGGGGCACCCCCGGTTTGACCCGTCAGCGGGGGATTGTGGTCCCGTACGTTCGTCTGCCCACATACCGTCAGGGCAGATGACGTTAGAGTTGTCTCATCGGCCACACGGCCTTCGCTAACAGGAGACGACCATGGATTCCATCAATCGCAACCAACCCGAAGAAAACCGCCGCGATCTGGCAGGGCTTGAGGCCATCGAGCGCATCAAGGACATCATCGACGATGCCGAGACCGGCTTCTTCATCACCGGCGGCGGCACCGGCGCGAGCCGCGGCGTGCGCCCGATGAGCGTGCGCGAGACCGACGACAATGGCGCCATCTGGTACCTGGGCGCGATCGACAGCCACACGAATCAGGAACTGCAGGCCAATCCAACCGTCAAGCTGTTCTTCCAGGCGGGCGAAAATGCCGGCTTCCTTGAACTGGACGGCCACGCTGAAGTGTCGCAGGACAAGGCCCGCATCAAGCAGCTGTGGGAGCCGCTGCTCAAGACCTGGTTCACCGAAGGCGAGGACGACCCGCGCATTATCGTGATCAAGGTCACCCCGAAGTCCGGTTATTATTGGGACAACAAGCACGGCGGCATCGTGGCCGGCGCGAAGATGGCGATCGGTGCCGTACTCGGCAAGACGCTGGATGATTCCATTGAAGGCACGCTGACCTTCTAAATCGACGAAGGGCGGGCCCATGCATGTAATTCTGGTGACGATGGGCTCTGCCGGGGACCTGTTCCCGTTCCTGTGGATCGGGCGGGCGCTGCGCCAGCGCGGCCACCGCGTCGATTTTCTGGGCCCTGACCTGCATGCGCCCTACGTCGATGCGGCCGGGCTGACCTTTCACGGTTTGCCGGCCGACCCGGCCGTGCTCGACCACCCCGATCTGTGGCATCCCACCCGCGGCCTGGCCGTGGTGTGGGACGCAACACGGCCGGCGATGGCGCAATTGCCGTCCCTGGTCGCCGCGCTCGATTCGGGCAAACAGACCCTTCTTCTGGTGCATCCTCTGGCGCTGCCAGAGGCCGACCTGTGCCGTCTCAACCTGCCTGGGTTAAAGATCGCCGCGACCTGGCTGGCGCCGTCCAATCTGCCCACCGTGTACGACCCGTTGTTACTGGGTCCTTATCCCGTACCGACCTGGGTGCCGCATGGCGCGCGGCGCTGGTTATGGCGCACGCTCGCCGCGCGCTTCATCGATCCGGTCGCGTTGCCCGGCCTGAACGCGGCGCGTGCCGAGCGTGGACTGCCCCGCGTGCGCAGCCTCATTGATTACCTCCACACCATTCCCGACCTGTCGCTGGCGCTGTTTCCCGACTGGTTTGCCGCGCCCGTGCCGGACTGGCCGCAGCCGATGCTTCAGGCTGGTTTTCCCCTGTACGACCCCGATCCTGACGCTGCGCCAAGCGCCGCGCTGCGGGCGTTTCTCGATGTCGGCGCGCCGCCAGTCGTCTTTACGCCAGGCACCGGCAACCGGCAGGCGGGACGCTACTTCGAGGCAGCGTCGCAAGCCGTCGCGCAACTGGGCCTGCGCGCGATCTTCCTGACGCCGCACCGCGAGCAGCTGCCCGGTTCGCTCCCACCGTCCATCTGCTGGCAAGGCTACGTGCCGCTCAAGGCCTTGCTGCCGCACGTCGCCGCGCTGGTGCACCACGGCGGCATCGGCACGACGGCCGAAGCGCTGCGCGCCGGCACGCCGCAACTGGTGGTGCCGCTCGCGCACGATCAGTTCGATAACGCGGCAAGGGTGGTGGTGCTGGGGGCGGGCGTCAGCCTGCACGCCAGGCGCGTCACGCCGGCCCGGATGGCGGCCGCGCTGCAGCAGGTTCTGGCGGGCGCGGTGGCGTCGCAAGCGGCAGCGGTTGCCGCCCGTTCCACCGCGCCGGATTGCCTCGATGCATTGTGTCGCCGGCTTGAGGAACTGGCGCGCGCCTGAGCTGATTGTTGGTAAGCGCACCGACACCGTCGCGGTAATAGCGTCCAATGGCGTATCTAGAATACGCCGGAGGGCAGATGCCCCGCAAGAAAACCACCCCCCCAAACGCTGCCGAAGACGGCTTCGTCCATGTGCGCGGCGCCCGCGAACACAATCTGAAAAACGTCAGCCTCGACATCCCGCGCGGACAACTCGTGGTGTTTACCGGGGTTTCGGGCTCGGGCAAGTCGTCGCTCGCCTTCGGCACGCTGTACGCCGAAGCCCAGCGCCGCTATCTCGAATCGGTCTCGCCCTACGCGCGGCGCCTGTTTCATCAGATGCCGGTGCCCGAGGTCGATACGATCGAAGGCTTGCCGCCGGCCGTCGCGCTGCAGCAGCAGCGCGGCACGCCCACGGCCCGTTCGTCGGTCGGCAGCGTCAGCACCTTGTCCAATTCGCTGCGCATGCTGTATTCGCGCGCCGGCGATTATCCGGCAGGGCAAGAGCTGCTGTACGCCGAATCGTTTTCGCCGAACACGCCGCAGGGCGCGTGCCCGCGCTGTTCGGGCATGGGGCGCGTGTTCGAGGTGACCGAGCAATCGATGGTGCCGGACGACAGCCTGACGATCCGCGAACGGGCCATCGCCGCCTGGCCGCCGGCCTGGCACGGCCAGAACCTGCGCGACATTCTGGTGACGCTGGGCTACGACGTCGACACCCCATGGCGCGATCTGCCGAAGAAAGACCGCGACTGGATCCTGTATACCGATGACAGCCCGAGCGTGCCCGTGTACGGCGGCCTGACGCCCGAGGAAACCCGGGCTGCCCTCAAGCGCAAGGACACGCCCAGCTACCAGGGCACGTTCACCGGCGTGCGCCGCTACGTGATGCAGACCTTTGCCAACACCGAAAGCGCGTCGATGAAAAAGCGCGTGGCGCGCTATATGGTCAGCAACGCTTGTCCGGAATGCGAAGGCAAGCGCCTGCGGCGCGAGTCGCTGTCGGTGACGTTCGCCGGCATGGACATCGCCGAACTCTCGCGCCTGCCGCTGGCGCGCCTGGCCGAATTGCTGGCGCCGTATACGCACGCGACGAGCAAGATAGAAAAAGGCTTGCACGCCGAGCAGCTGATCGTGCGCCGGCGCATCGCCGATGATCTGTCGGCCCGCATCGAGGTGCTGCTGGCAATGGGTCTTGGCTACCTGGCGCTCGATCGCAGCACGCCGAGCCTGTCGCCGGGCGAACTCCAGCGCCTGCGCCTGGCCACGCAAGTGCGCTCCAGCCTGTTCGGCGTCGTCTATGTGCTCGATGAACCGTCGGCCGGCCTGCATCCGGCCGATGCCGAAGCGCTGCTCGACGCGCTGGCGCAACTGAAAGCCGCCGGCAATTCGCTGTTCGTTGTCGAGCACGCGCTGGACGTGATCCGCCAGGCCGACTGGATCGTCGACGTCGGGCCGCTGGCCGGCGAGCGCGGTGGCCAGGTTCTCTACAGCGGGCCGCCGGACGGCTTGCGCGACGTGGAAGCGTCGCAAACCCGGCGTTACCTGTTTGGCGACGCGGCCCTGGGTGCGCGCACGCCGCGCGAACCGACCGGCTGGCTCAAGCTCGAGGGCGTGCACCGTAATAATCTGCAGGATCTCGACGTCGCGTTCCCGCTGGGTGTGCTCACGAGCGTGACGGGCGTGTCGGGCTCCGGTAAATCGAGCCTGGTCAGCCAGGTGCTGGTCGAACTGGTCGCTGCGGCCCTGGGGCAGGGCAGTGCGGTGGCCGAAGAGCAGTCCGACGAACCGGACCTGGAGCGCGACGACGCCCTGCCGCTCGAGGGGCGCATCGTGGCCGGCATGGACGGCGTGCGACGCCTGGTGCGGGTCGACCAGAAGCCGATCGGGCGCACGCCGCGCTCGAACCTGGCCACCTATACGGGCCTGTTCGACCAGGTGCGCAAGCTGTTTGCGGCCACGCCGGACGCCAGGAAACGGCGTTTCGACGCCGGCCGCTTCTCGTTCAACGTCGCCAAGGGCCGCTGCGAGCACTGCGCCGGCGAAGGCTTCGTGATGGTCGAACTGTTGTTCCTGCCGAGCGTGTACGCGCCTTGCCCGACCTGCGACGGCGCGCGCTACAACGCGCAGACGCTCGAAGTAACGTACCGTGGCAAGAATATTGCCGAGGTCCTGGGCATGACGGTGGGCGAGGCGATCGACTTCTTCAAGGGTGAAGCGTTGGTGGAGCGCGCGCTCGAAGTGCTGAATGAAGTGGGGCTGGATTACCTGCGCCTGGGCCAGCCGGCCACCGAGCTGTCGGGCGGCGAGGCGCAGCGTATCAAGCTGGCGTCCGAGCTGCAGCGCGCCACGCGCGGCAATGCGCTGTACGTGCTGGACGAGCCGACCACCGGCCTGCATCCGGTCGATGCCGACCGCCTGATGGTGCAACTGAACCGTCTGGTCGACGCCGGCAACACCGTGATCGTGGTCGAGCACACGATGCGCGTGGTCGCGGGCAGCGATTGGGTCATCGATGTCGGTCCCGGCGCAGGTGATCGGGGCGGCAACATCGTGGTCGCCGGGCCGCCGCGCGATGTTGCTCGTAACAAGAAAAGCCGCACCTCGCAGTACTTGAAACCACATATGGGCGAGCCAAGGTAGCACGCGAAGCGGTGCGCCCGCTGCGTATCCATTTTGCTAAGATTACGGTTGTAGCGCACGGTCGGGCTTCTGCACGACCGTACGCATTTGGTGTGGGCGCGATGTCACAATTGCGTTACACTTGGGCTATTTTTTTGCTAACAGAACAACAGGTATGGCCGGTTCAACCATCGATAACAACGCGTTTCGCCGCATCCTTTCCCGCAATGTCGCGCTGCCCTTGGGCATGAGCGTTGTCAGTGCGCTCGTGTTCGTGGGCATCATCGCGTATCTGATCAATAACCTGACCTGGGTCGAGCATTCCCAGAAGGTGATCGGCAATGCGCACGAGATCCGCAAGCTGTCGGCCGAAATGGAAGCCGGCATGCGCGGCTATCTATTGGCGGGCGATGAAGAGTTCCTGACGCCGTACCTGCTGTCGGCGCAGCGGATGGGCAGCAGCCTCGATACGCTGGGTGAACTGGTCAAGGACAATGGCCCGCAGGCCGAACGCATCACGCGCATTGCGCAGGTCCAGAAACAGTGGGAGGCATTTGCCGAGGAGATGATCACGCGGCGACGGGCCAATGACCTGAGCTATATCGATGCGGTCAGAAGCGGTCGCGGCCGACTGCTCACCGACGAGATGCGGCGCAATTTCGACCTCGTGCTGGCGTCCGAAGCCCGGCTGCTGCAGGAACGCAGCGACAACGCGCGCAGCACGACCTTCTGGTCGGTGGCGCTGTTCCTGCTGCTCTCGGCGCTGGTGGGTGGCGGCCTGGCCATCTTTGGCCGGCGCCAGTTGATGACCCTGTCCAGTTCGTATAACGACGTGCTGGGCCACGAAGCCGAGCACAATGAAAAACTGCGCCACCAGGAGTGGCTGCGCACCGGCCAGAACGAACTGACCGTGCGCAGTGCCGGCATCCATCACCTCGAGCCGCTGGCCGATGCGGTGCTGCCGTACGTCGTCAAGTATCTCGACGGCGTCGTGGGCGCAATGTACGTGCGCAGCGAAGACGGCGTGCTGCGCCGCATCGGCGCCTACGGCTTTACCCATACCCCGTCCGAACGCGCCGAATTCATCCAGCCGGGTGCTTCGCTGGCCAGCCAGGCGGCGCAGGAAAACCGCCTGATGGTGCTCGACGAACTACCGGCCGGCTACATGAAGGTCAGCTCGAGCCTGGGCGAGACTGCCCCGCGCGCGCTGATCATTGCGCCGTTCTACAACCACGGCAAGGTCAAGGGCGTGTTCGAGATCGCCTTCCTGCGTCCGGTGGAGCTGCGCGACCGCGAATTCCTCGGCTTCATCGCCCAGGCGGTGGGGGCGGCCATGGCGGCCGTGCTGTACCGCCAGCGCCTGCAGGATTCGCTCGAAGAAAGCCAGACGCTCAACGAAGAACTGCAGGTCCAGCAGGAAGAACTGCGAACCGCCAACGAAGAGCTCGAAGAGCAGTCGCGCGCGCTCGAAGAATCGCAGTCGGCACTCGAAAACCAGCAGGCCGAGCTGCGCACCACCAACGACCAGCTGGCCGAACAGGCCTTGAGCCTGGACATGAAGAATGCGGCGCTGCAGTCGGCGCAGGAGCAGTTGCAGCAGCGCGCCATGGAACTGGAAAGCGCGAGCCGCTACAAGTCCGAGTTTTTGGCCAATATGTCGCACGAGCTGCGCACGCCACTGAACAGCTCGCTGATCCTGGCCAAGCTGCTGTCCGACAATACGCCGGGTAACCTCAGCGACGAGCAGGTGCGCTTCGCGCAAACCATCTATTCGGCCGGCAATGACCTGCTGCACCTGATCAACGACATCCTCGACATCTCGAAGGTCGAAGCAGGCAAGCTCGAACTGGTGCCCGAAGACGTGCCGGTGCGGCGCGTCGTCGAAGGCCTGGCGCGCACGTTCGAGCCGCTCGCGCGCCAGAAGTCGCTCGAGTTCCGCATCGACGTGGCGCCCGATGTGCCGGCATCGATCAACACCGATCGCCAGCGCATGGAGCAGATCCTCAAGAACCTGTTGTCCAACGCCGTCAAGTTCACCGATGCGGGCGCCGTCACGCTGTCGGTGCAGACGACCGTCGATGGCGCGGTTGCCTTCCGCGTGCAGGACAGCGGCATCGGTATCGCGCCCGACCAGCAGGACAAGATTTTCGACGCTTTCCACCAGGCCGATGGGACCACCAGCCGCCGCTTCGGCGGCACGGGCCTGGGCCTGTCGATTTCGCGCGACCTCACGCGCCTGCTCGGTGGCGGCATTGCCGTCTCGAGCGCGCCGAACGAGGGTAGTGTGTTTACGCTGACGTTGCCGCACGGCCTGCCGGATTCCGTGCTCTCGTCAGGCTCGTCCATGTCGGCCCCGGCGGTGACCAGCGCGCAGCCGCACCATGCGCCAGCCCCGGTGGTCCGGCCGTCGGCGCCTGCGCCAGCTCCTGCGCCGGTGCCGGTGCCAGCGCCTGCGCCGGTCGTGACTGACCACTACGAGAGCTTCCCGGATGACCGAGAGCGCCCGGCCGATGGCCGGCGCAGCGTGCTGGTGGTCGAGGACGAAATGGCGTTCGCACGCATCCTGTACGACCTGGCACGTGAGCTCGATTACCGCTGCCTGGTGGCGATGAGCGCCGAAGAAGGCCTGGCGCTGGCCATCAGCCAGCGGCCTGACGCCGTGCTGCTCGACGTGCGCCTGCCCGACCGCTCTGGCCTGACCGTGTTGCAGCAGCTGAAGGACAACCCGGCCACGCGCCACATCCCCGTGCACATCATCTCGAGCATCGAGAACGGCGGCGAGGCGCTGCACCTGGGCGCGATCGGTTATGCGCTCAAGCCCGCGAGCCGCGAAGAACTGGAAGAAGTGTTCCGCAAGCTGCAGGAGAAGTCGGCGCAGAAGATCAAGCGCGTGCTGCTGGTCGAGGACGACGAGCGCCAGCGCGAAAGCGTCGTGGCGCTCATTGCCGACGACGACGTGCAGATCGCGGCGGTGGGCACGGCCAACGAAGCGCTCAATCTGCTGCGCACCGAGATCTTCGACTGCATGGTCATCGACCTGAAGCTGCCGGACATGCAGGGCGGCGAGCTGCTCGAGCGCATGTCGCACGAGGAACTGTGCTCGTTCCCGCCCGTGATCGTCTACACGGGCCGCAACCTGACACGCGACGAAGAGGCCCAATTGCTGCGCTACTCGCGCTCGATCATCATCAAGGGCGCGCGCTCGCCCGAGCGCCTGCTCGACGAAGTCACGCTGTTCCTGCACAAGGTGGAATCAGAACTGTCGACCGAGCGTCAGAGCATGCTCAAGGCCGTACGCGGGCGCGATCGCGTGTTCGAAGGCCGCACGATCCTGCTGGTGGACGACGACGTGCGCAATGTGTTCGCACTGACTGCGGCACTCGAGCAGCGCGGCGCGAAGGTCGAAGTGGGCCGCAATGGCTTCGAAGCGATCGCGAAACTCGATGAAGTACCGGGCATCGACCTGGTGCTGATGGACATCATGATGCCGGGGATGGACGGCATGGAAGCGACGCGCCGCATCCGCGCCGACGGCCGCTTCGACCGCCTCCCGATCATCGCCATCACGGCCAAGGCGATGAAGGACGACCAGGAGCAATGCCTGGCCGCCGGCGCCAACGATTACCTGGCCAAGCCGATTGACCTGTCCCGCCTGTACTCCCTGTTGCGGGTCTGGATGCCGACCCTGGAGCGCATTTGAGCCATACGCCGAGCGACTTCGACATCGAGCTGCGGATGCTCGTCGAAGCCGTCTACCTGAAATACAACTATGACTTCCGCGACTACACCGGCGCTTCGCAAAAGCGCCGCGTGCTGGTGGCCATGCGCGAGATGGGATGCAATACGGTCTCCGAGCTGCAGTCGCGCGTGGTGCACGATCCGAACGGCTTTGCCCAGTTGCTGCAATACCTGACGATTCCCGTCACCGAGATGTTCCGCGACCCGGACTACTTCAGGGCGGTGCGCGAGCAGGTCGCGCCGTTCCTGAAAACCTACCCATCGCTCAAGATCTGGGTGGCCGGCTGCAGCACGGGCGAAGAAGTCTATTCGCTGGCGATCCTGCTGAAAGAAGAAGGGCTGCTCGAACGCAGCATCATCTACGCGACCGACATCAATCCGAAGTCGCTTGAAACAGCCCGGCGCGGCGTGTACCCGATCGACCGCATGCGCCTGTACACCGAGAATTACCAGAAGTCCGGCGGCAAGGCCGCGTTCTCGGACTATTACACGGCGGCCTACGGCGGCGCGCTGTTCGAGCGCAGTCTGATCGAGAACGTGACGTTCGCCGACCACAGTCTGTCCACCGACAGCGTGTTCTCGGAAACCCACTTTGTCAGCTGCCGCAATGTGCTGATCTACTTTAACCGAACGCTGCAGGACCGGGTATTCGGCCTGTTTCATGAATCGCTGTGCCACCGGGGCTTTTTGGGCCTGGGCAGCAAGGAAAGCATCGACTTTTCCAGCTACGCCGGGCGCTTTGAGTCGCTGGCGCGGCGGGAACGGGTGTATCGCAAGGCCGCGCCATGAGCCTGAACGAGCAAGTGGCGGCGGCGCTGGGCAAGCGGCGCATCGAGCTGGTCCTGATCGGCGGCTCGGCCGGCGGCGTCGATGCGCTGCTCAGCTTACTGCCGTCGCTGCAGCCGGACTATAAGCCGGCCGTGGTCTGCATCCTGCATGTGCCGGGCGACCGCGAAAGCCGGCTGGCCGAACTGTTCGATGCGCGCGTGATGCTCCCTGTGCGCGAAGCGCGCGACAAGGCGCCGATCGAGCCGGGCAATGTCTATTTCGCCGGCTCGGGGTACCATCTGTCGATTGAGCAGGACCGCAGCTTTTCGCTCAGCTGCGAAGCGCCCGTCCAGTATGCCAGGCCGTCGATTGATGTCTTGATGGAATCGACCGCCAGTGTGTATGGACCGGCAATGGCCGGTATACTACTGACCGGCGCCAATTTTGATGGCGCCGAAGGGATGTGCAGTATCCGCGAACACGGCGGGCTGACCATCGTCCAGGATCCTGAAGAAGCGCACGCCAGTACGATGCCGAGAGAAGCCATCCGGCGCTGCGCGCCACATCTGGTGCTGCCGCTGGCCGCTATCCGCGCCGCGCTGCCCCTGTTGGAGACCCCATGAGCGCCCATGAATTAAGCAAAATCCTGATCGTCGATGACTTGCCCGAGAACCTGCAGGCGCTCGAGGCGCTGCTGCGCCACGACCAGCGCGAGATTCACCAGGCCAATTCCGGCGACGCCGCGCTGGCCTTGCTGCTCGAGCACGAATTCGCGCTGGCCATCCTCGACGTGCAGATGCCGGGCATGAACGGCTTCGAACTGGCCGAGGTGATGCGCTCGACGTCGCGCACGCGTCATATCCCGATCGTGTTCGTCTCGGCTGCCGGGCGCGAGCTCGATTACGCCTTCAAGGGTTATGAGAACGGCGCAGTCGACTTTTTGTACAAGCCGATCGACCCGGGCGCGGTGCGCAGCAAGGTCGCCGTGTTCGTCGCGCTCGACCAGCAGCGCCGTGAAACGCGGCGCCAGATGCTGGCGCTCGAGCGCAGCCGGCAAGAGCAGGAAACCTTGCTGCGCGAGCTGAACCAAACCCAGCAGGAGCTGCAGCGCTCGTTGAAGATGCGCGACGAATTCATGTCGCTCGTCGCGCACGAACTGCGCACGCCGCTCAATACGCTGTTCCTGGAAACCCAGATGCGCAGCCTGCAGATCAAGCGCGGCAATGCGGCCGCGTTCGCGCCGCAGCAGATGGAAGCGATGGTCCAGCGCGACGAGCGCCAGATCAAGTCGATGATCCGCCTGATCGACGACATGCTGGATGTCTCGCGCATGCGCAGCGGCAAGCTGTCGATCCGGCCAACGCAGGTTCAGTTGATGACGCTGCTGGAGCGCGTCGTCAGCGACCTGTCGCTGCAGGCGGCCACGACCGGCAGTTCGCTGACATTGCTGCCGCATGAGCCGGTCAGCGGCTGCTGGGACGAGTTCCGCGTCGAGCAGGTGATCGTCAACCTGCTCACCAATGCGCTGCGTTACGGCGGCGGCCAGCCGGTCGAAGTGAGTGTCGAGCAGGTGGGCGAGTGCGTGCGCATCGACGTGCGGGACGGCGGCAAGGGCATCGCACCGGGCGACCTGGAACGCATCTTTGAGCCCTTCGAGCGCGGCGCCCGCAATGGCGAACCGAAAGGCCTGGGGCTGGGCCTGTATATCTCGCGCCAGCTGGCGATCTCGCACAGCGGCGAGTTACGCGTGACGAGCATCGCCGGTGAAGGCTCGACCTTCAGTCTGATGCTACCATGCACGGCCGTGCCGGTCTGCGCCTGACGGCGTAGCCCTGGACAGCTCGGCATGCTGTCGCCCGCTCGATAGTCAAAATCAATCAACTGTATCCAATCAATCAATTTCCCAAAAGACGAGCTGAGCGGTACACTGCTTGTCATACGTTTCACCAACCACAAACAGGAGAATACATGTCCCTTATCAACACCCAGATCAAACCGTTCAAAGCCACCGCATACAGCAATGGCAAATTCATCGACCTGACCGAAGAAAACTTCAAGGGCACCTGGTCGGTGGTGATGTTCTACCCGGCCGACTTCACCTTTGTCTGCCCAACTGAACTGGAAGATCTGGCCTCGTTCCAGCCTGAATTCGACAAGCTGGGCGTGAACGTGTACGGCGTCTCGACCGACAGCCACTTCGCTCACAAGGCATGGCACGACACCTCGGACGCGATCAAGAAAGTCAACTATCCGCTGATCGGCGACCCGACCGGCACCCTGTCGCGCAACTTTGAAGTCATGATCGAAGAAGAAGGCATGGCACTGCGCGGTACTTTCGTCATCAATCCAGAAGGCCAGATCAAGGTCATGGAAGTGCATGACAACGGCATCGGCCGCGATGCATCGGAACTGATGCGCAAAGTCAAAGCTGCCCAGTACGTCGCCGCTCACCCAGGCGAAGTCTGCCCAGCCAAGTGGACCGAAGGCGCTGAGACCCTGACCCCATCGCTGGACCTGGTCGGCAAGATCTAAGTAACGCGGTAGTCTGGTAGCCCCCTGACCGGGCCGCTGCGGCGGCCCGGTGCTTTTAGCGCCCTCCATTTATTGATTCAAAGAGTTTAAGGAAACCATCATGCTTGAAGCGACCCTCAAGAAACAGTTGCAAGCCTATCTGGAAAAAGTGGTGCAGCCGATCGAGCTGGTTGCATCCTTGGATGATTCGCCGAAAGCGCGCGAAATGGACGAGCTGCTGCGTGAAATCGCAGAGCTGAGCAACAAGATCACCGTGCGCTACGAAGCCAATGAGCGCACCCCGTCGTTCGCGATCAACCGCGTCGGCACCGATGTCGGCGTGCGTTTCGCCGGCATCCCGCTGGGCCATGAATTCACCTCCCTCGTGCTGGCACTGCTGCACGTGGGCGGCCACACCATCAAGCTGGAGCAGGCGGTCATCGACCAGATCGCTGCCCTGGATGGTGACCATGTTTTTGAAACCTACATCTCGCTGTCGTGCCACAACTGCCCGGAAGTCGTGCAGGCACTGAACACGATGTCGGTAATTAACCCGCGCATCAAGGTCGTGACGATCGATGGCGGTGTCTTCAAGCAGGAAGTTGAAAGCAAGCAGATCCTGGCCGTGCCGATGATGTTCCTGAATGGCCAGCATTTCGGCCAGGGCCGCACCACCATCGAAGAGATTCTGTCAAAAATCGACGTGAACGGCGGCGCGAAAAAAGCCGCGGCACTGAGCGAGAAAGAAGCGTTTGACGTGCTGATCGTCGGCGGCGGTCCTGCCGGCGCGGCTGCAGCAATCTACGCTGCCCGCAAGGGCATCCGTACCGGTGTTCTGGCCGAGCGTTTCGGCGGCCAGGTACTCGATACGCTGGCGATCGAAAACTACGTGTCGCTCAAGGCAACCGATGGGCCGAAGTTCGCCGTGGCCCTGGAAGAGCATGTGAAGGATTACGAAGTCGACATCATGAACACGCAGCGCGCCAGCAAAGTCGTCGGCGGCAACGGCTTGATCGAAGTGCACACCGAGAGCGGTGCGGTGTTGAAATCGAAGTCGGTGATCATTGCCACGGGCGCCCGCTGGCGCGAGATCAATGTGCCGGGCGAGAAAGAGTACAAGAACCACGGCGTGGCCTATTGCCCGCACTGCGACGGTCCGCTGTTCAAGGGCAAACGCGTGTCGGTGATCGGTGGCGGTAACTCGGGCGTGGAAGCGGCAATCGACCTAGCCGGCCTCGTCAAGGAAGTCACGCTGATCGAGTTCGGCAATGAATTGCGCGCCGATGCCGTTCTGCAGCGCAAGCTGTTGTCGCTGCCGAACGTGAAGGTGATCAAGTCGGCGCAGACCACCGAGATCCACGGTGACGGCAAGATCGTCAATGGCCTGAGCTACAAGGATCGCACTACCGGCGCGATTCACCGGATCGACCTGGAAGGCGTGTTCGTGCAGATCGGCCTGATTCCGAATTCGGAATTCCTGAAGGGTTCGATCGATCTGTCGGCGCATGGCGAAATCGAAATCGATGCACGTGGCCATACCTCGATGCCGGGCGTGTTTGCCGCCGGCGACGTGACGACGGTGCCGTTCAAGCAGATCGTGATTGCAGTGGGTGAGGGTGCGAAAGCATCGCTGGCAGCGTTTGATTACCTGATCCGCCAGCCGGTGGAACAGGAAGAGCAAGAGCAAGAGAAGAAAGCTGCTTGATGACGGGCGGGCCGAAAGGCCTGCCCAGGAAACACTTGGAGCGAGCCGAAAGGCTTGCTCGCAATGACAATGAACGCCGTCTTCCCAGTGGAAGATGGCGTTTTTTTATTTAGTGGAGCGAGAACAGCACGGTCGAGGAGAGGGCGCCCGACTCCAGCAAGAACCAGGTGGCAGCGCCGGCAAGGGCCAGATGGACGGCAGTCCATGTCATTGGGTGGCGGCGCATGATGAATCTCCTGGGTGGTGGCAATGCTGTGAATGTGGATTACATCTTATGTCGCCAATCCGGCCTTGGGCATCGGTAAATACTCCGTCGTGATGTAGGACTAAACCTTCTTGCGAATGTGTGTCGCACAATTGAGATCTAATCGACAATATTTTTGGAAGGTGACGGTCCTACGCCCGAAGTAGGTGGCGTCCTATAGTCGAGTCGGGGCGGTCAACCTACAGTCGATATCACCATGACACGACACGACCCCACCCTGATGCACCGCGGCCTCATTGCCGTGCGCCGCAACGCCATCCAGCGCCTTCTCGAGGGCATCTTCGGCATCGCCAAGCTGCGCGACGGCCAGCAACGCGTGATCGACAGCGTCCTTGACGGCAAGGACACGCTGGCAATCATGCCCACCGGTGGTGGCAAATCGCTGTGCTACCAGATTCCGGCAAAGATGCTCAAAGGCATCACGGTTGTCGTTTCGCCGTTGATCTCGCTGATGAAAGACCAGCTCGAAAAACTCGAGGAACTGGGCATCCGGTCGGTGCAGGTCAACAGCTGCCTGAACGCCGAAGAAGAACATGCGGCGATCGCGGCCATCGAACAGGAGACCTGCGAAATCGTGTTCTGCACGCCCGAACGCATGGTCTCGCCCGACTTCACTGCAACGCTGCAAAAGGTCACGCTCGACATCGTCGTCATCGACGAAGCGCACTGCATCTCGCAGTGGGGTCATGATTTTCGGCCGGCCTATATCGGCCTGGGCGGGGCGATCGAAGCGATTGGCCGCCCGCCGGTGCTGGCACTGACGGCGACTGCGACCGATGAAGTCATTGCCGACATCAACAAGCAGCTGGGCCGCAAGCTCAATGTCATCAATACCGGCGTGTACCGCCCGAACCTGCATTACGCGGTCCAGCAGGTCACGAGCGTGGCCGAGAAATACCAGGCTGCGCTGCGCCTGGTGCAGGCATCCCAAGGCGTCGGCATTGTCTACGCGGCCACCGTCAAGGCGGCCCAGGAGATGCTGGGCGTACTCGAAGAGGCCGGTGAATCGGTCACCATCTATCACGGCAAACTGCCTGCGGCCGAGCGCAAGTTGAACCAGGACCTGTTCATGGATGGCGAGCGCCGCGTCATGGTCGCGACCAATGCATTCGGTATGGGTATCGACAAGTGCGATACCCGCTTCGTGATCCACCTGCAGATTCCGCCCAACCTCGAATCGTATTATCAGGAGTCCGGCCGCGCCGGGCGCGATGGGGTGGACGCCACCTGCACGCTGCTGTACCTGCAGGACGACAAACGCCTGCAGCAGTTTTTCCTGATGAAGCACTACCCATGCGCGCAGGAGCTGCAACTGGTGCACGGCGCGGTGCGCGGGCTGGGCGACACCGGTCCCGTGACCCCGGCGCGCCTCGAAGAAGCGTTGGAAGCCCTGGCCGAGTCGAGCATCAAGGTCTGCATCAAGCTGCTCAAGGATGCCAAGCTCATTCGCCAGAACCGCAAGCTCGACTATATCGCCGCCAGCGCCGAACCGAAGCCCGGCATCTTCGACAAGCTGGCTGCCGTTTACACCCAGAAACAGGAACACGACAAGCACGCGCTCGAACAGATGGTCGGGTACGCCGTCAGCGGTTTTTGCCGCTGGAAGCTGATCCTCGACTATTTTGACGACAAGGTGGCGGGTTTCGAACACTGCTGCAAGTGCGACAATTGCCTCAATCCGCCGGCGCTGTCGCTGACGGACGGTTTCGAGATCGGTGACAACGCGTTCGACCACGAGCCGGTGGCTGAAGCACCAGCGCCCAGGTTCGTCGTCGGCGCGCGTGCCTGTTCGGCCAAGTACGGCGAGGGTGTAGTATCTGCCATTGCCGGCGACCAGATCACGCTTGATTTTGCCGATGGAGAAAGCCGGACCTTCATGGCCGACTTCCTCGAGCCGGCGTAAGGATGGGCATGGGAGACATGGTCGTTGTCCGCAAGGAGGGCTTGTACTGCGTACCGGGTGATTTTTATATCGATCCATGGCGCCCGGTGCCGCGCGCCGTGATCACGCACGCGCATGGCGACCATGCACGCGTCGGTCATGGCCACTACCTGGCCGCCGCGCCCGGTATCGGCGTGCTCAAGTCGCGCCTGGGCGACATCACCGTTGACGCGATGGACTACGGCCAGACGGTCACGCACAACGGCGTGAAGATCTCGCTGCATCCGGCCGGTCACGTGCTGGGCTCCGCGCAGGTGCGCATGGAATCCGGCGGCGAAGTCTGGGTCGCCTCGGGCGACTACAAGGTCGAACCGGATAAAACCTGCGCGCCGTTCGAACCGGTGCGCTGCGACACCTTCATCACTGAATCCACCTTTGGCCTGCCGATCTACCGCTGGCAACCCGAGGCCGAGCTGATGGCCGAGATCAACGCCTGGTGGCGCAAGAATGCCGACGAGGGCCGTTGCAGCGTGGTGTTCGCGTATTCATTCGGCAAGGCGCAGCGCATACTGGCAGGGCTGGACGCGAGCATCGGCACGATCGTCTGCCACGGCTCGGTCGAGCCGCTCAACCGCGCCTACCGGGCCGAGGGTATCGAGATTCCACCGACCGTGCTGGTCACCGACGTCGACAAGGCGCTGCTGCGGCGCGCGATGGTGATCGCGCCGCCGTCTGCCAGCGGCTCCACCTGGATGAAGCGCTTTGGGGACTACAGCGATGCCTTCGCCAGCGGCTGGATGCTGCTGCGCGGCGCCCGGCGCCGGCGCGGCGTCGATCGCGGCTTCGTGCTGTCCGATCATGCCGACTGGCCGGGCCTGATGAGCGCCATCAAGGCGACGGAGGCCGAGCGCGTGATCGTCACGCACGGCTCGATCCCCACGCTCGTGCGCTGGCTGAACCAGAACGGGCTCGACGCGTCCGGCTTCGAAACCGAGTACGGCGACGAGGAGGCGGGCGAGGCCGCATCCGATGGCGCCCCGAAAGAATCGGCTGCGCCCGACAGTGCGGCAGGAGCGGCTGATGCGTGAATTCGCCCGCCTGTACGCCGACCTCGACGAAACCACGTCGACCACCCGCAAGCTCGACGCGCTCCAGGCATACTTCGCCAATGCCGCGCCCGAGAACGCCGCGTGGGCCGTGTACTTCCTGGCCGGCGGCAAGCCGCGCCAGGCGGTGCCGACCAAACTGCTGCGCCAGTTCGCCATCGAGTACGCGGCGCTCGACGGGTGGTTGTTCGACGAGTCGTACGCGGCCGTGGGCGACTTCGCCGAAACCATCGCACACATCCTGCCGCCACCGACCGCACGCTCCGACATTGGCCTGGCCGAATGGATGGAAGAGCGCATCGGCCCGTTGCGCGGCGCCGACCCCGGCCGCATCCGTGAGGCGCTGTTTGGCTACTGGAACGAACTCGACTGGCGCGAACGCTTCCTGCTCGTCAAGCTGATTGGCGGCGGGTTTCGCGTGGGCGTCTCGCGCCTGCTCGTCACGCGCGCGCTCGCTGCCATCGCGGCGGTGGACAGCAAACTCGTTGCCCAGCGCCTGATGGGGTGGACCGACGGGCGCGTGAAACCGACCGCCGCAGGTTTCCTGCAACTGATCGCCGAGCAGTCGGCCGAAGAACACAAGCTGCGCGGCGGGCAGCCCTATCCATTCTTCCTGTCGCATCAACTGGCGGCTGAACCGGCAACGCTGGGCGAACCGTTTGACTGGATCGTCGAATGGAAGTACGACGGCATCCGCGCGCAACTCGTGCGCCGTGACGGCCAGAGTTTCCTGTGGTCGCGCGGCGAGGATCTGATCACCGAGCGGTTTCCCGAGCTGGCCGCGGCGCGCCTGCCGGACGGCATGGTGCTCGATGGTGAAGTGCTGATCTGGCAGCCCGATGCAGCGATGCCGTCGCCGTTCGCCGACCTGCAAAAACGCATTGGCCGCAAGACCATCTCCAGCAAGCTGCTGGCCGAATTGCCCGCTGTGCTGTGCTGCTACGACCTGCTCGAACTGGACGGCGTCGATCTGCGCGCCTTGCCGCAGCACGAGCGGCGCGCGCTGCTCGAAGTCGAAGTGGCCAAGCTCGATCAGCGCCAGTTGCGCCTGTCACCCGTGGTTGAGGCCGACAGCTGGGAAGCGCTGGCCGCACTGCGCGCCGGCTCGCGCGCGCGCAGTGTCGAGGGCATGATGCTCAAGGCGCGCACGGCGCAATATGGTGTCGGGCGCACGAAGGATGTCGGCATCTGGTGGAAGTGGAAAATCGATCCGTATGCCATCGACGCGGTGCTGCTGTATGCGCAACCGGGCAGCGGGCGGCGCGCGTCGCTCTACACCGACTACACGTTCGCCGTATGGGACGGGGCCGGCGACGAACGCAAGCTGGTGCCGTTCGCGAAAGCGTATTCGGGCCTGACCGATGCCGAAATCACGCAGGTCGATAACGTCATCCGGCGCACGACGATCGAGAAATTCGGCCCGGTGCGTTCGGTGAAACCGACGCTGGTGTTCGAGATCGGCTTCGAGGGCATTGCGCTCTCGCCCCGCCACAAGGCCGGCATTGCGGTGCGCTTTCCCCGCATCCTGCGCCGGCGGCTTGACAAGCCGGTCGACGAAGCCGATACGCTCGATACGCTCAAGGGTTTGCTGGAGGCGGCCACGGCATGAGTCGCAACGAGGTCAAGGACCGGGTCGACGCGTGGTTTGCCGGGCGTGGCTGGACGGTGTTCCCGTTCCAGCGCAATGTCTGGAAGGCGGCGCTCAAGGGCGAATCGGGCCTTTTGCATGCGAATACTGGCGCCGGCAAGACGTTCGCCGTCTGGTTCGCGGCGCTGCAGCGCGCAGGGCTTGCGTCGGGCCGCAACAAGGCGGGCCTGCGCGTCCTGTGGATCACGCCGATGCGGGCGCTCGCAGCAGACACGCAGCGCGCGCTCGAAGAATCCGCCGCCGAGCTGATGCCCGAGTGGCGCATCGGCGCGCGCACCGGCGACACGAAAGCCAGCGAGCGCGCGCGCCAGACGCGCAGCATGCCGGCCACCCTGGTGACGACGCCCGAAAGCCTGACGCTCATGATCAGCAACGCGGCGGCGCTCGAGCAGTTCCGCAACCTGGACATGATCATCGTCGACGAGTGGCACGAGCTGATGGGCAGCAAGCGCGGCGTGCAGGTGCAACTGGCACTGGCGCGGCTGCGGCGCTGGCGGCCCGCGCTCCTGGTCTGGGGCGTATCGGCGACGATGGGCAACCTCGAGCTGGCGCGCCAGGTGCTGCTTGGCTCGGACGCGGGCGTGCTGGTCGAGGGCGACACGCGCAAGAAAATCGTCGTCGATTGCCTGATACCCGAAAACGTGTCGCGCTTTCCGTGGGGCGGGCACCTGGGCCTGCAGATGCTGCAGCCCGTGATCGACGAGATCGACAAACACGAGGCCACGCTCGTGTTTACCAACACCCGGTCACAGTCCGAGATCTGGTACCAGAACATCCTCGAGGCGCGGCCCGATTGGGCCGGCGTCATCGCGCTGCACCATGGCTCGCTCGATCGCGACGTGCGCGAGTGGGTAGAACTTGGCCTGAAAAGTGGCATCCTCAAGGCGGTCATCTGCACCGCGAGCCTGGACCTGGGGGTGGACTTTTTGCCGGTCGAGCGTGTGCTGCAGATCGGCAGCGCCAAGGGCGTGGCGCGCCTGCTGCAACGTGCCGGCCGCAGTGGCCATGCACCGGGGCGCGTTTCGCGCGTGACGCTGGTGCCGACCAACAGCCTCGAATTGCTCGAGGCAGCCGGTGCGCGCAAGGCGGTGGCGGCGCGCCGCATCGAAGGGCGCTATGTGCCCAACAAGCCGTTCGACGTGCTGGTCCAGCACATCGTGACGGTGGCGCTGGGTGGTGGCTTTCGCTCCCAAGAACTGTACGACGAAGTGCGCCAGGCCTGGTCGTACCGGGATCTGACGCAGGACGAATGGCAATGGGCGCTCGACTTTGTCGCGCGCGGCGGCCAGAGCCTGACCGTGTATCCCGAATACCGGCGCGTGCTGCCCGACGCAGAGGGCGTCTACCGCGTGCCCGATGCCGCGATCGGCCGCCGGCACCGGATGGGCATCGGCACCATCATGTCGGATGCCACGATCCAGGTGAAGTACATGTCGGGCGGGCGCATCGGCAGCGTCGAAGAATCGTTCATCTCGCGCCTGAAGCCCGGTGACCGTTTCCTGTTCGGCGGGCGCATCCTCGAATTCGTGCGCGTGCACGAACTGACAGCGTTCGTGCGGCGCGCCACCGGCACGCGCGGCGCGATCGCGCGCTGGCAGGGCGCCAAGATGCCGATGTCAAACGAGCTGGCACACGCCGCGCTGGAAGAACTGCGGCTGGCCGACGGGGGCGTGTTCGACGGCCCCGAAATGCGCGCGCTGGCCCCGCTGATCGAGATCCAGCAGCGCTGGTCGGCGCTCCCCACCAGTGAAACGCTGGTGCTCGAATCGATGAAGAGCCGCGAAGGGTATCACCTGTTCGTGTACCCGTTCGCCGGGCGTTCGGTGCACATGGGGCTGGCCTCGCTGATGGCGTTTCGGGTCGGGCGGGTGCAGCCGATCACGTTCTCGATTGCGATCAACGACTATGGCTTCGAGCTGATGTCGCCCGAGCCGGTGGACTGGGCCCGCATATTCGACACGTCCACCGGGGCTGGCGTGGCGCTGTTTGCTACCGAGCGCCTGCTCGAAGACGTGATCGACAGCCTGAACGCGACGCAGTTGTCGCAGCAGCGCTTTCGCGAAGTCGCGCGCATCGCCGGGCTCGTGTTCCAGGGCTATCCGGGCCAGCCAAAATCGAACCGGCAGTTGCAGGCGTCGTCGTCGCTGTTCTTCGAGGTGTTTCGCAAGCACGACACGGGCAATCTGCTGCTCACGCAGGCCGAGCGCGAAGTGATGGAGCAGGAGCTGGAACTGACGCGCCTGCGCGACACGCTGCTCGAGCTGCATGCGCGCCGCGTGGCGTATCGCGAGGTCAAGCGCGCGACGCCGTTCGGGTTCGCGCTGATGGTCGAGCGCTTCCGCGAAAAGGTCAGCACCGAGAAACTGAGCGACCGGGTCGCGCGCATGGTGCGTGAACTCGAGAAGGCGGCGGCATGACCGATGCAACCATCCAGGTGGCGGGCGAGACGCTGTTGCTGCTGCCCGAGAAGGCCGTGTACTGGCCTGCCCAGCGCATGCTGATCGTTGCCGACATCCACTTCGGCAAAGCCGCGGCGTTTCGTTCGCTGGGCGTGCCGGTGCCGCGCGGGACGACATCGGAAAACCTGGCCGGCCTGGACGCCTTGGTCGCGCAGCACGACGCGCGCCACGTCGCGTTTCTTGGCGACTTCCTGCATGCGCGGGCGGCCCATGCCAGTTCGACCCAGCTGGCGATGCTGGCCTGGCGTGGGCGCCACCCCGAGCTGGCCTTGACGCTCGTGCGCGGCAATCATGACCTGCACGCGGGTGATCCGGCCGAGGCGCTGGGCATCGAGCTGGTCGACGAGCCGCATGCGATCGGACCGTTTGCGTTCTGCCACCATCCGGGCGTCGATGCGCCGGGCTATGGCTTGGCCGGCCACGTGCATCCGGTGTACGTGCTGGCCACGCGCTTCGATGCGCTGCGCCTGCCGTGCTTTGTCGTGGGTACGCAAGGCCTTCTGTTGCCGTCGTTCGGCGCCTTCACGGGGGGCCACGCGGTCAAGCCGGGGCCGGGCGACCGGATCTACGTGACCTCGGGCGACATGGTGCACGGCGTCGGCTAGCAGCTTCGTACGTCAGCGTACCGACCCGCAGCCAGCACAGGTGTAAGGTCGGACATTGACCCCGCTGATGCCAGGAGAACGCCAATGAAACTACGCCTCATGATGTGTACCTTCGCCGCCGCCATGGCGCCAGCCACGGTACTGTTGACCGCCAGCGGTAGCGCCATTGCGCAGCCTGCGCCGCAAAGCCGCACCGCGACCCCGGCCATCGACGGTTTCAATGTCGAAGAAGTCGCGCGACTCGACCAGGGCGTGCGCCTGCAGTTCGATTTGTACGGCACGCCGGGCGGAAACGCCACGCTCAATCTCGATGGCGCGAACCGCTCGCTGCACCTGACCGAAGTCGAACCCGGCCAGTACACGGGTTCGTATGTGATCGGCACGCGTGACCGCCTGAAGGCCGACAGCCGCGTGAGCGCCGAGCTGCGCATGGGCAGTGAGGTTGCCACGAGCGTGCTGCGTGAATCGCTCGTGCGGGGCGACGTGGCGCAGCCCGCCGACGACGCACGCCAGCTGACCACGAAGGATCCCCGCATCGCCGCCGCGGCCCCCGGCGCCGCGCCACCGCCGGCCCCGCGCGCGACGGAACGTCCGCGCGTGGCCCGTTACTGCACCAGCTGCGGCATCATCGAGAAAGTGGAGACCGTGCAGGGCGCCTTGCCCAATCCACGGCCACTGGCCAGCGACGCCACCGCGCGCCAGTACGTTCGCGTGACGGTGCGCATGAATACGACCGACACCACGCAGGTGCTGGAGTTTGCCAACAATCCCGGCTACCGCAGCGGTGACCGCGTGCGGGTCAATGACGGCGTGCTGACGCTCGACAAGCAAGAGTAATCCACACAGCATGTACCAACGACAACGCCCGCCATCACTGGCGGGCGTTGCTTGTATACCGGACTGGTGTCAGGCCGTGGCCAGCACCTGGTCGTCGCCCGATTGATCGAGTTCGGCCTTTTGCTTGGCGCTTGCCTTCGTGCGCGAACGCGATGGCGGCAGGCGGCGCAGCGTCTTGAGCGATTCGGCATCCTTGATGCCGATGGTGCGCTGGTCGACCGTGATCATGCCGATCTCGTTGAAGGCCGACAGCGTACGGCTGACGGTTTCCAGCGTGAGGCCGAGGTAGCTGCCGATCTCGTGGCGGGTCATGCGCAGGTTGAACAGCTTGCTCGAGTAGCCCATCGCGGCAAAGCGGTCGGCCAGCGCGACGAGAAAGCGTGCCACGCGCGCCTCGGCCGACAGGGCGCCGAGCATGCCGATCATCGTTTGTTCACGCACCAGCTCGCGGCTCATCACGCCGTACATCATGTTCTCGAGCTCGTTGTGCACGCGGCCCAGCGCCGTCAGTTTCTTGAAGGGCAGCAGGATCAGGTCGCAGTCGGACAGCGCCACCGCCTCGGACGCATAGTGGCGCGTGTGGATGCCATCGACGCCGAGCATGTCGCCCTTCATCGGGAAGCTGAGCACCTGCTCGTTGCCGAATTCGTCGATCAGCACGGTCTTGAGAAAGCCCGAGTTGACGATGTACAGGGTGTCGAAGGCCTGGCCGATCGTGTGGACGCGCTGACCGGTCTTGAACTGAACGTGCTGGAACAACAATTCTTCGGAACTTACCGAGACACTGGCCTGGATACGCAGCAGGTCGCAGACTTCCTTGAGGTTGGACCAGAGTCGGCCCTGGCGCTGGCGACCGGCCTCCATCGGGGAATGCAGGGTCGGCTGGGTGGCGTTGCGTGGTTCTGACGGTGGCTGAGACTGCATGCTCTTCTCCGGTAAGAAACTCAGGGTTTGAGGCGACCCCGGCGGCACTGCCGATGGTGACGCACATCTGCGATGCCATTGATTGCAAGCGGCTGACGCCGTGACTTGGATCGCGAGCAAGTCAAAGCGACCAATTCAGTATGCCAACACGAGCCCGGCACGACTATCAGCGTTGCCTGAATATGTAGGTAGGACAGATGGTAGGATTGTAGGAATATTCCTACTGGCAAGCGGTGTTGCCCGAATGGCGGAGGGGTGAAACAGGAAGGTCAGAACCTTGTTCTTGAACAAACTCGTTCGTGGCGGCAGTTGTTGCGCAACATCGGATAGCGGGGTCGGCGTAAGGTCACGAACCCGCTGTTCTCATGCTTTCATCGGCGAGAGCAGGCGGTGCGCCACGGCGTACTGCACCATTTCCGAGAGCGAACTCATCCCCATCTTCTGCATGATGCGGGTTTTGTGGGTGCTCACTGTTTTCACGGAGAGATGCAGGCCGTTGGCGATCTCGGTAATCGATTTCCCACCCACGAGATGGGAAAATACCTCAAATTCGCGGTCAGATAACTGCTTGTGGAGCAATTGCTCGCTTGGGGCCATGATGTTCAGGGCCAATTGCTCTGCTACTTCGGTACTGATGTACGGGCGCCCGGAAGCCACTTTGCGGATAGCGCCCACCAACTGCGTGCCCGCGCTTTCCTTCGTGAGATAGCCCTGGGCGCCAGCCCGGATCGCGCGCACGGCGTACTGTTCTTCCTCGTGCATCGTCAGGATGAGAATGGCCAGTTTGGGCGCCTCGCTGCGCACTTGGCGGATCAGGTCGACACCGCTGCGCCCGGGCATGGACAGGTCGAGCAGCAACAGATCGAAGCCGCCCTGGCGCACCAGGGCCAGCACCTCGAACCCGTTGGTTGCTTCGCCGACGATGTCAACTTCTTCGGCGCCCTCCAGGATACGTTTCAGACCTTCGCGCATGATCGTGTGATCGTCCGCGATGACAATTCTGATCATGTCGATTCCTCACACATTAAGAGGTTTCCTACCCCGCAAACCGTTGTTCTATTAAACACGGTTTCTTGGAGTAAGTCCTGCTATCAACACTGCGGGTTGCCCTACCTCGCTTTGTGCGAAGTGCAGACGGTTTTGTCTCGTTCAGACTGCGGGTTCGGCGATCAGCCGGTGCACCAGCACCGGCTTGGCAGTGTGCGACAGCACCTTGTTGGTGACACTGCCCAGCAACAGCTGATTCCAGCCGCTGCGGCCGTGCGAACCCATGAAGATCAGGTCGCAGCCTTCTTGCTCGGCAACGTCGACGATCTTGAGCGCCGCGGTATCGGAAAACGCCGTCAGGCACCGGTGCGCGAGATTGGCGCTAGCGCAGGAGCGCATGATCTTGCCCATGTATTCCTCGCCCATCCGGCGCATCTGGGCTGCATATTCTTCTTCGCTGGGGTACGAGGGCGGTATGATCTCGACGTACACCGGGTATTGGTATTCGGGCGCGACAAACAGGGCCAGTACTTCGGCGCCCAGTTGCTGGGCAAACTTGACGCCGGCGCAGGCGGTGTGCTGAGAGACGGCGGATCCGTCGGTTGTAATCAGAATTTTGCGGTACATGATGATTCTCCTCAGGGCCTCTCCATTCTGACAACCGTATGCCGAATGGTCAGTGTTGAAAACGCAAAGTGTTGAGTTCGCTCAAACGTCATGTGACCGTCCGGATGCGACACTTTCTCACGGAAAACAACAGCGCGATCACAAAATACAACACCGAGCATATAAAAACGATCAGGAATTGCACGTTTTAATTGTCTCGCAACTAAGTTTTTGAGTCCATTTTGTTGCATCGCCTTCTCTTAGATTTACCTGGGGCAACCACGCTGATACACTCGCAGGCAACACTAGTCCCATCGGTGGGCCCGGAAACGACCGGCCCGGTGGACGCAGCACCCCCCAGTATTGCAGAGCTGATTGCGAATTTATATTATGGAGAAGCAGGGATTATGACCAACGCCGCTGACGATTTCGACGCACTATTCGATGAAGTGGCGGCGCAGCGCACCAGCGCTTCGCCAAGTCCTGCCACTTCCCCTGCGCCTGCCCCGGCAGCTGCAGCCAGCAACGACGAGGACGATCTCGACTCGCTGTTCGACCAGGCGTCGGCCACCGCCGTGTCCGCTGCACCCGCAGCCCCCGCTGCCGCCCCGCCCGTCGCGCCCGCTGCAGCGGCAACCACCGCCACGGCCCCGGCCGCCGGCGACGATGGCAATGAACACGGCGGCATGTTCGAACGCCTCGGCGGCATCGTGCGCCTGCTGCACGATTCGCTGCGCGAACTGGGCTACGACAAGGCGCTCAATGAAGCCTCGTCGCAGATCGTCGATGCCCAGGATCGCCTCGAGTACGTCGCCACGCTGACCGAACAGGCTGCCAACAAGGTCCTGAACACGCTCGACGAAGGCATGCCAGCCCAGGACGCGCTGTCGAAGCAATCCAAAGACATGGAATTGCGCTGGGCCGACCTGTTTGACGGCAAGCTGAGCCTGGACGAATTCAAGGCGCTGGCCGGCGATTCGCGCCAGTTCGCCACCAGCGTGACGGCAGCCACCGAAGCCGAAAAAGCGCGCCTGCTCGAAATCATGATGGCCCAGGACTTCCAGGACATCACCGGCCAGCTGATCAAGAAAGTGGTCAAGATCACGCAGGCCGTCGAGGGCGAGCTGGCCCAGCTGCTGCGCGACAACGCGCCACCTGACATCAAGGAAAAGCTGGCGCAGAAGCAGGCAGTACCGGAGCCGCTGATGCAAGGGCCGTCAGTGCCGCAGGCGGCACTGAACCAGGACAACGTTGACGATCTTCTTGCCGATCTGGGATTCTAATGGACGATATGCTGAAGGATTTCGTCGTCGAGGCGATGGATCTGGCGGTCAACGTCGAAGAGCACCTGCTGCGCCTCGAACGCGATCCCGACAACAAGGAAACCCTGAACGCGGTGTTCCGATCGTTCCACACGATCAAGGGCGGGGCCGGCTTCATGGGCCTGCCTGCACTCGTGGCGGCCTGCCACCTGACCGAAAACCTGTTCGATGCGCTGCGCACCGGCGCTGCGCCGGTCACGCCGATCGCGATCGAAGCGGCGCTGCAGGCATCGGGCTTCGTGGCCGATCAGCTGGGTGACCTGAACAACGGCACACCGCCGGAAGGCCTGGCGCAGATGCCGGCCGACCTCGAACGCATCCTGATGGACGCGATCGAAGGCAAGGGCAACAGCGCGCCGGTGCCAGTTGCCGCGCCGGTGGTGCAAGCACCCGTTGAAGCGCCCGTCGTGGTCGCACCGGTCGTCGGCGAAGATGGCCTGGACTGGGTTGGCATGTACAACACCGTCGTCCCCGCCGCCAATGCCCTCGTCGGCGCACCTGCCGTTGCTGCTGCCGCCGTTACCACCGCAGTTGCTACCTCCGCCCCAGCGGCTGCGCAAGCCGCACCCGCAGCCGCCAGCCCGTCAACGGCAGTCGCCACCACGGCGACCCCCGTACCGGGCGGCAAGGGCTGGGACGGCACCGAACGCCGCAACGACACCAAGCCGGTCGCCAACGCGCCGGTCAAAGATGAAAGCATCCGCATCGACGCGGTCAAGCTCGACGCCCTGCTCGAAGTGGCCGGTGAATCGGTCCAGGCCGCGAACCAGGCTGCCGTGCTGCTCGAACGCCTGCAGCAATTCAAGTTTGAAGGCCAGGCTGCGACCTTGATCGCCACGCTGGCCGAAACGCTGGAACGCGCGTCGCGCTATTCGGCCGAACTGCAGCGCGCCACGCTGGCAACCCGCATGCAGCCGGTGGGCCGCCTGTTCCAGAAATTCCCGCGCCTGGTGCGCGAGCTGGCGAAAGACCTGGGCAAGGACGTCGAACTGACCATCGAAGGCGCCGAGACCGAAGTCGATCGCGTGGTCGTGGACAGCCTGTACGATCCGCTGGTGCACATGCTGCGCAACGCCCTGGACCACGGTGTCGAGTCGCCAGCCGACCGCGTCGCCAACGGCAAGCCGGCCAAGGCCTTCATCCTGCTGAAAGCCTGGCAGGAAGCCAACAGCGTCATGATCGTGCTGCAGGACGACGGCAAGGGCATGGACCCGTCCCGCCTGCGCAAGATCGCCATGGACAAGGGCCTGATCGGCGAAAACGGCGCGCAGAGCGACGAAGACGCTTACCAGCTGGTGTTCCTGCCGGGCTTCTCGACCAAGGAAGTCGCCTCCTCGGTCTCGGGCCGCGGCGTGGGCATGGACGTGGTCAAGACCGCGGTGGAGAAGAACCGCGGCGCCATCCGCATCGAATCGCAGATGGGCAAGGGCACGCGCTTTGCGATCCGCCTGCCGATCGAACTGTCGATCGTGCCGACGATGCTGGTGTCGACCTCGGGCGCGCAACTGGCGCTGCCGATGGCCGTCGTCGAGCGCGTCGTCGAGCTGCCGGACGAATTCGCCTGTGTCGGCGGCTTCCCGGTGCTGAAAGACCAGGGCCGTCCGCTGCCGGTGCGCTCGCTGGCGCTGGCGCTGGGCTACGAGGCCGGTTCCGAGAAGGTCGGCATCGTCATCAATGCACCGCAACCGTACATCCTCGCGATGGAAGCGGTCGATGGCACGGCCGACCTGGTGATCAAGCCGATGACCGCACTGTCGGTCGAAGGCATCACCGGCACGGCGCGTTCGGCCGAGGGTGAGCTGGTGCTGGTCGTGGGCCTGTCGTTCCTGATGGATGGCTGCCGCAGCAGCGTGCGCCTGGCGGCATAAAGCAGCGCAAACTCCGCTCATCGGCAAAAGCGCAGGGAAAGGCCCGGGTCATTGATCCGGGCTTTTTTTATTTGTGCGTAGCAAAGCCCTTGCAAACTTAATTTGCCACATGTTAAGGTCCTTGGCATAAACATGCGCCGCCCCACCATGGTGCGGCACAGCACAACTATGGCATAATCGAAAATCCGGCTGCCGGGCACCCTGTCCCGGCGACCGCGCGCATCCCCTGTGCGCCCATACACCGCATCAATGGACTGACCATGCAAAAAACGCTCTACGACAAACTCTGGGATTCCCATGTCGTGCGTGCCGACGCCGATGGCACCACCGTCCTGTATATCGACCGGCACCTGGTACACGAAGTGACCAGCCCGCAAGCCTTCGATGGCCTGCGCGACGCTGGCCGCGGGCTATGGCGTACTTCGAGCACGCTGGCCGTGGCCGACCACAATGTGCCGACCACCGACCGCGCGCAAGGGATCGCCGACCCCACGTCGCGCCTTCAGGTCGAAACGCTCGACGCCAATGCCAAAGCGTTCGGTCTCACGTACTTCAACATGAACGACCTGCGCCAGGGCATCGTGCACGTGATCGGGCCCGAGCAGGGTGCCACGCTGCCCGGCATGACGGTCGTCTGCGGCGACTCGCATACCTCTACCCACGGCGCCTTCGGTTGCCTGGCGCATGGCATTGGCACCTCGGAAGTCGAGCACGTGCTGGCCACGCAAACGCTGCTGGCCAAGAAATCCAGGGCCATGCTGGTCAGGGTCGAGGGCGACCTGCGCCCGGGTGTGACGGCCAAGGACATCGTGCTGGCCGTGATCGGCCACATCGGCACCGCGGGCGGCACCGGTTATGCGATCGAATTTGGCGGCTCCGCGATCCGCGCGCTGTCGATGGAAGGCCGCATGACGGTCTGTAATATGGCGATCGAAGCGGGCGCGCGCGCCGGCATGGTGGCGGTTGACGACACCACGATCGCCTACGTCAAGGACCGGCCGCTTTCGCCCACGGCCGATCAGTGGGATCAGGCCGTGGCCTACTGGCGCACGCTGCACAGCGACGACGGCGCCGTGTTCGATACGGTCGTCGAACTCGATGCACACGACATCCAGCCGCAGGTCACTTGGGGCACGTCACCCGAGATGGTGATTGCGATCGACGGCCGCGTGCCGGACCCGCTCGACGAACACGACCCGGTGCGCCGCGGCGCCATCGAAAAAGCGCTGGTCTACATGGACCTGACGGCGGGCACGCCGATCGACGAAGTAACGATCGACAAGGTGTTCATCGGTTCGTGCACCAACTCGCGCATCGAAGACCTGCGCGCCGCCGCCGATGTCGTGCGAGGCCGCCAGCGCGCGCCGAACGTCAAGCTGGCGATGGTCGTGCCGGGTTCGGGCCTCGTGAAAGAACAGGCCGAGCGCGAAGGCCTCGACCAGATCTTCCTGGCCGCCGGCTTCGAATGGCGCGAGCCGGGCTGCTCGATGTGCCTGGCGATGAACGCCGACCGCCTGGAGCCGGGCGAGCGCTGCGCGTCGACGTCGAACCGCAACTTCGAAGGCCGCCAGGGTCAGGGTGGACGTACGCATCTGGTGTCGCCGGCAATGGCCGCTGCCGCAGGTATCGCGGGGCACTTTGTCGACGTACGCGCGCTCTGATGCGTTAAGGCGTATTGCGATCATTTTTACGATCATTTTCTCGTTCAGGACATCATGAAAAAAGCTCTCGCACTCTCCCTCGTCGCCATCCTGCTGGCCGGCTGCAACACCATTTCGGGCATCGGCCGCGATGTCTCGAAGGTCGGCCAGGTCGTGACCGGCGCCGGCGGCAAATAAGATGGGCCAATAAGATGGAAAAGTTCACCGTACACGAAGGCCTGGTGGCGCCGCTCGACCGCGCCAACGTCGATACCGACGCCATCATCCCGAAACAGTTCCTCAAATCGATCCGGCGCACCGGCTTCGGCCCGAACCTGTTCGACGAATGGCGTTACCTGGATCATGGCGAACCGGGTCAGGACAACAGTGCGCGCCCGCTCAATCCCGATTTCGTGCTGAACCAGCCGCAATTTGCGGGCGCCTCGATCCTGCTGACGCGCAAGAACTTCGGCTGCGGTTCGTCGCGCGAGCACGCGCCGTGGGCGCTGCAGCAGTTCGGTTTTCGCGCCGTCGTCGCGCCGAGCTTTGCCGACATCTTCTTCAACAACTGCTTCAAGATTGGCCTCTTGCCGATCGCATTGACCGAAGACGAAATCGAAGCACTGTTCCAGGCGGTCGAACGCCAGCCGGGCTTCCAGCTGACGATCGACCTCGAACAGCAGCGCATCGGCACGCATGACGGCAGCCTGTCGTTCGGCTTTGCCATCGACGACTTCCGCAAGTACTGCCTGCTGGGTGGCCTGGACGACATCGGCCTGACGCTGCGCCATGCGGCCGACATCCGCGCCTTCGAACAACGCCATCTCGCGGCCCAGCCGTGGCTGGCCAACGCGATCTGATCGCGGCGCCAAGACAAGAAACCAAGACAAGAAACCAAGACAAGAAAGACGAGCATGAAGATTGCGATCCTGCCGGGTGACGGCATCGGCCCGGAGATCACCGCCCAGGCGGTGAAGGTACTGAACGCGCTTGGTGAGCAGTTCGAGATGGAGACCGCAGAAGTGGGCGGCGCTGGCTACGCCGCGCACGGTCACCCGCTACCCGACAGCACGCTCAAGCTGGCGAAAGATGCCGACGCGGTGCTGTTCGGCGCCGTGGGCGACTACCGGTACGATGTGCTCGAACGCGCGCTGCGTCCCGAGCAGGCGATTCTTGGCCTGCGCCGCGAACTGGGCCTGTTCGCCAACCTGCGCCCGGCGATCCTGTACCCGGAACTGGCCGGTGCCTCTACCCTCAAGCCCGAGGTGGTGTCGGGCCTGGACATCCTGATCATCCGCGAGCTGACCGGCGACATCTATTTTGGCAAGCCGCGCGGCGTGCGCGAATGCCCGGACGGCCCGTTCAAAGGGCAGCGCGAAGGCTTCGACACGATGCGCTACGCCGAAGGCGAGATCCGCCGCATCGCCCACGTTGCGTTCCAGGCCGCGCTGAAACGCGACAAGCGCGTGACCAGTGTCGACAAGGCCAACGTGCTCGAGACGGGCCAGTTCTGGCGCGATATCGTCACTGACGTGCACAAGGAATACGCCGGCGTCGAGCTCGACCACATGTACGTCGACAACGCCGCCATGCAACTGGTGCGGGCGCCGAAAAAGTTCGATGTGCTCGTCACCGGCAACATGTTCGGCGATATCCTGTCGGACGCCGCGGCGATGCTGACCGGTTCGATCGGCATGCTGCCATCGGCTTCGCTCGACGCGAACAACAAGGGCCTGTACGAGCCGTCGCACGGTTCGGCGCCGGACATCGCGGGGCAGGGCGTGGCCAATCCGCTGGCCACGATCCTGTCGGCCGCGATGATGCTGCGCTTTACCTTTGGCCTGACGGCGCAAGCCGACCGCATCGACAACGCCGTCAAGCGCGTGCTGGCCCAGGGGCTGCGCACGCCGGACATTCACGAAGCAGGGTCCACCCGCGTGGGCACCGAAGAGATGGGCAACGCGGTCGTCGCGGCGCTCGGATAACACTGTAATCACACTGAAAGAAGACGATGAAATTAGTTGGTCTGGTAGGTTGGCGCGGCATGGTTGGCTCGGTCCTGATGCAGCGCATGCAGGAAGAGGGCGATTTCGACCACATCGAGCCCGTGTTCTTCACGACGTCGAATCCGGGCGGCGCCGCGCCGGCGATGGCGAAGAATGAAACCACCCTGAAGAGCGCGAGCGACATCGCCGAACTCTCCAAATGCGAGATCATCATTTCCTGCCAGGGCGGCGACTACACGAGCGAGGTGTTCCCGCAACTGCGCGCGGCCGGCTGGAACGGCTACTGGATCGACGCCGCATCCACGCTGCGCATGAACGACGACGCGGTCATCGTGCTCGACCCGGTCAACCGCGCCGTGATCGATGCGGCACTCTCGCGCGGCGTGAAGAACTACATTGGCGGCAACTGCACCGTCTCGTGCATGCTGATCGGCCTGGGCGGCCTGTTCGAAGCAGGCCTGGTCGAGTGGATGACGTCCATGACCTACCAGGCAGCATCGGGCGGCGGCGCGCAGCACATGCGCGAACTGCTCACGCAGTTCGGCACGATCAACAGCGCGATCAAGCCGCTGCTGGACAACCCGGCATCGGCCATTCTTGAAATCGACCGCACCGTGCTGGCCACCCAGCATGGTCTCTCAAGCGACGAAACCAAGCAGTTCGGTGTGCCACTGGCCGGCAACCTGATCCCGTGGATCGACAAGGACCTGGGCAACGGCCAGTCGAAAGAAGAGTGGAAGGCCGGCGCCGAGACCAACAAGATCCTGGGCCGCGGCGCGGGCTTCGACACCACACCGATTCCGGTCGATGGCCTGTGCGTGCGCATCGGCGCGATGCGCTGCCACTCGCAGGCACTGACGATCAAGCTGACCCGCGATGTCCCGCTGGACGAGATCAGCGACATCATCGCCTCGCACAACCAGTGGACGAAGGTCGTGCCGAACAACCGCGAAGCGTCGATGCGCGACCTGTCGCCGGCCGCCGTCACCGGCGGGTTGACCATCCCGGTTGGCCGTCTGCGCAAGATGTCGATGGGTGACGATTACCTGTCGGCGTTCACCGTCGGCGACCAGCTGCTGTGGGGCGCGGCCGAGCCGCTGCGTCGCATGCTGCGCATCGTGCTGGAACGTTAAAGCGTACGCACACCGGGCCGGCTGCCTCGCGGTCGGCCCAATATTTCCAGTTCGTCATCGCCGGTTGCACTAACTGCAACTGACATGTCTGGTGGTTATCGAACCCCGTGAAGGCATGTCTCACAGGCCACAAAACCCCCCGTTTCCCCTGCTGTAAACGTGCGCATCGCTTGCGTGCCCTAGAGCATGATGTTATGTTGAGACTCCGGGAAACCGTCTTTCCCTCGGCCAACTAACTCGCTGCTCACTATGCATTTTTCGGAACAATCTCAGCTCATGGCACCTGCGTTGAAAACCCTCACTGCGGCGATCGCCAGTGCAGTGTTCGTCACTTCCGCCGCCAGCGCGGCCGGGCTTGGAAAATTGACCGTGTTGTCGGCACTTGGCCAGCCACTGCGCGCCGAGATCGAACTGACGACCAGCGCCGGCGAAGACCCGGCCAGCATGGCCGTCAAGCTGGCCACGCCCGAGGCATTCCGCAGCGCGAACATCGACTTCAATCCGGCGCTGCTGTCGCTGCGCTTCGCCGTCGAGCAGCGCGGTGGCCGCCAGATCATCCGCGTGAACTCCAGCCAGCCGCTGAACGAACCGTTCGTCGACATGCTGCTCGAGCTGACCTGGAATAACGGTCGCCTGGTGCGCGAGTACACGTTCCTGCTCGATCCGGCCGAACTGCGCACGACGCAGCCGGCGCAAGTGGCCAGCAGCCCGGCGCCGCGCGCGGCAGCGCAGCCTGCGGCTGCAGCGCCTGCTGCTGCACCGGCGTTTGACGCAGCCGAGCGCGCCCGCATTGCCGCCGCACGCGAGGGCGCCGCGCGCCAGGCGGCGCAGCGCGATGCGGCGGCTGCCGAAAGCACCTACCGCGTGCGTCGCGGCGATACGCTCAGTGGCATCGCCACCCGCGTGAAGCCGGCCGAAATTTCGCTCGACATGATGCTCGTGGCGCTGTACCGCGCCAATCCCGAGGCCTTTATCGGCAACAACATGAACCGCCTGAAGTCGGGCCAGATCCTGAGTGTGCCCGATAGCGACGCACTGCGTGGCGGCGCGAGCCAGAGCGAAGCGCGCGGCGTGGTCGTGGCGCATGCAGCCGATTTTGACGCCTACCGCAACAAACTCGCCGGCCAGGTCGCGGCCAGCACCCCGAGCAGCGCGCCGCAGGGCGGCCAGAGTGCAACCGGGCGCGTGACCGCGCGCGTGGAAGAACAACCGACCGCCGCCAACGAAGCGCAGGACAAGCTGCGCCTGTCGAAGGCCACGGCAGGCGCTGCCGGCACGCCGGAGACCGGCACCGCCAGCGTCGAAGACACGCTGGCCAAGCAGCGCGAACTCGAACAGGCCGAGGCCCGCGTCAAAGAGCTCGAAAAGAACGTCGGCGAACTTGAAAACCTGATGACGGTGCCGAGCCGTGCGGGCGCGGAAGCCGAGCAGGCCGCAGCGGCGCCCGTCGTGGCGACGCCAGCCAAACCGGTCGCGCATCCACGCCTGAAAAAGCCGGTGCCGGCGCCGGAGCCAGAAAAAGGCCTGGTCGACACACTGCTGGACAATATGCTGTACATCGCCGCAGCGCTCTTGGTGCTGCTGCTGGTCCTGTTTGGCATCGCGCAGCGCCGCAAGCGCAACGCGGCGCCGGTGGCGCCAACGCCGACCGAACCGTCAGTGCTGGGCGGGCCGGGCACCAGCGCCCAGTCGCTGTTCGCCGAAAGCGGTGGCCAGAGCGTCGATACCAACAACAGCGTCTTCAACTCGAGCTTTGCGCCATCGGCCAGCCAGCTCGATACGAATGAAGTCGATCCGGTTGCCGAAGCCGACGTCTATATCGCCTACGGTCGCGACGCCCAGGCCGAGGAAATCCTGAAGGAGGCACTGCGCATGCATCCGGACCGTCATCCCGTGCGACTGAAACTGCTTGAGATCTACGCGACGCGCAAGGATGCCCGCGCCTTTGAAATGCAGGCGCGCGAGCTGCATGCACTCACGCAGGGCCAGGGCGACGAATGGGCGCACGCTGCGGCGCTGGGCCTGGGCATCGACCCGCAAAACCCGCTGTACGCGAACGCCGCGCCGGCCCTGGCGCAAGCGCCGTCGGCGCAGGAACGCGGCCAGCAGGCCATCTTGTCGCAGCAGTACCAGGACGCGCTTCGCGCTGACGAGCCGGCAGCCGTTGCTGGTTCCAGCACTGGCACCAGCGCGGGTGCGCTTGCCGGCGCGGTGGCTGCCGGCGCTGTCGCTGGTGCTTCTGCGATATCGCTGTCGAAGGACGATGCGGATTACACCGCGGCGCCGCAAGCCGAACCGGTGGTTGCGCCACGCACCGACGACAACACGCTCGACTTCGATCTTGGCGGGCTGACGTTCGAGCCGGTTACCGATGCCGAGAGCGCGGCCCCAGCGCCGGCAAGCCGGCCCGACCCCGACGCCACGGCCGTGCCGGACCTCGACTTCGACATGCTGGCACCGGTACCGGCAGCGGCAGGCAAGCCCGAGTCGACGCTGTCGACCGACGTCAACGATCTCGAATTCGACATGGACTTCGATGCGCCGCCTGCCGCGCAAGCCGCTGCAGCCACCCCGGCCACCCCGACCGCCCCGGCTGATCTGCGCGACGACTTCTCGCTCGATCTGACGCCGCAGCCGCAAATCCAAGCTACCCCGGTCGACATGGCCGGTATGGCCAAGGATTTCGACGGTTTGCCGTCGCTGCCGGGCAGCCCGGCGCAACCGGCGCTGGCCACTGCGACGCCAAGCGATCCGCTGTTCGATCTCGATTCGATGGACTTCGGCGCACCGGTCACGCCGGCGACGCCGGCGCCCGTGAACGATCCGCTGCCTGCCGTGCGCGGCTCGTCGAACACGAATCTGTCCGAAGATCCGCTGTTCGATCTGGACGCGATGGACTTCGGCGTACCGGCCGAGACGCGTGCATCGAGCGGCGCCGAACCGAAAGACTTCGCGGCGCGCCAGGACGATCCGTTCGACATGTTCGACCTGCCGGACACCCCGGCGCCCGTGCCTGCGCCCGAAGAATTGTCAGCCCCGCCGCTGTCCGATGCGCCGACGCCAGCGGCCTTCGACACTGACGTGGCGGGTGAGGTGGTGAATGAGGCGTCCCCGGCGCCGCTCTCGCCTGAGCACATGGAAATGGAAACCAAGCTCGATCTGGCCGTGGCCTACCAGGAAATCGGCGACAAGGAAGGCGCACGCGAACTGCTCGATGAAGTCATCAAGGGCGGCAGCACCGAGCAGGTTGGCCGTGCCAGCGCGATGCGAGAGCTGCTGGCGTGACGCGTATTGTTCTGGGTGTCCAGTACATCGGCACCGGTTGGAACGGCTACCAGAAACAGCCGGAACGCAATACGGTCCAGGACCGTCTTGAAATGGCGCTCGAGAAGTTCGCCTGCACGCCGCTGGCCACCACCTGTGCCGGCCGCACCGATACCGGCGTGCACGCGATCGAGCAGGTGGTCCATTTCGATACCGATCTGGTGCGACCGACGCAGGCATGGGTGCGCGGCGTGAATACCTTCCTGCCCGATTCGATTGTCGTGCGCTGGGCGAAAGAGGTGCCGCTGGGCGAGGACGGGCTGGAATTCCACGCCCGTTTTTCGGCCCGCTCGCGCACCTATCACTACGTGCTGTACAACCATCCGACGCCGTCGGCGCTGTTGTCGAACCGCGCCGGCTGGATGTTCCGGCCGCTCGATGTCGAGCGCATGATCGACGCCGCGCGCCATCTGATCGGCACGCACGACTTTTCTGCGTTTCGCGCCTCGAGCTGCCAGGCGAAGACCCCGGTCAAGGACATGCACGAAGTGCGCATCGAGCGCCACGGCGACATCATCGTGTTTACGCTGCGCGCCAGCGCCTTCCTGCATCACATGGTGCGCAATATCGTCGGCTCGCTCGTGTATGTCGGGCTGGGACGGCAAGAGCCGGACTGGATGCACGAGGTTCTCGAAAGCCGTTCGCGCGACGTGGCCGCGCCGACCTTCATGCCCGACGGCCTGTATTTCGCCAAGATCGAGTACGATCCAATCTGGAAGCTGCCGCAGGAAGCGGCCGCGCCGCTGCCCTGGCTGTAAGGAAGTAAGCATATGCAACGTACCCGTATCAAAATCTGCGGCATCACCCGCGAAGAAGACCTGAGCGCCGCTGTCGCTGCGGGCGCCGATGCCTTGGGCTTCGTGTTCTATCCGAAGAGCCCACGGTATGTGAGCCCGGCCCGCGCCGGCGCCTTGTGCGCCGGCCTGCCGCCGTTTGTGAGTGGCGTGGCGCTGTTCGTCAATCCGACGCTGGCCGAGGTGCAGGAAGTCGCGGCAGCGATGCCGCTCGCGCTGATCCAGTTCCACGGTGATGAGACGGTGGAGCAGTGCGCGGCGATTGCGGCGGCCGTCCAGCGCCCGTTCATGCGCGCGTTTCGCGTCAAGCCTGACACGATCCCTGGCACGCTGCTAGAATGTGAGCTTGCATACCGCACCGCCAGTCCATGGTTCTCGAGTCTTCTGCTCGATACGTACGTGGACGCTTATGGCGGCGCAGGAAAGGTCTTCGATTGGTCTCTCATCCCAAAAGAGCTCGCGCCTCGGGTCGTTTTGAGTGGTGGCTTGAACGTACACAACACCACTGACGGTGTCGTACGCGTTCGGCCCTTTGCCGTCGACATCAGCAGTGGTGTCGAAGCAGCAAAGGGTATCAAGGACGCCCGCAAGATGGCCGCGTTTGTCGCGGCCGTGCGGGCAGCCGATGCCACTATTCATAGCGAGACATACCATGCACAACCTCCCATTCAAGGCAGCGCCTAACGCCGCCCCGCTGTTCAAGACCCCCGATTACGCCCTGCCCAACGCGCAGGGGCACTTCGGCCCCTACGGCGGCGCCTTCGTCGCCGAGACGCTGACGCACGCGCTGGCCGAGCTGAGCGAAGCCTACGCAAAGTACGCGCAAGACCCTGAATTTCTCGAAGAGTACCGCTACGAGCTGGCGCACTTCGTTGGCCGTCCGTCGCCCGTGTACCACGCGCGGCGCTGGTCCGAGATGGCCGGCGGTGCGCAGATCTACCTCAAGCGCGAAGACCTGAACCACACCGGCGCGCACAAGATCAACAACGTGATTGGCCAGGCGCTGCTCGCGCGGCGCATGGGCAAGCCACGCATCATCGCTGAAACCGGCGCCGGCCAGCACGGCGTGGCCACGGCCACCATCTGCGCGCGCTTTGGCCTCGAGTGCGTGGTCTACATGGGCAGCGAAGACGTCAAACGCCAGGCCCAGAACGTGTACCGCATGAAGCTCCTGGGCGCGACCGTGGTGCCGGTGGAATCGGGCTCGAAGACGCTCAAGGACGCGCTCAACGAAGCGATGCGCGACTGGGTCACGAACATTGAAAACACGTTCTACATCATCGGTACGGTGGCTGGCCCGCACCCGTATCCGATGATGGTGCGCGACTTCCAGGCGGTGATCGGCGAAGAGTGCCGCGTGCAGATGCCGGCCATGACGGGGCGTCAGCCTGACTACGTCCTCGCCTGCATCGGCGGCGGCTCGAATGCGATGGGCATCTTCTATCCGTATATCGGCGAGCCGGGCGTCAAGCTGTTGGGCGTCGAGGCAGCGGGGGAGGGCCTGGACTCGGGCAAGCACTCGGCCTCGCTGACATCCGGCCTGCCGGGCGTGCTGCACGGCAACCGCACCTATCTGCTGCAGGACGAAAACGGGCAGATCGCCGAGACGCATTCGGTGTCGGCGGGCCTGGATTATCCGGGCGTCGGGCCAGAACACGCGTGGCTGAAAGACACGCTGCGCGCCGAGTACGTGTCGGTCACGGACGACGAGGCGCTGCAGGCATTCCACGACTGCTGCCGCATCGAAGGCATCATTCCGGCGCTGGAATCGTCGCATGCGATCGCGTATGCAGTGAAGCTGGCGGCGACGCTGCCGAAGGACCAGATCATCCTGGTCAATCTGTCGGGCCGCGGCGACAAGGACATGCACACGGTGGCACAGCGGATGGGGCTTGATTTCGGCTGATGCCGGCGTCAACCATTCCATCCTGCCCCGGTCAGCCGGGGTAGTCGCCTTTTCCGATTATCAAAGGAACCCAGCATGTCCCGCATCGAACAGACTTTTACCGCGCTCAAGGCGCACAACAAGACCGCTCTCGTCACCTTCATCACGGCCGGCGACCCGGGCCCCGAACTGACCGTCCCGCTGATGCACGCGCTGGTAGAGGGCGGCGCCAACATCCTCGAACTGGGCGTGCCATTTTCGGACCCGATGGCCGAAGGCCCAGTCATCCAGCGCGCCTGCGAGCGCGCACTCAAGTTCAATGTCGGCCTGAAAGACGTGTTCGGCTTCGTGCGTGAATTCCGCAAGAACGACCCCGACACGCCGGTGGTGCTGATGGGTTACGCCAACCCGATCGAACGCATGGGCCAGGCCGAATTCATCCGCTGCGCCAAAGAAGCCGGTGCCGACGGCGCGATCGTCGTCGACTACCCGCCCGAAGAATGCGCCACGTTCGCCACTGCGATGCGCGACAACGACCTGGACCTGATCTTCCTGCTGGCCCCGACATCGACCACGGAGCGCGTCAAGCAGGTGGCCCAATACGGCGGCGGCTTTAGCTACTACGTTTCGCTGAAAGGCGTGACGGGCGCCGGCACCATCGATACCGACGACGTTGCCCGCCGCGTGGCGGCGATCCGCGAGCACGTCAAACTGCCGATCGGCGTGGGCTTCGGCATCCGCGACGGCGCAACGGCCAGAGCCGTTGCCGAAGTGGCCGACGCCGTCGTCATCGGCAGCCGCATCATCCAGGAAATCGAAAACAGCCCGCCAGGCCAGGCCGTCGACGCCGTCCGCGCCTTCACCACCACCATCCGCACCGCCCTCGACGCGCGCTAAGCCACCAGCCAAATGCCAATGAGGGTCAGAGTCGAATTATTGAGCAATTTCCTCGTAAAATGTTGTCATTTAATTCGACGCTGACCCTCATGGTGATTGCCTCCAAGTTCTTGCAATCCAATTAGGGTCAGAGTCGAATTGTTTGACAACTTTTTGCGATTGGCAGGTGAATCTTATCAATGTCTGCTTGCGACGGTCATGGCCAATGGATTTTTTGCAGGCTGACCGCCACATCTTTCCTGCTAGTTGCGCCAGCTTAAAGCTTTTTCATTTTCCATCAGTAAATTGATCTCTCCGTAGCTCAACCTGAGGGAGCGTTCGATGAAGAAGCGTGTCAAGCACATTGCAGTGGCCCAGTTCGGAAAGATGTTGGCGGCAGTTTATTTCGTCGCTATGCTCCCGGTCTTGGCGATATTTCTCCTTGCCATCCTGACGGGCGCAGAGGTGCCGCCGATTGGTGCCGGCGTGGTCATTCTGTTTGCAGTTGTGTATATCGTCAGCATCTATCTTGCTGGAATGCTGAGTGCATGGATATATAACATCGTGGCGGCGCGCTTGGGAGGCGTTGAATATACGGTCAACGATATCGCGTTGCCAGCGAAATAATCGCCAAAAATCACCGCGTAAATAAATTAGGGTCAGAGTCGAATTGTTTGACAACTTCGAGGAATTGCCCAATAAATCCACTCTGACCCTAATTGTTGAGAAATTGATTATCTGGCTGATCCACTTGACTCTGTCCCTCATATTGCGAAAAGGATCTATTGCGGCATTAATTCGGCCGAGGATCGATGCTATTTATTGGGAAATTATCGAAAGTTGTCAAACAATTCGACTCTGACCCTCATTGTTTGAGGGTGATCGCTATGGGGTGCGGGTTGTGGGTGCTGTGTGATGTTTGATTGGCAATCTTGATAATTTGCTACGATTCGACAAGCTGCCTGCGAGCGGCTACACTACGCCCCACTGTAAGATTTGCCGCAAAGGAGAGAATATGAGTTGGTTGGAAAAACTGCTGCCCCCTCGGATCCAGCGCTCCGATGCCGCTAACCGCAAGACCATGCCCGAGGGCCTCTGGGTCAAGTGTCCGTCGTGCGAGTCGGTGCTGTACCGGGCGGATATCGAGTCCAACCTGCACGTGTGCCCGAAGTGCTCCCATCACATGCGCATCCGCGCGCGTGCGCGCCTGGATTCGCTGCTCGATGAAGGCGGTCGCTACGACATTGGCCAGGAGACGTTGCCAGTCGATACCTTGAAGTTCAAGGACAGCAAGAAGTATCCGGACCGCCTCAAGGCTGCCATGGAAGCCACCGGCGAGACCGATGCGCTGATTGTCCAGGGCGGCTCGATCATGAGCTTGCCGGTGGTCGTGGCCTGTTTCGAATTCGAATTCATGGGTGGCTCGATGGGCTCGGTGGTCGGTGAGCGTTTCGTGCGTGGCGCGCAGGTCGCGCTCGAGCAGAAGGTGCCGTTCATTTGCATCACTGCCACCGGCGGCGCGCGCATGCAGGAAGGTTTGCTGTCGCTGATGCAGATGGCCAAGACCACGGCGATGCTGACCAAGCTGTCCGAGAAGAAGCTGCCGTTCATCAGCGTGCTGACAGACCCGACCATGGGCGGTGTCTCGGCCTCGTTCGCCTTCATGGGCGACGTCGTCATCGCCGAGCCGAAGGCCCTGATCGGCTTTGCCGGTCCGCGCGTCATTGAGAACACGGTGCGTGAGAAATTGCCGGAAGGCTTCCAGCGCGCCGAGTTCCTGGTCCAGAAGGGCGCTGTCGACATGATCGTCGACCGCCGCAAGATGCGTGAAGAAATCGCGCGCCTGCTGGCCCTGCTGCAAAACCAGGCGACCGAAGTTCTGGCCTGATCCATTCAAAGGCCACCGCGAGGGCAACCCGCGAACATTGGCGCCAACGGCGACCGGCGCCGCCATGCCATACGGCGGCCCCGGCGGTCGCCTTTCACATTTCCCGCATCGCCCGCTGACTCCCTTTTTGCTGAGCACCATGTCCCCACTCCCGACTACCTTGCCCGACTGGCTGGCGCTGCTCGAATCGCGTCATGCCGAAACCCATATCGACATGGGCCTGGACCGCGTCCGCGCCGTCAAGGAACGCCTGCAGCTCGCGTTTTCATGCCCCGTAGTCATGGTGGCCGGCACCAACGGCAAGGGCTCGACCTGTGCGATGCTCGAGTCGGTGTTGCTGCAGTCGGGCTACCGCGTCGGCCTCTACATCAAGCCGCATTTCCTCGACTTTAACGAGCGCGCCCGCATCAATGGCGAGATGGCCTCCGACGACGTCCTGATCACCGCCTTCAACGCCGTGGAAGCCGCGCGCGGGGATACGGACCTCACGTACTTCGAATTCACCACACTGGCCATCGCCCACCTGCTGTCAACCAGCGAGATCGACGTCGCCATCCTCGAAGTCGGCCTGGGCGGCCGGCTCGACGCTGTCAACGTGATCGACGCCGACGTGTCGATCGTTACCAGCATCGACATCGACCACACGGCTTACCTGGGCGACACGCGCGAGAAAATCGGCTTCGAAAAAGCCGGCATCTTCCGCGCCGGCAAAACCGCGATCTGCAGCGACCCTGTGCCCCCACAGTCGCTGATCGACCATGCAACGAACATTGGCGCCGATCTGTGGCTGCTCGGCCGCGACTTCAACTACCAGGGCGACCAGCAGCAGTGGAGTTTTGCCGGCCGCACCGGGCGCCGTAACTCACTGGCGTATCCGGCCCTGCGCGGTGCCAACCAGTTGCTCAATGCGTCCGCCGCGCTGGCCGCCCTCGAGGCGCTGCGCATGACCTTGCCATGCGGCGCCCAGGAAACCCGCGCCGGTCTGGCGATGGTCGAGCTGCCGGGCCGCTTCCAGGTGCTCGCGGGACGCCCGACCCAGGTGCTCGACGTGGCCCACAATCCGCACGCCGCATCGACGCTTGCGCAGAACCTCGGCAATATGGGCTTTCACCGCTTCACGTACGCGGTGTTCGGCATCATGGACGACAAGGACATCGACGCCGTGATCGCACCGATGGCATCAAGCATCGATCACTGGTGCGTCACGCGCCTCGATTCGCCGCGCTCGGCCGACCCTGCAGCATTGGCAAACAAGATTGCTGCACTGAAGCCAGCCGGCGCGAAAGCCGGCGATTTTTCTGTCACCACCTTCGATACGCCCGCCGAGGCTTACGCGAATGCGCTGAGCCGGGTTGAGGAGAATGATAGAATTGTGGTCTTTGGTTCGTTCTACACGGTTGCCGGCGTGATGGCGGCCCGTAAATCCTCACTACACTGATACCTCAATCGCATGGGCTTGTTCTCGTTCGGCACTAAAAACAAGCAAGAAACTGTTCGCGACAGCGGCCACTTCGTCAAGGACGACGAGGCCGCCTACACCGAGCGCGCACGCTCCAAGCGTGCAAGCTCGGCCGGTGAGGGCGGTCGCCGCTCGAGCCGTGGCGATCCGATCCTACCCGAGAAAAAACGCGCGCGTCGCCGCCTGGTCGGCGCCATTGCGCTGGTCCTGGCGGCCGTGGTGGCCTTGCCGATGCTGCTCGATTCCGAGCCCAAGCCGCTGGCCACCGACATTGCGATCCACATTCCCGACAAAGACAAGGCCGCGCCGCTGCCGGTGCCATCCGAGCAGGTCGCGCCAACGGCCAGCGTCGACAGCGACGAAGAGATCATCGACGCTGTCCCCGCGCCGCCTGCTGGTACGCGCACGCCCCCGGTCGCCGTGGCCGCAGCGCCGGTCGCCAGCGAGGTGCCGCCAATGCGCATGCTCGAGCCAGCCAAGCCGGTCGAAACAGCCAAGCCGACGCCGAAGCCCGAAGCAACGCCAAAGCCAGAAACCGAAGCCAGGCCAGTGACAAAGCCCGAGCCCGTCAAGGCCGAGCGCAAGAGCGAGCCCGAGAAAAAGCCCGAGCCAGAGAAGAAACCGGTCAAGGTCGCCGAGAAAGCCGCCGATTCGCATCCAAAAGCCGAGCAGGTCGCCAAGCCGGCCCGTCCGGACGACGCCGCGCGCGCCATCGCGATTCTCGAAGACAAGCCAGCCGCCAAGCCCGAGCCAAAAACGATCAAGGCCGAGGGGCCGGCGCCGCGCTTCGTGGTGCAGGTTGCCGCGCTGGCCAGCCAGGAAAAAGTCACCGAATTGCAAAGCCGCCTGCGCGCCGCCGGCGTCGCCTCGTTCACCCAGAAGTCTGGCGAACTGATCCGCGTGCGGGTCGGCCCGTTCAGCAAGGAAGAAGCAGAGAAAGTGCGTGCCAAATTAGGCGGCATCGGTCTGTCCGGCACGATGGTGCCGCTCTGATCCTCGCTGCAGCGTGACGATTTTCGATTACCTGGTGCTGTTCGTGCTGATCGCGTCTGTCGTGATCAGCACGCTACGCGGCCTGGTGAAGGAAATCCTGTCGCTGGTAGGCTGGGTCGTCGCCTTCGTGGTGGCCAATGTCTACGGCGCCCAGCTCGCGCCCTTGCTGCCCGAGGTGATTCCGGGCGGGACCGCGCGCCTGATGGCCGCCTTCATTGCGTTGTTCCTGGGCGTGCGAGTTCTGATGGGCTTGCTGTCGATGGCAATTGGCGCGGTGGTTGCGGCCACGGGCCTGTCGCTGGCGGACCGTGGCCTGGGCGGCTTGTTCGGCCTGGCGCGAGGCGTTGTGATCGTGCTCGCAGGCGTCATATTGTGCGGGATGACGGCGATTCCGCAGCAGGCGTTCTGGCGCGACGCGCTGTTGTCACCGATTGCCGAGACCGGCGCGCGCACCGTCAAACCATTCTTGCCCGCTGCCTTTGCGCAGCATATTAATTACTAGACCAGTATTCGTTGTTTTCGCAGTTTTCTGTCATTTTGCACCCAAGCTTTTAGGAGCACTTCATGTGTGGCATCGTCGGCGTCGTTTCGCACTCTCCCGTCAACCAGCTTCTGTACGATGCATTGCTGCTGCTGCAGCACCGCGGCCAGGACGCTGCGGGCATTGCGACCAATCACAGCAGCATGTTCTCGATGTTCAAGGCCAACGGCCTGGTACGTGACGTTTTCCGTACCCGGAACATGCGTTCGCTGCAGGGCAACACCGGCATCGGCCATTGCCGTTACCCGACCGCAGGTTCGTCGAGCGAAGAAGAGGCGCAACCGTTCTACGTCAACGCGCCATTCGGCATCACGCTCGCGCACAACGGCAACCTGACCAACCAGGCTCAGCTCAGGGATGAGCTGTTCCGTAACGACCGCCGCCACATCAACACCGATTCCGATTCCGAGGTGCTGCTCAACGTGCTGGCCCACGAAATCCAGGAAGCGGCCGATGGCTTCTCGCTCGACGCCGACGCCATCTTCAAGGCCGTCGCCGCCGTGCACCGCCGCGTGCGCGGGGCCTATGCGGTCGTCGCGCAGATCGCCGGCCATGGCATGCTGGCGTTCCGCGATCCGTTTGGCATCCGTCCGCTGTGCCTGGGCGTGAACGAAACCGAGAACGGCAACGAATACCTGGTCGCCAGCGAGTCGGTCGCTCTCGAAGGCCTGGGCTTTCGTTTCGTGCGCGACATCGCGCCGGGCGAGGCGGTCTTCATCACCAATGATGGCAAGCTGTCCGAGCGCCAGTGCGCCGAAAATCCATCGCTCAATCCGTGCGCGTTCGAATTCGTCTACCTGGCCCGCCCGGACTCGGTGATCGATGGCGCGTCGGTCTACGCTACGCGCCTGCGCATGGGTGAATACCTGGCCGACAAGGTTCTCAGTGAAATCCCGGTCGAAGACATTGACGTCGTCATGCCGATTCCCGATTCGTCGCGTCCTGCCGCCATTCAGCTGGCGTTGAAACTGGGCGTCGAATACCGCGAAGGCTTCATCAAGAACCGCTACATCGGCCGCACCTTCATCATGCCGGGCCAGGGCATGCGCAAGAAATCCGTGCGTCAGAAGCTCAATGCGATCATTTCCGAATTCAAGGACAAGAACGTGCTGCTGGTCGACGATTCGATCGTGCGCGGCACCACCAGCCGCGAGATCGTGCAGATGGCCCGTGAAGCCGGCGCGCGCAAGGTGTACTTCGCCTCGGCCGCGCCACCGGTGCTGTACCCGAACGTGTACGGCATCGACATGCCGACCCGCGACGAACTGATCGCCTACGGCCGCACGACCGAAGAAGTCTGCCGTGAGATTACCGCCGACCGCGTGATTTACCAGGACATCGATGCCCTCAAGCGCGCGATTTCGGACGTCAATCCGGCACTGACGAACTTCGAGGCGTCGTGCTTCGACGGCGTCTATGTGACGGGCGACGTGACCCCGGAATACCTCGATCGCCAGGAAACGGCGCGTCATAATCCTGCCGCCAAGGATGAAGACCAGGTCCGTACCCAACTGAATTTGAACCCCGCCGCCGCCGAGTAAGCATGAGCGAGAAAAAAACCTACGGCTTTACCACGACGATCCTGCACAACGACCGGTACAAGCCGATCGAGCACGGTTCGCTGCACAAGCCGATCCACACCTCCGTCGCGTTCGGCTACACGGATGCGCGCCAGCTCGCGTCCGTGTTCCAGGGCAAGGAGCCGGGCTTCCGTTATGGTCGCCAGGGCAATCCGACCGTCAGCGCGCTCGAGGACAAGGTGAGCAAGATGGAAGATGGCGTCGCCACGCTGTGCTTCGGCACCGGCATGGCGGCCATTGGCGCGCTGTTCCAGGCCTTGCTCAAGGCGGGCGACGCCATCGTCTCGTCGAGCTTCCTGTTTGGTAATACCAACAGCCTGTGGCAGACGGTGGCGGGGCAGGGCGTCGATGTTGCCTTTGTCGATGCGACCGATGTGGCGCAAGTCGAAGCGGCGTTGACGCCCAACACGCGCATGGTGTTCGTCGAGACGATCGCCAATCCGCGCACGCAAGTGGCGGACCTGGCCCGCATCGGCGAGCTGTGCCGTGAGCGGGGCATCCTGTACGTGGTCGACAACACGATGACGTCGCCATGGCTGTTCCGCCCGAAGAGCGTCGGTGCTGGTCTCGTGGTCAATTCGCTGACCAAGTCCATCGGTGGTCACGGCATCGCGCTCGGCGGCGCGCTGACTGATACCGGGCTGTTTGACTGGAGCACCTTCCCCAACATCGCACCGAACTTTCGCAAGCAGCCGGCGCAGGCCCAGGGCATGGCGCAACTGCGCGCGAAAGCGCTGCGCGACTTCGGCGCCTCGCTTGGGCCGGAAGCGGCGCATCACATCGCCGTCGGCGCCGAGACACTGGCGCTGCGCATGACGCGTACCTGCGCCAATGCACTGGCGCTGGCCACGATGCTCGAGGCTGACGAGCGCGTGGCGAAGGTCCACTATCCGGGCCTGGCCTCGCACCCACAGCATGGTATTGTCACGTCGCTGTTTCGCGCCGGTGGTTCGCTGCTCAGCTTCGAGCTGCACGAGGCCATCGATCCGTTCGATTACCTCAATCGCCTGCAGCTGGCGATTCCGGCGTCGAACCTGGGCGACAACCGTACGCTGGTCATTCCGGTGGCGCACACGATCTTCTTCGAGATGGGCGCCGAGCGCCGCGCCAGCATGGGCATTGCCGAGTCGCTGATCCGTGTGTCGGTGGGCATCGAGGACACCGATGACCTGGTTGAAGACTTCCGCCAGGCGCTGGACGCGTAAGTACGGCGTACCGCCCGGCGTTACCGCGCGGCGTATCGCGCGGCGTTACCGCGCGGCGTTACCGCGTGGCGTTACCGCGTGGCGTTACCGCGTGGCGTTACCGCGTGGCGTAAAGCCATGCAAAGAAGGCCGGCGCGATGCCGGCCTTGTCATTTTTACGGTTGAGTTTGGCTGTAAAAGGGGGCTATGATGCGCCATCGTCAGCTTGTCATTTTCTTCGGATGCCCATGAAACGTTTCCTGCTCTGCCTGTCCCTGTACCTGCCCCTGAGCATCGCCAGCACTGCCTATGCGGGCGAGCTGGAAGACGCCAATGCGCTGTTCGAAAAGAAGGATTACGCGGGCGCGCTCAAGCTCTACACCAAGCTGGCCAATGCCGGCAATCCACAAGCGCAGCAGCAGCTGGGCCAGATGTACTGGTATGGCGAAGCGGGCGCCGTCGACGAGGCGGCGGCCAAGGCATTGTTCGAAAAGTCGGCGGCCAAGGGCAACAAGGTCGCGGCCGAATCGCTGGTCGTGATGGAACAGCGCGTGACCAAGCGCGCCGAGATCGATTACTGGATCAAGGGCTACGATGGCGCCGAGCTGCAGTCGGGCGAATACCGTTGCCCGTCGCCGCGCATTCCAGCCGTGTCGAAAGTCAACGACGAGATCGATCGCGTCAACAAGCTGGTGACGGGCTGGCAGGATTGCTATAACAAGATGGTAACGAACCTGAACGCGCAGTCGCCATTGACCAAGAAGATTCCGGCCGATATCGCCAAGCTGATGAACAAGCAGGAAACAGAGGCATCGGCAGCCTACCTGGAGCAGGTGCGGCAGAATATCGCGGAAGGCGCGAAGGTCAATTCAAAGATGATCCTGGCCGATTTTGCCGCGTGGCGCAGTGCGACCGAGGCCTTTGTCAGCCAGCACAATGCGGTCGTGAAGAAGGCGTCGAAGTAGGCAGGGCAGGACGGGCGCCGGCAGGGAGAGGCCGGCGCCTTTGCATCAGTTCCAGCTACGCATCAGACCAACAGCCAGGCCTTCGAGTGCAAACTCTTCGTCTGGCGAGACGGCAATGATGTTGAAGTCGGGGTTTTCTGGCAGCAGCTCGACCAGATCACCCGTCTTGCGATAGCGCTTGACCGTGACTTCGTCGCCCAGGCGCGCGACGACGATCTGGCCATTCTTGGCGCTGTCGATTTTCTTGACCGCCAAAAAGTCGCCATCCATGATGCCGGCGTCGCGCATCGACCAGCCCTTGACCTTCAGCAGAAAATCGGGCCGCGCTGCGAACATCGCGGCGTCGACGTTGTAAGTGGCTTCGACGTGCTCCTGCGCCAGGATCGGATTGCCCGCCGCGACGCGCCCGACCAGCGGCAGCGACATGAACGACGGTGGCGGCATCGGAATCGCCTCGACGCTCGCGCCGATCAGGCGAATGCCACGCGACGTGCCCGGCGAAATTTCGATGGCGCCCTTGCGCGCCAGCGCTTGCAGATGTTCTTCAGCCGCATTGGCCGAGCGGAAACCAAGTTCGGAAGCGATTTCAGCCCGGGTCGGGGGGAAACCGGTGTTCTCGATCGCTTCCTTGATCAGGTTCAGGATCTGTTCTTGCCGTGCAGTGAGCTTTAGCATAAATGTGTTACAGCAACCGGTTATGTGTGTAACCTGTATTTTTGTACAGTATTCTGCCGCGCGCAAGGGGAAACGCAAAAAATATCGCGAAAATCCCGATTCAGGGTCCAAACATGCGCCAAAACCCCGGAATTGTCGAGTCAGATCTGTCGCAAGACGGGCTGAACGTGCCTGCAATGCGTCATTGGGCTTTCCAAGCCACCGAGATCCGGGTTATAATTGCCGGCTTTCCCTTCCCACACTCGTCTTGACGCCGAGGTGGGCATTTGTTAAACGTCCTCAAGGAGTAATGCATGCGTCATTATGAAATCGTGTTTATCGTCCATCCGGACCAGAGCGAACAAGTCCCGGCGATGATCGAGCGTTACAAGACCACGGTGACCAGCCGCGGCGGTAACATCCATCGCGTTGAAGACTGGGGCCGCCGCCAGATGGCATACCAGATCCAGAAGCTGCCAAAAGCACACTACATCTGCCTGAACATCGAATGCGACAACGAGACCCTGGTCGAGCTGGAAACTGCATTCAAGTTCAATGATGCGGTTCTGCGTCACCTGACCGTCAAGCTGAAAAAAGCTGAAACCGCACCGTCGCCGATGATGAAATCGGTGCAGCGCGAAGACGCAGCCAAGAGCCACCGTGCCGAAGCCGCTGCGCCTGCAGCCGCTCCAGCCGCTGCGCCAGCGCCTGCTGCTGCTTAAGTTTTTCCCAGTTATTCGTAGTAACCAGTAATACCGGGTGCACAGCGCAAACCACCTCCAGCTCATGGCGACCATCGCCGAGCGCGACGTACTGCGTTACACCCCGGCCGGTGTGCCAATCGTTTCAGCCGTCCTGATGCACGAATCGCAGCAGGAAGAGGCCGGAGTCGAAAGGTCGGTCGCGTTCGAAGTCCCCGCGTTCGCCGCGGGCGAGATTTCGGGCAGGTTTGCCAGCGCCGAACTTGGCGCCAGCTACAGGTTCAACGGATTTCTTGCACGGAAAAATCGCAACAGCAAAGCCCTGGTGTTTCACATCATTGATTTCAGTGCCGCTTAACCCGGCAATTTAGATACAGGAGCCTCAAATGGCATTCGGTAAAAAGTTCGACAAAAACAAAGCGAAACTCAAAGAGAAGCGCAAACAGCAAAACCCGCTGTTCAAGCGCAAGAAATTCTGCCGCTTCACCGCCGCTGGCGTTGAGCAGGTGGACTACAAGGACGTCGACACCCTGAAGGACTTCGTCCAGGAAAACGGCAAGATCATGCCAGCACGTCTGACCGGCACCAAGGCGCACTATCAGCGTCAGGTCGACACCGCGATCAAGCGCGCACGCTACCTTGCGCTGCTGCCGTACACCGACCTGCACCACGGTTAATCGTCGGTCACGACAGTCAGACATCTGGAGATCACTATGCAAATCATTCTGTTGGAAAAAGTAGTCAACGTCGGCAACCTGGGCGACGTCGTCAAGGTCAAGGACGGTTACGCACGTAACTTCCTGATCCCACAAAAGATGGCCCGCCGCGCTACCGCCGGCGCCGTCGCCGAGTTCGAAGCCAAGCGCGCTGAACTGGAAAAAGCAGCAGCTGAAAAGCTGTCGGCTGCCCAGGCCGAAGGCGACAAGCTGAGCGGCATGACCGTCACCATCGGCCAGAAAGCCGGCGTTGATGGCCGTCTGTTCGGTTCGGTCACCAACTTCGACATCGCCGAAGCGCTGACCAAGCAAGGTTTCGCTGTCGAGAAGTCGCAAGTGCGCCTGCCGACCGGCCCTTTGAAAACCACCGGCGAATTCCCGGTTGCAGTCGCTCTGCACACCGACGTCGTGTCGGAAATCACCGTCGCTGTTGTGGGCGAAGCTGCCTAAGCACACGCTGTACATGTGCTGAGCACGCAGTTCTGAAAAAGCCGGGTTCGCCCGGCTTTTTTGCTTTTCGGCTTTCCATTATTGCCAGTCGCAAGACCGGAAAAGGTATAATCCCGCCCATGAACGCAGCACCTCCAGATCCGCAACTCGACGCCCTGCGCATCCCCCCGCACTCCATCGAAGCCGAGCAATCCGTCATTGGCGGCTTGCTGCGCGATAACGCCGCATGGGACCGCATTGCCGACTTCATGAACGCGGAAGACTTCTACCGCTACGATCACCGCATCATCTTCGAACAGATGGTCCGCCTGATCAACGGCGGCAAGCCGGCCGACGTGATTACCGTCTACGAAGCCTGTAACCAGCTCGGCAAGGCCGATGACGTGGGCGGCCTGCAATACCTGAATGCGATGGCGCAGAACACGCCGTCGGCTGCCAATATCCGGCGCTATGCCGAGATCGTGCGCGACCGCGGCATCCTGCGCAAGCTGATCACTGTGGCCGATGAAATCTCGGGCAATGCGTTCAACCCGCAGGGCAAGGAAGTCAAGCAGATGCTCGACGAAGCCGAGTCCAAGATCTTTGCCATTGCCGAATCCGGCTCGCGCGGCCAGCAGGGCTGGAATCCGATCCAGCCGCTGCTGACGCAGGTCGTCGAGCGCATCGACGAACTCTATAGCCGCGAGAATCAGGGCGAGATTACCGGGGTGCCCACCGGCTTTATCGACCTCGACCGCATGACGTCCGGCCTGCAACCGGGCGACCTCGTCATCGTTGCCGGTCGTCCGTCGATGGGCAAGACGGCGTTCTCGGTCAATATCGGCGAGAACGTCGCGATCGAGGCCGGTCTGCCGGTCGCAATTTTCTCGATGGAGATGGGCGGTACCCAGCTGGCGATGCGTATGCTGGGTTCGGTCGGCCAGCTCGACCAGCACCGGCTGCGTACCGGGCGCCTGAACGACGAGGATTGGCCGCGCCTGACCCACGCCATTCAAAAGATGAACGACGCCCAGCTGTACATCGACGAGACGCCGGCGCTGAACCCGATCGAGATGCGTGCGCGTGCGCGACGCCTGGCGCGCCAGTGCGGCAAGCTGGGCCTGATCATCGTCGACTACTTGCAGCTGATGCAGGGTAGCCAGCCGGGCGATAACCGCACCGCTGAAATTTCGGAGATTTCGCGCTCGCTCAAGGGCCTGGCCAAGGAGCTGCAATGCCCTGTGGTGGCGCTGTCGCAGCTGAACCGCTCGCTGGAACAACGGCCGAACAAGCGGCCCGTGATGTCCGACTTGCGCGAATCCGGCGCAATCGAGCAAGATGCCGACGTCATCATCTTCCTGTACCGCGACGAGGTCTACAACCCCGATTCGCCCGACAAGGGCACGGCCGAAATCATCATCGGCAAGCAGCGTAACGGTCCCATTGGCGCGATCCGCCTGACCTGGATCGGCCAGTACACCAAGTTCGGCAATTACAGCGGCAACCTGTCTGTGTACCAAGGTGACTAAATAACCATTTGTAGTAACACCGAGGCGGCCATTGATGTTTTAATGGCCGCCTTTGCGCGTGGCCGCATTTCCGGCGCGAGCGCGTGATCCCAGAGAGTCAATACGGAGAATCTATGTTTGGACGTTTCATGCCCACCGAGGGCAAGTTTTTCGATCTTTTCAATCAGCATGCCGACTTGTGCGTCAAAGGGGCGCAGGAGATGGTCAGTCTGATGACCAACTTCGATGACCTCGAAACCCGCACCCATGCGATCGAGACGATCGAAAAGCAGGCTGACAAGATCACCTATGCCACGGTGGACTTGCTGCACAAAAGCTTCATCACGCCGATCGACCGCGACGATATCCACAAGCTGATCACGCGCATGGACGACATCCTGGACATGATGGAAGACGCGGCCCAGACGATTTCGCTGTACGACCTGCAAGCCGTGACGCTGGAAGCCAAGCGTCTGGCCGAGCTGTGCCTGGCCTGCTGCCTGAAGGTGCAGGAAGCCGTCTCACTGCTGCACAATATGGACAACGCCGCCAGGATCGTCGCGCTGTGCGAAGAGATCGACCGCCTGGAATCGGACGCCGACCACGTGATGCGCGCGGCGATGTCCAAGCTGTTTCGCGACGAGCCGGACGTGCGTAACCTGATCAAGATGAAGGCCATCTACGAGATTCTCGAGACGGTTACCGATCGCTGCGAAGACGTGGCCAATATCATCGAAGGCATCATCGTCGAGAACGCGTAAGCGTCGCAGACCTGCATAACCATGGATAATCTCAACATCAGCATCTACGTGCTGGGAATGCTCGTGCTCCTGGCACTGGTATTCGACTTCATGAACGGTTTTCACGATTCGGCAAACTCGATCGCCACCGTGGTCTCGACCGGGGTTTTGAAACCCCAGCACGCCGTCGCAATGGCGGCCTTCTTCAACTTCATCGCGATCTTCGTGGTCAACATGAAAGTCGCGCAAACCATCGGCAAGGGCACGATCGATCCGCACGTGGTTGACCATTACGTGATCTTTGGTGCCCTGGTCGGGGCGATCTCCTGGAACGTCATCACCTGGTACTACGGCATTCCATCATCGTCGTCGCACGCGCTGATCGGCGGCCTGGTGGGCGCGGCCGTGGCCAAGGCGGGCACCGGTTCGCTGATCTCGAGTGGCCTGATCAAGACCGTGGCGTTCATCGTCGTCGCGCCGCTGCTGGGCTTTGCGCTGGGCTCGATCATCATGCTGATGGTGGCCTGGATCTTCGTGAAGTCCACGCCCAGAAAGGTCGACGGTTTGTTCCGCAAGCTGCAGCTGGTCTCGGCTGCGGCGTATTCGCTGGGCCACGGCGGCAACGACGCGCAAAAGACGATGGGCATCATCTGGATGCTCCTGATCGCCGCGGGCTACACGAGCGCGACGGCCGAGTATCCACCGGCCTGGGTGATCATCTCGTGCTACGCGGCGATCGCATTCGGTACGCTGTTCGGCGGCTGGCGCATCGTCAAGACCATGGGCCAGAAGATCACCAAGCTCAAGCCGGTTGGCGGCTTCTGCGCCGAAACGGGCGGTGCGGTCACGCTGCTGCTCTCGAGCGCGTTCGGCATTCCGGTGTCGACGACGCACACGATCACCGGCGCCATCGTCGGCGTGGGCGCCGCGCGCAAGACCTCGGCCGTGCGCTGGGGCGTGGCTGGCAATATCGTGTGGGCCTGGATCTTCACGATTCCGGCATCGGCCTTCATGGCGGCGGTGGCCTGGTGGATCGGCACCAAGATCATGTGATTGCGGCTGGATCACCATCGAAAACGGCGCCCTCGGCGCCGTTTTTTTTTCAATGCTGCGTCATCGCGCCCGTGCCGACGCCGGAGTTTTTCATGTTCTCGCGCTCGATGTCGCTGACCGTACCGGCATTGTTGGCCGTCTGGCCTTTCTTGCGCGGCAGGTAGGTGCCGATTGGGGTAGTGCGTTCTTCGCGCACGCTTGCGGTCTTCGCGCCGTCAGGGGCAGGGCTGGTGCAAGCGGCCAGCAGCAGGGCGGCAGCGCACGAGGTGAGGAGTGATGTCAGCGGGAGGGGCATGGAAGCAGGCTCGGGAAAGTGGCTGTTCGGTATTGACAGCCGCGCCCCATTCTAAGCCGGTGCCGGCGCGCGCCACCCTGACAGATTTGACAGGTGAGCATGGGCGTAAAGTGCGCTAGCCGAGATCGACTTCCAGGCCTTCGTAGGCCAGCAGCACCTGGAGGTTGCCCAGGCACCCGGCGTGGCGCGCCGTCACGTCGGCAAAGACAGCCTCGAGCTCATCGTCGCCGCGGGTCGGTTCGTGGTGCGTGCAATACAGCGTGCGTGCGCCAACGCGTAGCGCCATCGCAATGGCGCCGTCAAACGTGCCGTGGCCCCAGCCGCGCTTGGACGGGTATTCGTCGCGCGTGTACGAGCAATCGACGATCAGCGCGTCCACGCTCCCCATCACGGCGTCCATGCGGCGCTCGGCCTCGCGTACCTGCAGTTCGGCCGCCGCATGCTGCGGGTGGTCCGCAGCATGCGGGTTGTACCAGGGTTCGTGGTCCCCCGTGAAGAACACCGATGTGTCGTTGCAATCGATGCGGTAGCCAAGGTTGGTTACCGGGTGGTTCGTCACTACGTTGGAAACCAGTGCATCGCCCACCGCGAGCGGCTCACCGATGGTGAGCGTGCAGTACTCGATCGTGGCGCTCATGTCTGTTTCGCCTACCGGAAAATAGCTGCTTTGCAGCTGCACGCCCATCACGTGTTCGATGCCTTTTCCCGTGATCGGATCATGCGCCCCATGCAGGCGCACGCGGCTGCCCTTGACGAACAGCGGGGTGAAGAAGGGCAGGCCATGGATGTGATCCCAGTGGCTGTGCGTGATGAAGATATTGGCGTGCACGGGAGGCCGGGCCAGCAGGTGCTGGGCCAGCGGGAACAGGCCGGTGCCGCCATCGAGCACGATCAGCGTGTCGTCGTCGGTGCGTACTTCGATACAGGTCGTGTTGCCGCCATAACGCGCCGTGCGTGGCCCCGGTGCCGGGATCGACCCACGTACTCCCCAAAAACGAAATTTCATGGTGCATTCCCTGCCAGATGAACTCGGGATAATTCTATATAGTTTCGATCATAGCGGGTTTGTCATCCTTGGAGACGTTGTGACCCAGAAATGCCGTGCCAAAACAGGGCGCAGTCAACGTTATCTGTTGATGGCGCCGACTGCGATGCGCAGCAACTGTTCCGGGGAACTTACCCGCCCCCCATCGAGGGCCCAGCGCCAGCCCAGGTAATTGGGCAGGTAGCGTGACGCTACGCCACGAAAGCACATCAGCCAGGCCTTGAAGCGCTGGTGATACCCGTTCACGTTCTGTACGTGGATAGCCAGGTTGCCCAGGCGCCTGACGCGCACGCCGGCGCGCAGATTCACCACCTCGTGCGCGATCCTGTGCTTGCGTGCAAAGGCGCGGTAGGCGGCATGGCTGTCGCTGACCAGCAGCGCCTGTGGATCGAGCCTGGGCAGCAAGCCGCGTTCGAGTTGTGCGGCCGTCAGCGCACCGCGGCCAGTGACGGCGTCAATGGTGCCCCCGTTGCGGTCGCGCGCCACGAGGATGCAATCGAGCTCACGGGAAATGCCGCGCCGGGCGGCGCGCCCGCCCCGCCGACGGGGTGGGCGGTCGAGTGTGCGCGAGCCCTTCTGCGATTCGAGCAGGAACGTCTCATCAGCCTCGACGATGCCGTTCAGCGCGGCGGGCCGGTCGAGCTTGACCCAAGCGAGAAAGCGGTGGCGCCATCGGAAGGCGGTATTGCGGTGCACGCCGACCCGGTCTGCGGCTTTGCGCACGGGGAGCGAGTCCAGCAGCACCTGGGAGTAGGCGAGCCATTTGGTCTTGAGCCTGAGCCGCGCCAGTGGCGTGCCGCTCAGGTCGTTGAAAGTGCGCCCACAATTGCAGTAGCGAAAACGCTGCAGATCGTTGGCAAACCCGTGCCGGTTGCAGCGTGCGTCGCCACAGCTGGGACAACAGCGCCCTGGTGCCCTGGCCTGGGCGATGAGCGCAACGACCTGGTCGAGGCCGGCCGCAGGGTGCAGCGCATCGAGCACTTGACGACGCTGCGCCCCGTTCAGCGATGGCAATGTTGCGAACCAACGTTTGAAACGTGGCGCTTTCATGATCGACTCCTGACACTGGCGACAGGGGTTGGACCATGGGGCCGCTCATCAGTTCAAAGCTCAGCTCTATTTAACGTTGACTGCGCCAAAAAAAACGCCCGCCGGTGAGGGCGGGCGTTTCAGGACTGCGTCTGCACGGAGCAGACCGCAAAACGATTACAGCACGTCGCTGGCGTGATCGGCCAGGCGCGAGCGTTCGCCGCGCGCCAGCGTGACGTGGCCACCGTGGTTCCAGCCCTTGAAGCGATCGACCACATAGGTCAGGCCGCTCGAGCCTTCGGTCAGGTACGGCGTGTCGATCTGCGCGATATTACCCAGGCACAGGATCTTGGTGCCAGGACCGGCGCGCGTGACGAGCGTCTTCATCTGCTTGGGCGTCAGGTTCTGCGCTTCGTCGATGATGAGGAACTTGTTGACGAAGGTGCGGCCGCGCATGAAGTTGAGCGACTTGATCTTGATGCGCGAGCGGATCAGGTCTTGCGTTGCCGCGCGACCCCAGTCGCCGGCATCGCCGTCCGACTTCATCAGCACTTCGAGGTTGTCGTCGAATGCGCCCATCCATGGCGACATCTTCTCTTCCTCGGTGCCTGGCAGGAAGCCGATGTCTTCACCGACCGGCACCGTCACGCGGGTGACGATGATCTCGTTGTAGAGCTTGGTTTCGAGCACCTGCGCCAGGCCGGCGGCCAGGGCCAGCAGGGTCTTGCCGGTACCGGCCTGGCCCAGCAGCGTGACGAAATCGCACTCCGGATTCATCAACAGGTTCAGCGCGAAGTTCTGCTCGCGGTTGCGCGCCGTGATGCCCCAAACGTTGTTCTTGTTGTGGCTATAGTCGCGCAGGGTTTGCAGCACGGCGGTCTTGCCGTCGATCTGCTTGACCTGGGCATACAGCGGCGACTGGCCATCCTTCGGCTCCATGTACACGAACTGGTTCGGCAGCAGCGTCGGAATCAGCGGGCCGGTCACGCGGTAGTAAGTCGCGGAGTTGCCGTTCTTGTTTTCCTGCCACGATTCGACGTCCTTGCCGTGCGTGTCCCAGAAATTGTCCGGCAGCTGGACGACGCCCGAGTACAGCAGGTCGCTGTCTTCCAGCACGTGGTCGTTGAAGTAATCTTCGGCCGGCAAGCCGATGGCGCGCGCCTTGATGCGCATATTGATGTCTTTCGACACCAGCACGATCGCGCGGCCTGCCTGCTGCTGCTCGAGTGCCCGCACGACGCCCAGGATCTGGTTGTCGGCTTTGCCTTCCGGCAGGCCTTCGGGCAGTGGCGCACTGGTCAGGCGGGTCTGGAACAAGAGGCGGCCCTTGGCATCCTTGTTGCCCAGCTTGGACAGCGGAATGCCGGACTCGATCGCGTCGTCGTCGACGTTGGCGATCAGGGCGTCGAGCGTGCGCGAGACCTGGCGTGCATTGCGCGCCACTTCGGACATGCCCTTCTTGTGGTTATCGAGTTCCTCGAGCGTCATCATCGGCAGATAGACGTCGTGTTCTTCGAAACGGAACAGCGAGCTTGGGTCATGCATCAACACATTGGTGTCGAGCACGAACACCTTGGTCAGGCCCGAATGGTCGGCCTTGCGTCTGGTGGACGACTTGAGCTGCGCATCCACCGGCTTGTGCTTGGTGGAGTGCAGTTGTTCGGCATCCTGCTCGCGCAGCTTGGCCGAGATCGGGGCAACGTTCGGCGCCTGAGGTGCAGCTTGGGGTGCAGCTTTTGGTGCAGCTTCCGGCGCAGCCTGTGGCTTCGCTTCGGCAACCGGGGCAGCGCGCACCGGCGCTTGCGCGGCGGCGAGGGTGTCTTGCGCTTTGCGGCGTGCGCGCGACTTCGGCGTCGGCACGGCTTGACCGCTGATCAGGTCATCGACTTCTGGGTCGGGCTTGGCCGAGATCGAACGCACGGGCGAACGACCGGGTTCGGCCTTTGGGTAATCTTTGACCAGCAGCATGGTCGCTGGTTCATTCGGTATTTTTGGCAGTGGCATCAGGTTCTCAATCTAAAAAAAGTCTGGAAGACCGTGCGCGCGCGGGCCACATGGCGCTGGCGCACGAGATGACGCGACTAAACAGGGATATGGGGAATTGCGGTTGAACTGTTGCAACACGGCCGAGCCGGCAAATGCGCCGGCCCGGCGGGCAACCGGATGGGAGAAATACAGATACAGGACAGGTTGAATTACAGGTCGACTCAAAATAGGCGGTAGCGATCCAGCAGGTTGAACAAACTGGAGCCAGCCAATATCAGGGCTGGCTCTTCAGAAATTCCAGCACTTCAGTCACGTGGTCACTGACCTTCACGCCACGCCATTCTTTCACCAATCGGCCTTGAGCGTCAATCACAAACGTACTGCGCTCGACCCCCCGTACTTTCTTGCCATACATGTTCTTCATCTTCATGACGTCGAATTGCGTGCACACGGCTTCGTCGGCGTCCGAGATCAGCTCGAACGGCAGACCGAGCTTGGACTTGAAATTCTCGTGCGAGCGCAGCGAATCGCGGGACAAGCCATAGATGTCGGTGCCCAGTGCCTGGAAGGCAGGATACGCTTCGCGAAAGGCGATGCTCTCGGTGGTGCAGCCAGGGGTATTGTCCTTCGGGTAAAAGTACAGCACCGTGTACTTGGCGGGGCGCCCGAGCAGTTCAAACGGTTTCTCGCCCGTCATCGGGGCAGTGAAGGGGGCAAAGGTTGCAAGTTGGCTCTCGGCCACGGGTTTCTCCTGACGGTCGCAGCGCAGCTGCAGGGTGACCCTCCCGGCGCGCCATGGCGGGGAGCGGCATCCCATGATAATCCGTCGGCGCTATCCGCCGCTAGTACTGTCGTGGGCAGAATCGCAATATTTACCCCGATTGAAACGATTCCGGGCCCGTTGACCCGGTATTGTATCGATTCATGCGGTGCGTTCGAGGATCAGGGCCAGCGTCACCTTGCGGCCTTCGCCCATCAGCACGTTGTACGTGCGGCAGGCGGCGCCGTTGTCCATGCTTTCCACGCCGATGTGCCGGCTCGACAGACTGGTGACCAGGCGCGGATGCACAAACCGCTGGCGCGCGCCGGTGCCGAGGATGACGACGTCCGGCGCATCCAGCGCCAGTTCATCGAAGTGGGCGGCGGTGAGCTGATCGAAATCGGTCACGGGCCAGGGACGCGGCGGGACCTCTGGCAGCAGCGTCAGGCTGTAGTCGAAACGCTGGGCGTTGATCTCGACGCCGCTGGCATCGACGCCGGTAACGGTCTGGTATTGCTGGGTATTGTCGGAATGGAGCTTCATGGCGATAGGCGAAGTGGGCGCATCGGATGCGGTGACTGTGCGGATACCCATTGTAACCGGATCGGCAAGGTTGCCTAAACCGTGCGCTTTGGGCAGAATGGTATTTTTGCGCACTGCAACAGTGCAGGCGTTTTTCCAGGGGATACTGTGCGACCGATTGCCAAATCGAACAAGCTCGACGACGTCTGCTACGAGATCCGCGGACCGGCTCTGGAGCAGGCGCGCCAGATGGAAGAAGACGGCCAGAAAATCATCAAGCTCAATATCGGCAACCTGGCCGTGTTCGGCTTCGATGCACCGGACGAAATCGTCAGCGACATGATCCGCAATATGCACGGCGCGGCCGGTTATACCGATTCCAAGGGCATGTTCGCGCCGCGCAAGGCGATCATGCACTACACGCAAGAGAAAAACATCACCGGCGTGACGATCGACGACATCTACCTGGGCAACGGGGCATCGGAACTGATCGTCATGTCGATGCAGGGCTTGCTGAACAATGGCGACGAAGTGCTGGTGCCGGCGCCCGACTACCCGCTGTGGACCGCCGCCGTGAGCCTGGCCGGCGGCGCGCCGCGCCACTACATCTGCGACGAAGGCGCCGGCTGGATGCCCGACATCGCCGACATGCGCAGCAAGATCACGCCCAACACGCGCGCCATCGTCGTCATCAACCCCAACAACCCGACGGGCGCCTTGTATCCGCGCGAAGTGCTGCTCGAGATTATCGAACTGGCGCGCCAGCATCAGCTGATCATCTACGCCGACGAAATCTACGACAAGACGCTGTACGACATGGCCGAGCACGTCTCGATGGCCTCGCTGGCTGACGACGTGCTGTTCGTGACACTCAATGGCCTGTCGAAGAACTACCGTTCGTGCGGCTACCGTGCCGGCTGGATGGTGGTGTCGGGCGAAAAACGCCATGCGAAGGGCTATATCGATGGCCTGAACATGCTGGCCTCGATGCGCCTGTGCGCCAACGCGCCGGGCCAGTTTGCGATCCAGACCGCGCTCGGCGGGCACCAGAGTATCAACGAGCTGGTGGGCCCAGGCGGGCGCCTGCTCCGGCAGCGCGATCTCGCCTACAAATTGCTTACCGATATACCGGGCGTGTCCTGCGTGAAGCCAAAAGCTGCGCTCTACATGTTCCCGCGCCTCGATCCGAAGATGTACCCGATCACGGACGATCAGCAGTTCATTTGCGAACTGCTGACCGAGGAAAAAGTGCTGCTGGTGCAAGGCACCGGCTTCAACTGGATCGCCCCGGACCATTTCCGGCTGGTGTTCCTGCCTAATTCCGACGACCTGACCGACGCTTGCGGACGCATTGCGCGCTTCCTCGACGGTTACCGACGGCGCCACGCTTGAATCAGCGCGTCGCGCCCAGACCTCACGAGAAACAGATTTTATGAAACCGATTCAAGTTGGCCTGCTGGGCATCGGCACCGTTGGTGCCGGCACCTTTAACGTACTCAAGCGTAACCAGGAAGACATCCGCCGCCGCGCCGGCCGCGGCATTGAAGTGACGATGGTCGCCGCGCGCAATACCGAGCGCGCACGCGCCGTCACCGGTGATGGCGTGGCCGTCGTCAGCGACCCGTTCGCCGTGGTGAACCATCCCGATATCGACATCGTCGTTGAGCTGATCGGCGGCTACGAGTTGTCGCGCGAACTGGTGCTGCAAGCTATTGCCAATGGCAAGCACGTGGTCACCGCCAACAAGGCGCTGGTGGCGCTGCACGGCAACGAGATTTTCGCGGCCGCGCAAGAAAAAGGCGTGATCGTCGCGTTCGAGGCAGCCGTGGCCGGTGGCATCCCGATCATCAAGGCGCTGCGCGAAGGCCTGACCGCCAACCGCATTGAATCGGTGGCCGGCATCATCAACGGCACCACCAACTTCATCCTGTCCGAAATGCGCGACAAGGGCCTGGACTTCGCCACCGTGCTGGGGCAGGCCCAAGCGCTGGGTTACGCCGAGGCCGACCCGACCTTCGACATCGAAGGCGTGGACGCCGCGCACAAACTCACCATCATGTCGGCGATCGCCTTCGGCATCCCGGTGCAGTTCGACAAGGCCTACGTCGAAGGCATCAGCCAGCTGCAGGCGGTGGATATCCGCTACGCCGAACAGCTCGGCTACCGCATCAAGCTGCTGGGCATCACCCGCCGCACGACGGGTGCCGCTGGCGAAGGCATCGAGCTGCGCGTGCACCCGACCCTGATCCCGGCCGCGCGCCTGATCGCCAATGTCGAGGGCGCGATGAACGCCGTGCTGGTGCATGCCGACGCCCTCGGCGTCACGCTGTACTACGGCAAGGGCGCCGGCGCAGAGCCGACCGCATCGGCCGTGATCGCCGACCTGGTCGACGTGACGCGCCTGGCCACCGTTGACCCGTCGGGCCGCGTGCCGCACCTGGCGTTCCAGCCGAACCAGATGAGCGACGTGGCGATCATGCCGATGGCCGACATCACCACCAGCTATTACCTGCGCGTGCACGTGCAGGATCAGCTGGGCGTGATGGCCGACCTGACGCGCATCCTGGCCGACGGCAATATTTCGATCGACGCCGTGCTGCAGAAAGAGCCGGGCGACCAGACCGATATCGACATCATCATGCTCACGCACCAGACGCAGGAAAAGAGCATCGATGCGGCGATTGCCAGGATCGAGGCGATGCCGGCCGTGATTGGCAAGGTGACGCGGATTCGACTGGAGTCGCTTGGATAAGTCGGGCAGGGTGGCCGCGTGGCCACCCGCGCCATGCGGGCCGGGTAGTACCGCGCGATTCTTCTGGGCTGTTTCGTATCGCCGGTGACGACCTTCGGTATCAGATGCGAATACGCAAGCATGAATATGAGAAACATGCTTTGTCCGGCCGTGCTTGCCGTTGTACATTACGGCATCCTAGTCATCCGAGCCCTCCAGCATGCGCCAACCGAGCCAATTCTCCCTGCTGACCCAGCGCCGTTTCGCCCCCTTTTTCTGGACCCAGTTCCTGGGCGCGTTCAACGACAATCTGTTCAAGACGGCACTCCTGGTCGTGATGACCTACGACGCGCTGAACTGGACCACGCTCGACCCGTCGCTCATCAACAACCTGATCCCCGGCCTGTTCATTCTGCCGTACGTGCTGTTTTCGGCCACGGCCGGCCAGCTCGCCGACAAGTTCGACAAGGCCAGGCTCGCGCGCATCGTCAAGATCGCCGAGATCGCGATCATGCTGGTGGCCGGTATCGGCTGGATGACGCACAATCTGTGGCTCCTGATCGCAGCCGTCATCGGCATGGGCATGCACTCGACGCTGTTCGGTCCCGTCAAGTACGCCTACCTGCCGCAACACCTGAAGTCCGACGAACTGGTCGGCGGCAATGGCGTCGTCGAGATGGGGACGTTCGTCGGTATCCTGCTGGGAGAAGTGGCCGGCGCGGTGCTGGTTGGCAGGCCGAGCGGCATCATGCTGGTGGCCGGCGCCACGGTGCTGTTTGCCGTGCTGGGCCTGCTGGCCAGCTGGCGCATCCCGCCTTCGCCCGCACCGGTGCCCGAGCTGCGCATCAGCCGCAACATCATTGCCGAATCGTGGCGTAACCTGGCGTACTCGCGTAAGAACCGCACCGTGTTCCTGTCGATGCTCGGCAACTCGTGGTTCTGGTTCTATGGCGCGCTGCTGCTGGCCCAGTTTCCCGTGTTCTCCAAGGATTACCTGCGCGGCGACCATAGCGTGTTCGTGCTGCTGCTCACCGTGTTCTCGCTCGGCATCGGGGCCGGCTCGCTGCTGTGCGAGCGCCTGTCGGGCCACAAGGTCGAGATCGGCCTGGTGCCGTTCGGCTCGATCGGCCTGTCGCTCTTCGGCATTGATCTGTACTTCGCCAGCGCGGGCTTTACGGCATGCAGCACGATCGTCGACTGGATGGCGCTGCTGAGCCAACCGGGGGCCTTGCGCATCCTGTTCGACCTGGTGATGATCGGTGTGTTCGGGGGCCTGTTCATCGTGCCGCTGTTCGCGCTGATCCAGACGCGTTGCGACCAGAAGCACGTCTCGCGCACGATCGCAGGCATGAACATCCTCAATGCGATGTTCATGGTCGTTTCGGCCGGCGTGGCGATCCTGCTGCTGGGGCAGGGCTTCACGATCCCGGAACTGTTCCTGACCACGGCGCTGCTCAATGCGGTGGTGGCGATCTACATCTTCTCGCTGGTACCGGAATTTTTGATGCGCTTTTTGGCCTGGATCCTGATCCATACCGTGTACCGCGTGCGCATGATCGATACGTCGCACATTCCGGCCGATGGCCCGGCGGTACTGGTCTGCAATCACGTGAGCTACGTCGATGCGATCGTCATCAATGCGGCCAGCCCGCGCCCGATCCGCTTCGTGATGGACCACCGCATCTTCAAGACGCCGTTCCTGCGCTGGATTTTCCGCGCGGTCAATGCGATCCCGATCGCGCCGGCCAAGGAAGACCCGTGGACGATGGAAAAGGCCTTCGTCGACATCGCGCACGCGCTGCATGACGGCGAGCTGGTCTGCATCTTCCCGGAAGGGCGCCTGACCAAGACGGGCGAGATGAGCGAATTCAGGAGCGGCATCACCAAAATCATCGAACGCAACAAGGTGCCGGTGATCCCGATGGCGCTGCGTGGCCTGTGGGGCAGCTGGTTCACACGCGACCAGGGCAATCTGTTCGGCCGGCGCATCGCGCGCGGCATGCGCTCGCAACTGTCGCTGGCGGTGGGCACGCCAGTGGCGCCCGAACTGGCGACGCCGGAATATCTGCAGCAGCAGGTGATGACGTTGCGGGGGGAGTGGAAGTAGGCGGGGGCGAGCGCCAGGCCATACTGCCTCGATAGGTATGGCAAAAGCGCAAGATTTTTTTTGTGGCTCTGATATAATTATTGACTAGTCGGGGCGTAGCGCAGCCTGGTAGCGTACGTGCATGGGGTGCACGGGGTCGGAGGTTCGAATCCTCTCGCCCCGACCAATAGATTCAAGAAAAGGCCAATCTCCGGATTGGCCTTTTTTCTGCCCGGACGCCGCATTCACGCTGCGGCCAACCCACCATTCAGGGCGTCTTCCCAATGCTGTCACCGAGCCAGTGGTGATCGATGTCGTGCAAGCCCCAGTCCGCAGCGCTCTCGCACCCGACAATCGCATCGCGCGCACCCGGCGCCCCCAGGTCGATCAACTCCGGCCGGATATGAGCCCGTGCTCGCGTAGAGAAGAACACCTTGATCTTGGGCAGCAGCAGCGATTTGCCGCAGGGCTGTTCCGCGACGACGCCGAGGCGGCCCGATTGCAGGCGCACCAGCGTGCCCACGGGGTAGATGCCGACGCACTTGACGAAGGCGGCGAACACGGCCTCGTCGAACTGGCCGGCGCGGGCCCATTCGGCCATGCGCCGCAGCGATTCGGCCGGGCACCAGCCGGCCTTGTAAGGCCGGTTCGAGGTGATGGCGTCGTACACGTCGCACACCGCGCCCATGCGCGCGTACAGTCCCACAGCGTCACCGGAGAGCCGGTGGGGATAGCCCCGGCCGTCGGGCCGCTCATGGTGGTGCAGGCAGACGTCCAGGGCTACCGGGCCGACGTCGGGTGAGGCCAGCAGCATCGCGTGACCCTTTTCCGGGTGGCCGCGAACGACGCAAAACTCGTCCTCGGTCAGGCTGCCAGGTTTGTTGAGCACGTCAGCCGGAACGGCCATCTTGCCGACGTCGTGCAGCAGACCGGCCAGGCCCAGTTCGCGCGTGAGATGGTCGTCCAGGCCCAGCTGGCGCGCGAGCGCGATCATCAGCGCGCAGACGGCCACCGAATGCATATAGGTGTAGTTGTCGGCCGTCTTCAGGCGCGCCAGGCCGATCAGCGCGCCGGGATTGCGCAGTACCGAGTTGGCGATGGATTCGACCAGCGGCATGGCGTGGCGCAGCTCGACCGCGCAGCCCATGCGCGCTTCGTTGAACATGTCGAACAGTGCCCGTTTCGATGCGTTGAGCAGCACGGCGGCGCGGCCGAGCTCGTCTTCCATGGTGGAATGCGCAGCGCTGCGGAAGCGAAACGCCGTTCCCGGTGCCTGGGGCGGCGGCGGGGTGGCCGGCGCCATGGCGCGCGCATCCGGGGTGGACGCTACATCGAGTCCGCGTTCGGTGTCGATCCAGGCGTCGGCGGCGCGACTGGCCGCGATGCGTTCGAGCTGCGCTGCCGATTCGATCAGAAATGACGATTGCCAGAATGGCGTGTCGATCCACGAGCAGCACAGTTGTTCCACATACATTCCTAACCGCAGCTGCTCAATGGCGACCTTCTTCAGTCCGGCACGCGCCACCGGCGCTGCCTGCCGACCGCTCCCGATCATGGCATGGCCAGTTGCAGCGCGGCGTCGCGCTTGACGCCCGGATGACGGCGGGGCGCTGGCGTTGGTGCTGCACTGCGCACCAGCTTGAACACGGCCAGCGCCTGCATCACCTTGAGCGTCTGCTCCTGCAGCGCGGCGGCGGCCGCCGCCGATTGCTCCACCAGTGCGGCGTTCTGCTGGGTCACGCCATCCATCTGCGTGACGGCGTCGTTGACCTGGCCGATACCCGCGACCTGTTCGCGCGAGGCGGCGGCGATGTCGGTCATCAGGCCACTGACCTTGCGCACGGCCGCCTGCACTTCCTGGGTGGTCGCCCCGGCGCGCGCGGCCAGGGTGGCGCCGGCCTCGACTTGCGTGATGGACGCTGCGATCAGCCGCTTGATTTCCTGCGCTGAGGTGTTGCTGCGCTGGGCCAGGTTGCGCACTTCGCTGGCGACGACGGCAAATCCGCGTCCCTGTTCACCGGCACGGGCCGCCTCGACGGCCGCGTTCAGCGCCAGGATATTGGTCTGGAAGGCGATACTTTCGATGATGCCGATGATGTCGCCGATCTTGCGCGATGCCTGCGAGATCTGGTCCATGGTCGCGATCACTTCGCCCACGATCAGGCCACCACTCACGGCGGTGCCGTCAGCCGCCTCGGCCATGGTACTGGCCTGGCCGACGCTGGCGCTGTTCTGCTGGACGGTCGAGGCCAGCTCTTCCATGCTGGAAGCCGTCTGTTCGAGCGTCGATGCCTGGGATTCGGTGCGTCCCGACAGATCCATATTGCCGGTGGCGATTTCCGCGGTCGCCACGCTGATCAACTGGAAGTTGCTGCGCACGTCGCCCACGATGGACTGCAGGTTGATGCGCAGCTGGCGCATGGCCCGCACCAGCTGGCCCATTTCGTCCTGTCGGTCGCTGCTGAAATCGGAGGTCAGGTCGCCCCCCGCCATGACCTGGCAGGCCTGGCGCGCTGCTTCCATCGGGCGCAGCAGGGTCGCGTGCAGCGCGTACCAGAAGTACAGCAACGACGCGATGGCAGCGCCGGTCAACACAGTCAGCATGGTCTCGAGATTGGCAAACCGGGTCGCGCCGTCGAACAGGTGGAAACCCAGCAGAAGCAGTAGTAACGCGCACTGGCCCGTCAGGTTCAGCGCGATGCGGCGTCGCAGCGACATCCTGGTCAAGGCGGCCAGCCGCCCGCGCAGCCCTGTGGCGCGCACCATGCCCTGCTCGAAGCGGATATTGCCGGCGGTACCGGCCTTCATGTTGCGATAGAGTTCGGCGGCGGCCGTGATCTGTTGGCGCGTGGGTTTGGTGCGCACCGACATGTAGCCGACGGCCTTGCCGTTTTCCATGACCGGTGTCGCGTTGGCCATGACCCAGTAGGCGTCCCCGTTCTTGCAGCGGTTCTTGACCATGCCTGTCCACGACCGCCCCGAGCGGATGGTGGCCCAGAAGTCGGCGAATGCCTCCACCGGCATGTCGGGATGGCGCAGAATGTTCTGAGGGGCGCCGATCAGCTCATCCTCGGTATAGCCGCTGATGGCAATGAAGTACGGGTTGGCGTACGTGATATTGCCTTGCAAATCGGTGGTCGACACGATGGTGTCCGTGTCGCTTAGTTCGATTTCGACATTGGTAACTGGAAAATTATTGCGCATGGAAGGCTCCTGCTTGAGATGGGGCGGGCGTAATGCGCCACCGATTTTGATTCACTGCAGCAACAATTTTAAGTCATAAGAATCGAAGTGCACAAATAAAACGAATAAACTGAATTATTTTTGTGGTTGTGTTGCGATTTTTCACGTTCGGTATTACGACAAGCCGCATGTGGTGCACCATGTAACTACGTATGAAGATAGCAGCGCGTTCGTTGCAAGCCAGACATGGTTTCGTTGTGTTTTCGCCAGCCAGGTGTAGCATGAGAAAAATGGTCATTCCACCCCTCGGGCCCGTCAAGCGGCGTCGGTATGTCGAGTTCGCCATGTTGGCGACTGCACTGGTATTGATTGGTGCCAGCCTCGCTTACGTGCATCTGACCGAAGTGGCGCGTATCGAAAGCAGTGAGCGGGCACGCCTGCTGTCGCTCACCACACTATTGGCTCGCGATATCCAGACCGATCTCGAGGCCACCAATGTAGCGCTGGAAGATGTCGTCCGCGATTACCTGAGCGAGCCCGATGGCGTCGTCGCCGATGCCGCGCTGTCCGGTCGCCTTGCCGCGCTGGTCGGCGCGATGCCCGGGCTGCGTGCGATGATGGTGTTCAACCGCGACGGGCAGGTGCGCGCTGCCAGTCACCAGGATCTGTACGGGCGCGATTTTTCCCGGCGCGACTATGTGGCGGCAGTGCGGCGCGCCCCCAGCAGCCGCACGCTGTACGTGGCCGAGCCGTTCCGGTCGATCCGCGGTGACCAGGTGGTGACGGTCGCGCGCATGGTGCCGGACGCAGCGGGCCGATTCGCTGGACTCGTGCTCGCCACCCTGGACCCCGAATATTTCACCGGTCAGTTCCGCACCGCCATGTATGCGCCCGACGTTTGGGCAGTGGTGATCCACGGCGGCGGGCGGCAATTGCTGAACTATCCGCCGAAGGGCAACATCGACGGCACCAACCTGGCGCGCCCGGGCACGTTCTTCCAGCGCCACCGCAGCAGCGGCAGGGAGGCGGGGATACTCGAAGGCACGGTCTACACCACGGGCGAGCAGCGGGTCATGGCGATGGCCACGATCGCGCCAGCAGCGCTGGCCATGGACTATCCGCTCGTGATCGGCCTGAGCCGCGACGTGACCGCAGTCGCCGCGCCGCTCCGGCGCCAGGGGCTGACGCTGGCCGTGCTGTTCGCCGTACTGGCAACCGGTGCCTGCGCGGCACTGGCGGTCTTGCAGCGCAAGGGAGCGCAGTGGGCAAGGCAGGATACCGAGCAGGCGCGTGCGCGCGCCGCCATGCAGGGCGTGTATGACAGCGAAGCGCGTTTTCGCACGCTGATCGAGGACGCGCCGCTGGCCATCGCCATCCTGCGCCACGGCCGCTTCATCTATTCCAACCCGCGCTACCGGGTCTTGCACGGCTATGCGGCAACGGACGATCTGACCGGACTGCGCTGGCGCGCAATGATCGCTACGCAGTCGCTGGCCGACCTGGCGCTGCAAGAGGCCATGATCGAGGCCGACAGCCCCACTGAGCAGCATTTCGAGGCGATGGGCGTGAGCAAGTGGGGCTGCAGCGTACCGATCTACAAGACCACGGCCCAAGTGAAGCTGGCGGACGGCCCGGCAACGCTGGTCTTCGCCCAGGATATTTCGGCGCAAAAGTGCGCCGAGGCCGAGATGCTGCTGGCTCGTTATGCGGCTGAGACGGCCAGCCGCAGCAAGGCCGAGTTCCTGGCCAATATGAGCCACGAGATCCGCTCGCCGCTCAACGCCGTGCTCGGTTTCGCCTATCTGCTCGAGCAGCGTGCGATCGATGCCGACGCGCGCAGCATGGTGCACAATATTCGCGTGTCCGGCCAATCCCTGCTGGCCATCGTCAATGACATCCTCGATGTGTCGAAAATCGAGGCCGGGCACATGCTGATCGAGACCGCACCGTTCTGCCTGGCCGAGTTGCTGGACAAGGTCGCCACCAGCATGCGTATCGGCGCCGCCGGCAAGGACCTGCAACTGATCGTCGACGGGCCACCTGACGGTGCCGGCAATGTGCTTGGCGATGCGTTGCGGCTGGAACAGGTGCTGCTCAACCTGACCGGCAACGCCGTCAAGTTCACACCAAAGGGCCAGGTCGCGCTGCGCTGCGCGTTGCTGGGGCGCGATGGCGATGTCCTGCTGCTCCAGTTCAGCGTGCACGACACCGGCATCGGCATCGACCCCACGGCTCAGGAGGCGATCTTCTCGCCGTTCACCCAGGCCGACAGCTCCACCACGCGGCGCTTCGGCGGCACCGGCCTGGGGCTGACCATCTGCCGCCAGCTGGTCGCGCTGATGGGCGGCGCGCTGGTCGTCGACAGTGCGCCCGGGCGCGGCAGCGTGTTCAGTTTCAGCCTGTCGCTGCAGGCATCCACCGAGGTCAACGTCACGCCAGCCTGCCCGGCCAACGCATCCCCGGAGCAGGTCCTGCGCGACGTGTGCGTGCTGGTCGTCGACGACAGCGACATCAACCGCGCGGTGGTCCAGCGCATCCTGCGCGACCAGGGCGCCGAGACCGTCTGCGTGGGCGACGGCCGGCAGGCGCTGGACTGGCTGCTGGCGCATCCGGACCAGGCCGACGTCGTGTTGATGGACGTGCAGATGCCGGTCATGGACGGCATCGAGGCCACCCGGCAGTTGCGCCGCATGCCGCAGTTCGACGACCTGCCGGTGATCGCGCTCACTGCCGGTGCGTTCAAGGAGCAGCAGGAGGCCGCGCTGGCGGCCGGCATGTGTCATGTGCTGAGCAAGCCATTCGACGTGCCGGCGATGCTTGCGTTGCTCGCGCGCTTGTGCGGCAACAGCGGCGCCACGGCCGGACAGACGCCCCCACAGCGCGACAACGATGCGCTCGACCTGGCTGCCGGGCTTGCCCTGTGGCTGGACAGTGCGGCCTACCGACAGTATCTGGCCCAGTTCCTCGACCTGCATGGCGACAGCGTGGCGGACATGCGTGCCAGCCTGGCTGCCGGCCGGCCCGCAGAAGCGGCGGCGCTGGCCCACAAACTGGCCGGCGTGGCAGCCAGCCTGGCCCTGCCTGCCACGCACGCCGCCGCCCATCAGGCCGAGAGCCTGCTGTACGCCGCGATGCGCGAGCCGGGCGCTGACGCCGCTGCAGTCGACCTGGCGCCACTGGACCGGGTCTTGGCACAGGCGCGGCGCGCCATCGACCATTACCTCGGGCCTGCCCCGGCCGTGGCGCCGCCGGTGGCAGCACCATCGGAAGTGCTGCACGCGCACCTGACCGGTCTGCTGGACGCGCTCGAGGCCGATGCGCTGGACGCGGCCGAGACCTGCCTTGCGGCGCTGGCACCGATGCTGCCTGCGGCGGTGCTCGATCGTGTGTGGCATCCGCTGCGCCGCTTCGATTTCCGCGCCGCCGAGGCCGCTGCGCGCTCGTTGGCCGCGTCCGTACCGGTGACGGCAGCACACTGAACCACCATGCTGCCGGCCGATCACGATCACGATGACGCTGCCGGGGTAGGGGCAGTGCGTCAGCGGCCTGGCTGCGTCCAGCGACGCACGAGGTCGCCAAGCTGCTGCGCCGTGAAGGGCTTGCTCAGATAATCGTCCATGCCGGCCGCCAGGCAGCGTTCGCGGTCGCCGTCGATGGCGCTGGCGGTCAATGCCACCACCGCCAGGCGCGGCGCGCCGGTGGCATCTTCGCGCTGGCGCAACTGGCGGCACGCCTCGTAGCCGTCGAGCACCGGCATCATGCAATCCATCAGCACCAGGTCATAGGTGCTGGTCGCCAGCGCCGTCAGCGCGGCCTCGCCGTTGACCGCCTCGTCGACCCGGCAGCCAAGCTTTTCGAGCAGGATCCGCAGCAGTTCGCGGTTGATCTCGGTGTCCTCGACAACGAGCACGCGCGGCGACCCCACGGTGGTGCGCAGGCCGGATGCGGTGACGGTGTCGGGCACCGGTGTCGTCGCCAGGCTGCAAGGCACGAGCAGGCGGAAACAGGCACCGGGCCCGGTGCGCGGTACCAGGTCGATACTGCCGCCCATCAGGTCGGCCATCCGCCGGCAGATGGCAAGCCCCAGGCCGGTGCCGCCGTACACGCGGCTGATGGTGTTGTCGGCCTGGCTGAATGGCTGGAACAGGCGCGCCTGCGCAGCCGGCTCGATGCCGATGCCGTGATCGGCGACCTGGTACAGCAGCACCCAGCCGCCGGCCGCTTCCGGATCGCGCCGGGCCAGCACGGTCAGTTCGATCGGGCCGCCGCCGGCCGGCGTGAACTTGATGGCGTTGCTGAGCAAATTGCCCAGCACCTGGCCGATGCGATCGGCGTCGGCCATGATGGCCGGCGGCAGCACGCCCGGTCGCAGCACGATCGCCAGGCGTTTGCGCTCTGCGCTCATGCGGTACGAATCGACCCGCTGCGCTGCATGGCGCAGCGGGTCGAACGCCTGCGGCACCATTTCAAAGTTACCGGACTCCACCTTTGAAAAGTCGAGGATGTCGTTGATGGTGCGCAGCAGCTCGAGCACGCTCTGGTGCACGGTGCGCGCATACCGGTCCAGCGGAGTCGCCAGGCCGGCGCCGAGCAGCAATTCGGACATGCCGACGATCCCGTTTATCGGTGTGCGGATCTCGTGGCTCATCATCGCCAGGAACCGCGACTTTGCCTGATTGGCGGCCTCGGCCTGTGCTTTCAGCGCAAGCGCCTCGGTGGCATCGCGCTCGCGCTGACGGACGATACGCAGGACCGTGGCAAAGGCCAGGGCCACGCCCAGCATACCGGTCAACGCGATGGCCCCCAGCGGGCGCAGATTGCGCCACCAATGGCTCGTCAACAGCGATTCGGGCACCGACGCTTCGATGATCAACGGGTAGTTGCGAACCGGCCGCTGCGCCACCATGCGTGGCTCAGCAGCGCTCGAGCCGGTGTCGGGCGGCTGGCCGATCATGGCATGACGCTGCGGCCACGAAGCCAGCACGATCCGGTCACTCGACAACAGTGAGATCGCCGCCTCCTGACCGGGGCTGACGGAATGGAAAAAATCGTTGAACGATGCGCACGAAATGCCCACCACTGCCACGCCCGCGAAGCGGCCATCGGGCGTTTCGCGACGGCGGCTGAGGTAAAACGTCCACGCGCCGTTGACCTTGTTGCGCACCGGCCGGCTGACGTGAAGGGCGGTGCCGCGGTGTGCACGGTGGTAAACGAAGTAATCGCGCTCGGACAGGTTAATGACGGGGGCCGGCCAGGCGCGAGTCGAATTGAGCATCGCACCATCGGCGCCGATGATGCTGGCAACGGCCGCCTGGGGCAGGCCGCTGATCTTGTCGCTCATGGTGCGAAAGAGGGCCTCGCCGCCCATTGCCGGGGCACCATTCTCGGTCGGCAGCGCGGCGATGATGCTGTCGAGTGCGAGGCTGGACGAGGCCATCGATTGCGCCGTGCTTTCGGCCAGTACCAGCGTCAGGTTGTCGAGATCGCTGGCCCAGTCGTCGATCTCGCGAGCGCGCAACACCCACGCCGAGCTGGCCAGCCCGAGCGTGAGCAGCAGCACCAGGGCCGCGCAGATCATGGCGCTCGTGCTGCGCGTATCCAGTTGTCGCAAGCGATGCCACCATGGCACGCCATCCATCGATGTGTCCGCGATCACCCATGCCCCCGTCGGTATTGGTCGGCACCCTGTGAGGTGCCCGCGCGCGGTATGGAAACGGCGAATCACGCGCCCATGCCGGCTCGCCCGGTAGACCACGAGTCTACATTAAAACCTTTAAATTCGTTAATTTAATTTAATAAATTGTATTTAACAAATTTGGAGATTGTGCGAGGCTTGTTCGCTACACTGGCCCGGGTTTGCGGGCACGTTGCGCGAGATTGGCGCGCAAATAACCGCGCAGCTCGTCGTAGTTGATCGGCTTCGGGAAAAACACCACGCCCGCCGGGACGCCGCCACGCGCTGCCAGTTCGTCAGCGGGTAGTCCGGACAGGATGGCAATGCTGACGTTTGCCAGTTCCGGGTCGGTCATGACAGTGCGCACCACTTCGAAGCCATCGATGCCATCCATGACGATGTCCGCGAGCAGGATGTCGGGCGGGCGACGGGCGATCTCCAGCAGCGCCTGGTAGCCGTTTTCACAAAAGATGCATTCTGCCGGCAGGTCCCAGCCCCCGAACTGGCGCTGGTACAGGGCGCGCTGGATGGCGTTATCCTCGATCACGAGAATGCTCGCGCGCCCGCCGCCTTCGCGCGCCGTGCTCCCTGCCAGCTTGTGCTTGTAGTCCAGGATAGCCTTGAGCGGAATGCGGCGGTGTCCGCCCTGGGTTTTCCAGGCTTCCAGCACACCCGTCTCGGCCAGTTGCTGCACCAGCGATACCGACACGCCGAGCATGTGCGCGGCCACCTGCGTGGTGCACACCTCGTCAAACATCACTGCACTTTTCTTCATTGCCACCAGAACCACTCCCCACCAGGCGCGCGCTCAATGAGAATTCATTGAATTCGTTTTAATCGGTTGTATTGTACGCCGGTATTACCGCTCGGCACGCATTGCGTCGACCGGCTGGCAGCGCTTGTAGAAGAACGTCGTTGCGCACAGCGCGCCGTCGGGAAGATGCGCGAAATCCGGTATCACCCCGGCACGCTGCCATCCCGACCGTTCGTACAGGCGCGCGGCGACCGCGTCGGCCGTGTCGAGCACGAGCACACTGCGCCCCTGGGTACGTGCTGCTCCCTCGACCGCCTCCATCAATCGCCGACCTACCCCGGCACCACGCGCCCGGCGCCGCACCAGCAGCTTGGCCACGTCAGCCCGATGTTGCTGGTTGTCCGGCATCGCGGTGATCAACTGGACGGTGCCGAGAATGCCAGCACTGTCTTCGGCCACGATGAGCGTTCGTTCTGCGCGCCCCACGCCGGCGGCGACGTCGTGCCAGAACTGTAGCGCCGTCGTGCGCGTGAGCGGCAACATGAAGCTGACCGATGCCCCGCCTTCGACGCAATCGATCAGTACGTCAGCCAGTTGCTCGCTGCAGGCCAGCACCTCGTGCTGCGAGAGCGTGCGTAGCGTGATCTCATGCGTCATTGGGGTCTCCCTGTTGGTGGTGTTGTGCAATATGCGCGATCGAACTTGCCGGTCACGGGCGACGCTCACTGACTGGCGTTCTTTCCGTGGTGAGTGTCGGCTTGACGTCTGGCCATTCTAGCCCGGACCCGGCGCCAGTGTGTCCAGCAGCGCCAGCAGATAGGGAATGTCCACCGGCTTGACCAGGTGCCGCGAAAAACCGGCGGCCTGCGACGCGGCCACGTCCTGCGGCTGTCCGTAGCCGCTGAGCGCCACCATGACCGCGTCGGCCATGCGCGGCGCGGCGCGCAGCCGGCGCACGAGCTGGTAGCCGTCCATGTCGGGCAGGCCGATATCGAGCAGGCAGACATCGAATGCGCGGGATGCGGCCTGCAGCAGGGCGCCATGGGACGATTCCTCGACCTGCACCGTGTGGCCGACAGCCGAAAGCACCATGCCCAGCGATTCGGCGGCATCGCGGTTGTCGTCGACGATCATGATGCGCAGCGCCGTGTGCGCTGCCAGCGCGGGGTCATCCGGCGTCGCCGTGGCAGGATCGAGCGCGCTCGCGCTCAGCGGTAACGTGACGGCGAAGCAGCTGCCCTGGCCGGGGCCGGCGCTGTGCGCTTCGACCTTGCCGCCATGCAGCGTCACCATGCTGCGCACCAGTGCCAGGCCCAGGCCAAGCCCGCCCTGCGCCCGGTCCGGCGTGCGCCTGGCTTGCGTGAACAGCTCGAAGATGTCCGGCAGCAGCGCGGGGTCGATGCCGACCCCGTTGTCCCGGACCGACAGGGTCACGCATGCAGCCTCGGCGTCGGCTTCGGCAAACACCGTGATCTCGCCCCCATCCGGCGTGTATTTGGCCGCGTTTCCCAGCAGGTTGGTCAGCACCTGCACCAGCCGCTTGCGGTCGCCCGTGACGGTGACGTTGGCCGCGCCCAGGCGCGTTGCGAGCGTGTGGCCCTTTTTTTCAATGAGCGGGCGCGCCTGCTCGATGGCGCTCCCGATGACGGTCTTGAGATCGACCGGCAGGTGCTCTAGTTCGACCAGGCCGCGCGTGACGCGCGAAACGTCGAGCAGATCGTCCACCAGCTCGACCATGTGCCTCACCTGGCGACCGATGACGTCGGCCGCAAGCGCGGTGCGCTTGGGATCGACGCCCGGGAGCTTGAGCATCTGCGCCGCGGTGCTGATCGGCGCCAGCGGATTGCGCAGTTCATGCGCCAGCATCGCCAGAAATTCATCCTTGCGCACATTGGCCGCCTTGAGTTCTTCGGCGGCCAGCCGCTGGTCGTGCATGTCGGTGACCGTGCCCATCCAGCGGATGATGGCGCCGGCCTCGTCGCGCACCGGCAGGGCGCGGTTGAGCACCCAGCGATACTCGCCGCTGTGGTGACGCAGCCGGTGCTCGATCTCGAACAGTGCGCCGCTGGCCAGGCTGGCCGTCCACTGCGCCTGCAGTGCCGGCAAGTCGTCGGGGTGGATGGTGCGGATCCAGCTGGTGCCGGCCAGCGCCTGGATTGATATCCCGGTGAACTCGGACCAGCGCCGGTTCGAGTAATCGTTGGTGCCATCGGGCAGGCACGACCACACCATCTGCGGCATCGCTTCGGTCATGATGCGGAACTTGCCTTCGCTCTCGCGCAGCGCGCGCTGGATCTGTACCTGGGCCGTCAGGTCCATCGATGCCGCCACGGCGCCGGTGATATTGCCGGCGTCGTCACGAATCGGTATGGACCGGGTGAGCAGCGTATGCCGCTCGTGCGGCCGGCCGAACGGTTCGATCTCGACGAAGTCGGCATCGACCTGCTCGCCGCGCAGCGCGCGCACCAGCGACCAGTCGTGCGCCTGTACCGGCTGCCCATGGCGCTGCGAACCGTCGGCCCACCAGCCGCGCCAGTCGGCATAGCCTTCGGTGCTGGTCGTCATCGGATGCTCGCCCCACAGCACGTGCATCATCGGGTTGGCCGACGACATCGCGCCCTGCGCATCGGCGTAGACGATCCCCACCGGCGCCGAACTGAGCAGCGCATCGAGGCGCCGCCGATCGGCCTCGGCCTGCGCCAGGGCAGCGCGCGCGGCCGCTTCGCTCGCCTGCAGGGCGCGCTCGGCGTTCTTCTGGTTGCTGATGTCGGTAAACAGCAGCGCCACACGGCGCCTGGTCGGGTGTGCGATGCGGCTGACGTAGACGGTGAACCAGCGCCCCATCGCTTCCGAGCCTTCCTCGAAGCGGCGCGCCACGCCGCTGCGGGCGATGTCGTCATAGATGTCGACCCAGCTCTGCTCGATGTCGGGCACCAGCGCGCGCACGGTCTTGCCGACACTGTCGACCAGGCCCGTGTGGCGCGCAAAGGCGGGGTTGGCTTCGACGAACAGGTAATCGACCGCCTTGCCGTGGGCATCGTCGATCATCTCGATCATGCCGAAGCCTTCGTCCATCGTGTCGAACAGCGCGTGGTGCGTTTGCTCGAGGCGCTGGCGCAGCAAATGGCTGTGCGTGACGTCGTTGACGATGGCGAGTACGCCGCGCACGCCGCGTTCGTCCTCGATCGGGCTGTAGCCGTAGGTCCACCAGATGTCTTCGCGCCGACCGTGGCGGGTGAGCGGGATCAGCCGGTCATCGTGCCACGCCCCGGGGCCACCAGCCATGATGTGCTCGATCTCGGGCCCGATCAGGTCCCAGGCTTCTGCCCAGCAGACCCGGCCCGGCTGGCCCAGCGCGGACGGATGGCGCTCGGGGCCAAGGGTCTGGCGGTAGCTGTCGTTATACAACTGGATCAGGTCGCTACCCCACCAGATGAACATCGGGTGATTGCTCGACAGCACGACCCGGACCATGGTCTTGAGCGCCATCGGCCAGGTGTCCGGCAGCCCCAGCGGGGTGGCTTGCCAGTCATGGGCGCGCATGAGGGCGCCCATCTCGCCGCCGCCGGTCAGGAAGCTCGATTGTGAATTCAAGGGGATCGATCTTGGCATCTACGAACGTCTACGATACGGCTTGCATGCGCGATTCGCAATGGCAATGGCGCGCGGCAATCATCCATGGCGTTGCAGCCGCAGCAGTAACCAGGCCGCTGCCGTCGTGAAGGTCGCGATCAGCCCGCACACGATCCAGAAACCGTGACCGTTTTCGGCCAGCGGCACGCCCCCCACGTTCATGCCGAGCAGGCCCGCAATCAGGTTGATCGGCAGCGCCATGACCGTCACGATCGTGAGCAGGTACAGGCTGCGCGCATTGTCTTCGTTGACGCGCGCGGCGATTTCTTCCTGCAGCAGCTTGATGCGTTCCTGCAGCGCGGCCAGGTCGCTCAGCACCACGGTGAATTCTTCGGTGGCCTGGCGCAGGTCTTGCCGGTCATCGCCATGGACCCAGGCCGGCGGGCGCTGCAGCAGGCGAAACAGCGCCGCCGGCTCCGGCGCCAGCAGGCGTTGCAGCCGCACCAGCACGCGCCGCAAGGCGCCAAGGTCTTCGCGCTGGCGTGTCAGGCGTCCGGCCAGCAGGCGGTCTTCGATGGTGTCGACGCGCGCCACCGCATCGCGCACAATGTTGACCAGCACGTCGGCCTGGTCGCGCAGCAGGTGCACCAGCAGTTCGCTCGACGAGCGCAGAGGCGCGCCCTGCAGCACGTCCTGGCGCAGGCGCTCGATCGACGCCAGCGGCTTGCGGCGCGCGCTGATGACGGCGTGCGGCGTGACATGTGCCCACAAGGTCGATATCTCGGCGCTGTCGAGCGAGAAGCCGTGCAGCACGTCGTTGACGACGGCGATCAGCGCGTTATCGGCAATCTCGATGCGGGTCGAGCGCGAGCCCTGGTGCAGCGTGGCGTAGAACTCGTCGGCCAGGCCGGCGTGCTGGCGCAGCCAGCGTTCGCTGGCCGTGTTCGACAGGTTAAAGTGCAGCCAGATGAACTGGTTCGGCTGCGGCGCGGCCATCCAGCGCAGGGCGTCGGCCACGCCGATGGGTACCGCAGTGGGCACGGCGGCAGTCTCGGGGTCGATCAGGAAACCCCACACCAGGCCCGAATTGTCGGAGCCGTAATTGAAGCTCGATGCCGCCATTTCCCCGTCCAGGTTGAATCAACGATGGGCAATTGTAGAGTGATCCGCGCGCCCCATGTGCAAGATCGGGTGCGCTGTCGGCGCACTGGCGCGATGTCATCAAGCTGAAATGTAGGGCCGCTAAGATTGCTGCTGTGTCTCTCTCTCGCGTGATCCCCGACGGATTTCGCGTTACTCCGTCGGCGGAGGTGCCGACGGATTTTTTGTGCTCTCGCCCCACGAAAGAAATCAGATGCAAGCAACACAGATCGATCGCCGCTATGTCGGCCTGCCGTATATGCAGTCGAATCCGTACGCGGATGCCACCCACGTCGTGCGCCAGGGTATGCAGATCCAGGCCAGCCTGGGCACCCTCAGCGCCGTCGAATTTCTCAAGCAGCATGGCGTGCATGGCGCCGTGATCCACCGTGTGCTGATGGGCGAGTTCGTGCGGATGGACGACCAGGTTCTGATCGACGATCCACGCATGTAACCGCCGTGCACGGCAAAGGACCGCCCGCGCAGCTTCAGGCGGGGTCGGTCAGCTCGCGCAGGATGGCACACTGGCCCGCCGTCTGCACCGAGTCGCAGCGGGCGCGCACTGCCGACAGGGCAGTGCGCAGCTGCTGCAGTTCGGCGATCTGGCGATCGATTTCGGACAGCTGGTGGTCGACCAGTGCATTGACCCCGCTGCACGAGCGCTCCGGCTGGTCCTGGTAGCCCAGCAGTGTGGCGATTTCTGCCAGCGACATCCCCAGCGCCCGGCAGCGCCGGATGAAATGGAGCCGCTCGGCGTGGCTCGCATCGTAGACCCGGTAGTTCGCCTGCGAACGCACGGGCGGCGGCAACAGACCCTTGAGTTCATAGAACCGCACCGTTTCGGACTGACACCCGGTCAGCTTCGCCAGTTCTCCAATTCTCATCGACATTCACCTTGACCTTGTAGTAACTACAGGGATTCTAATGCATCCATTGTCGTTGGAGGTGCGTATGTCGTCATGCTGTTCAGGATCGTGCAATTCTGCCACCCCGCCACCCGACGGGCGCTACCGCAAAGTGCTATGGGCGGCCCTTGTCATCAATTTTGCCATGTTCGGCGTCGAGATCGTCAGCAGTCTGGCCGCCGGTTCGGTGGCGCTGCTGGCCGACTCGATCGACTTTCTGGGCGACGCCGCCAACTACGGCGTCTCGCTGTTCGTGCTGGGCCTGGCCGTCGTGTGGCGCTCGCGCGCGGCCTACGCCAAGGGCCTCGTGATGGGCGCCTTCGGCCTGCTGGTGCTGGCACGGGCCTTGTGGCTTGGCACGGGCGGCCACGTGCCGCTGGCCCAGACCATGGGTGTGGTGAGCGTGCTGGCGTTGGCGGCCAATGGCGCGGTGGCGGCGCTGCTGTATGCGTTCAGGAACGGCGACGCCAACATGCGCTCGGTGTGGCTGTGCACGCGCAACGACATGATCGGCAACGTGGCCGTCATGCTCGCTGCGCTCGGCGTGTTCGGCACCGGGGCCGGTTGGCCCGATATCGTGGTGGCGTCGATCATGGCGCTGCTGGGGCTGCATGCGGCGCGCGACATCATCCTGCAGGCGCGGGGCGAGCTGCGCCAGGCGCCCGGTGCTGGCGTGATCACCCGTTAGCGCAGGTCGCCATGCCGGGCGATCAGCATCGCCGCGTGGTACAGGTCGGGCGCGATGCGCGTGGGCAGCCGGCGCGGGCCCAGGCGCCACTCGGTTTCGTTGCCGTTGTCGATCAGCAGCGTGCGGCAGCCGGCGCGGTTGCCGGCTTCGACATCGTGCAGGATGTCGCCGATCATCCACGATGCGCGCAGGTCGATGTCGTGCTCGTGCGCGGCGCGCAGCAACATGCCCGGCGATGGCTTGCGGCAGGTGCAGGCATGGGCATAGTTGCTGACGGTGCCCAGCGGATGGTGCGGGCAATAATAAAAGCCGTCGAGCGTGAGCTGTTCGCGAAACAGCAGGTCGCGCAGGCGGTCGGACATCGGCGCCATCGCTTCTTCGCCGAAACAGCCGTGTGCGATGCCGGACTGGTTGGCGACGACGAACAATCGGTAGTCCAGACCCGAGAGCAGCCGCAGCGCGGGCCCGGCGCCGTTGACCAGGCGGATGCGGCGCGGTTCTGCAGTGAAGGGCAGGTCGTCGACCAGTGTGCCGTCGTTGTCCAGAAAAATGGCTTTCATGCGGGCGCCTTTCACGGTGCGGTCATGGTCATGGTCATTGGAGGGCGGAATTGTCTGGCACGGCCAGCTTGGCAGGGCGCTCGCCACCGTTAATGGCCATCGCCTGCGCCAGCCCGGAAAGGCGGTGCAGCCGGGCCAGGTGCGAAGCCAGCGCCTCGGCGTCGCGCGGCGGGATGACGGCGCCCGGCAGCGGGCACGCCAGCGCTGCGTGCGAGAGAGCGACATCTGCCGCGCACCACGGCGTTCTGACCAGCACATTGGCTGCGGCATGGCAGTCGCGCAGGACCTGCGTCGAGCCTGGCACCAGGAAGTGCACGTGTGTTTTCATGGACAGTGCGCGCACCAGGTCGCGCAGTCGCGCCAGTTCGGCATCGGCACCGGCATCGGCGCTCACGGCGACGAGCAGCATCGCATCGACGCCATGCCGCTGACGCAGCCTGGCAACGCCCAGGATCGCGGTGTCGATGCCAACGCAGGGTGCAAGGCGACCGCTACGCACGGCGCTGGCAAGCACGACGAAGCATGCTTGAGCGATGTCCAGCCGGCGTCGCGCCAGGGAGCGCCCCGGTGGGCGTGCGCCGAAAGGTAGCGCGGCGGCAGTGCAGGAAACGTCGTGCGTTGCTGGCATGGCAGGTCTCCGCGGGTTGCGCGCCACCGTGCATGGGCGGCGATGGCGAGCGGTTCGACTACCACCTGCGTGGTGCGGTTCCAGTAGAGCAGGGCGACTTGGCGCTGGATCAAGCGCGCCACAATGCACACCGGGGCGCCAATGGCGCCCCGGAAGGTGTTACTGCTGCGATGTTACGGTTGAAACCCGCGCACTTATTTGCGCGAAAAGCCCGTGTCGTCGTCCATCTTGCGATCGCCGGCGAGCTGGTTGGCGCCGCCCGGGCTGCGCGGATACCCGCCTGCCGCATCGTTCGATTCGTGCACGGGATTCGGTTCGGCGTACATGCTGCCGCCGGTCTCGTGACCCTCGCCTTCGGTACGCGGACCGCCGTTGCCGCCGCTGCGCGGCAGGCCGCCGGCCAGATCGTTAGACTGGTGGAACTCGTCAGCCGGTACTTCGCGGCGGGTTTCGCCCGTTTGCGAACCGTTGCGGTCGGTGCTTTCCTGGATCTTGCTCGAGCTGGCGTCCTGGGTATCGGCGCGGTTTTCGCCATTGGCATTATCCACACTCTGACGGTTGCCGTAGATGTCGCCATGCTGCACGCCCGGCACGCCGGCTTCCGTTCCGCGTGCGTCGCGCTCTTCGGTGCCTGGCACGATGCCGGTATCGACACCTGTCCCGGTGCTGGTGCCTGCATGCGCAGGCTGGACCGACGCAGGTGCGTTCGGGTTATCGGTCGTGCTTGTCTTGCCCTGGCGATTGCCCACCGGTTCGCTCAGCTGACCCCACTCGCCCGATTGCGCTTCCATCGCGCGCTGGTGGCTGTCGGTCGTGCCCTGCTGCGCGCCGGTCGGGGCGAGCTGGCCTTGCGATGCACTCGGGAGATCGGTGTGGGCCATGCCGGTGCCCGACGGCGCGCGCTGTTCGCTGGCGCCATCGCGCGTCGCGCCCTTGGCATCCGGATTCGATTTTTCGTTGGCGCCGTTATTGGTCTGGTTATTCACTTCGCTACGCTGGTTTGCATCCATGTCGGTCTCCTGTGCATTGGTGAACTGGCAGGTCAGTGCCTGCCGCATGGACCCATCATGCGCGCACATGGCGCTGCACAGAATAGGATGACGTAGGGGGCGTCTGTAGGACTGTTCCTGAGCCGATGATTGGATACTGAAACTTTAATTTCGTAACTGCACTAATTCTCGCGCGTTGTCCTACAAAGTCATCTGGACTACTCCTATAGCAGCATCCAGATAGCGTGCCTACTATGGATTTGGGCTCATCGTCGCCGCCGTTCGGGCGTCGGCAGGCCTCAAGCCTGCCGCAGGACGCGGCGGTTTCCAATCGTCTATATGGGAGAAACCTCATCATGGCCTCAAGCAACCAGGGTAACAAGCAATCCGGTACGGCGGGTAACAGTCAAAGTGCCGGCGGCACCCGTAATCGCGGCTTCGCATCGATGGATCCCGCACGCCAGCGCGAAATCGCCAGCCAGGGCGGCAAGGCTGCTCACGCGAAGGGCACGGCGCACGAATTCACGTCCGACGAAGCCCGCCGCGCAGGCAGCCTGAGCCACGGTAACCGCCAGTCGGCGAGCGCCAGCGACATGGTGCGCAGCGCGTCTGCGAGCGACAACCGCCAGGGCGCCGGGAGCGGCAGTCGCAGCGGCGGCGCCAAGGAATAACCTGCCTGTTTCCGGCGGCGCGCCGGCACAGTCATCCACGGGGAGCGTCATGCTCCCCGTTTTGCTTTCCCAAGGAGCAAACCACCCAAAAGGCCGGGGGGATGCGGTAGAATCGCAGCGCCTTTTTCAACCTTCCCCCGAGGATCAACGTCGTGAAACCAGCGGTAATTCGTCAAGTCAAGAGCCTGTCCATGTCCTGCGACCGGGTTGGTAACCTGTTGCTGACCAAGTTCTCCACCATCGGTGCAAGCGATGTTGCCGTTCATATTCCGGCCAATGTCGTGTTCTGGCTGCTCAAGCACCTGCCGGTCAACCAGGACCCGCAGCTCAAGGCGCCCCCGGCCGGCCCCGTGATCGGCGAGGTCGACTGGCAAAACCCGAGCACGCCGCGCGTCCAGTACGTCAATTGCAAAGAGCTGCCAGGCATGATCCGCATGACCTTTGCGCTTGAGACCAAGCCCGATCTGACCGTCGTGCTCGATCGCGGCAATGTCGAGCTGATGCGCCAGATCATGGCGATGTATGCCAAGGATCTGATCGACCTCGACGCGCAGTAAATTCTGTTCCTTAGCGCCTCTCGCCGGGCTGGCGCCCGGCGCTTTGTCACCCCGCGCCGCCGTCCACGGCGGGCCATGAAAGGATCACCATGTCCATCAAGATCAGCACGATGTTCGACGCCGGATCGATCGACGTCGTTCATGCCGAGCATCCATCCCGGATCGACCTGAACCTGCGCGCCGACTCGCACGCCGACATCCACCAGTGGTTTCATTTTCGCCTGCAGGGCGCGCGCGACCAGGCCGTGACAATGCGTTTTTTAAACGCGGGCCAGGCCACGTATCCGAAAGGGTTCGAGGATTACCAGGCGGTGGCCAGCTATGATCTCGACAACTGGTTCCGCGTGCCGACCACGTTCGATGGCCAGGTGATGACGATCGAGCATACGCCGGAAACGGACAGCGTCTACTACGCCTACTTCGAGCCATACAGCTGGGAACGCCACCTGCGCCTGCTGGGCGAGGTGGCCGACAACCCGATTGCGCGCGTGCTCGACATCGGCAGCACGGTCGAAGGGCGCGACATGAACCTGGTCGTGATCGGCAATCCGCAGGCCGAGAAAAAGATCTGGGTCATCGCGCGCCAGCACCCTGGCGAATCGATGGCCGAGTGGTTCGTCGAAGGCATGATGGACGCGCTGCTCGACAGCGCCAATCCGGTCGCGCGCACGCTGCTGCAGCGCGCCGTGTTCTACATCGTGCCGAACATGAACCCGGACGGCTCGGTGCGCGGCAACCTGCGCACGAATGCCGCCGGCGCCAACCTGAACCGCGAATGGATGAACCCGTCGCTCGAGCGCAGCCCCGAGGTACTGTGCGTGAAGCAGAAGATCGAAGAAGTCGGCATCGACATGTTCTTCGACATCCATGGCGATGAAGCGCTGCCGTACAACTTCGTGGCTGGCTGCGAAATGCTGGCCGATTTTACTGCCGAGCGCGCCATGGAGCAAACCGCCTTCATCGACCGCTACATCGCCTGCAGCCCGGACTTCCAGAAAGAATTTGGCTACGCTGCCAGCAAGTACAACGACGAGCTGCTCACGCTGGCGTCGAAGTATGTCGGCCATCACTACAAATGCCTGTCGCTGACGCTGGAAATGCCGTTCAAGGACAACGCCAACCTGCCCGACGCGCACACCGGCTGGAACGGCGCGCGCAGCGCGGGCCTGGGCGCGGCCATGCTGCAACCGATCCTGCAAGGGCTGGGCTAAACCGATGGGCATCGAGATCGAACGCAAGTTCCTGCTGGCAGGCGACGGCTGGCGCACACTGGGCACGGCCACGCTGCTGCGCCAGGGCTATCTGTGCGCTGACCCGACGCGCACGGTGCGCGTGCGCATCGAGGGCGAGCAGGGCGTCCTGACCATCAAGAGCAAGAGCGAAGGCGCGTCGCGTGGCGAATGGGAGTATCCGATTCCGCTCAGTGAGGCCGCCGAGCTGCTCGAGCGCCTGTGCGAGCGGCCCCTGGTCGAAAAGACCCGGCGCCGTATCGAGCACGCCGGTTTTACCTGGGAAGTCGATGAATTCCTGGGCGAGAACGCGGGCCTGGTCGTGGCCGAGATCGAACTGCCGGCCGAGGACACCGTCTTCGACAAGCCCGACTGGATCGGTCAGGAAGTCACTGGCGAGAAGCGCTATTACAACTCCAGCCTGATCAGGGCGCCGTATTCCACCTGGACCGATACCCCGACATGACCCATCGCTCGCGCCGCAGCCTCATCCAAGTCGTCATCGTTACCGCGCTGGGTCTGGCGTTTTCTGGCGCCTCGGCCGCTCCGGCCTCAGCAGTCGGTGCGGCTTACTTCCCGCCCGCCGGAGAGTGGGCGCGCAAGGACCCGGCGGCGCTCGGGATGGATCCGGTTGCGCTGGCCGCCGCCATCGCGTTTGCACAAGCGCGCGAGACCGAGCGGCCGCTCGACCTGTCCGACCAGGAAGCCATCTTCGGTACGCGCCTGGGCTCGATGCCAACCCGCCGCGCCGCGAGCAACGGCGTGGTGATCTACAAGGGTTATGTCGTGGCCGAGTTCGGCGACACGCGTTTTGTCGATCCGACCTACTCGGTGGCCAAGAGCATGCTGGCCACCGTGGCGGGCGTGGCCGTGCGCGACGCTCGCCTGCAGGTCGATGAGCCGGTGGCGCAGCGCGTCACCGACGGTGGCTACGCGACGCCTCACAACGCGGCCGTGACGTGGAAACAGCATCTTCAGCAAGAGTCCGAATGGGACGGTGAGCTGTGGGGCAAGCACAGCAACTTCATCGGCAAGGCAGCCTTCGGCAAGGGCGAAAGGGCGCCGCGCGCCATCAAGGCACCGGGCACTTTTTACGAATACAACGACACGCGCGTGAACCGCCTGGCACTGTCACTGCTGCGCGTGTTTGGTCAATCGGTGCCGGACGTGTTCCAGCAGCAGGTCATGGACCCGATCGGTGGCTCGTCGACCTGGAAATGGATCCCTTACCACAATAGCTACGTCGAACTGAATGGCAAGCAGGTGCCCTCGGTCAGCGGCGGCACGCGCTGGGGCGGCGGCATGTGGATCGACAGCTGGGACATGGCGCGCTTCGGTTACTTGTGGCTGCGCCAGGGCAACTGGGCCGGCAAGCAGATCCTGCCACCGGCCTATGTCACGGCGGCGCTCACGCCGAGCGCACATGGTCCCGATTACGGCTATCTGTGGTGGCTCAATACCAAGGGCAAGAACTTGCCGGGCATGCCGGTCACGGCATTCGCCGCGCTGGGCGCTGGCAGCAACGATATCGTCGTCTCGCCCGAGCACGACCTGGTGATCGTCTGGCGCTGGCATGCGGGCAATGCCGCCGAATTCGCCACGCGCGTGGTGAGAGCGATCCGCAAATAGAGCGTGGTCCTGCAGTCCAACGAACCGCATTCTGGCCTCATCCGGACGGCGTTCAGGCGCGTGGCGGCATCTCGGTTTCGTACACGCTCCGTTGTCCAATTGTGCGGGGCAAAAGGGGGGTTGGGTGATATTCTTTTGCTATTAAATTCACTCGCGATGCGGCGACGCGTGCCACGGCCTTTAGAGGGGTCCGGCGCAAGCCTCCCCCGGCATTGCCAATATCACCAGGACACAAGCATGAAAAAGAACATCGCCATTGTTGGTGCAGGATTCTCCGGGGCAGTGATCGCCAATCAGCTGGCACAGGCCGGCTACAGCGTCGACGTGTTCGAGTCGCGCCCGCACGTGGCCGGCAATTGCTATTCCGAGCGCGATGCCGAAACCGGCGTCATGGTCCACGTCTACGGCCCGCACATTTTCCACACCGATAATGAACGCGCGTGGGAATTCGTCAACCGCTTCGCCGAGTTCAAGCCGTATGTCAATCGCGTCAAGGCCATCACTGACGGCAAAGTCTTCACCTTGCCAATCAACCTGTTGACCATCAACCAGTTCTTCAACAAGACGATGGGCCCTGCCGAAGCACAAGAGTTCCTTGCGAACCTGGGTGACAAGACCATCGAGAACCCGACCACGTTCGAAGAGCAGGCGCTGCGCTTCGTCGGGCGCGACCTGTACGAAGCGTTCTTCAAGACCTACACGATCAAGCAGTGGGGCCTGGAGCCAAGCGAACTGCCGGCAAGCATCCTCAAGCGCCTGCCCGTGCGCTTCAACTACGACGACAATTACTTCAACCACAAATATCAGGGGATGCCGGCCGAGGGCTACACGCAACTGGTGCAGAACATCATCGACACGCCAGGCGTGACGGTGCACCTGAACACCACGTTCGATCCGGCGACCAAGGGCGAGTACGAGCACGTGTTCTACAGCGGCCCGATCGACGCCTGGTTCAAGCACACCGAAGGCCGCCTGCCTTACCGCACGCTGGACTTCGAAGTCTTCCGCGCCGACGGCGACTTCCAGGGTAACGCTGTCATCAATTACTGCGACAACGAAAAGAAATACACGCGCATCACCGAGCACAAGCACTTCTCGCCGTGGGAAAAGCACGAAAAGACGATCTGCTACGCCGAGTACAGCCGTCAGTGCGAAGAAAAGGATATCCCGTACTATCCGATCCGCCAGAACCGCGAAAAGGCCATGCTCGAGCTGTACGTGAACAAGGCGCAAAACGAGCCGAACGTCACGTTCGTCGGCCGCCTGGGCACGTATCGCTACCTGGACATGGACGTCACGATCGCCGAAGCACTGGCCACATCCGACAAGTTCCTTGAAAGCGCCCGCACCAATGCCCGCATGCCTGCATTCACCATCGATCCGATGGCGTAATACGCAAGAGCAGCCATAAAAGAAGGCCAGCCACGATCAACGTGGCCGGCCTTTTTTGCATTCATCCGCAATATAAACAGCGGGGGTCAGGTCTGACATTCGGACACGATCTCGACAGTCGGTAGTCGGAATTTGGGGAGACCGAGCCATGCTGATACTGAGCATGCCACCATTGGAAGTGGCTAAAGCTGAGGTCGTGTCCAAATGTCAGACCTGACCCCGGCTGTGGAAGATCAGTGGAAGTGCTCGCTGCCGCTTGGCGTGTCGTCCGGCATCTCGGCGTGCACCAGTTCGCCTGTGGGGTCGGCGAACAAGGGGGAGCCGCAGTCGTCGCAGTACTCGGCGACGTAGCGCTCGTTGATGCGCTTGATGTGGGCGATGCCGGCTTCGTTCAGGTGCGCGACGATCTCGTTCAGTGGGCTGAGCGCGTCGTGCGTGATGGCCAGCGGGCCTTCCACCGGCGTGCCGGACTCGTCTTCTTGCCCGTACAGCGGCCAGACGATGCCATACACGACATCGGCGCTCTGACGCATCGTGAAGGACACGCGGTATTCGTCGATCTGGATGTCCGGCGCTTCTTCGCCAAAGCCGGCGACGACGGCGCGCAGGTCGGACGGCTCCACGCCCAGCGTGTTGGTCAGGTAGTGCACGGCAGCGCGGATCGAGATCGGACGGATCAGCTTATCGGCTTCGCGGCAGGCGACGTAATACGCTTCCGGCAGCAGCAGCTCGATGCCGCAGCCGGGCATCAGACGCGCGACGTTGGCGGTGGCTTGCGTGCGCCATTGTTCCAGGCTGCGCTCGCGCTCTTGCACGACGTGCAGCTGATGCTGCGGTTCTTGCCAGCGGAACAGCGGGTCGCCCGCCGGCGCGACGATCGCGATCAGCATGTAGCGCGTGTCGGCCAGGAAGGGCGCGGTTTCCTCTAACTGGGGCGCTGGCTTGATCGTGCCACCCTTGTGCGCGGCGGCCGCCAGCTTGTGCGTCAGCGCGTAGGTTTCGGCGTGGGTGCGCGGCAGCTGGTCGATCGAATACAGGGTTGGGGCGATCGCCATCTTCGTGCCGCCCGCGAGCAGGTGCGCCGAGAAGTGGGCGCCGAGCGTGGCCAGCAAGTCGGCCGGGATCGCGCCAGTGGCGATCGAAAACCGGGTCCAGGCCAAAATCGGGGCAGCGATCAGGAGCGCCTGCCAGGTGACGTCGACGCCATCCTTCTGCTCGACCATCATGGCCGATTCGCTGACCGCTTCGACCGTGTCCATCAGGACGTCGTATGAGGCCAGATCGCTCTTGAACAATGCGTTCAGGGCGCTGTCGATGCTGTCCTGGTGGTTGGTCTTGAGCAGTTTTTGCAGTTGCGTGTCGAGCTGGCGTTCCCACGCCCGTTCTTCGGCACGGCTGGCAGCTTGCATGAGGGCTTGCGAGAGGCTGACGAGGCGCTGGCTTTCTGCGGGAAGTTTGGGTGTTGAATCTTTGGAAGGACGACGCATGGGGCGAGTGAGTCTCTTGTCAGTTAGTGGATCGAATGTCAGTGGAGCGATAGAGCGCGGCTGGCGTTGCGCAGATCAGCGTACGCAGTTTAAAGCCGGATAATGATGATAATCCCTTATCCCCGGTATTGTAGTTGATTCGGCCACGGCCCATGAAGAATGGGGCCGGCGCACCCGGTACGCACGGATTGCAGGAAGACGCTTGCCAAGTCCGCGCACACCGCCCATAATGAGAACAATTCTCATTCAAGCATTAATGGGAAGACGGAAGGAACTGTTCTGCCCTGCCGGCGACCGGGAAAGCGCTGGCAGATGCTCTTCACGGAGTACCACCCCCGCCGGGAGACCGGATTCGCCCCTCCTGGCTTGCCAGGGGGGATTTTTTTATTGGCCGTACCCACCACGATCTCATCATGATGCTGCATATCCCCGGCGTGCTGACGCCAGAACAGGTCTCTGCTATCCGCGCCCGGCTTGACCGCGCGCCAGAGTGGATCGACGGGCGCGAGAGCGTCGGCGCGCAGGGCGCGCAAGTCAAGCGCAACCGCCAGCTGGGCGAGGGCACGCCGCTCGCGCTCGAGCTCGGTCAGATCGTCAGCGGCGCGCTGATGGCCAACCCATTGTTCTTTGCTGCCGTGTTGCCGCTGCGGGTGCTGGCGCCATACTTCAATGCGTACGCGGGCGGCGAGCATTACGGGCTGCACGTGGACGGTGCCATCCGGGCCCAGCGCGGCGGCTTGCCGGCCGTACGTGCCGATGTGTCGACGACCGTGTTTCTGAGCGAGCCCGACGACTACGAGGGCGGTGAGCTGGAGGTGGTGGACCTGTATGGCACGCACGAAGTCAAGCTGGCGGCGGGGGATGCGATCGTGTATCCGTCCGGCAGCGTGCACCAGGTGCGGCCGGTGACGCGCGGAGAGCGGGTGGCGTCGTTCTTGTGGACGCAGAGCATGGTCAGGGATGACGCCAGGCGGGCGATGCTGTTCGACCTGGACACGCATATCCAGGCGCTGCGAAGCGACCATGGCGAGTCGAGCACGACGGTCGGGCTGACGGCGCACTATCACAACCTGCTCAGGATGTGGGCCGAGGTGTGATGAATACCGCTGTCGCACCGCGCGATCTCGCTGCGTATCCTTGAACGCGTGGACGGCGAAGCCGTCCACGCTACGTCTACGCACGATTGAACGCATGCCCGGCAGGGTGGACGGCTCCCGCCGTCCACGCGGTGATCGTTGACGCTACCGTTTACCCGACGTCGATGCAATGTCGAATGACGATGTAAAAAGGGCTGTAACCCGTGAGGATTCCAGCCCTTTTCTGTTGGACGCAGCCCGCTTGCGCGGGCCTTGCCAACAGCTTACGCCAGCAGCTGACGCAGCACGAATGGCAGAATACCGCCGTGCTTGTAGTAGTCGACTTCGATTGGCGTATCGATACGCAGCAGCACGCGCACTTCTTGCGATTCGCCGTTTTCACGATGGATCACGAGCGTGGCCAGCTGTTGCGGCTTGATCTCGCCTTCCAGGCCCTTCAGGTCATACGTCTCTTTGCCCGTGATGCCCAGGCTGTCGACGCTGTCGTTGCCGATGAATTGCAGCGGCAGCACGCCCATGCCCACCAGGTTCGAGCGGTGGATGCGTTCGAACGAGCGCACGATCACTGCCTTCACGCCCAGCAGCTGGGTGCCCTTGGCGGCCCAGTCGCGCGACGAGCCGGTGCCGTACTCTTCGCCGCCGAAGATCATGGTCGGGGTGCCGTCAGCCACGTATTGCATGGCGGCGTCATAGATCGACATCTGTTCGCCGGTTGGCTGGAACTGCGTGATGCCGCCTTCGATCGCCGAGCCGTCCGGACCCACCGGGATCATGCGGTTCTTGATCCGCACGTTGGCGAAGGTGCCGCGCATCATGATTTCGTGGTTACCGCGCCGCGAGCCGTACGAGTTGAAGTCGGCTTTCAGGACGTTGTGTTCCTTGAGCCACTTGCCTGCTGGGCCGTCTTCCTTGATCGAACCGGCCGGGGAGATGTGGTCGGTGGTGATCGAGTCGCCGAACACGCCCAGTGCGCGTGCGCCGGTGATGCCGGTGGCGACCGCTTTCGGGGTCATCTCGAAATCAGCGAAGAACGGTGGCTCGGCGATGTAGGTCGATTCAGGCCAGTTGTAGACTTGACCTTCGGTCGTGGTGACGCGTTCCCACAGCTCGCCCGGGTTGCCCTTGACGTCGGCGTAGTTCGACTTGAAGACTTCCGAGTTCATCGCAAAGCGCATCAGCTCACCGATCTCTTGCGAGGTCGGCCAGATGTCGCCCAGGTACACGTCCACGCCATGGCTGTCCTGGCCGACTGGCTCGGTCATCAGGTCGCGCGTCATGTTGCCGGCGATCGCGTAAGCGACGACCAGCGGTGGCGACGCCAGGAAGTTCGAACGGATGTTCGGGTGGATCCGTGCTTCGAAGTTACGGTTGCCCGACAGGATGGCCGAGGCGACGATGTCGTTCTGCGTGATCGCGGCGTTCAGTTCCGGGGTCAGGTCGCCGGCATTGCCGATGCAGGTCGTGCAGCCGTAGGCGGTCACGCCGAAGCCCAGCTTTTCCAGGTACGGCAGCAGGCCGGCAGCGGTCAGGTACTCGGTGACCACGCGCGAGCCAGGGGCCAGCGACGACTTGATGTGCGGCGCCACGGTCAGGCCGCGCTCGACGGCTTTCTTGGCCAGCAGGCCGGCGGCCAGCAGCACGCTCGGGTTCGACGTGTTGGTGCACGACGTGATGGCGGCGATCAGGATGTCGCCGTTCTTCACGTTCACGCCGTTGGTCGTGGTGTACTGCTTGTTGAGGTCTTCCGGATTCTTGTTGAAGCCGTTCTGCGTCGTCGGCTTGCTGAACAGTTCCGTGAAGTTGTTCTTCACGTTGCCGAGTTCAATACGGTCTTGCGGACGCTTCGGGCCTGCCAGCGATGGCGTGACGGTCGACAGGTCGAGCTCGACGACGCGCGTGAAGTCGATGTCGCCTTCTTGCGGGATGCCGAACATGCCCTGGGCGCGGTAGTAGCCTTCGAACGCAGCCAGCTCTTCTTCGGTGCGGCCGGTGCCGCGGAAGTAGTCGACCGTGGCTTCGTCGACCGGGAAGAAGCCCATCGTCGCGCCGTATTCAGGCGCCATATTGCCGATGGTTGCGCGGTCGGTGGTCGACAGCGAGCGGGTGCCGGCGCCGAAGAACTCGACGAACTTGCCGACGACTTTTTCTTTGCGCAGCAGTTCGGTGACGGTCAGCACCAGGTCGGTCGCGGTGCAGCCTTCGCGCAGCTTGCCTTTCAGGTTCACGCCGATGACGTCCGGGGTCAGGAAGTACACCGGCTGGCCCAGCATGCCGGCTTCGGCTTCGATACCGCCCACGCCCCAGCCGACCACGCCAACGCCGTTGATCATGGTGGTGTGCGAGTCGGTGCCGACCAGCGTGTCAGGGTAGTACACGTCGCCCTGCTTCATGACGCCGCGCGCCAGGTATTCCAGGTTGACCTGGTGGACGATGCCGAAGCCCGGTGGCACGACGCCGAAGGTGTCGAAGGCTTGCATGCCCCATTTCATGAACTGGTAGCGCTCGTTGTTGCGCGAGAATTCCAGCTTCATGTTCAGGTCGAGTGCGTTCGGCTCACGGAAGTGGTCGATCGTGACCGAGTGGTCGACGACCAGGTCGACCGGCACCAGTGGCTCGATCTTCTTCGGATCAGCGCCCATCTTGGCGGCGACGTTACGCATCGCAGCCAGGTCGGCCAGCAGCGGCACGCCGGTGAAGTCTTGCAGCACGACGCGGGCCACGACGAACGGAATCTCGTCGGTGCGCTCGGCCGTGGCTTTCCAGCCGGCGACCTGCTTGATGTGCTCTTCGGTGACCTTCTTGCCGTCGCAGTTACGCAGCACGGATTCCAGGACGATACGAATCGACACCGGCAGGCGCGACAGGTTCACACCAAGGGTTTCCGCCAGCGCTGGCAGCGAGTGAAACTGGCCGCTCTGGCCTGCGCCGATCGGGAATTCCTTCAGTGTGTTCAGGGTGTTGCGAGACATAATCTCTCCTTCAGTGGAATATTGTTATCAACAACGTTGTTATTTCAACAGCATCAAATAACATCAGGCGACAGGACGGTCTGGATCCGGGAAACCCAGGCCGCGGCTCAAGTCTTGCTCGCCTCCGGCGCCGCGGTCGCCACGATCGCGGACTGGGTGGCGTTCTTGCATTCATTCGCCAGTTGGCGGTTGAGCTTCGAGTCGAGCAGGATGCCCTTGGACGGAATGCCAATCCAGATCAGGCCATAGTGCGGATTTTCGAAGCGCAAGGCGCCGGTGGTGGTGCCGATGCGGGCCAGGCGGTGCAGCCGGGTCTTCCAGCGCAGCGCGATGTGGCTCGCATCGTTGTCGTTCGTGTAGATCGTGATCTTGTTGCCCAGCTCGCAATCGTACTCGGTGGTCTTGGTGTCGGTGATGTCCGGTTCGTCGACCTCGAGCGGGTTGGCGGCCACCGCGGCGGCCGTGACGGCAGCGGTAGCAGCAGCGGCTTTCGCCTTCTTGCCAGATTTTTTCGCGGGCGCCTTCGCCTGCTTTTTCGCCGCTTCGGCAGCGAGCACGGCGGAGGCTTTCGGGTGCGCTACCGGCGTGGCGGCGTTGGCCGGCGCACACGCGACGGCGGCGGCAAGCGCAAGTGCGCAGGCAGCATTGACTGGTGAGAGGAGGGTGGCCATGGTCGGGATTATCGGGAGTCTGAGAGGTTGACGATGGCTGCAGCTGCCTCTGGCAGGGCGAGGCCGGCCAGCTTGGCCCGCTGCAACACCGACCAATAGTATCGGTAGCTCGCACGGTCATGCAAGCGCCCATGTTGCGCAATCGGTCCCCAGCCCGAGGCCATGGCTTCGGTCAGGATATTCGTGGCTTCATTGACTTCGGACAAGCGCGGCGTGAACGCCTTGAGGATCGGCTTGATCTGATCCGGGTGGATGCTCCACATACGGGTAAAGCCGAACTCGGCGCCGGCGCGCTGGGCATCGTTCGCCACCGTTGCGCTGTCCTTGATGTCGGTCGTCACGTTGTGCGATGCCACCTTGCCATGGGCATGGCAGGCCGCCACCATTTCGAGCTTCGCGCGCACCACCAGCGGGTGCGTGAACTGGCCTGGCGTGCGCATCGCGCTGGCCGGAATCGCGCCGTAGTGGGCCGAGACAAAATCCATGATGCCGAACGACAGGCACTCGACCTGCGGCAGCGCCGCGATGTCGTAGGCGTCGCGCAGCGCGCCGTGGGTTTCGATCAGTACATGCACTGGCAGGTCGGTGCGACCGGCAGCGAGCGCGTACTTGTTGATCAGCTCGATCGCGCCGCGCACCTCGTCGACGCTGTCGACTTTCGGCAGCACGACATACGCCAGGCGCGCCGCCGCGCCGCCGACGATGATCGCGACGTCGTTGGCAAAGTGGATGCTGGCCGGCTCGTGCAGGCGCGCGCCGACACGGTTGAAACGGTTCTCTTCGCTGTTTAACAAGCCCGCCACAAGGACGGCGTGCTCGTGCTCGACGCCCGCCTGGGCGCCGTCTTCGCAGTCGAAGGTGATGTCAAACAAGGGACCAAGCTCTTGTTGCAGGGTCAGCGATTTGCGCATCAGTTTCTCGGCGCCGGCGTAGTGATCGCAGGAGGGGAGAAGCAGCGGCTGGCGTTTGCCCTGGAATAAAACCTCGGAAGGATGCATAGATTTCTTCACAACGCTTGGTTGCATAAAACACCGCCGTGCCGGTTGACTGGCACGGCGTGGTTGGCGCACGGCAGTTGCCGTGCGCCTTGTACTGATTAGCCCAGCAGGTGTGCGACGCCGGCTTTTTCTTCTTCCAGCTCTTTCAGGGTCAGGTTGATGCGCTCTTGCGAGAACGAATCGATGTCCAGACCTTGCACGATCGTGTATTCGCCATTCTCGGTCGTGACCGGGAAGCCGAACATGGTGCCTTCAGGGATGCCGTACGAACCGTCCGACGGGATACCCATCGTGGTCCACTTGCCGTTCGTGCCCAGGACCCAGTCACGGACGTGGTCGATCGCTGCGTTGGCGGCCGAGGCTGCCGACGACAGGCCGCGCGCTTCGATGATCGCAGCGCCGCGCTTGCCGACGGTTGGCAGGAAGGTGTTGGCGTTCCATTCCTGGTCGTTGATCAGGTCCTTGACCTGCTCGCTGCCAGCGGTGGCGAAACGGTAGTCGGCGTACATCGTTGGCGAGTGGTTGCCCCAGACGACCATTTGTTCGATGTCCTTGACGGCCTTGCCGGTCTTGGCTGCCACTTGCGACAGCGCGCGGTTGTGGTCCAGACGCAGCATCGCGGTGAAGTTTTTCGCTGGCAGGTTCGGTGCCGACTTCATCGCGATGTAGGCGTTGGTGTTGGCTGGATTGCCGACCACCAGCACCTTGACGTTGCGCGAAGCGACGGCGTCCAGCGCCTTGCCCTGCACGGTGAAGATCTGGGCATTGGCTTCCAGCAGGTCCTTGCGTTCCATGCCTGGGCCACGTGGACGGGCGCCGACCAGCAGGGCGACGTCGATGTCCTTGAATGCGGTCATTGGATCGGCGTGCGCCGTCATGCCTTCGAGCAGCGGGAACGCGCAGTCGTCGATTTCCATCATTACGCCCTTGAGCGCCTTCTGTGCTTTTTCGTTGTCGATTTCGAGCAGCTGAAGGATGACCGGCTGGTCCTTGCCGAGCATGTCGCCGTTGGCGATGCGGAACAGCAGGGAATAGCCGATCTGGCCGGCAGCGCCGGTCACAGCGACGCGCATTGGGGTTTTAGCCATGATGAATCTCCAAAAGTGGGAATGAAAACGGTTTGCACCGAGGTCGACGCCGAGCCTACGCTTGTAGCGCTCAGCTGCAATCAGACTTTAATCAGACTGCAATGATAACAAAAAGCGTCGGCCGGGCTATTCAAAAGTCAATCGCGGGTGTCGCGCGCGTACTCTAGCAAGAGTGCCACCGACTCCCGGTCGGGCATGAGTGTATGCCTGCGTCATCAAGGCTGTCAATTCATATCTTATGTCTTATATAAGACAGATATCTGAATGCCTCAAAAGCTGGACGGTATGGCGCTTTTGTGGTGAAATCGCGGTCTATGAATTCCACCTCGTCCAATCCGGCTGCCGACCCTGCCGCCAGCGGCTCGCCGTCCTTCCGGCCGCTGTACCAGCAGATCAAGGCCCTGATCACCAAAAGCCTGCAGGCCGGCGAGTGGAAACCGGGCGAAATGATGCCGAGCGAAGTCGAGCTGGCCGGGCGGTTCAAGGTCAGCCAGGGCACGGTGCGCAAGGCCATTGACGAGCTCGCGGCCGAGAACCTGGTCGTGCGCCGCCAGGGCAAGGGCACGTTCGTCGCCAGCCACGCCGAAGAACGCGCGCATTTTCGCTTTCTGCGCCTGCGGCCCGACGAAGGCTTGCCACACCATCCTGAAAACCGCTTCCTCGAGGTCAAGCGCATCCGTGCACCGGCCGAGGTCGCGCGCCTGCTCGACCTGAAAGCGGGCGACGCCGTCGTCTACATCAAGCGCGTGCAGTCGTTCGAGGGCAAGCCGACCATCCTGGAAGAGCTGTGGCTGCCGGGCCAGTTGTTCAAGGGCCTGAGCGCCGAGCGCCTGGTGGAATACAAGGGCCCGATGTATGGGCTGTTCGAAACGGAATTCGGCACCCGCATGATCCGCGCGACGGAAAAGATACGCGCCGTCACGGCCGATGCCGCCACGGCCGACTATTTGAAGGTGCCGCAAGGCACACCGCTGTTGTGCGGCGAACGTGTGTCGTTTACCTACGGCGACAAGGCAGTCGAGCTGCGCCGCGGGATGTACTTGACGGAACAACATCACTATCAGAACGAGCTGTCCTGATAAGTAGCTCAGCCGTATAGAAATACTTTGCCGCAGTCAATATGGGCTGCAGCGAAAATCGGCAAGAGCGACTAAAATAACTTGGTTTTGGGTGCGCGGCGGACATGACCCGGTCCTTCGCTCGCTGTCCCGCCCACCTTGCTTCGCGTTAACGGACCAAGACAGGGAAATCAGCGAAAATCCAAAGGGTTCACATAAAAAATTGTTGTCATAAGGGAGGTGTACCATCATGTCCGAAGCCGTGAGAGAAGCAAAGCAGAAGGGGCGGCCGGAGTTCCGCAATATCGGCATCACCGATATCACCAGCAAATATCGCATGCCGCCATCGGCCATCGTGTCGATCCTGCACCGTGTCAGTGGCGCCGGCATGTTCCTGGCGTTGCCTTTCCTGTTGTACCTGTTCCAGCAAAGCCTGCTGTCGGAATCGTCGTTCGGCTACTTTGCCGGCATCGTTTCCCACCCGCTCGCCAAGATCGTCCTGCTGGGCCTGTCGTGGGCTTACCTGCACCACTTCACCGCCGGCATTCGTCACCTGATCATGGACAATCACATCGGCATCGAGAAGGACACGTCGCAAAAGACCGCCCGTGTCGTGCTGGTGATCAGCCTGCTGCTGACCGCGTTGGTCGGCCTGAAACTGTTCGGAGTGTTTTAATTATGGCAACCAAGAATAATATCGGCACACGCCGCGTCGTCGTCGGCGCGCACTATGGCGTCAGGGACTGGCTGGCGCAGCGCGTCACCGCCATCGTGATGGCGGTCTACACCGTCATCCTGCTGGTCGCGTTCCTGACCGGCCAGAATTTCACCTATGAAGGCTGGGCGGGTCTGTTCTCCCAGCAATGGTTCAAGCTGTTTTCGCTGGTGACGTTCCTGGCGTTGTACTACCACGCCTGGGTCGGCATCCGCGATATCTGGATGGACTATGTTAAATCGGCAGGCCTGCGTCTGTTCCTGATGCTGGTAACGATCTTCTGGCTGCTCGCTTGCGCCGCCTGGACCGTACAAATTCTCTGGAGTGTGTAATCGTGGCAGCTATCAAAACTGCAATTCCTACCCGTCGGTTCGACGCGGTCATCGTGGGCGCCGGCGGTTCCGGCATGCGCGCTTCCCTGCAACTGGCTGAAGCCGGCCTGAACGTTGCTGTTCTGTCCAAAGTGTTCCCGACCCGCTCGCACACCGTGGCGGCGCAGGGCGGCATCGGCGCCTCGCTCGGCAATATGAGCGAGGACGACTGGTACTGGCACATGTTCGACACCGTCAAGGGCGGCGACTACCTGGGCGACCAGGATGCGATCGAATTCATGTGCCGCGAAGCACCGAAAGTCGTCTACGAGCTGGAACACTTCGGCATGCCGTTCGACCGCAACCCTGACGGCACGATTTATCAGCGTCCGTTCGGCGGCCACACGGCCAACTTCGGCGAAAAGCCGGTCCAGCGCGCCTGCGCAGCAGCCGACCGTACCGGTCACGCGCTGCTGCACACGCTGTACCAGCGCAATGTCCGCGCCCGCACCCACTTCTTCGTGGAATGGATGGCACTGGACGTGATCCGCGACGCCGAAGGCGACGTGGTCGGCGTGATGGCCCTGGAAATGGAAACCGGCGAAGTCATGATCATCGAAGCGAAGACCACCATCTTCGCCACCGGCGGCGCAGGCCGTATCTTTGCCGCATCGACCAATGCCTTCATCAACACCGGCGACGGCATGGGCATGGCGGCGCGTGCCGGCCTGCCGCTGCAAGACATGGAGTTCTGGCAGTTCCACCCGACCGGTGTGGCGGGCGCGGGCGTCCTGATCACCGAAGGCGTGCGCGGCGAGGGCGGTATCCTGATCAACAGCAACGGCGAACGCTTCATGGAGCGCTACGCGCCGACGCTGAAGGATCTGGCGCCACGCGACTTCGTGTCGCGCTCGATGGACCAGGAAATCAAGGAAGGCCGCGGCTGCGGTCCGAACAAGGACCACGTGCTGCTGGACCTGCGCCACATCGGCGCCGACACCATCAAGAAGCGTCTGCCTTCGATCCTCGAAATCGGCCACAAGTTCGCCAACGTCGATGCGACCAAGGAACCGATTCCGGTCGTGCCGACGATTCACTACCAGATGGGCGGCATCCCGACAAATATCCATGGTCAGGTCGTGGCACCGGATGGTGCGGGCGGCCAGAAGATCGTGGGTGGTCTGTATGCGATTGGCGAATGCGCCTGCGTGTCGGTCCACGGCGCGAACCGCCTGGGCACGAACTCGCTGCTCGACCTGATCGTGTTCGGTCGCGCAGCCGGCAACCACGTCGTCGCGTCCGACCTGAAGAAGAAAGTCGCCAAGCCGATGCCGGCTGATGCTGCCGACTTCGCACTCGATCGCCTGAACCGCCTCGAAACGTCGACCGGCACCGAGAAAGTGCAGCACGTCGCCAACGATATCCGCGCCACGATGCAGAAGTACTGCGGCGTGTTCCGCACCGACCAGCTGCTCACGCAGGGCGTCAAGGAAATCATGGTGCTCGACGAGCGCCGCAAGAACGTGTCGTTCAAGGACAAGTCGAAGGTGTTCAACACCGCTCGCGTCGAAGCGCTCGAACTGGACAACCTGATCGAAACCGCGAAAGCGACTATCGTTTCGGCCCAGGCGCGCAAGGAATCGCGCGGCGCCCACGCCCACAGCGATTACGAAGTCCGCGACGACGAGAACTGGATGAAGCACACGCTGTTCTTCTCCGAGGGCAACCGCCTCGACTACAAGGGCGTCGTGCAAAAGCCGCTGACGGTCGAGACCTTCAAGCCAAAAGCACGTACTTTCTAAACATTTTTGTGGCTACCGGGCGATTGTCGCCCGGCCGCCGTGATGAGATAGGTAAAACATGGCACGCACTGTCCAACTGAAAATTTACCGCTACGATCCGGACAAGGATTCGAAGCCTTACATGCAAGACGTTTCGGTCGAGCTGCAAGACACCGACAAGATGCTGCTGGACGTCCTGCAGCGCATCAAGGCGGACGTCGATGACTCGTTGACGCTGCGCCGCTCGTGCCGCGAAGGCGTGTGCGGTTCGGACGCAATGAACATCAACGGCAAGAACGGTCTGGCCTGCACGACCAACCTGAACGAGCTGACCCAGCCGATCGTGCTGCGTCCTCTGCCGGGCCTGCCGGTGGTGCGCGACCTGATCGTCGACATGACCAACTTCTTCAAACAGTATCACTCGATCAAGCCGTACCTGATCAACGAGTCGATCCGGCCTGAAAAAGAACGTCTGCAGTCGCCCGAAGAGCGCGAAGAGCTCGACGGTCTGTACGAGTGCATCCTGTGCGCCTGCTGCTCGACTTCGTGCCCGTCGTTCTGGTGGAACCCGGACAAATTCGTCGGCCCGGCCGGTCTGTTGCAGGCGTACCGCTTCATCGCCGACTCGCGCGACGAAGCGACCAACGAGCGCCTGGACAACCTGGAAGATCCGTACCGCCTGTTCCGCTGCCACTCGATCATGAATTGCACGGATGTGTGCCCGAAAGGCCTCAATCCGAACAAGGCGATTGGCAAGATCAAGGAACTGCTGGTGCGTCGCGCGATTTAAGCGATGGATGCGTGTGGCGCCGCAGGTGGGCGCCGCACGCGTTGTCTGGCGGTGTGCAGACGTGCGTCGGACGCGTTCGACGAACGTGTGCAATACCGTAAAAGTACCGTGCTGCCGAATCGTGTCAGCCGGAGTATGATGTCGAACCAACAACGGATTTTAATGTGATTACACATCAAGCCGATCCTGCCAACCGTTCGCGCCTGCGCTGGCGTGCACGTCGCGGCCTGCTCGAGAACGATCTGATCCTGACGCGCTTTCTCGATGCGCAAGAAAAGGGTCTGACGGACGACGAGGTCGATGCGCTGACGCGCCTGCTGGACCTGGCTGACAACCCGTTGCTGGACTTGCTGCTGGGGCGCAACGAGCCCTCCGGCGAGCACGACCTGCCGCACGTGCACGCCTTGCTGGCGAAGCTGCGGCTAGCGTAAGCGAACTACGGGCCTTTCGATTCGCCAACGCGGCACGTCGCGACGCCCCCCGGTTTCGTTTTATTTTGTAGACCCACTCCCACAAGAAGGAAGTGCCATGAACATCTCTGATACCAAAGCCACCCTGTCGTTCTCGGACGGTAGCCCGTCGATCGACATGCCGATCTACAAAGGCACCATCGGCCCGGACGTCGTCGACATCCGCAAGCTGTACGGCGCGACCGGCAAGTTCACGTACGATCCTGGCTTCATGTCGACCGCCGCCTGCAACTCGAGCATCACCTACATCGACGGTGACAAGGGCGAGCTGCTGTACCGCGGTTATCCGATCGAGCAACTGGCCGTCAATTGCGACTTCCTGGAAACCTGCTACCTGCTGCTGAACGGCGAACTGCCGGACGCAGAACAGAAAGAGCTGTTCACCGACACCGTGACCAAGCACACGATGATCCACGAGCAGATGAATTTCTTCTTCCGTGGCTTCCGCCGTGATGCGCACCCGATGTCCGTGCTGGTCGGCACGGTCGGCGCGCTGGCGTCGTTCTACCACGATTCGCTCGACATCAACGATGCCAAGCAGCGCGAAATCTCGGCGATCCGCCTGATCGCCAAGCTGCCGACCCTCGTCGCGATGGCCTACAAGTACAACGTCGGCCAGCCGTTCGTGTACCCACGCAATGACCTGTCGTACAGCGCCAACTTCATGTACATGATGTTCGCCAATCCGTGCGAAGAGTACAAGGTCAATGACGTGCTGGTGCGCGCACTGGACCGCATCCTGATCCTGCACGCAGACCACGAGCAGAACGCATCGACCTCGACCGTCCGTCTGGCCGGTTCGTCGGGCGCCAACCCGTTCGCCTGTATCGCAGCCGGTATCGCCTGCCTGTGGGGCCCTGCCCACGGCGGCGCGAACGAAGCGGCCCTGAACATGCTGAAAGAAATCGGCAGCGTCGAGAACATCCCGGCCTTCATCGAGAAGGTCAAGGACAAGAATTCCGGCGTCAAGCTGATGGGCTTCGGTCACCGCGTGTACAAGAACTTCGACCCGCGCGCCAAGCTGATGCGCGAAACCTGCCACGAGGTGCTGGAAGAGTTGGGCCTGCAGGACGACCCACTGTTCAAGCTGGCAATGGAACTGGAACGCATCGCCCTCGAAGACGAATACTTCGTGTCGCGTAAGCTGTACCCGAACGTCGACTTCTACTCGGGCATCGTGCAGTCGGCACTGGGTATCCCGGTCACCATGTTCACCGGCATCTTCGCGATGGCCCGTACCATCGGCTGGATCGCGCAGTGGAACGAAATGATCGCCGACCCTGAGCAAAAGATCGGCCGTCCACGTCAGCTGTTCGTCGGCTCGCCGGCGCGTGACGTGCCGGACATGGACAAGCGTTAATCCGCTGGTTCAATAGCTGAAAAAGCGGGCTGCGGCCCGCTTTTTTCATGGGCGCCTGCAGCGAAAATATTTCGTCGGCCGACCCCTGGCATTGCCGCCGAAGAGGTCTATACTGAGCTCATCAGTTTCAATTGCCACTATGAAACATTCCATGTATTCCCGATCAGTCGAACCCATTGGTGCACGTACGCTGGCGCGGCTCGGATTGCTCCGCGCCGCCCATGGTCGAGCGGCGCACGCCGTCAGTGCGTAGCGCCGCAGCCAGGCCCCGCCATCGTAGCGGCAAGCCGGCTCTCTCAACGCTGATCGTGGAGACTGAAATGAGTGATTCAATGGTTGTATCCTGGCTTGACCTCGAACGCCTCGAGCGTGTGCTGGATCGGCTTTCTCCGGCAGAGGCCCGAGCGCGTGACGCGCTGCTGGGTGAACTCGAACATGCGCAACTGGTCGAGCCGTGGGAGATGCCGCCCGACGTCGTGACGATGAATTCGCGCGTGCGCTTTCGCGTGACCGGCGCCAGCGAAGAAGAGACGATGACGCTGAGCTATCCGAACGACATGCAGGACACCGCAGAACGCCTGTCGGTGCTCACGCCGGCCGGCACAGCGCTGCTGGGCGTGCGGGTGGGTGGGCGGATGTCGTGGCAGCAGCCGGACGGGCCGCACGAGGCCACGGTGCTCGGGATCGAGCATCAGGCACAGCCAGCAGGGCGGCAGCACCGCTAGGGGAGCACTGATTTATTCTGGGGGATGGAATTGGCTGCGGAAAAAGCCGCCATGCAAGGCGCAAATCGCAGCAATAGCGAGCTATTGCGAGAATTTGCAACGCCGCAGGGTGGCTATTTTCCGCGCCAAGTCCGCCTCCATGAATTAATCAGTGCTTCCCAAGTGCCTGCGCTGGCGGGGTGGGCGAATGCACCGGCCTCTTGCGTGCATGTGTAGAATGCTTCGCTCATCACCGTCATCGAAGGACCACCATGCAACGCCTCCTGACCGCCTGCTTACTTAGCCTGAGCCTGAGCCTCTGCCTGTCGCTGGCCGGCCCCGCGCACGCTGCCACCGATGCAAGCCTGACGCGCGAAGTCAACGCCTTCGTCGACGGCTGGCACGACGACGCCGCCAATACGCGCATGGCGTACTTTGACAAGATCGCCAAGGATGGCGTGTATATCGGCACCGACCACACCGAGCTGTGGACGCGCGATGAATTCAAGGCCTGGTCGAAGAAGTACTTTGACGCCAAGGCGGCCTGGACCTTCAAGGCCACGCGCCGCAATGTCTACGCGTCGGCCGACAAATCCCTGATCTGGTTCGACGAGCTGCTCGATACCAAGAACATGGGGCCGGCGATGGCCAGCGGCGTGCTGCGCAAGACCAAGACGGGCTTCGAGATCGTTCACTACCAGCTGTCGCTGGCGGTGCCCAATGCCGTCAACGAGCAGGTCGTGGGCATCATCGCCGCGCACGAACAGCAGCCAAAGAAATAAGCAGCCTGCAGTGAATCAGCCTTATATCGGCCGCTTTGCGCCATCGCCTTCCGGGCCCCTGCACGCCGGCTCGCTGGTCGCGGCCATGGCCAGCTACCTCGACGCCCGCTGGCACGACGGCACGTGGCTGATCCGCATCGAAGACATCGACGAAGGCCGCAGCGTGCCCGGCGCAGCCGAAGGCATGCTGCAATTGCTGGCCGCGCTTGGCATGGCGCATGACGGCGAGGTGGTCTGGCAAAGCCGGCGCAAGCACCTCTACGAAGCGGCTGCCGCGCGCATCGCGCAGGACACCTATCCGTGCGGCTGCAACCGGCGCGAGATCGCCGATTCACGCATCGGCGTGGCGCCCGATGGCAGCGCGATCTATCCCGGCACCTGCCGCCATGGCCTCGGACCGGGCCGCACGATGCGCAGCCTGCGCGTGCGCGTGCCGGCGGCGGGCGACGACGAGATCACCTTCATCGACCGCTTTGCCGGGCCCGTCACGCAGCACCTGGCGCGCGATGCCGGCGACTTCGTGCTGAAACGCGCCGATGGGTTCTGGGCCTATCAACTCGCGGTCGTGGTGGACGATATCGAACAGGGCGTGACCGACATCGTGCGCGGCGCAGACCTGCTCGATTCGACGCCGCGCCAGATCCATCTGCAGCGGCTCCTGCACGCACCGACGCCGCGCTATCTGCACGTGCCGGTGGTACGCAACAGCAATGGCGAGAAGTTGTCGAAGCAGACCGGTGCGCTCGCGGTCACGGCGGGCGATGCGCCTGCGGCGATCGCGGTGCTGACAGAGACCGCAGGGTTTCTGGGGCTCGTGCTGGAGCCCGCCGCGCCAGATTCCATTGATGCATTCTGGCGCGCTGCGATTCCTGCCTGGGGCCGCCTGCTGGCCCAGCACGGCGCACTGCGGTAATTTACTGCGGTAATTTACTGCGGATTCTGCAAGATGCTGATCGAGCCGTTCGTCTCCAGGAATGCGCATTTCATCTTCAGGCGCGGGCAGTCGGCGCCGCGCAGCGCTTCTTCGACATCGTCCTGCGACAGGCGGCAGCGCTTCATCACATTCTCGAAAAACACGCCGTCGCGCCCAATCAGCACGGGGCTGCCCTCGACGAACGACTCGAACTTGCGGCTGCGCGAGGTCAGGAAGGAGATCAGCACGGTCAGCGCCACCAGTGTCGCGGCGATGATCAGCCCGCCGAACAGCGATTCGTCACCACCCGTCATCGAATTGGAGACGGATTCGGACAGCAGCATCACCACCAGCAGGTCGAACGGCGTGAACTGGCCGACCGTGCGCCGGCCCGACACACGCATCATCACGAGCAGGGCGCAGTAAACGATCGCGCCGCGCGCGATCAGCTCCCACCAGGGTAGATCGAGGTCGAACATGGCGCCTCCAGGGCAGAAAATAGTGGCTGATTGTAATCAATCTGCCAACCTCATGACGCCCGGCTGCGCCATGCCGGATCAGTGACCGGCCAGCATGTCTTGTGCGCCGTCCTTGTCGTGGATGGCGAACCGCTTCATCAATGTGGCGCTGGCCTCGTTCAGGCCATGCACGAACACCTGCGCACCGGCCCGGCGCAGTTTCAGGACCACCTTGTCGAGCGCGCCGATGGCCGTGATATCCCAGAAATGCGCATCGCTCAGGTCGATGTGCACGGTCGCGTCTGTTGCGTTGTAGTCGAACGCATGGACCAGCTGGTCGGCCGACGCAAAGAACACGTGACCGCTGACAAGATAGCGGCGCACATCGCTGTCAGCGTCGACGCGCGCCGTCACGCCCAGCATCCGGCTGACTTTCTGCGCAAAGAAGACGCCCGACAACAACACGCCCGCCAGCATGCCCTTGGCCAGATCGTGCGTGGCCACGGTGACGATGACGGTGGCGAGCATGACGATGCTCGAGCTGGCCGGATGCGCACGCAGGTTCGTGATCGAGCCCCAGCTGAACGTGCCGATGGCCACCATGATCATCACGGCGACCAGCGCCGCCATCGGGATCTGCCGCACCCAGTCGCCCAGGAACACGACCATGAACAGTAGCACCACGCCAGCGGTCAGCGTCGACAGGTGGGTGCGTCCGCCAGACTGCACATTGGTCACCGATTGCCCGATCATCGCGCAGCCGGCCATGCCGCCGATGAAGCCGGTGGCGACGTTGGCGATGCCCTGGCCGACGCATTCGCGGTTCTTGTCGCTGCGGTGCGCGGCGGTATCGCTCGATCAGCGCGACGGTGGTGGCGCAGCTGGCATGTCATCCGTTGGTGACGGTGGTGACGGTGGTGACGGCGGTGCGGGCGGCCTTGCGTGTGCCGGTGGCACCGGTGGTGCTGGTGGCGCCGGCCTGTCCTTCAGCGCATGACCGACCCGTGCGGGTGGCGGCGGCGGCGGTGCGACACCAACTGGCGGTGCAGGCGGCGTCGTTGGCGCCAGTAGCGCAGCTGGCGGTGCGGGCGGTAGTGGTGGCGGTGCGCATTTGCTGCTGGTGCCACGGCAGTCGGGTTGTTCGGCGGCGTGGGTCAGGCTGGCGCACAGTGGCAGGCCCATGGCCAGGCCAAGGGCCAGGCTGGATCGGATGATGCGGTTCATGGTGTTCTCCTTGGTGGGCATGCAACACATGCTGCGCCAACAATGTGGAGAAATCATGGAGACGCCCGACCGCGTCAGCACAGCGTGAAACATTCTTGGAGGCAAATCGCGCCATCGTCGTTTACTAAACGGCACTAAACTTCACGCAAACTGCCAAAGTTTGTTGAGGCCTAACACATTACTTGTATAAATTTGCGGTACCGGTTTGCACCACCCTGCGATATGCAGATGAGATGCCGCCGTTTAGTAAATCTGCGACCAGCCGGCATGCGACACCTCAGGAGCGTGTCACGCCGGCTTGACCATCGGGACGCTTCACGTTGCGGTGCGCAAAGGCTGCCGGTTGACGGACGCCAAACCAGCTGCCGCCATAAAAGATAGCCCATACAGGGCACGACCAGGAGACACACATGTATTCACACACCCACCGCGCTTCACGGCAGCGCTGCAGCGTCACGCCCATCGCCATGGCCGTCAGTCTCGCGCTGCTGTCGCTGTCGACCGTTCACGCCCAGACCGTGCCGGTCGACGGGGCAGCCCAGCCGCCGGCCGCACAGCCGGGCGCAGCGCAAACAGTCCCGGCCGCAGCCGCAGCCGCAGCCGCAGCCGCAGTCGCCGATACGCCGTCCGCCGACCAGCCGGCCGGCGCCAGCCCGACGACGGTGGTGGTGACGGGGTTCCGCTACTCCATCGAGAAAAGCCTCGACCAGAAGCGCGAGGCGAATTCGATCGTCGAGGTGGTCACCGCCGAAGACGTGGGCAAATTCCCGGACAAGAACGTGGCCGATGCGCTGCAGCGTGTGCCGGGCGTGGTCGTCACCCGCAGTGGCGGCGAAGGCAAGAACGTCAGCGTGCGCGGCCTGTCGTCCGACCTGACCCTGACGCAGCTGAACGGCAACTACGTCGCCACCGCCGAATCGAATGGCGATCCGTCGCGCTCGTTCAACTACATGCTGATGCCGTCGAACATGCTTGCCAGCGCCGAGCTGTACAAGACCTCCGAAGCGCGCTTCGACGAAGGCGGCATCGGCGGCACGGTGATCCTGCGCACGCGCCGGCCGCTCGACGTCAAGTCGGGTACGGGCTTCGTCAACGCCGAAGGCACCTGGGCCGATACCACCAAGAAGACCGATCCGCAGTTCTCCGGCCAGTATGCGTGGCACGACGAGAGCAACCGCTTTGGCGTGCTGGTCGGCTACACCCAGCAAAAGCGCACCACGCGCACGATGGGCGCGAGCACCGAAAACTGGCAATGGTATGCCGACGACTACAAGGCGCAGCCGCCGGTGGGCGCCGATGGCCAGCCATCGAAACTGAATTCGTTCTGGTGGGGCCAGTCGGGCTTCTATGACCAGTCGGGCAAGTACTACACCAAGTTCGCGATGCCGACTGCGGTGGCGCTGGACGTGCGCACCACCGAGCGCGAGCGCAAGGGCGGGCAGGTCACGCTGCAGTTCAAGCCGCTGCGCAACCTGAACATGACGGCCAATTACTTCCGCTTCGACCTGCAGCAGAATTCGCAGCTGAACCAGCTGAAGGTCCCGGAATGGAATATCGCGCGCTACGACGGCGACGGCAACTGGCCGGGCGGACGCCTGCTCGACGGCCTCACGTTCGACCCGAGCGGCACCGTCGTCACCGGCGCGCAGTACAGCCTGCGTCCGGGCAAGGCGTACTACTGCACCAGCGCGCAGGCCGGCGCGGGCGGCTTGAGCAATACCGGCGGCTTCGGTCCGGACGATTGCACGGTCCCGACCCCGCAGATCACGGGCGGCTACAGCCGCGAGAAGGCGCTGTCGCAAACGGCCGACATCGAAGTCGAATGGAAGGGCGAGTCTGTCGACGCCACCTTCAAGGCCGGCCGCACCTGGGCCAAGGGCGGCCCGGAACTGCAATTTGGCATGCCGATCAAGCCGCGCCGCCAGAATGCCGACGGCAGCTGGGCGCTCGGTAACACGGCCACGTCGTGGGACGTGAGCGGCACGCCGACCATGACGTTCGCGCCGGAACTGATGCAGAACCTGCGCAATGGCATCGGCGAGATCGACCTGGGCTCGACCTCGTCGTCCTGGACCCGCAACAGCACCGACCAGAACTACGCGCAGGCCGACCTGACCTGGCACGCCGACAGCAAGTGGCTCGACTCGGTCCAGTTCGGCGCCAAGTACCGCGACGGCGGCACCAGCCGCAGCACCGGCAACAATTACTGGGTCTGCAAGGGCGCCAACCCGGCCGATTACGACAGCCGCTACCAGAACGGCTGCGATGCGTCGGCCAACCAGTTCCGTCCCGAGTTCCTGTACGACGAATCGCTGGGTAACCTGACGGGCGGCCTGAAAGCCAGCGCTTTCCCCGGCATCAATTACCCGGCCTATATCTCGTACCTGAACCAGACGTATGGCGAGATGCAGACCCGCAACGAAGAAAACTTCATCTACAACGTGGATGAAAAGATCACGTCGATGTACTTGCAGGGCAATTTCAAGACCGACCGCCTGCGCGGCAACCTGGGTGTGCGCGTGGTGCGCACCCGCCAGCATGCCGACTCGACCGACAAGGTCGACTACTACAACGACTACTTCTTCGACGGTCCCGACGGCACGCCGGCGCCATGCCTGGCCGGTGGCTTGCCAGCCGCCGGTGCGCCTGCCGGCTCGGGCTGCACGAGTGGCTTCACGGTCGTGCCGGACAGCGAAACCAATCCGGCCACCGGCCACGTCTCGACCTATGTGGTCAGCTCGCTCGACCGCACCTACACCGATGTGCTGCCAAGCCTGAACGTCGCCTACGACCTGACCGACACGCTGCTGCTGCGCGGCGCCGCCTCGAAGGTCGTGGCGCGGCCAAGCTACAACGATATCGGCGCGCCGGGCGCCCTGAGCAACTACAGCCAGGAATACGTCAACGATCGCCGCCTGATCGGCGGGGGCGACCGCCAGGGCTGGTTCGGCTCGGGCAGCAACAAGGATCTGGAGCCGTACCAGGCCACGCAGTACGACCTGGGCCTGGAGTGGTACTTCCACCGCGGCTCGGTGCTCGGCGCCGGCATCTTCCGCAAGAACGTCAAGAACTTCGCGGTGCCGGTCGTGCGTGATGTCAACCTGAATCTCGGGGGCGAGTCGATCGCGGTGCAGAACTATGCGACCAGTGCCGGCGGGCGCGACGCGGTGTCGAAAGGCATCGAGTTGTACGGCCAGCACACGTTCGACAACGGCATCGGCTTCCAGCTCAACTACACGTACAACAAGACCAACCAGGCCGCCATCACGCTGGCCGACGGCACCGAGATCGGTACGTCGCCACTCGTGGGCAGCGCCAAGAACCAGGCCAACGTGACGGTGTTCTACTCGACCGACCGGCTCATGCTGCGCGCGTCGTACAACCGCCGCGGCCAGGTGGTCAATGGTCTGATGAACGGCTTGAACGTGTATGAGGCGCCCTACAGCCAGGTCGACCTGAACGCGTCGTACAACTTCACGCCGCAGCTGAGCTTGACCGCATCGGTACTGAACGCCACCGAGGAAGAATCGCACTCGTACCTGGGCAACGACACCAAGGCGCGCTTCTACAGCAACAACTACGCCGGCCGTGTGGCGTATATGGGCCTGAACTACAAGTTCTGAGTCTGCAGCGACCATCGCCGCGGTCCCGCGGTCAACGCGGGTTTGCCACACAATCACGTTGGGTTGAACGCGTGGACGGCGTAGCCGTCCACCCTACCGCCCGCAGGACAGGCGTAGCGTGGACGGGTCCCCCGTCCACGCGTCCAACGAACCCCGGGTTCGCCACAAAACCAGGTTGGTTTGAACACAGGACAGTGTCTCTTTTCCAGGATCACGCCATGAACGACCGGATCAGTACGATCTCGACGGCCGGCGGCGGCTGGCGCGCGCTGTGCGCCGGCCTGCTTCTCTTCTTTTGCGCAGGCCTCGCCCTGGCCAACCCGTCCGACAAGCTCGTCATCGACGGGGGCTGGCGCTTCCACCTGCTGCCGGGCGACGCGCGTGAAGAGGCGCATCCCGACCTCATGCCATGGCGCGCCGCCACGGTGCCGGGCACCGTGCATACCGACCTGCTGGCCCACGGCCTGATTCCCGATCCCTACGTCGGCGCGCCCGAAGCAGGCTTGCAGTGGATCGGCCTGGCCGACTGGGAATACCGCACCGCCTTCGACGTGCCGCGCGCGGTACTGCAACGCGCGCGCAGCGAGCTGGTGTTCGCCGGCCTCGACACCTTTGCCGAAGTTTGGCTCAACGGCGTCAAGCTGCTCCACGCGAACAATGCGTTTCGCACCTGGCGCGTGCCGGTGGCGGGCCGGCTGCGTGAGCACGGCAACATCCTGCGCATCGTGTTCCGCTCACCGATCAACACGATGCTGCCGCAGGTCGCCGCGATGCCGCACAAGATCGCCGGCAACTATGCCTCGCCGTACGGCGATGAACCCAAGGATATCCTGAGCGCGAACTTCGTGCGCAAACCCGGCTACCACTATGGCTGGGACTGGGGGCCGCGCTACGTCACTGCCGGCATCGGCAAACCCGTCGTGCTGCACAGCTGGGATGCGGTGCGCATCGACGACCTGCAACTGCGCCAGGACCGCGTCGATGCCGCGCGCGCAGACATCGCCGCCATCGCCTCGCTCGACGCCGTGCGCGCCGGGCGCTTCACGCTGCGCCTGTGGCAGACGGCGCCCGGCGGTCAGCGCACGCTCGCAGCAAAGCGGCGCGTCACTCTGCGCGCCGGCGCCAACCGGATCGAACTGCCGGTGCGGATCGACGCGCCGCAGCGCTGGTTCCCGAACGGCTACGGCAAGCAGCCGCTGTACCGCTACCAGCTCGAGGTCGCCCATGGGAACAACACGCTTGCCACGCATGCTGCGCGCACGGGTCTGCGCAGCGTCGAACTGCGGCGCGACCATGACGCCGCGGGCCAGGGCTTTTATTTCGTCATCAATGGGATTCCCGTGTTTGCCAAGGGCGCCAACACGATCCCGTTCGACATGTTTCAGCCGCGCGTGCGCCGCGAGGGGTTGCGGCGCGTGCTGCAGTCGGCGGCCGACGCCAATATGAACATGCTGCGGAGCTGGGGCGGCGGCTATTACGAGGACGAAGACTTCTACGACCTTGCCGATGAGCTGGGCCTGATGGTCTGGCAGGATTTCATGTTCGGCGGCGGGATGCAGCCAGCGTACGATCCGGCGTTTCGCGCCAACGTGGTCCATGAGGCGCGCGACCAGGTGCTGCGCCTGCGCAACCGGCCCAGCGTCGTGCTTTGGTGCGGCAACAACGAGCAAGAGGTCGCCTGGAAAAACTGGGGCCACCGCAAGACGCTCGAGCGCGCCGACCCGGTCTTTGCCAGCCAGGTGTGGGACGGGTATGTGACGCTGTTCGGCGTCGATCTGCGCCGCGTGGTGGCCGAAGAAGGCGGCGGCATCGGCTACTGGTCGAGCTCGCCCGGCAACGATTTGCAGGAAGTCGCCAACACGCCGGGCAGTGGCGACATGCACTACTGGGAGGTGTGGGGCAATCCGGCCCATCCGGTTTCCAACTATCTCGACATCACGCCGCGCTTCATGTCCGAGTACGGGCTGCAGGCCTGGCCGGTGCAGCGCACGATCGACGCCTTTGCCACGCGCGCCGAGCAGGGCGTGGCCACGCCCGTCATCGAAGCGCACCAGAAATTCATGGCCGGCAAGGGCAACCAGCGCTTGATGAAGTACGTGCAGGCGCAGTTCGGCGTACCGGTCGATTTTCCGGCGTTTGCCTATCTGAGCCAGGTGATGCAGGCCGACGGCATCGAACTGGCCGCGCTGCACCATCGCCGCAGCCGGCCTCACACGATGGGTTCGCTTTACTGGCAGCTCAATGATGTGTGGCCGGGCGCGTCGTGGTCGAGCATCGACTGGTTCGGCCGGCCGAAAGCGCTGCAGTTTCATGCACGCCGCTTCTTTGCACCGGTCGCGGTGGCCGCACTGCGCGACGCCGGGGGCGCCACGCGCGTCAGCCTGCTCAACGACCGCACGCACGCCGTGCAGGGGACGCTGCGCACGCGCGTGATGACGATTGACGGCGCCGTGCTGCGTGACACGCGCGAAGCCATTGCGATCGGGCCGCTGTCGGCGGGCGACGTGCGCGCGTATGCTGACGCGGACCTGCTGGCCGGCGCCGATCCGGCTTCGACCGTTGCCGTGTTCACGCTGCAGGTGGATGGCGAGCCGGCATCGACCGGCGTCGTCTACTTCGTGCCGGCGAAAGACGTCGCCTGGCGCGATCCTGGCCTGCAGACGACCGTACACCGCGATGGTAATGGCTACCGCATCGAGATCACGGCAGCGACACTGGCGCGCGGCGTCTGGCTCGATGCCGGCGACGTCGATGCGCAGTTCCACGACAATGCCCTGACCGTGCTGCCGGGCGAATCCGTCACCGTGCGCGTGACGTCCACCGCCAGCGAGACCGTGCTGCGCGCCGCCCTCCATGTCCGCTCGCTGCGCGATGCCATGCGCGCGACCAACCCAACTTCCTGGAAGATCACCCCATGAACAAGACCCACACCATCGGCGCCGCCGTGGCCATGCTGCTGGCCAGCATGGCCAATGCCGCCGAACCCCGCACTGCCAACGGTTTTGCGACCTCGTTCGAAGCGAATGATCCCGTCCCCGCTACCACAACAGGCGAGGGCATCCGGGTCACGCCGGGCAGCGGCCCTGATAAACCCTACGCTGCCAAGGCGAAGGCCGGCTACACGGGCCTGCGCGCGCTGCAATATCGCGCGGACGGCAAGGGCGGACGCTTGCCGCTGTTCGCGGTCGATCTGGCGATCACCGCCGACACGGTCCTGTCATGGAAGGTGCTGCCCGAGATCGTCGATGGCGACATCGCCACCTCCACCGGCGTGGCGCTGGACCTGGTGCTGGACGACGGCCGCCGCATCTCGAGCCTTGACCTGCGCGACAACCACGGCGTGCGCATCGACGCGGCGGTGCAGGCCAAGTCAAACACGCTGTATCCGCAGCAGTGGGCGCACAAGTCGGTGCGCCTTGGCAGCCTGGCGGGCCGCCGCATCAAATCGATCGAGCTGGCGCTGCAGCCTACTACCGCCGCCGGCGCCAGCGGCTGGCTGGACGACATCGTCATCGGCGAGCAGGCCCAGGGCGACACCAAACGCCCGAGCGACCACGTGCTGACGACACGCGGCACCCAGGCCAACGGCACCTTCTCGCGCGGGAACAATATTCCGGCCACGGCGATGCCACATGGCTTCAACTTCTGGACGCCCGCCACCGATGCGGGCACCTTGACCTGGTTGTATCGCTGGAACGAGCAGAACGACGAAAACAACCGGCCGCGCCTGCAGGCGCTGTCGCTGAGCCACCAGCCGAGCCCCTGGATGGGCGACCGCCAGACCTTCCAGATCATGCCCTCAAACGCGACCGGCCAGCCCGATCCCGACCGCAAGCGGCGCGCGCTGTCGTTCTCGCACGAGAACGAAGTGGCGCGCGCGCACACCTACCGCGTGGACTTCGACAACGGCATCCGCGCCGAGATCGCGCCGAGCGAGCGGGCGGCGATCTTTCGCTTTCGCTTCCCGCAAGGGGGCGACGCCAACCTGCTGTTCGATAACGTCGATGCGCGCGGCGGCCTGCGCCTGGACGCAGCCACGCAGACGCTGCGCGGCTACACCGACACGCGCAGCGGCCTGTCGAACGGCGCGACGCGCATGTTCGTGTTCGCCCGCTTCGACCAGCGCTGGCAGGCCAGCGGCTCGCTGGAGACGGGCCGCCCGACTGGCTACATCAAGTTCAAGGCCGACGGCGGCGAAGTGCGCATGCGCATCGCGACGTCGCTGATCTCGGTCGAACAGGCGCAAAAGAATCTGGCGCTGGAAATCGGCGACGCCGGCTTCGACACCGTGCGCGAGCGCGCGCAGACGGCGTGGGACAAGGAACTGGGCCGGGTGAAGGTCGATGGCGCCAGCGCCGACCAGCTAACCACGGTCTACTCGAACCTGTACCGCCTGTTCCTGTACCCGAACGTCGGCCACGAAAACGTCGGCAGCGCGCAGCAGCCCGACTGGCGCCACGCCGACCAGAGTGGCTGGTCGCAGGCCAACACCGGCGGCGACGCCGACAAGACCTCGGCGCCGGTCGTCGCCGGCAAGGTGTATGTCAACAACGGCTTCTGGGATACGTTCCGCACCACGTGGCCGGCCTACGCGCTGCTGGCGCCAACCCGCGCCGGCGAGATGGTCGACGGCTTCCTGCAGCAGTACCGCGACGGCGGCTGGGTGGCGCGCTGGTCGTCGCCGGGCTACGCCGACCTGATGGTCGGCACCAGTTCTGACGTCGCCTTTGCCGATGCCTGGCTCAAGGGCGTGCGCGGTTTCGATGCGCACCAGGCGTATGAAGCGGCGCTGAAGAACGCGACCGTGGTGCCGCCCGTGTCGAACGTCGGGCGCAAGGGCCTGGGCAAGTCAATGTACCGCGGCTATGCCGATGCGTCGGTCCATGAAGGCATGTCGTGGACGCTCGAAGGTGCGCTCAATGACTTCGGCCTGGCGCAGATGGCGACCGCGCTGGCCGGCGGGGAGGGTGACACGTCGCGCGGGCGCCGCTACCGCGAGGAAGCCGCATACTTCGGCGCGCGCGCCACCGATTACGTCCACCTGTACAACCCGGCCACGGGGTTCTTCCGCGGCCGCGACGCCAAGGGCGCGTGGCGCGAACCGGCCAGGGCGTTCGATCCGCGCCGCTGGGGTGGCGACTATACGGAAGCCAATGCCTGGAACTTCGCGTTCACCGTGCCGCACGACGCCGAAGGACTGGCCGGCCTGATGGGCGGACGCGCGGCGCTGGGCAAGCGGCTCGACACCTTCTTTACCACGCCCGAAACGGCGCAGGCGGCGTTCTCGGGCAGCTACCGCCAGGTGATCCACGAAATGACGGAAGCGCGCGACGTGCGCATGGGCATGTACGCCCACAGCAACCAGCCGTCGCACCACATCCCATGGATGTACGTGGCCGCCGGCCAGCCTGCGAAGACGCAGAAGATCACGCGCGACATCCTGGCGCGCCTGTACCTGGGCAGCGAGATCGGGCAGGGCTATCCGGGCGACGAAGACAATGGCGAGATGTCGGCCTGGTACACGTTTGCGATGCTGGGACTGTATCCGCTGCGGATGGGGTCCCCGGAATACGTGATCGGCTCGCCGGCCTTCGCGCGTACCGATGTGCGCCTGGAAAACGGCCGCACGCTGTCCGTGATCGCGCATGGCAACAGCGTTGACAACGTCTACGTACAGTCGCTCACCGTCAATGGCAAGCCGTGGACCAAACCCTGGATCCGCCACGACGACATCGCTGCCGGCGCGACGCTGGAATTCACGATGGGCAGCACGCCATCGACCTGGGGCAGCGGCGCCGGCGCCTTGCCAGCGTCGCTCACGCCAGCCGGCAAGCAGCCTGCAGGCCTGGTCGACCGCAGCAAGGGTGCCACGCTCACGCTGGACGGCAAACGCGCGCCCGCGCCGCTGACCGACGACGATGCAGCCACGGCCGTGCAGGTAGCAGCAGCGGCGAACATCGGTATCACCCTGGCCAAGAGCGCACGCATCAGCCACTACACGCTCACCGGCGGCAAGGCGCCGCTGGGCAAGGTGTCGTGGACGCTGGAAGGCCGTGACGCCAAGGGCGGCTGGGTCGCGCTCGACACGCGCGAGAACGAAGTCTTCCCCTGGGAACGCCAGCTGCGCCCGTTCGGCATCGCCAAGCCAGGCGTGTACAAGGCATACCGCTTGCGCTTTGCGCAGTGCGCGGCGTTCGAGCTGGCCGAACTGGAACTGCTCGAAGCGCGGTAAACACACCGCGCTCCGGGGGCGATGCTTGTTTACTAAAACGCGCTAAAACACGGCCGGTTTAGTTTGCCTGCGTTGACTCCCCAGAGGCGCGGCTGCTATAAAACACACTACAAGAATGCGCGTTGGAGACGATTCCGATGACGCAAAAAGCGCCCGCAGAGGCGTAATGCCGTTCAGTTACCCATAGAGTGAAAAGCGGGGGTCAGGTCTGACATTCGGACACGATCTCGTCAGTCGGACAGTTGGCACTCGCTGGCACCGCGCCATGCTAATAATGGGCAAGACACCATTGGAAGTGGCTAAGGTTGAGGTCGTGTCTGAATGTCAGACCTGACCCCGGCTGTGGAAGTAGTTAAGGCTGAGGTCGTGTCTGAATGTCAGACCTGACCCCGGCTGTGTTAACTGAACGGCATTGCCCGCAGAGGCGTTTATTAAACCAACGATTGGAGACCGATCATGTCCATGATCACGAGGCCCGGCATGCCGGAGGCGCGGCCGTGAGCCAGGTCACGCTGCGCCATATCGCCAGCGCCACAGGGCTGTCCATTGGCACCGTCTCGCGCGCGCTGAAGAACCAGGGCGGCATGACGGAGGCCACGCGCACGGCCGTGCGTGACGCGGCGCTGCGGCTGGGCTACGACTTTTCGCTGCTCAAGAAAGGCCGGATCCGCCGCATCGCGTTTTTGCTGCACAGCCAGCACAACACCCTCACGTCCAGCCCCTTCTTTACGCCCGTGCTGCACGGGGCCGAAGAAGCCTGCCGGCGCGAGGGGATTGCGCTGTCGCTGATCGTCGTCGGGCCGGCCGAACCGGTGCTGGAACAGATTCGCCTGCACCAGCCCGACGCGATCCTGTGCGCCGGCTTCTTTGAGCCGGAAATCCTCAGCGCCCTGCAGCAGACCGGCAAGCCGATGGTGCTGGTCGACATGCACCGGCGCGGTTTCACGTCGATCAACCCGGACAATATCAGCGGCGGCTACCTCGCCACGCAGCACCTGCTGCGCGTCGGGCGCAAGCGCATCGCCATGCTGTCGGGGTCCCTGGCCCACTACAGCATCGGGCAGCGCAACCGCGGCTTTCGTCAGGCGCTGTTCGATGCCAGGATGCATGCCGATCCGAGCCTCGAAGTGAGCGTGCCGACGATGGGCGAGGGCGACGACGGCGTGATCGAGGCGATGCGCAGCCTGCTGGCGTTGCCGAAGCGGCCCGACGCGCTGTTCTGCTACAACGACAGCACGGCGCTGGTCGCGATGAAGTACTGCCTGGGCGAGGGGCTCAAGATTCCCTACGACCTCGCCATCGTCGGCTTCGACGATATCGCCGCCGCCGCTGCCGCCATTCCGCCACTGAGCACCGTGCGCGTGGACAAGGAAGCGCTGGGGCGCGCCGGCGTCGATGCGCTGCTCGCCAGGCCAGAGCTTCAACACACCAACCCGCAACAGCCCGGCCTCCAGCAGAGCGACGTGGACGCCACCCAGATAACCCTGCCAGTCGAGATCATCGTGCGCGAGAGCAGCTACGACGACTAGCGTACAACCACCATCCCCCACCATGACCACGTTCCCGAACTTTCGCAGCCCGGACCTGCTGCTCGACCACGCGCGCCATACGATGCGCTTCTACCACCCGCGCGCGATCGATCCGGCCGGTGGCATGTTCCACTATTTCAAGGATGACGGCGCCGTCTACGACCCGCACCACCGCCACCTGGTGAGCAGCACGCGCTTCGTGTTCACGTATGCGATGGCATACCGCCAGTTCGGCGATCCGGCCTATCTGGACGGCTTGCAGCACGCGGTGCGCTTCCTGCGCGACGCGCACCGCGCACCGGACGGCAGCGGCTACGCCTGGATGCTGGATGGACGCGAGCTCGAAGACGGCACCCAGCATGCCTACGGCCAGGCCTTCGTGCTGCTGGCGTATTCGCATGCGACGATGGCCGGGCTGGAACAGACGCGCGCCTGGATCGGCGAGACGTTTGACCTGATGGAAGCGCGCTTCTGGAGCGCGGCCGATGGCCTGTACGCCGACGAGGCAAGCCACGACTGGCGCACGCTGTCGAGCTACCGCGGCCAGAACGCGAACATGCACGCAGTCGAGGCGCTGCTGGCGGCCCACCAGGCCACCGGCGAAGCGCGCTACCTCGAGCGCGCCTATCTGGTGGCCAGCAACATCACGCAGCGCCAGGCCGCGCGCTGCGGTGGCCTGGTCTGGGAACACTACGACGAGCAGTGGCAACCGGACTGGAAGTTCAACATCGACGACCCGGAAAACCTGTTTCGCCCATGGGGCTACCAGCCGGGCCACTTTACCGAATGGGCCAAGCTGCTGGTGCAGCTCGAAGCGCGCGCCACGGGCGTTCTGTTTGATGATCTGAGCTGGCTGCTGCCAACCGCGGAGCGCCTGTTCAAGGTGGCGCTGGAGAAGGGCTGGGACAACGAATACGGCGGCGTGGCCTATTCGCTCGCGCCCGACCTGACAGTCTGCGACAGCCACAAATACTTCTGGGTGCAGGCAGAAAGCGCCGCCGCGGCGGCGCTCCTGGCCGCGCGCACCGGTAACGACGCCTACTGGACCTGGTACGAGCGACTGTGGCAATACAGCTGGAGCCACTTCGTCGACCACCAGCACGGCGCCTGGTACCGCATCCTCGACCGCGATAACCGCAAGCTCAGTGACGAGAAAAGCCCGGCCGGCAAGGTCGATTACCACACGATGGGCGCCGTGTACGACATCGTCGCCGCGATGAAAGGGACGCGCCATGGTTGATGCACCGTTCATGCTGTGCGCCGGCGAGGCGCTGACCGACATGATCCATCAGGGCGACGAACGCTGGGTCAGCCGCGTGGGCGGCTCGACCTGGAACGTGGCGCGCGCGCTGGCGGTGCTGGGCGAGCCGACGGCGTTTGCCGGCGCGATCAGCCGCGACCGTTTTGGCGACGCCCTGTGGGCGGCCAGCGAAGCGGCGGGCCTGGACCTGCGCCTGCTGCAGCGCGTGGAGCGCGCGCCGCTGCTGGCCGTGGTCGAGGGCGGCGAGCCGCCGCGCTACTTCTTCATCGGTGACGACAGCGCCGACCTGCATTTCGATCCGTCCGCGCTGCCGGCCGGCGCCTTCGACGGCCTGCGCTGGGCGCACTTTGGTGGCATCAGCCTGGCGCGCGAGCCGCTGGCCGCCACGCTGGTGGCGCTGGCGCGCACGTTGAAAGAACGCGGCGTGTCGATCAGCTTCGATCCGAATTACCGCAACCTGATGGATGCGCGCTACACGCCGACGCTCGAGGCAATGGCCTCGCTGGCCGACCTGATCAAGGTGTCGGACGACGACCTGCGCGGCCTGTTCCCCGGCCTGGGGCTGGACGACGCCCTGGCGCGCCTGCGCGCGTTCAACCCGGCCGCTTACTGCCTGCTCACGCGCGGCGGCCAGGGCGCGAGCCTGTTCCACGGCGACGAACGTTGTCACGCGCTGGCGCCGAAAGTGGCGGTCGTGGATACCGTGGGCGCGGGCGACGCCAGCGCCGCTGGCCTCTTGCACAGCCTTGCACGCCATCCGCAGCGCGCCCTGCAGGCGCACCTGCACGCCGCACTGGCGGCCGGCTCCGCCGCCTGCCTGCAGGCCGGCGCCACCCCACCGCCACCGGCGGCCATGCACCAACTGTTCGAACTGCTCGAAGGAGAAGCATCGTGATGCCGCATTTCCGTACCCGTTTCAGTGTCCCCACGCTGGTGCTGGCCTGCCTGCTGCCCCTGGGCGCGCAGGTCGCGCTGGCGGCCGACAGCATGCCGGTCAACACCTTCATCGGCACCCAGGATGAGGGCAACACCTTCCCCGGCGCCTCCGCGCCGTTCGGCATGATCCAGGTCAGCCCGATTGCCGACCACTACGCCGGTTATCGCTACAGCGACAAGCGGATCCGCGGCTTTGGCCACTCGTTCCTGTCCGGCGCTGGCTGCTGGGAGCAGGGCGGACAGCTGTCGGTGCTGCCGGTCACGGGCACCATCGGGCCGGGCGGCGACTTCGACACCGCCAAGAAAGACAGTTTTGACCACAAGCGCTACGCCGCCGACTATACGCATGACGGCGAAGTCGGCCAGGCTGGCTACTACAAGGTCAAGCTGACCAGCTACGGCGGCATCACGGCCGAAGCGACCGCGCTGACCCGCGCCGCCGCCGAACGTTATACCTACGCGCCCGGCACCAAGACCGGCCATGTGCTGCTCAACGTCGCGCAGGCCAACGAGCGCCATGGCGTCATCGGCAGCGAAGTGCAGGTCGTCGGTGAGCGCGCCGTCGAGGGCAAGATCGTCACCCGCAGTTTCTGCGGCGGCGCCAAGTATACGACCTGGTTCCGCATGGAGTTCGACCAGCCCATCGCCGCCAAGGGCGTCTGGGACGACCGTGGCGGCTGGCCTGGCGCTGCCGGTCCGAGCCAGCAGGGCGAGGCCAAGCCGCATGGCGTGTGGCTTAGTTTTGAGCTGAAGAACGGCCAGGCCGTCACCGCTGTCAGCGCGATTTCGCACGTCGACGCCGAAGGCGCGCGCATCAACCTCGCCGCCGACGGCAAGGCTGGCGACAAAGCCTTGACCTTTGATGCGATGAAAACAAAGGCGCAGGCCACCTGGCAGCGTGAACTGGGCAGCGTGCGCATCAAGGGCGGCAGCAAGGACGACCGCACCGTGTTCTACACGGCGCTGTACCACGCGCTGCTGCAGCCGCTGACGGGCAACGACGCCGACGGCCGCTATCGCGGCTATGACGATGCGATCCATACCGCCAAGGACTGGACCTACTACGAATTCTTCTCGCTGTGGGACACCTATCGCGCGCAGAACCAGTTGCTGGCGCTGATCCGGCCCGAGCGCGCGCGCAATATCGCGACCTCGGTACTGGCGATCCGCGACCAGGGCGGCTGGCTGCCGCGCTGGGGCTATGCCAACTTCGAAACCAATATCATGACGGGCGACCCGGTCACGCCGTTCCTGGTCGATCTGTGGCGCTTCGGCGCGCTCAAGGGTCGCGAAGCGCAGGCCTACGCCGCGCTGCGCGAAAATGCCTTCGGTGTGCCGGCCCACGGCATCCGTCCGCAAGGCCGTTCGGGCAATCCGAATTACATGAAGCAGGGTTTCGTGCAGTACGACCGCAGCTTTGTGTCGAAAGGGATGGACACCGACCCGCACCACGGCGCCTCGGCGACGCTCGAATACGCGCTGGCCGATGGCGCGCTGGCCGAGATGGCCAAGGCGCTCGGCCACGAGGACGATGCCCGTGTGCTGGCGCAGCGCGCGCTGAACTGGAAAACCGTCTGGGATGCCAATGCCATCGACGAACCGACCGGCCAGCGCGGCTTCCCACGCCCACGCCTGATCGACGGCAGCTGGTTTGCCGATGTCGGCAGCGGGTTCGATCCGCGCGGCGACCATGGCTTCCATGAAGGCACGGCGTGGCAATACCAGTGGCTGGCGCCGCAGGACGTGCCGGGCCTGGCCGCAGCGATGGGCGGGCAGGCGGGGGCACTGGGCCGGCTTGACCAGTTCTTCGACTATCCGGCCGTGTTGGCCGACCCGAACGCCGTGCGCAAGTCGTGGGTGGTGGGGCCATACAGCTACTACGCCCAGTTCCGCTACAACCCGAACAACGAGCCGGACCTGCACGCACCGTGGATGTACACGTTGATGGGCCAGCCGTGGAAGACGACCACCGTGCTGCGCGCCGCCGAAACGCTGTTCACCAATGGTCCGGGCGGCGTGACGGGCAACGATGACCTGGGGACGATGTCGGCCTGGTACCTGTTCAGCGCATTGGGCATCTATCCGGACATGCCGGGCAGCGGGCGCTTCCTGCTGCATGCGCCGCGCTTTGCAGGCGCCGAGATCGACCTGGCACAGGGCCGCACGCTGCGCATCGACGCTGCTGGCGCCAAGCCGGGCCAGCGCGGTTTCGTCAAGTCGGTCAATTACAGCGGCCGCGCGGTGGAGCGCGTCTGGCTCGACTGGGAGCAAGTGCAGTCGGGCGGCGCGCTGAAGTACCAGCTGGCGCCGCAGCCGGATGCGCAGGGCTGGGGCACGCGTGCCCGCGACCTGCCACGCCCGCCCGCTGGCATGGCCCGCTAAGTACCTCGACCACAACAAAAATAGTTAGGAGACAGCATGGCAAATATGGCTACGGGCGCGGCACCACTCGCGCGGCAGGACGGTCCCCCCGGGACCCAGCAGGGCAGTAACACGGGGGCGCTCGTCATCGTCACCATCCTGTTCTTCATGTGGGGCCTGATCACGTCGCTCAACGACGTCCTGATCCCGCACCTGAAGGCGGTCTACACGCTGACCTACGTGCAGGCGATGCTGGTGCAGTTCTGCTTCTTCGGCGCGTATGCGATCGTGTCGCTGCCGGCCGGCGTACTGATTCGCCGCATCGGCTACCAGAAGGGCGCCGTGACGGGCCTCCTGGTGGCGGCCGTCGGCTGCACGCTGTTCTATCCGGCCGCTGCCGGCGGCTATGGCATGTTCCTGCTGGCGCTGTTCGTTTTGGCCTCGGGCATCACGGTGCTGCAGGTCGCGGCCAATCCGTATGTGGCCGTGCTGGGCCCGGCGCGCACGGCGTCGAGCCGGCTGACGCTCACGCAGGCGTTCAATTCGCTGGGCACGACGATCGGACCGGCCGTGGGCGGGGTGCTGATCCTGTCGGCGGCCGGCGCTGCCGCCGTGGCGGGGACCGACGTTGTTGCAAATGCGGCTGCCGAAGCAGCCAGCGTGCGCGGGCCGTACCTGATGCTGGCCGGCCTGCTGGTCGTGCTGGCCGTGCTGTTTTTGGCAGCGAAGCTGCCAACGATTGCTGCCGCCGATGACGCTGGTGCGCCGGTGGCGGGTGCCGCCGGCTCGGTGCTGGCGCATCGCCATCTGGTGCTGGGTGCCATCGGCATCTTCCTGTACGTGGGCGCCGAAGTGAGCATCGGCAGCTTCCTGATCAACTTCATCGGCGAGCCGCAGATCGCTGGCCTGGCGCATGCCGACGCCGCCCATTACGTCAGCATCTACTGGGGCGGCGCGATGGTGGGTCGCTTCATCGGCTTTGCCGTGATGCGCGTGGTCAGCCCGGGCAAGACGCTGGCATTCAATTCGGTGGCGGCAATCGTGCTGGTATTGGTCGGCACGTTCGCGCAGGGCGACATCGCGATGTGGGCGATCCTGGCGGTTGGCCTGTGCAACTCGATCATGTTCCCGACGATCTTCAGCATGGCGCTTTACGGCCTGGGCAAGCACACGGGCCAGGGTTCCGGCATCCTGTGCATGGCCATCGTCGGCGGCGCGCTGGTGCCTTTTGCGCAGGGCGCGCTGGCCGATACCTTGGGCGTGCAGATCTCGTTCCTGCTGCCGGCCGCATGCTATGCGTTCATCCTGTACTTCGGTGCCCGTTACGCGTCGATGTACGCGCCGAAGTAACCTTCACGCGTCGTAGCGGTAGCCGAGGCCATAGATCGAGCGGATCGGCTCCAGCCCCGGCGCCGCCGCATCGATCTTGCGCCGCAGGTTCTTGACGTGGCTGTCGATGGCGCGGTCGGTGGCGTCGAGATTATCGGCGCGGGCCGCGTCGAGCAGCTGGGCGCGTGACAGCACCTGGCCCGGCCGGCGCGCCAGCGCTGCCAGGATCGCGTACTCGCTTGGCGTCAGGTCGAGCGCACGGCCGTGGAGACTGACGCTGCGCGCGGCCTCGTCGAGCTGCAGCGCCGCCGGCGCAACGTCGCTGCTTCCGGCGCGGCGCAGGATCGCCTTGATGCGCGCCATCAGTTCGCGCGGGCTGAACGGCTTGCACAGGTAGTCGTCAGCGCCCAGTTCCAGCCCCAATAAGCGGTCGATTTCTTCGACGCGCGCCGTCACCATCACGATTGGCACGTCCGAAAATGCGCGCACCGCGCAGCACAATGCCAGGCCATCCAGGCCAGGCAGCATCAGGTCGAGCACGATCAGATCCGGCGGCGCCGCGCGGATCGCGGCCAGGGCCTGCGCGCCATCGCCATGCACGGTCGCGACATAACCGGCCGCGCGTGCGTAGTCGGCGATCACGGCGGCCAGTTCTGGTTCATCCTCGACGATCATGATGGTGCTGATCATGGCACGTCCTTTTCAAGCAGCGGCAGCGACACGGTCACGCGCAGGCCGCCCAATGGCGAATGGGCGAACGCCAGCGCGCCGCCCTGCGCTGCGAGCAGGCGCCGGCTCAGGGCCAGACCCAGGCCGGCGCCGCCGTGCGCGCGGCTACGCGAGGCATCGACGCGGTAGAAACGCTCGGCCAGCCGCGCCAGCGCGGCATCGGGCACGCCGGGCGCGCTGTCGTCGAGCGTCAGGTGCAACTGGCTGTCGTGCACCTGCGCGCTGAGCCGCACCACGCCGCCGGGCGCCGTGTAGCGCAGGCTATTCTCGAACAGGTTGGCCAGCACCTGACGCAGGCGGTCCGGGTCGCCCAGCACCTGTGAATGTGCCGGCGCCCCGCCGGTCTCGAACGTCAGGCCAGCGGCCTGGAAGCGCGCGCCGAATGCCTGCGCTTCAGCGGTCGCCAATTGCCACAGGTCGAGCGGCACGCGCTGGCATGCCAGTTCGCCGACGTCGGCCCGCGCCAGCGCATACAGTTCGTCGATCAGCTTCGTCAGCGCATGCACCTGCAGCACCATCGCATCGACGGTGGCGGGTGTGGCCTGGCGCACGCCATCCTGAATCGCTTCGAGCTGTGCGCGCAGTACGGCCAGCGGCGTGCGCAGTTCGTGCGAGGTATCGGCCACCCACTGGCGGCGCGCCGCTTCCGCTTGATCCAGTCGTTCGGCCAGCGCATTGAAGTGGCGCGCCAGGTCGCCCAGTTCGTCGCTGCGCTGGTCCGGCAGGCGCACGGCGTAGTCGCCTGCGGCCAGTGCGCCGGCGCCGCGCGCGAGGCGGTCGATCGGGCGCCGGAAGTGGCGCGCCAGGCCGATTGCCGCCAGCGCGCTGAGCACGAGGGCGAGTCCGCCAATCAGCCACAGGCTGCGCTGCAACTGGTCGAGAAAGGCGAACGCCATCGCGTCACTGGGCCGCGCGCTGCGCGCGACGCCGAGATAGCCAACGGTGCGCTCATCGATGGTGATGGCGCGCCGAGCCAGCGGACGGTTGCCCGGCGGACGGCCGGCGAGATACGCGCCCTGAGCATCGAGCAGCGTGATGCGCATGTGCAGGTCGGCGATTACGCCGGGTGGGGCGGGTGGGGGTGGTGGGAGCGGCGGCATCGGTGGGCCGGCTGGCGTGTGCTGGGCAGCAGCTGGTGCAACAGGTGCCACGGGGGCGACAGGGCCCACTGGCGCTACCGGTCCCACCGGCCCGACCGGCGGCGCCGGTTTCCCCCGCATCGACTGCAGGCGCGTCAGTTCGCCGCCGATCCAGTCGCGGCGGTCTTCACCAGCGGGCAAGAACGTCCAGTCGCCATGTTGGCGGTACTGGCGCGCGACGGCGCCAGAGAGTTCGTCGAGGCGATCCAGTTCGATCGCCACCGCGTAGTCGCCGAAACTGCCCAGCACATTCTGGCGCAGCAGCAGCACGGCGGCGGCGGCCACCGTCAGCATGGCAAGAAGCACGGAGGCAAAGAGGCGGTGGCCGATGGCGATTTTCACGGGGCGGGCAAGAAGTGGTGACAGTGCATGGTAAGCCATGAGCGTCGCGACGCGGCATGTTGAATGCGCACGAGGTTTGGCGGCTACTGTTCAGCCCTTGAGGACTAGCCCCTTATCGAATTACCGGCGGGCATAGCCGCGCCCGTGGTATGCGTCGTTGATGCGCCAGTCGGATACCAGCGCGCCCGCAGTTGCATGAACGGCGTCTCTATCACGCGGTACAGTACCCAGCCGCCCAGGATGCCGGCCGCCATGACCGCTGCGATGGTCAAGGGCGCGCCGGGGTCGATGCGCCTGCTGACCAATTCCGGACGCAAGGCCATGAACACTGGCTTGTGCACCAGGTAGACGGCGTAGGACCACAGGGCCAGGCTGGCTGCGCCGGGAATGCTCGCCCGGTTCAGGATCGAGCCCGGGCTGAGCGCCGAACAGGTCAGCACCGCGAAGCTGGCGGCGACCAGTGAAAACCCGAAGGTGGATGCCGCGAAAGCAGTCGGCACGTCGTTCATTATTCCGTACAGCACAGCCGCCGACATCGCCAGGCCCGCTACCAGCAGCGCATTCCCGTTGCGCAGGATGCGTGCAAAGGCCGCCGGATGGAAATTTTTGAGCATCGCGATGGCGACACCGGGCAGCAATTCGTCGAAGCGGGAAAAGCTCGAGTAGTACACCGGCGCCGCAAAGACATCCATGCCGTCCATGAAGGCCATGCCGCGTACCGTCATGCCGGTGCCGATGGCGGCAAAGAGGGCGCACCAGAGCCAGCGCGGCGAGCGCTCGCTGCCGACCAGTACCAGCACTGCCAGCGGGAACACCAGGTAGAACTGCTCTTCGATGCACAGTGACCACGAGTGCGTGAAGGTTTCCCCATAGTTCAAACCGAAGTTCTGGGTGAAGGTGAGGAACTGCCAGACCGGCGCCATGCTCTTGCCGGCGATGGGACTATCCGGCAGCAGCAGGTACACGGCCAGCACCGCGTAGTAATTTGGCAGCGTGCGCAGCAAGCGGCGTGCGAAGAAGGTTTTCAGGTCCAGCTTATCGCCACGCGCGGCCGGCGCCAGCAGCTGATTGCCGATCAGGTAACCGCTCAGCACGAAAAACAGGTCGACTCCGGCCCAGCCGATTTTTCCCATGAAGCCGAATGTCGGCGCGTGGCTGACGAAGCCTTGGTAGTGCGACATCAGGACCAGCGCGATGGCAAGCGCGCGCAGGGTGTCCAGCCCGGCGAGCCGGGCGGAAGTGGATTGAAGCTGCATCATGAAGATTTCTTGTCGAGGTGTTGTAGTGCTTCCGCCAGGGCGGGCATATAGGTGCGGCTGGCGCGCAGCACGCTGCCGTCATGCAGGCGCAGCAGGGCGTCGCGATTGGTCAGCGAGCGCAGCTCGGCGACCATGTCCAGCCGCACGATGGTCGAGCGGTGCACACGGTGGAACTGGCGCGCATCGAGCTGTATGGCCAAGTTGTGCAGGCGCTCGCGAACCAGCCAGGTCTTGCCGTTCGCATGCAAGGTGGCGTAGTCGCCGTCGGCCTCGATGCGCTCGACCTGCGCAACCGGCACCAGCACCGTGCGCGCGCCGACACGCACGCTGAAGCTGCGCAGCGCCGGCACGGCTGGTGGCAACGTGCTGCCGTAGGCGCGATAAGGAAAGGCCTGCTGCGCGCGGTCGAGGGCTTCGTCCAGGCGTTCGTCATCGACCGGCTTGAGCAGGTAATCCAGGGCGGCCAGATCGAATGCCTGCAGGGCGAAGCTGTCGTAGGCGGTCAGCAGGATCGCCATCGGCCGCTGCGCCGGCGGCAGCGCTGCCAGCACCTCGAGCCCGGTCTGGCCCGGCATCTCGACATCGATAAATACCAAGTCGGGCCGCAGCGCCAGGATGCCGGCATGAGCGCTGTCGCCGTCACCGAACTCGCCGACGAGAGCGAAGCCGCTGCGCCGCGCCAGCCTGAGCTTGACCGCCAGCCTGGCCAGCGGTTCGTCGTCGACAATGACGACCCGTATGTTCATGCCGCCGCCTCCATGCTACGTAGCGGCAAGGCGATACGCACGCCGAAGCGGCCGTCCGGCCCCCACCCCGTCTCGACTTCCTGATCGTCGCCGTACAGCTGGAGCAAGCGTTCCCTTACGTTGGCCAAGCCGATACCGCATCCCGGCTGCACCGGCTGCTGACCGTCGTTGCGCACCTCGACCAGCAGGCGCCCGCCGACATGCTCAAGACGGATGTCGAGCCGCCCGGGGACGGACAGCGGCGCGATGCCGTGACGGATCGCGTTCTCGACAAGGGGCTGCAGCATCAGGTAGGGCATGACGTTGTCGAGCAGGCCCGGACCGGATTTCACGCTCAGACACAGGCGTTCGCCCAGGCGTGCCTGTTCGATCTTGAGGTAGGCGTCGAGCAGGGCCAGTTCTTCCGCAAGCGAATGCTCGTGGCGGCCGTCGTGCGCAAGCGTGGCGCGCAGGAAGTCGGCCACACAGCCGAGCATGCGGTTGGCCTCGCGGTTGGACTGGGCCGACACGAGCGCGGAAATCGCGTTCAGGGAGTTGAACAGGAAGTGGGGGTTGACCTGCAGGCGCAGCGCGCGCAGCTGGGCGTCGCGCGCTGCGGCCTGCGCCTGAGCCAGATGGAGGCGCACTTGCTGCAGAGACAGGTAGTAGGCCGCCACTGCATGCACGGCGCAGAACGCGATCAGGGCCAGCCAGCAGCCGTCCAGACCCTCGGCCAGTTCATTCCAGCGGTAGTGCTTTTGCAGCCCGAGCCAGATTCCCAGGCCCTGTCCCAGCACGGCGTTCAGGATGGACATGGCGTAGCTGGCGGCCAGCAGCACCAGCGCCATACGCAGCCAGGGCCAGTCACAGCGCCACATGGCGCGCTGCAGCAGCGCCAACGGAATCAACCACACCAGGCAGGCAACGAAGTACAAGCTGCGGAAGGCCGCAGCATACTCGTAGCCGAAGACAGGCAGCCCGAGGATGGCCATGCAGGCGGCGATCGGCAGTGCGGCCAGCACGGGGACGAACAGGGGCGTTTCGACTTTCATGCCGGCTTTTCGAATTGTAATGTTGCTATTCTATCGTCTCAGTCGCCCATGGAAAACAGCATCGAGCTGATCTTCCAGCCGTCTTCCGCGCGCACCATTTGCCAGCTCTCGCTGCCGCGGTTGGTCACCTTGCCGTCTTCGAGAAAGTCGAAATCGAACCACACCGAGGCGACGGCGCCATTGGTGTCGACCCGCACGTTGTAGAAACGTTCTTCGATCGGCTTGTCTGCCGTCTGGATGAATTCAGCGAACTTCTTCCAGCTCGAAGAAACCACTTTGCGTGCCTTCGGATTGCGCGCCTTGACGTTGGCCCAGGCCGCCTCGTCGACCACCGACAGCCAGCTGTCGTGGTCTTGCAGGAACAGGCTGCCTAGGGTCTTGCCGTCACGGGCGATGAGCGCCGTCTTGAATTGATCGACGACCGCGTGGATCGCCGCCACGTCGGCCGCTCGGGCGCCTGGGGTGGTGCCTTCGGCGGCATGCGCCGGACTCGCCAGGCAAAGTGCGAAAAGAAGGGATGACAGTAGGATACGCATGGAAGCCCTCGGGAGTTGGAAAATTTCCACTTTAGGCAGCAGCCGCACGGCGGTCCAGTGGAATGCGCCGACCCGTGCATACCCTGCGACGAAAGGGTTGAGCCTGAGTTGAGGGTATTTCAAAGAAACCACTGGCTTTTCAAGATGCGCTCGAAAAATGAACGAGTTAGATCATTGCAGAGCCCGTGTCTGAATGTCAGACGCGACCCCGCTATAGCAACGTCTTCCCGCGAGCACTCGTCAACCAAACATCCGCATCAACTTTCTCACGCAACGGGTGTAGACTGGTCCGCGCTTCAGATCCGAAGCGCTACCGGAGTGCATATGAAAGCAATATGGAATGGTGAGGTGCTGGCGCAGTCGAACGATACGGTCGTCGTCGAAGGGAACCATTATTTCCCCCCTGCCTCTTTAAACCGCCAGTTTTTCAGCGATTCGAGTACAACAACCAACTGCCCCTGGAAGGGGACAGCGAGCTACTACGACATCGAGGTGAACGGCAAGGTCAACAAGGATGCGGCCTGGCTGTATGCCACACCAAAATCCGCCGCGGCAAATATTACCGGCCACATCGCGTTCTGGAAGGGTGTGGATGTGAAGCCCTGACGCGGTTCATTGACTGCATCGTTCCGCAAGGTGTTTGAGGTACGGGCGTCGGGTGTCGGGTCGATCTGCTTTTGGACGAACCCGACCGTTCGCGTCTGACTATCAGGTTACTGGGCTGAAAAGGTCGCAGTCAGTTGTCGACCCAGCACGTTCTCTGAGTGAGTGCCAAATGAAAAGAAGTCCGCTGACAAGAAAATAGAACTTGATCAGGGCATCAGTACACGTCGCGCCGGTAGCGCCCATCGGCCATCATCGCCTCGACCGTATCCGCGCCCAGCACCTCGAGCAGTGCATCATGCACGCCGCCAGCCATCCCCTGCAGGCTGCCGCAGACATAGATCGCGGCGCCATCCTGCACCCACTGGCGCATCAGCTCACCCTGCGCTGCGACCAGATGCTGCACATAGCGCGCCGTGCTGCCGTCGCGCGAAAACGCCAGGTCGAGGCGGGCGAGGGCGACGCTGTCGCGCCACTCTTCGAGTTCGCCCCGGCACAGGAAATCATGGGCCGCATTGCGTTCGCCGAACAGCAGCCAGTTGTCGTGGGTGCCGACGTCGATGCGCGCCTTGAGCAGCGCGCGCAGGCCAGCCAGGCCGCTGCCGTTGCCGATCGCGATCAGGGGCCGCAGTCTATTGTCGCCCAGCCGGAAGCGTGCATGCGCGCGCACCCGTAGCCGGATCGTGTCCGTTTCCAGCGCATCCGTGCACAACCAGCCCGACGCCGCGCCCGGTGTCCCGTCGGCACGCTGCTGCAATCGCACCAGCAAGGTCAGCTGGCCTTCTGCTGGTACCGAGGCAATCGAATACTCGCGCGGGTGCTCGGGGTCGGCCGGCGCGCTCACCTGCGCCAGGTCGCCCGCTTCCCACGCCGGCAACGCGCCATCCTGCGGCATCAAAGCGATGCGGTACAGCGGCGCGCCGGCGCTGCCGGGATTGAGCAGCGTGCGTTCGGCGATGCGCCAGGCGCCGTAGGCAGGCGCTTCCCAGTCCGGTGCGTCGCTCGTGCCGGCCAGGTGGCTCAGGTGGTGCTGCCATGCGGCCAGCGCCTCCGGTGCGCCACGGTCGACGTCGATCCGCTCGAACAGGCTCGTTGCGCCACGCTCAAGGAGCCAGGCATCGAGCGCGCGGCCGAAGCCGCAGTAGTTGGTGTACGTGATGTCGCCCAGGGCCAGCATGCCGAAGTGCAACTGCGACAGATCTGGCGCAGCGCCCATCGTCTGCGTGGCAAAGCGCGCGGCGGGGTCGGGCGCGTCGCCTTCGCCGTAGGTGCTGCAGACGAACAGGATGCGGCTGGCGCCCGACAAGGTCGCCATGTCGAGCGTCGAGATGCAGGCTGCGCGCGCGTCCAGGCCCCCGAGTGCCAGCGTGGCGGCCGTGCGTTCGGCCAGAAATTGCGCGCTGCCGGTTTGGCTCGCGTACACCACGAGCCAGTCGGCGGCTACGCGAATGGGGCGCGCCTTGGCGAGATGCATGCGCCACAGTCCCAGGCACATCGCAAAATATACGCCGCACAGCGCCAGGGCGCTGCCCCAACGCAGCGGTTCGATCGTCATCATCATTGCAGATTCATTGCAGATTCATTGCATCATCAAGCGCCATGCGCTCGTCGTGGTTTCTTTCAAGCCGGATTCGGCGCGCACGAGAAAGCGCGCCGCAATCCCGCGCTGTTCGGCAAACGCCAAGCCATCGGCGGGTCCCAGCACCGTCAGGGCAGTGGACAGCGCGTCGGCCGCCATGCAGGTCGGCGCCAGCACCGTCACCGAGGCCAGATCGTGATCGACCGGGTAGCCGCTGCGCGGGTCGAGCGTGTGCGCGATGCACCGCCCGCGGTATTGAAAACTGCGCCGGTAGTCGCCCGAGGTGGCAATCGCCAGCCCGTGCAGGGCAACGATCGTCTGCCCGACAGCCTCGCAATCGGGCACGCCCTCGACCTCGACCCACCAGGGCTGGCCATCCGGCTTGACCCCGGCGCCGCGCAATTCGCCGCCCGCTTCGACGACGAAATGGCGCACGCTGCGATCTTCGAGGCACGCCGCCATGCGATCGACCGCATACCCTTTGGCGACCGAAGAGAAATCCAGGATCGCGCCGCCTGGTTGCAGCAGGCGCCGCCCGGCAGGATCGAGCACCGGCTGGCGCTCGATCCGGCGCTCTAGGAAGGCGTCGACCAGCCCCGCCTGCGGCGCCTGGAACCCCGGCTGATCGTAGCGCCCGCTGGCGCCAAAGCCCCACAGATCGACAAGCGCGCCGGCGGCCGGATCGTAAGCGCCGCCGCTATCGGCCGCGACCTGCAGCGCGTACTCGGCGACGGCGAAAAACTGGGGCGGCAGCGCGTGCCAGCTGCCGGCCGGCGCGCGGTTGTAGCGCGACAGCAGAGAGTCGGCGTCCCAATGGCTCATTTGCGCAACGATCTCATCCAGCTCGCCTTGCAGCGCGCCGGCGAGCACGGCGCCATCGGCGCCCGGCGGCAGCATCAGCCGCGCCGACCAGGTCGTGCCCATCGACGTGCCGGCCGTGGCAAACAGCGTGCTGCCGCCGGGCGGCATGGCCGCGTCGACGCTCAAGGGAACAAGAATGGTGCGCATCGATTCCCTGCGTCCTTACTGTGGCAGGACGTCGAGCGTGGCTGTGTAGCTGTAGCGCTTGGCGCCCGGCGTTGGCGGACCCTTTGGCGTCTCGAGCGGGAACTTGGCCGAGAGCCAGTACATATTTGCTGCCGGCACCGTGAACTTGACCTCGCCCGTGGCGTCGGTGGTAAAGCGCAGCTCGCCCAGCGTGCCGCGGTACTTGACGGCGCCCGGCACCATGCTGAACGGGAAGTTCGGCAGCGGCTTGCCGTCGAGCTGGAAGCGGAACGTGATCGGCTCGCCCGCGCGCAGGTCGGACGGATTGGTGACCGGAACCATTTCAAGGCCGACGCCGCTCGGTTTGAGCGCCGTGTCGTTCATGTCATTGGCCGAGACGAAGGTTTCCAGGCGCGTGTGCGTGGTGCTGGTGGTGACGTCGGTCGCGCCGGCCGGGATTTGCACGCCCGGTGTGCCTTCGACACCGCGCAAGCGCTTGACTTCGCCGCCCAGCTTGTAGCTGCCCATCACGTTGTTGCTGACGATGGCCAGGCGGTAGGTGCCGTCCTTCGGCAGGCGGATGTCGATCGTGCTGCGGAATTTGCCGAGCACGGCGCCTTCGGCCTTGGTCGTCACACCGTCTGGTCCCGTGATGGTCAGGTTGTCCAGGCGCAGCGGCACGTGGTGGAATTCGAACAGGCCTTCCGAGATCGCGCCGTCGAGCGTGACCCACGGTTCTTTCGCTTCGACCATGGCCGTGCTTGGCAACAGCCAGCCACGGTGCGCCTGCGCGCTGATCGACATGCCGGCCAGGGCCAGGCCGAGCAGGGCGCCCTTGAGGATACGTTTATGCATGGGATTCTCCCTGGAGTGTTGTTATTGGAGTTCGAGGGCGACGGCGCCCAGTTCTTCCTTGCCGGCGGCATTGGCCGCGACCTTGCCCTTGCCGGTCCACGTGAACGGCACTTTGACCAGTTCACGTCCGCCAGCTTCACGCGACGCTTCCACGACCAGCTTGTATTCGCCAGCCGGCAGCTTGTCGAGGCCGTGCTTGACGCCGGCAAATTTCATCGTCTGGCTGCCTGCGGGGCGGGTGGCGCCGCTCACGCCATCGAGCGGGAACTTGGCGTCACGCCCGGCCTTGCGCCACCAGGTGCGCAGGTCCTTGACCCATTTGTCGCCGGCGGCATCTTTCTTCAGGTCGTAGAGCACGGCCAGATTGGCCGCGACGCTTTGGTCGGCGCGTTCGAGCCAGATCGCCACGTACGGCTTGTGGTATTCAGCCACGTTCAGTTGCGGCAGGTCGAACTTGACCGACAGGTCGGCGGCCATGGCCCAGCCGGAGACGAGCGGCAGGGTCAGGACGAGCGAGTGGGACAGTTTCATGCTTGGTCTTCTCTCAGGTTGGAAATCGGTGGAACGCTCAGTGGCAAACTTCAGTGGCAAACTTCAGTGGCAAACTTCAGTGGACAAACAACAAGGCCAGCACGGCGGGCAGCACGATGCCGAAGCCGATCACCGGCCAGGTCGATGGCCGGTTGGCCGCGTGGTATTTCATGATCAAAAAGCCCGTGATGCAAAACACGATGCAGGCGACCGAAAAAATATCGATGAACCAGCTCCAGACGGCGCCGGTGTTGCGGCCCTTGTGCATGTCGTTGAGCCACGAGATCCAGCCGCGGTCGGTGCGCTCGAATTCGGCGCTGCCGTCGACGGCGATGCGCAGCCAGGCGTCGCCACCGGGGCGGGGCAGCGCGATGTAGGCGTCTTCCTCGGTCCATTCGGCGCGCTGGCCGCGCACGTCGACGGGGAATGCGCTGTTGGTCCAGTCGGCAATGCTGCTTGGCAGCGGTACCTTGGCGTCGGCATGCTCTTCGGCCCATTGCTTGAATTGCGGACGCAGCGGCGCCGGCAGCGTGGCTTTCAGGCGCGTGACCTCGGGCGTGGCCTTGATCAGCGCCGCGTTGTTCAGCGTCAGCCCCGTAAAGCTGAACAGCAGCATCGCCATCAGGCAGATCGCGGAGCTGATCCAGTGCCATTGGTGCAACTGTTTGAGAAACATGGCGCGCCCGGCGCCCGGCAGGCGCTGGGGCATGCTGCCTGCAGTGGGGGCGGGGGTGCCGGTTGCTTTGGCCGATGCCGGCAACACGGGCTGGACAGTATCAGGGGACGGGGCAGATGTGGACATGCCATAAATGATAACGATTATCATTTACAAGGTCAATGTGGTATTGACTACCAGCTGAAATTTGCCTGCCCGGATCCAGTGTTTAAAAACACATTTGGAAATAAATTATTCTAGGAATGTAATCTGCCCGGTAGGGGATCATGCGTTACAATCATGAGCGCAAACAGGCAGGATTTTGCACATGTATTGGTACTGAAACAGTCCTTCCCCCACAACTTGATGTCTTGAAGTGCAATCCGCTAAACGGTCAGGCCGTGTCGCGGAAGGTTAAATAACCCGCCCAACCCTCGCGAAGCGCGAAAAGAAAGGTGAGCAAGAATGATGCAACAACAAAACGCCAACTCATACCTGTTCGGCGGCAATGCCCCGTACGTGGAAGAGTTGTACGAGTCCTATCTGGACAATCCGTCGTCGGTGCCAGACAACTGGCGCGCCTACTTCGACCAGATGCAGCACGTGCCGGCCGTCGATGGCTCGAACCGTCCTGACGTCGTCCATTCATCGGTCATTGCGTCGTTCGCCGAACGCGCCAAGCAGGGCCCGATCCGCACCGTGGTCGCCTCGGCTGACTCCGAGCTGGGCCGCAAGCGCGTCGCCGTCACCCAGATCACCGCCGCTTACCGCTACCTCGGTTCGCGCTGGGCCAACCTGGATCCGCTGCAGCGCCAGGAACGTCCACTGCTGCCAGAACTCGATCCCGCGTTCTACGGCTTCACCGAGTCCGACATGGACACGGTCTTCAACATCACCAATACGTATTTCGGTCAAGAAACCGCGCCACTGCGCGATATCCTGAACATGCTGCGTGACACGTACACCCGTTCGATCGGTGCCGAGTACATGTACATCAGCGACCCGACCGAAAAGCGCTGGCTGCAAGAGCGTCTGGAGTCGATCCGTTCGACCCCGACCTTCTCGGCCGAAAAGAAAAAACACATCCTCGAACGCCTGACCGCGGCCGAAGGCCTCGAGCGCTACCTGCACACCAAGTACGTCGGTGCCAAGCGCTTCTCGCTCGAAGGTGGCGAATCGTTCATCGCGTCGATGGACGAAGTCATCCAGCGCGCCGGTGAAAAGGGCGTCCAGGAAATCGTCATCGGCATGGCCCACCGCGGCCGTCTGAACGTTCTGGTCAACACCCTGGGCAAGAGCCCGGCCGAGCTGTTCGAAGAATTCGAAGGCAAGCACGCCGACGACCTGCCAGCCGGTGACGTCAAGTATCACCAGGGCTTCTCGAGCGACATCACCACGCCGGGCGGTCCAGTCCACCTGTCACTTGCCTTCAATCCTTCCCACCTCGAGATCGTCAACCCGGTCGTCGAAGGTTCGGTCAAGGCGCGCATGGAACGCCGGGGCGATCGCAAGGGCAAAGAAGTGCTGCCGATCCTCGTGCACGGCGACGCTGCATTCGCCGGCCAGGGCGTGGTCATGGAAACCCTGAACCTGGCGCAGACCCGCGGCTACGGTACGGGCGGCACGGTCCACATCGTCATCAACAACCAGATCGGTTTCACCACGTCCGACCCGCGCGATGCGCGCTCGACGCTGTACTGCTCGGACGTCGTCAAGATGATCGAAGCGCCGGTGCTGCACGTGAACGCCGACGATCCTGAAGCCGTCGTGCTGGCCAGCCAGATCGCACTCGATTACCGCGCCGAATTCGGCAAGGACGTCGTCGTCGACATCATTTGCTACCGCAAGCTGGGCCACAACGAGCAGGACACGCCAGCGCTGACCCAGCCGCTGATGTACAAGAAGATTGCCAAGCACCCGGGCACCCGCAAGCTGTACGCCGAGAAATTGGCAGCGCAGGGCACCATCGAAGCCGACGGCGGCGACAAGCTCGTCGCCGCGTTCCGCGATGCGATGGACGCCGGCAAGCACACGGTCGATCCGGTGCTGACCAACTTCAAGAACAAGTACGCCGTCGACTGGGCACCGTTCCTGAACAAGAAGTGGACCGATGCGGCCGATACTGCCGTGCCACTGACCGAACTGAAGCGCCTGGCACAACGCATCACCGTCACACCAGAGAACTTCAAGCCACACTCGCTGGTCGACAAGGTGCTGGCCGACCGCGCCAATATGGGCCGCGGCGACGTCAACCTCGACTGGGGCATGGGCGAACACCTGGCCTACGCGTCGCTGTTGTCGTCGGGTTACGCCATCCGCCTGTCGGGCCAGGATGCGGGCCGCGGTACGTTCGTGCACCGCCACGCCGTACTGCACGACCAGAACCGTGAACGTTGGGACCAGGGCATCTACCTGCCACTGGCCAATGTGTCCGAGAACCAGGCCAACTTCACCGTGATCGACTCGGTGCTGTCCGAAGAAGCCGTGCTCGCCTTCGAGTATGGTTTCTCGACCGCCGAACCGAACACGCTGACGATCTGGGAAGCCCAGTTCGGCGACTTCGTCAACGGCGCGCAAGTCGTCATCGACCAGTTCATCGCTTCGGGCGAAGTGAAGTGGGGCCGCGCGTCGGGCCTGGTCATGATGCTGCCGCACGGCTACGAAGGCCAGGGTCCGGAGCACTCGTCGGCACGTATCGAGCGTTTCCTGCAACTGTGCGCAGACAACAATATGCAAGTGGTCCAGCCAACGACCGCAGCCCAGATCTTCCACCTGCTGCGTCGCCAGATGGTGCGTCAGTTCCGTAAGCCTTTGGTCATCTTCACGCCGAAGTCGCTGCTGCGTAACAAGGATGCCGGTTCGCCGCTGACCGACCTGGCCAAGGGTGGTTTCCAGACCGTGATTGGCGAATGCGACGAGAAGATCGACGCATCGAAGGTCAAGCGCGTGCTGGTCTGCTCGGGCAAGGTCTACTTCGACCTGGTCAATGCACGCAAGGCGCGCGCCGTCACCGACACCGCGATCATCCGCATGGAACAGATGTATCCGTTCCCGCACAAGTCGTTCGCCGCCGAACTCAAAAAGTTCCCGAACGCCGGCGAAGTGGTGTGGGTGCAGGACGAGCCGCAAAACCAGGGCCCGTGGTTCCAGATCCAGCACAACATCTTCGAAGGCATGGAAGATGGCCAGCGCCTGGCGTACGCCGGCCGCGCCGCATCGGCGTCGCCTGCGGTCGGTTATGCCGACAAGCACATCGCGCAGCAGAAAGAACTGCTGGAGACCGCGTTCTCGAAGCTCAAGGGCTTCATTCTGACGAAGTGATCACCAATAAGTAAGACCACGACCCCGGCGCCGCGCGTCGGGGTTTCTTGCAAAGAATAATTACTGGAGTTTTAAATGGCACAAATCGAAGTCAAGGTCCCTGTATTGTCGGAATCGGTTGCTGAAGCGACCCTGCTGTCCTGGCACAAGAAAGTCGGCGAGTCCGTCGATCGCGACGAGAACATGATCGACATCGAGACCGACAAGGTGGTCCTGGAACTGCCAGCGCCAAGCGCCGGCGTGATCGTGCAACTGCTCAAGGCCGACGGCGCGACCGTCGTCGCCGGTGAAGTCATTGCCGTCATCGACACCGAAGCATCGGCGCAGACCAGCCCGCTGCCAGTGAAAGCCATCCCGTCGGCTGCGCCAAACGCGCCAATCGACACGCCGGCAACGCAAGCAGCTCCAGCAGCTGCCTCGAATCAGTCGAAAGCCGGCGTGGCAATGCCTGCCGCTGCCAAGATCCTGGCTGACAACAACCTGAGCGCCGCCGGCGTTGACGGTTCGGGCCGTGACGGCCGCGTGACCAAGGGCGACGCCCTGGCCGCAGTCGCCAGCAAGCCAGCTGCCGCACCAGCACCAGCCGCCGCACCTGCCAAGGCACCACTGCAGCAAGTGCCTGCCGCCGGTCCTGCCAACCTGGGCGACCGTCCGGAAGAGCGCGTGCCGATGAGCCGCCTGCGCGCCCGTATCGCCGAGCGCCTGCTGCAATCGCAGTCGACCAACGCCATCCTGACCACGTTCAACGAAGTGAACATGGCGCCAGTCATGGAACTGCGTAACAAGTACAAGGACAAGTTCGAAAAAGAGCACGGCGTCAAGCTGGGCTTCATGTCGTTCTTCGTCAAGGCCGCCGTTGCCGCACTGAAGAAGTACCCGGTGCTCAACGCGTCGGTTGACGGCAACGACATCGTCTACCACGGCTACTTCGACATCGGTATCGCTGTCGGTTCGCCACGTGGCCTGGTGGTGCCGATCCTGCGCAACGCCGACCAGATGTCGATCGCCGACATCGAAAAGAAAATCGGTGAATTCGGCCAGAAAGCCAAAGAAGGCAAGCTGACCCTGGACGACCTGAACGGCGGTACGTTCTCGATCTCGAACGGCGGCGTGTTCGGTTCGATGATGTCGACCCCGATCATCAACCCGCCACAGTCGGCCATCCTGGGCGTGCACGCGACCAAGGACCGCGCGGTTGTCGAAAACGGTCAGATCGTGATCCGTCCGATGAACTATCTGGCCATGTCGTACGACCACCGCATCATCGACGGCCGCGAAGCCGTCCTGGGCCTGGTCGCGATGAAGGATGCGCTGGAAGATCCGGCCCGCCTGCTGCTGGACCTGTAAGTCTCAACCTGGTCGGCGCCCTCTGGTGCCGGCCATAGTTTGCCGGAGAACGACATGCTGTCAGACGAAATCAAGCGGCTGCACGAGCTGCACCAGGCCGGCGCGCTGTCCGACGCCGAATTCGAGCAGGCCAAGGCGCGCATTCTGTCCGGCGCGTCGACGGTCAGCCTGACGAAAGAGAGCACGTTCAGGGGCGGCTCGTCGTTCGACACGCACCGTGACGACCTGCTCAGCGGCCTGCGCCGCACGCGGCTCGATCGCTGGCTCGGTGGCGTGTGTGGTGGCCTCGCGCGCACCTATGGGCTCGAGTCCTGGGTCTGGCGCCTGATCTTCGTGTTGTTCGTCCTCACGTTCGGCTTCGGCATCCTGATTTACCTGCTGCTGTGGGTATTTGTTCCGGAAGAATAAAAAAGGAATCATGTAATGAGCGATAAACAATTTGACGTCGTCGTCATCGGCGGCGGTCCTGGCGGTTACATTGCCGCCATCCGCGCAGCCCAGCTGGGCTTCAAGGTTGCCTGTATCGACGAATGGAGCAACGCCGCCGGCAAGCCTGCCCCGGGCGGCACCTGCACCAACGTCGGCTGCATCCCGTCGAAAGCCCTGCTGCAGTCGTCCGAGCATTTCGAGCACGCCGGTCACGCTTTTGCTGACCACGGCATCAATGTCTCGGGCCTCGAGCTCGACCTGGGCAAGATGCTGGGTCGCAAGGACACGATCGTCAAGCAGAACAACGACGGCATCCTGTTCCTGTTCAAGAAGAACAAGGTCAGCTTCTTCCACGGCCGCGGCGCGTTCGCCGGCACTGCCGAAGGCGGTTACACCATCAATGTCAGCGGCCCGACCACCGACACGCTGACCGCCAAGAACGTGGTCATCGCGACCGGTTCGAACGCACGCCAGCTGCCAGGTGCCGAATTCGACGAGAAACTGATCCTGTCGAACACCGGTGCACTGGCGATCGATGCGGTCCCGGGCAAGCTGGGCGTGATCGGCGCCGGCGTCATCGGCCTGGAAATGGGCAGCGTCTGGCGCCGTGTCGGCGCGGATGTCACCGTGCTCGAAGGTCTGCCGACCTTCCTGGGTGCAGTCGACGAGCAGATCGCCAAAGAAGCGCACAAGCTGTTCGTCAAGCAGGGCCTCAAAATCAACCTCGGTTGCAAGATCGGCGCGATCACCAAGGGCGAGAACAACGTTACCGTTGCCTACGCCGACAGCACCGGCGCCGAGCAAACCACCACGTTTGACCGCCTGATCATCTCGATCGGCCGCGTGCCGAACACGATCGGCCTGAACGCCGAAGCCGTCGGCGTGCAGCTCGACGAGCGCGGCTTTGTCGTGGTCGATGACGAGTGCCGCACCAACCTGCCAGGCGTGTGGGCAGTGGGCGACGTCGTGCGCGGCCCGATGCTGGCGCACAAGGCCGAAGAAGAAGGCGTTGCCGTTGCCGAGCGTATCGCCGGCCAGCATGGTCACGTCAACTTCAACACGATTCCTTGGGTCATCTACACGTCGCCAGAGATCGCGTGGGTCGGCAAGACCGAGCAGCAGCTCAAAGCCGAAGGCATCGCCTACAAGGCCGGTACCTTCCCGTTCATGGCCAACGGCCGTGCGCGCGCACTGGGCGACACGTCGGGCATGGTCAAGTTCCTGGCCGATGCCACGACCGATGAAATCCTGGGCGTGCACATCGTGGGCCCGATGGCGTCCGAGCTGATTTCGGAAGCCGTCGTGGCGATGGAATTCAAGGCCTCGGCCGAAGACATCGCCCGCATCTGCCACGCGCACCCGTCGCTGTCGGAAGCAACGAAAGAAGCCGCACTGGCGGTGGACAAGCGTTCGCTGAACTTCTAAGCAATTCACCGGCTTCGTGCCGCACGTTGGACGCGTGGACGGGAAACCCGTCCACCCTACGGGTCAGCAACGCACGCTGCGATGCTGAACGGTTCCACGTGTCGTAGGGTGGACGGCTCCGCCGTCCACGCGTTCAACTGGCCGCGTCCACCCTACTTTTTCTCGGTATCCCATGAACGTTCAAGAATATTATGTGCACGAGCTTAACGCGCGTGGCTTCACGTCCGACCCCGCGCAGCAAATGGCGGTGGACCGCCTGCAGCAGGCGTACGACGACTGGGTCGCCTACAAGGCCCAGCGGTCGTCCGCTTTCAAACGTCTGATCAACCGCCCCACGGTGCCGAAGGGCGTCTATATGTGGGGCGGAGTAGGGCGCGGCAAATCGTTCCTGATGGACTCGTTCTATTCGGTCGTGCCGGTGGTGCGCAAGACGCGCCTTCACTTTCACGAATTCATGCGCGCCGTCCACGGGCAGCTGGATGAACTCAAGGGCGTGGCCGATCCGCTCGACGAAGTCGCCAAGCGCATCGCCAAGAAGTACCGGCTGATCTGCTTCGACGAATTCCACGTCTCGGACATCGCCGACGCGATGATCCTGTACAACCTGCTCAAGGCCCTGTTCGACAATGGCGTGAGCTTCGTGATGACGTCGAACTACGAACCGTCGACGCTGTACCCGGACGGCCTGCACCGCGACCGCATGCTGCCAACCATCGCGCTGCTGCAGGCGAAGCTGGATGTGCTGAACGTCGATGCCGGCAACGATTACCGCAAGCGCGCGCTCGAACAGGTCGAGGCGTATTACACGCCGCTCAATGCCGCGTCCGACCGCGCCTTGCGCGACGCCTATGCCAAGGTGGCCGACATCGCCGATGAAGCGCCGATCGTGCACATCGAGAACCGCGAGATCCGCGCGCTGCGCCGTGCCGGCGGCGTGATCTGGTTCGATTTCGCCACGCTGTGCGGCGGCCCGCGCTCCCAGAACGATTACCTGGAACTGGCCAGCCAGTTCCACACGGTGGTGTTGTCCGCCATCCCGGCGATGTCAGCATCGCAGTCGTCCGAAGCGCGCCGCTTCACCTGGCTGATCGACGTGTTCTATGACCACAAGGTCAAGCTGATCATGTCGGCGGCGGTCGAGCCTGAAGAGCTCTATACGCAGGGCCAGCTGGCCAATGAATTCCACCGGACCGTATCGCGTATCATCGAGATGCAGTCGCGCGAATACATGCTCTCCGAGCGGCGCGGCGCGGCCGACAAGATCGCCTGATACGGTCAAGCACGACAACAAGGATCCACATGACACGAACTACCAAGCTGCGCGCGGGCGCGCTGCTGGCCCTGGCAAGCCTCATGGCGGCCTGCTCGACGACACAGCCGGCCGCGCCGGATGTGCCGCCGCCGGCATCGGCCTCGACCGCGCAGGCCGAAGGACGCCTGGCAGCCGTGGCCGCCGAGCGCCGCGCGATCGACAACCGCTACGCCGAGCGCGAAGTCGTCTGCTACGACAAATTCTTCGTCACCAGTTGCCTGGACGAGGCGCGCGAGCAGCAACGCGTGGCGCTGCTCGAGCAGCGCGCCATCGAAATCGAAGCGTCGCGCTACCTGCGGCAGGCCAAGGTCGATCAGCGTGACCGCGCCCTGGCCGTGTCCGAAGCCGCATTCCAGAAAGAAGAAGCCGAATTGGCGGCCAATCCACCGCCAGTCAAGGCGCCGCCGAGCACTGCCTTGCCAGCCGCGCGCACGACCCCGTCGGAGTCGCGCGCAGCCCGTACCAGACGCCTGCAACAGAATGCAGCCCGCACCCAGAGCGCTCAGGCAAGGGCGGCCCAGAATGTGGCCGCAGCCGAAGCACGTCGCGTGGAATCGCTCGAGCGCCAGAAGCAGGTGGCGCGCCGTGTGGCCGAGCGTGAAGCGAAGGCGGCCAAACGCGCGGCCGATGAGGCCGCAAAAAAGGCGGCCCAGCCGCCGGCAGCGAGCAATTAGGAGTTGGCCGGCGTGGCCAGCTTGACGATGGCCATCGTGCAGTTGCCGCCCTTGCCCTGCGAGCGTTCGCCGGCTTTGCTGATGAGCTTTTCGGCGGCCTGGCGCGGCGTGGACTTGGCAGTCACGGCGGCCAGTTCGGCATCGGTAAAGAAATGCCACAGGCCGTCGGAACCCAGCAGGAAGCTGTCGCCGGCAACCAGGCCGGTGTGGCTGCCGGTCGTGACGAACGGTTCCTTGCGGCTGTTGCCCAGTACATTGAGCAACAGCTTGGAGCGGCGGTGGTTGCGCGCCGCATCGGCCGGCAGCCGGTCGCTCGAGATCAGGTGCTCGACGTAGGCGACGTCGCTGGTGCGCATCGCGCACTTGTCGTGCTCGAAGCGATACAGGCGCGAGTCGCCCACGTGGGCCCAGACCGCCTCGCCATGCGGACTGATCACCAAGCCGACAAAGCTGGCGTGGAGTTCGGTCTTGCCGGCGATGGCGTTCATCTTGATGACCGTGTGGGTTTCGCTGATGATTTCGTGCAGCAGTTGGGCGAGGCGCTCGATGTCCGGGTGGTCGCCTGGCTTGAATTCGTCGAACACCTGGCGCGCCGTGTGCAGCACCTGTTCGGCCCCGGCCGGACTGGAGATGCCGTCGGATAGCACCGCGAGCACATAGCCGGGGGCACGCGCGCCCGTGAACAGGGCAGCGCGATCGTTTTGCTGGGGGCGGTTGCCGATGTGCTGCGCGGTGCCCGCTTCGATCCTGTAGGAAGTCATAAATGCTTGTTTTCTTTAGCCTAACGCCAATCTTTGTTGGCGGCAATGACCGCGTGGATTAAACTATGCACCTAGAACCAACCAACAAGCAAGAAGATTTGCTTGCAGCAATACTGGAAGGCCCGCTGTGCCAGCGCCGACCAGCTCCCATTCCCGCAATCCCATCTGCAACCACTGTTTGGAACAGACCATCATGATCGATGTCCAGGACATCCAGCGCCGTATTATTGAACTCGATGTGGAACACCGCGACCTCGATGCCGTCATTGCCCTGTTGACGGCGGACGGCCACGCGGACGGGTTACAACTGCGCCGCCTCAAAAAGCGTAAACTGCAGCTCAAAGATCATATTACGCTGCTCAAGATGCAGCTGGTTCCCGATATTCCGGCCTGAGCCATTGCTGCGAGCCACGTTTCTTCAAGATAAGTTACGACACATACATTGACCGACCATCTCCCTGTTCCCGGCCCTGCCGCAGAGCCGGTCGGGACGGCTGGGCCGGCCACTGGCGCCGTGGAAGCACATTCCGCCGCGTCGACCGACTCCGTTATCCCCGCCGGCAAATACGACGCTGACCTCGACCGCCTGTTCGGCGCGGGCGGCCCGCTCGCGCCCGCCGTCGGCACCTTCAAGCCACGCCAGGCCCAGACCGAGATGGCCAAGGCCGTCGCCCACGCCATCGACAAACAGCAAGTGCTCATGGCCGAGGCCGGTACTGGCACCGGCAAGACCTTCGCCTACCTGGTCCCGGCGCTGCTGTGGGGCGGCAAGACGATCGTCTCGACCGGCACCAAAAACCTGCAGGACCAGTTGTTCATGCGCGACATCCCGACCATTCGCGCCGCCTTGCGCGCGCCGGTCTCGGTGGCGCTGCTCAAGGGCCGCTCGAACTACGTTTGTCACTTTCACCTGGAGCGCACGCTGCAGAACGGCCGCCTGACGTCGCGCGACGACGTCGGCCACCTGCGCGAAATCTCGCGCTTCATGAAAATGACGAACTCGGGCGACAAGGCCGAGCTGGCCAAGGTGCCCGAAACGGCCACGGTCTGGAACCTCGTCACGTCCACGCGCGACACCTGCATGGGCGCCGAGTGCCAGTACTACCAGGACTGTTTCGTGATGAAGGCGCGGCGCGAAGCGCAGCAGGCCGATATCGTCGTCGTCAACCACCACCTGTTCTTCGCCGACGTGGCGCTGAAAGACACCGGCGTGGCCGAGCTGCTGCCGTCGGCCAACACCATCATCTTCGACGAGGCGCACCAGCTGCCTGACACGGCGACGCTGTTCTTCGGCCAGTCGGTGTCGACCTCGCAAGTGCTCGAACTGTGCCGCGACGTGCTGGCCGAAGGCCTGGCGCATGCCCGTGGCGGCCCCGATTGGGCCAAGGTCGTCACCGTCGTCGAGAAAGCCACGCGCGACCTGCGCCTGGCGTTTGGCGAAGGCAATCTGCGCCTGTCGCTGCCGCAGATCATGCCGACGTCGCAATTTTTCCCGGCACTCGATACGCTCAAGACCGAGCTGGCCGGAATGATCACGACGCTCGAAGACAACGCCGCGCGCGCCGAAACGATCGAAGCCTGCCGCGTGCGGGCGCACGACCTGGCCGCCGCCATCGAAGGATGGAAGCCGGATCCCAAGGCGCCGGCCGCCGAGCAGGCGGTGCTGTGGGCCGAAGCGTTCGCGTCGTCGCTGCAACTGCACAAGACGCCGCTGTCGATCGCGCCGATTTTTTCCAACCAGCGCGAAGGCACGCCGCGCAGCTGGATTTTTACGTCGGCAACGCTGGCGGTCAAGAACGACTTCAAGCATTTCTCCGACCAGCTGGGGCTGACGGGCGAGCCGGCCAAGACCTGGCCGAGCCCGTTCGATTACGTGAACCAGGGCTTGCTGTACGTGCCAACCGGCTTGCCGGAGCCGCAGGCGGCCGTCTATACCGACGCCGTCGTCGATGCGGCGTTGCCGGTGATCGAGGCCGCCGGCGGGCGCACGTTCTTCCTGTGCACGACGATTCGCGCCGTCAACAAGGTGGCGGAACGCCTGCGGGTCGAGTTCGCCGAGCGCGGTTGGGATTTCCCGCTGTTCGTGCAGGGCGAGCGGGGGCGCACCGAATTGCTCGATTCGTTCCGCACTGCCGGCAATGCCGTGCTGGTGGGCAGCCAGAGCTTCTGGGAAGGCGTCGACGTGCGTGGCGATGCACTCTCGCTCGTGATCATCGACAAGCTGCCGTTCGCGCCGCCGGACGATCCGGTGCTGGCCGCGCGCATCGAGGTGATGGAAAAGCAGGGCCTCAACGGCTTCATGCACCACCAGTTGCCCGAGGCGATCATCACGCTCAAGCAGGGGGCAGGGCGCCTGATCCGCGACGTCGACGACCGGGGCGTGTTGATGATCTGCGATCCGCGCATCATCACCAAGCCGTACGGGCGCCGCATCTGGCAGAGCTTGCCTTCGTTCAAGCGCACGCGGGTGCAGGAAGAGGTGCTGCGCTTCTTCGATCCGGCGGCGGCAGAGGCCGCTGCTGCTGATGCTACCGAGGGCGGCGCGGCCTGAGCACGCTTACGGCGTGATCACGACCTTGCCGGTCACCTTGCGCGCCGCCATGTCTTCCAGCGCCTGCGCGGTGTCGGCCAGCGCGTAGCGCTCCGATACCAGCGGGCGCAGCTTGCCCTCGCCATGCCAGGCGGCCAGTTGCGCCATCGCGGCATGGTGCGCGCCCACTTCCTTGCGCGTGAAATCGCCCCAGAACACGCCCACCACGGATGCGCCTTTGAGCAGCATCAGATTCCACGGCAGTTGCGGAATACGACCCGCCGCAAAGCCGACCACCAGGTGCCGGCCGCGCCAGGCAATCGAGCGCAGCGCCGGTTCGCTGTATTTGTCGCCGACGGGGTCGACGATCACGTCCGGCCCGCGGCCATCGGTGGCAGCGCGGATGGCGTCGCGCAAGTCGTCCCGTTCGTAGTTGATCAGCGCGTCGGCGCCATGGGCGGCGCATAGCGCCAGCTTGTCATCGGTGGAGGCGGCTGCGATCACGCGCGCGCCCAGTGCCTTGCCGACCTCGACCGCCGCGAGCCCGACGCCGCCGGACGCGCCCAGCACCAGGATTGTCTCGCCCGGTTGCACGGCGCCCCGGTCGGCCAGTGCGTGATACGCGGTGCCGTAGGTGAGCGTCAGCGCCGCGGCCACAGCGAAATCCATCGTGGCCGGCATTGGCAGCAGCGCGCTCACGGGCGCCAGCGCCTGCTCGGCAAAGGCGCCGGTGCGCGTGAAACCGATCACGTGCTGGCCGGGCGCGAACGCGGTCACGCCAGGACCCACCGCGCGCACGACGCCGGCAAACTCGTTGCCTGGTGTGAAGGGCAGGGGCGGGCGGAACTGGTACTTGCCCTGGATCGTCAGCACGTCCGGAAAGTTCACGCCGGCGGCGCGGACATCGACCACCACCTCGGCCGGGCCCGGCACCAGGTCGGGCAGGTCTGCAAGGATCAAGCTGCCGGGCGGGCCCCAGGCGGTACAGCGGATGGCTTTCATGGCTTCTTTCATCGGTAGCGGCGCGGGGCATTATGCCTCACGGCTGAACGTGGATGATCAGTCCAGCCCGTACCGCACGGCCGGTCTTCTCCTGTTCGACCGCAACCGATGGGCCTCACAGGCAGGCTAGCATCGGCAGGATCGCGCCGTTCTTCGCTGCCTGGCGCGCTCGTGCCAGATGTTCTTCCTCCCCAATCATGAGGCATCGCATGGACCAATCCAGCCTGTCGTTCGCGTCCCCCGCGGCGCTCGATGCCCATGAAGCGTTCGCGCAGACACTCGCGCGGCAGCACGCGTTCACACATGCGAGGGCGGTGCTGGAAAGCGTCGTCGCGGCACGCCGGTGCCAGCAGGGCAGCGCGCATCGCGACACGCTACGCTGCAGCTACCGGCTGGCGCTGCTGTGCGCCGGGGCGGGCGAACTCGGCAATGCACGCCGGTTGCTCGAAAGGATACTGCGCGCCTGCGCACGGCAAGCCACCTGCGATGCCGCCGCCCGCCTTGCCGCGCGCACGGCGCTCGCCGAGGTCCTCGCCACGCAAGACGACATGGCCGGATTGAAGCATTTGAACAACAGTCCTTGAGCGTGGTTGTTTGGCGCTTGCCGCGGTTGCCACGCTGCTTGTCAATTCGCTAATTCATTCCTCCCGGCGGCATGGCAAAGCTGCCCTCAACGTTCCGGATCATGAAATCCGGGCGCATTTTTCCGCGACCAAGTGTCGATACAAGCGTTGCTTCAGGTAAAATCGTCTCTATGCGGATACTGATTAGCAACGACGATGGCTATCTCGCGCCCGGCATCCAGGCGCTGGCGGATGCGCTCGCGCCGATCGCCGAGATCGTCGTGGTCGCGCCCGACAGCAACCGCTCGGGTGCGTCCAACTCGCTGACGCTCGACCGCCCGCTGTCGGTCCACAAAGCAGCCAACGGCTTTTACTTCACCAATGGCACGCCGACCGACTGCGTGCACATCGCGCTGACCGGGATGTCCGACGCGCTGCCCGACCTCGTTGTTTCCGGCATCAACAATGGCCAGAACATGGGCGACGACACGCTGTATTCCGGCACCGTGGCCGCCGCCACCGAAGCCTATCTGTTCGGCGTGCCGGCCATCGCGTTCTCGCAGGTCAACAGCGGTTGGGCCCACATCGACGATGCAGCCCGTGTGGCGCGCGACATCGTCGAGCGCTTTGCGGCCGGCGGTTTTGCCGCCTTGCCGTCGCCGTTCCTGCTCAACGTGAACATCCCGAACCTGCCGTATGACCAGATCGGCCCATTGACCCCGGCCCGTCTCGGCCGTCGCCACCAGGCCGAGCCCGTCATCCGCGCGCAGGATCCGCGCGGGCGCGAGATCTTCTGGATCGGCGCGCCCGGCGCCTGCCTTGATGCGGGCGAGGGCACCGATTTCCACGCGACCTCGCAGGGGCGCGTGTCGATCACGCCGCTGCAGATCGACCTGACCCACAAGACCCAGCTCGATCTGCTGGCTGGAGCCTTGCCATGAAGGATGCGCGTCCGAACTTCCCGCTGCCGCTGTCGTCGACGACGGGGGGCGCGCGCAAGCCCGGCGCGCCGCCGCCGGTGTTTACGCCGCAGACCGCCACCCGCAACGCCGCCAGCGGCAGCAAGGCGCCGCTTGAAGCCGCGCCGGCGGCGCGCGCGCCCGGCTACGTGCAGGCAAGTACCAGCGCACCGACCGCCCAGCGCTCGGACCTTGCCGCGACCGAAGCGGTGCGCCGCGCGATGGTGGCGCGCATCGCGCGCCAGGGCGTCAACGACCCGCAGGTGCTGCGCGCCATGGAAATCGTGCCGCGCCACCTGTTCCTGGAGCCGGCCATGTCGGACCAGGCGTATGTCGATGCATCGCTGCCGATCGGCCATCAGCAGACGATGTCGCAGCCGTACATCGTGGCGCGCATGATCGACATGGTGTGCGCCGGCCGCAAGCTCGAGCGCGTGCTCGAGATCGGCACGGGCTGCGGCTACCAGGCCGCGGTGCTGTCGTTTGTCGCGAAGGACGTGTATTCGATCGAGCGCATCCGGGCCTTGCACGAGCTCGCCAAAACCAATCTGCGCCCGATGCGCATAGCGAACCTGCGTTTGCAGTATGGCGATGGTATGTTAGGCTTGCCACAGGCGGCGCCGTTCGACGGTATCATTCTCGCGGCTGCCGGCCTCGACGTGCCGCGCGCGCTGCTCGAGCAGCTGGCCATCGGTGCGCACCTGGTGGCACCGGTTGGTGCCGAGGTGCAGCACCTGCACCGTATAACCCGCACCGGCAAGGCCGAGTGGACCAGCGAAACGCTGGAAGCGTGCCACTTCGTGCCCTTGCGCCCGGGCACCATCTAATTTCAATCTGGGCCGCCAGGCCCGCAGTACGCCGACAAGACTAAAGAATGCCAATGACACAAGCACCGCGTTTCGCCCTCCTGACGATCCTCATCGGCCTCGTTGCCGGCTGTTCCACCACGACCCGCCAGGCGCCTGTCGTCGAACGCGGTACCCCTCCCGCACAGACCCGCCCGGCACCGGTGCGCGTCGACGACGCGCCCAAGCACGACGAGCGCGGCATGTACACCGTGCGCAAGGGCGACACGCTGCTGCGCATCGCCTTCGACTTCGGCCAGAACTACCGCGACCTGGTCGACTGGAACAAGCTGGCCAATCCCGACGACATCAAGGTAGGCCAGGTACTGCGCGTGAGCGCACCTGGCGGTGAGCGTACGGCCAATGTCCAGACCCAGCCGATTCCGATGCCGCCGGCCGCCACCGCGCCGCGCAAGACCGAGCCGCGCGTCGACAAGAAACCGTTTCCCGAGAGTGCCGCTGCCGATACACGCCCGAGCGTCCCAGTCGTCACGCCAGTCGCGCCGGCAGCACCTGTCGCCCCGGCTCCCGGTGCCAGCGACGAAGCGCGCCTGAGCTGGATGTGGCCATCGGAAGGCCGCGTCATCGCCACCTTCGACGACGGCCGCAACAAGGGTCTGGATATCGCCGGCAAGGCCGGTCAGCCGGTGGTCGCGGCGGGTTCTGGCAAGGTCATGTACGCTGGCAGCGGGATTCGCGGTTATGGTAACCTCGTGATCGTCAAGCATAGCAACAGCCTGTTGTCGGCCTACGCGCACAATCGCAAGATCGTCGTGAAGGAAGGCGACAATGTGGCCAAGGGCCAGTTGATCGCCGAAATGGGCGATTCCGACGCCGACCTGGTCAAGCTTCACTTCGAGATCCGCCAGCAGGGCAAGCCGGTCGACCCGACGAGGTTCCTGCCCGTTCGATAGGATGGTATGACGCAGCCGCCGCTCTCGCTCGACTCGCAGGACACCGACGAGTTTCCGGATGACCCGGAAAGCGAGGCAGCGCCTGCTGCACGCGACGACGAACCATCGGCGGTTGCCGCCGTCGTCGACACGGTCGACGAGCTGCGCAAGGTCTTGCAGGCCGAGCTCGCGACCGACACCACCCAGCACTACCTGAACCAGATCGGCACCCGCGCGCTGCTTACGCACGCCGAAGAAGTCCATTTCTCCACGCTGTCCAAGGCCGGGGATTTTGGCGCCCGCCAGACGATGATCGAGCACAATCTGCGCCTGGTCGTCTCGATTGCCAAGCACTACATCAACCGGGGCGTGGTGCTGCTCGACCTGATCGAGGAAGGCAATATCGGTCTGATGCGCGCGATCGATAAATTCGAGCCCGAGCGGGGCTTTCGCTTTTCGACCTATGCGACCTGGTGGATTCGCCAGAGTATCGAGCGCGCGATCATGAATCAGGCGCGCACGGTACGGTTGCCGGTGCACATGGTGCGCGAACTCAATGGTGTGCTGCGCGCCAAATACCATCTCGAAGCGCACAACCACGATGGCAAGGAAGCCTCGAGCGAGGACATCGCCAGCCTGGTCGGCCGCCCGGTCGAAGAGGTGCAGGATATTTTGATGCTGTCCGAGCATCCTACGTCGCTCGACGCGCCGCTCGACAACGACCCGCAATCGAGCCTGATGGACGTGTTGCCCGACGACGGCGAGAGCAGTCCCGACGCCCACGCCGAGCAGCAGGAAGCCGCGCTGCTGGTGCGCGACTGGCTGGCGCGCCTGCCGGACAAGCAGCGCCTGGTCGTCACGCGCCGCTTCGGCCTGGACAACGACGAGCCGGCCACGCTCGAGACGCTGGCTGACGAGCTGGGCGTCACGCGCGAGCGGGTACGCCAGATCCAGCAAGAGGCACTCGTCAAGCTCAAGCGTGCAATGGCCGCCCGTGGCGTCGTTCGCGACGCCTTGTTCTAACGCTTCCGGGCAGGTTGTAGCGCCTCATCCGTTTCCTTGCTATCATGCGCCCGCCTGTACGGCCCCGCCGCCAGCGCATCCTTTCCTCGACGCTCACCCCTTTCTGATCGCCCATGCACGACATTTTCATCGACATCAAATCCCTTGATATGGACGGGCGCGGCGTTGGCCACCTCGAGAACGCCGACGGCTCGCCCGGCAAAGTGGTCTTCGTCGAAGGCGCGCTGCCCGGCGAGCGCGTCAGCTACGAGACGCTCAAGAAAAAGAAGAACTGGGAAGCGGGCCGCATGGTCACGCTGCAGCGCGCATCGTCGATGCGGGTCGAGCCCAGATGCATCCACTTCGGCTACTGCGGCGGCTGCTCGATGCAGCATCTGGAGCCGGGCGCGCAGGTCGCGATGAAGCAGCGCGTGCTCGAAGATAACCTCAAGCACATCGCCAAGGTGAAGGCCGAGACCATCCTGCGGCCGATGTATGGCCCGACCTGGGATTACCGCTATCGCGCGCGTCTGTCGGTGCGTAACGTGCCGAAGAAAAACACGGTGATGGTGGGCTTTCACGAGAAGGCATCGGCGCTGGTGGCCGATATCGTTACCTGCGAAATCCTGCCCGACCATGTCGCGCGCCTGATCGTGCCGCTGCGCGCGCTGATCGCAGCGCTGTCGGTGATCGACCATGTGCCGCAGATCGAAGTGGCGATCGGCGAAGAATCGACGGTGCTGGTGCTACGCATCATGGCGCCGCCCAACCGTAAGGACGAAGCGCTGCTCAAGGCATTCGCCGACGAATGGAAGATCCACTGGTGGCTGCAGCCGAATGGCCCCGATTCGGCGCATCCTTATTATCCGCTGGGCACTGACCTGTATTACACGCTGCCGGAGTTCGGCATTCGCATGCCGTTCAAGCCAACCGACTTCACCCAGGTCAACCACCAGATCAACCGCGTGCTGGTCTCCAAGGCGCTGCGCCTGCTGGACGTGCAGCCGACCGACCGCGTGGCCGACCTGTTCTGCGGCCTGGGCAACTTCACGCTGCCGCTGGCGACGCAGGCGCGTGAGGTCGTCGGCATCGAAGGCAGCACCGCGCTGACCGAGCGCGCGCTGGACAATGCCCGCGCCAATGGCCTGGCCGCCAAAACATCATTCTCGACGCGCAACCTGTTCGACGTGACAAAAGGCGACCTGGTCGCGCTAGGGCGCTTTGACCGCATGCTGATCGACCCGCCACGCGATGGTGCGATGGCGCTGGCGCAGGCGCTGGCCGACCTGCGCATCACCCACGAGCACCTGATGCCGCAGCGCATCGTGTACGTCTCGTGCAGCCCATCGACGCTGGCGCGCGACGCCGGCATCCTCGTGCACGAAGCCGGCTACGTGATGACGAAGGCAGGCGTCGTCAACATGTTCCCGCACACGTCGCACGTCGAATCCATCGGTGTATTCGAGCTGGGCGAGAAGCCAGCGCCGGCAGAAGAGTGGATCTGATAGCCGGGGTCAGGTTGACATTCTAAAAAACCGGGGTCATAAAAAACCGGGGTCAGGTCTGACATTCGGACACGATCTCGACAGTCGGGCAGTTGCAACTCGCTGGCAATGACTACGCTAATGATGGGCTAGACAACGTTGGAAGTGGTTAAGGCTGAGGTCGTGTCCGAATGTCAGACCTGACCCCCGCTGTGGGTGGGGAAGTGAAGGACGAAAAAAAACCGGCGAGTGGCCGGTTTTTTTATTGGGGCAGGGACGATCAGTCGTCGCCACCAATGATGCCCAGCAGGCGCAGCACGCTGGAGAAGATGTTGAATACGCTCAGATAGATCGACAGCGTGGCGGTGACGTAGTTGGTTTCGCCGCCGTTGACGATGCGCTGGACGTCATACAGGATGAAGGCCGAGAAGATACCGATCGCCAGGACCGAGATCACGATCGACAGCACCGACATCTGCAGGAAGATGTTGGCGACGACTGCCAGCAGCAGCACGACGACACCGGCCATCAGCCAGCTGCCCATGCCCGAGAAATCGCGCTTGGTCGTGGTGGCGATGCTGGCCATCACGGCGAACACGATCGCGGTGCCGCCAAAGGCGGTCATGATCAGGCTGCCGCCGTTTGAGTAATTCAGCGTGTGCGTCAGAAGCGGGGCCAGCATCAGGCCCATGAAGAACGTGAAGCCCAGCAGCAGGGCAACGCCCAGGCCCGAATCCTTGTTCTTTTCAATGGCCCACATGAAACCGAATGCCACGGCCATGAAGATGACGAAGCCGAGGATGCCGCTGAACAGCGCCACACCCATGGACACGCCAAGGAAGGCGCCTGCCACGGTCGGGATCATCGACAGCGCCAGCAACCAGTAAGTATTGCGTAGCACGCGGTTACGCGAGGCCTGACCGCCTTTGGTCAGGTCGATGGTACTTTGGGTACTAGGATACATAGTGCCTCCGGAGAAATGAATGACTGCTGGTACTGTACAACAACTACCTACCATCCTATAACATGTAGCTTAAACGAGCATGAAGGTTGATGAAGAAGCTGGACGTAGATTTGCTGCCACTTTACCACCATGCCGACCGCCACCGCAATATGAGCTTTTCGGGTCGGATATGGTAAAATTGAAGGTTAATTGAGTCCCAAAGTCCGTTTTCAATACTCAGTTCTAAACCTTTCATTTTATTGGAGTTTTCTCATGGCAATCGAACGCACCCTGTCCATCATCAAGCCTGACGCAGTCGCAAAAAACGTGATCGGCAAAATCTACAGCCGTTTCGAAGAAGCTGGCCTGAAGATCGTCGCTGCACGCATGGTGCAACTGTCGCGCGCTGAAGCCGAAGGCTTCTACGCTGTGCACGCTGCACGTCCATTCTTCAAGGACCTGGTCGAGTTCATGATCTCGGGCCCAGTCATGGTCACCGCCCTCGAAGGCGAAGGCGCGATCCTGAAAAACCGCGACCTGATGGGTGCAACCGATCCAAAGAAAGCTGACGCTGGCACCATTCGCGCTGACTTCGCCGATTCGATCGATGCCAACGCCGTTCACGGTTCGGACGCTGCCGAAACCGCCGCTGTGGAAATCGCTTACTACTTCCCGGCACTGAACGTCTACTCGCGTTAATTAGTAAGGGGGAGCGCAGTCCGGGCGCGCCCCGGAGCATTCTCCCCGGACTAATGCAATGAGTAACCTGCTCGCCTGCGGCCAAGGGCTGATGCGAGCGGGTGCTGAAACTGAGGAATTTTTGCCATGACGACGCTCACCAACCTGCTGGACTTTGATCCCGCGCAACTCGTCGCTTATTGCGCCGACTTGGGTGAGAAGCCGTTTCGCGCCAAGCAATTGCAACGCTGGATCCACCAGTTTGGCGCCGCGGACTTCGATAGCATGACCGACCTGGCCAAGTCGCTGCGTGAAAAGCTGCGTACGCGCGCCGAAGTGCGCGCGCCAGCCATCGTCAGCGACAACACGTCCACCGATGGCACGCGCAAGTGGCTGGTCGACGTCGGCAATGGCAATGCGGTCGAAACCGTGTTCATCCCGGAAGAAAACCGCGGCACGCTGTGCATCTCGACGCAAGCGGGCTGCGCCGTCAACTGCCGTTTCTGCTCGACGGGCAAGCAGGGCTTCAACCGCAACCTGACGGTCGCCGAAATCATCGGCCAGCTGTGGATGGCCGAGTTCGAGCTGCGCCGCACCAAAGGCATCGAGCCGGGCCCGAAAGGCGAACGCCAGATCACCAATGTGGTGATGATGGGCATGGGCGAGCCGCTGCTGAACTACGAACCCACCGTTACCGCACTCAAGCTGATGCTCGACGATAACGCCTACGGCCTGTCGCGCCGCCGCGTGACCCTCTCGACCTCGGGTGTGGTGCCGAACATCGACAAGCTGTCGCAGGACGTGCCGGTAGCCATGGCGGTGTCGCTGCATGCGTCGAACGATGCGCTGCGCGATATCCTGGTGCCGCTCAACAAAAAATACCCGCTGCGCGAACTGATGGCTGCCTGCAAGCGCTATCTCGAATTCGCGCCGCGCGACTTCATCACGTTCGAATACTGCATGCTCGACGGCTTCAATGACAGCGACGAGCATGCACGCGAACTGATTGCACTGGTCAACGACCCCGTGGTCGGTGTGAACTGCAAGTTCAACCTGATTCCGTTCAACCCGTTCCCCGAGTCGGGCCTGTTCCGCTCCAAGAATCCCCGCATCAAGGCGTTTGCCCAGGTGCTGATGGATGCCGGCATCGTCACCACCGTGCGCAAGACGCGCGGCGACGATATCGACGCCGCCTGCGGCCAGCTGGCTGGTGAGGTCAAGGACCGCACCCGGGTGGTCGAGCGCATGGAAAAAATGGCCGAGTACCAGAAAAAGTTTGGCGCCGACTTCGGGCGCATCGTGGAGATCCCGACCTGATGAAGCTTGCCGCCGCCGCGCTTGCACTCGCCTCGACCCTGACCCTGCTGGCCGGATGCGCCAGCAACGCGGGCGGCGGGTCGGGCAGTGGATCGGGCACTACCGGCGAGCTCAAGACGGCGTCGGACCAGACGGCGGGCGAGAAGCGTGCCTCGATCCGCATTCAACTGGCGGTCGGTTATTACCAGCAGGGCAAGTACGAAATCGCGCTCGACGAAATCAAGAAGGCGCTGGCGGCCGATGCGGCCTATGGCGATGCGTACGGCTTGCGCGCGCTGGTCTACACGTCGATGGGCCAGTATCCGCTGGCCGAAGAGAATTATCAGCAGGCGCTGCGCCTGCGCCCGAACGACCCCGAGTTTTCAAACAACTTCGGTTCGTTTCTGTGTCAGTCGGTCAACCGCCCGGCCGAGGCAATGCGTTATTTCGATGCTGCACTGAAGAACCCCACTTACCAGACGCCGCTCAGCGCGCTGGTGAATGCGGGCGTGTGCAGCATCAAGAACCAGAACAACGATGCGGCCGAGCGCTATCTGCTCGAAGCCTTGCGTTTGAACCCCGGTTTGCCGACGGTCAACACCGGATTGGCGCGGGTATATTACGAGCGGCGCGACCTTGAGCGCGCCGGTTTTTTCATCAACCGCCTGCTCGAGACAGCCAAACTCGACACGCTGTCGGCCGATGCGCTGTGGCTTGCCATGCGCATCGGGCGCAAGGCGGGTGACCGGACCCATGAAGCGTCGCTGGCGGCCCAGCTGCGGCGCCGCTTCCCCGGTTCGCCCGAATACGCGGCGTACGAGCGCGGGGCGTTTGGTGAGTAAAGAAGAACAAGGACAAGGACAAGGACAATGAACGAGCAAGCAGACCAGCCAGCCGCACCGGGCAACGCGTCCGGCATCCCTGGCAAGACCCTGCAATCCCAGCGCGAAATCATGGGCTGGAGCGTCGAGCAGGTTGCCGACCAGCTCAAGCTGGCGCCGCGCCAGGTGCTGGCGCTGGAAGCGGGCGATTACGCCTCGCTGCCCAGCCCCGCCGTCACGCGCGGCTTCGTGCGCGCCTACGCCAAGCTGCTGCGCATCGACGCGGCGCCACTGGTGTCGATGATCGAACTGAACATGCCACCCGAAGCCCGTGCTGGTGCCCAGTCGGCCATCGCTGCTGCGCGCCGTGAACAAAAACCAGCGGCGTTCTCGGAAACCCGGTTCCCGATCAACGGCAAGCGCCGCAGCCTGCCGCTGGGCTGGATTGCGGCCGTGGTCGTCGTGGCCGGCGCCGCTGTCGCGGTCTGGCAGTTCAACCTGATACCAAGTTTTAACCGTGACGTGGAATCGGGCGATACGATGGTGCTCGAGAACCCGGCCACCGGTGTCGTGGCGCCGGGCGCTGCTACCCCGGCGCCGCAAGGCCTGATCAATCCGTCGGTGCCGCTCATTTCGGTGCCGTCGCCATCGAGCCAGGGTACGGCGCCTGCAGGCACGCCGGCGACAACGTCAGCAGCCCCAAGCGCGCCTGTTGCTGCGCCTGCCGCAGCGCCGGTGACTGCGCCGGCCGCTGCCACGCCGGCGCCCGTTGCCGTGGCGCCGGCGGCTGCAGCGACCGCTGCCGCAGCGACGGCTGCCGCAGCGACGGCTGCCGCTGGCCCCAACACGCTGTTGCTGAATGTGCGCGCCGATTCGTGGATCGAAGTACGCCCGAGCGGCGGCGGTCGCCCGCTGATCTCGCGCCTGGTCAAGGCTGGCAGCACCGAGTCGGTCGAGGTTCTAGGTCCCGTCAATCTGACCGTTGGCGTGCCGGGCGCCGTGACCGCGACGCTGCGCGGTGCTAACGTTCCGCTGCCACAGCAGCCGGGCAAGACCATCGCACGCGTGGCCCTGAAATAAGCTGATCACTCGCTGGAACCAACATGAATTCCTTGAACGAAACCCCTGTCCCCGAGTTCGCATCGGCCGCCGCCATTCCATCGGGCCCGATGGCCCGCCGCGCCAGCCGCAAGGTTCTGGTCTCGCACGGCGCGCGCCAGGTGTGGGTCGGCGGCGATGCGCCGGTCGTCATCCAGTCGATGACCAATACCGATACCGCCGATGCGATCGGCACCGCGATCCAGGTCAAGGAGCTGGCGCGTGCCGGTTCCGAGATCGTGCGCATCACGGTCGACACGCCGGCAGCGGCGGCCGCCGTGCCGGCGATCCGCGCCCAGCTCGACCGCATGGAAGTCGATGTGCCGCTGGTCGGCGACTTCCATTACAACGGCCACCTGCTGCTGCGCGATTATCCCGAGTGCGCGCAGGCGCTGTCGAAATACCGCATCAATCCGGGCAATGTGGGGCAGGGCGCCAAGCGCGACACACAGTTCGCCCAGATGATCGAGATCGCGGCCAAGTACGACAAGCCGGTGCGCATCGGCGTGAACTGGGGCAGCCTCGACCAGTCGCTGCTGGCGCGCATCATGGACGAGAATGCCTTGCGCGCCAATCCATGGTCGGCCCAGGCCGTCATGTATGAAGCTTTGATCACGTCGGCCATCGAGAACGCCATGCGCGCCGAAGAAGTGGGCCTGGCGCGCGACAAGATCATCCTGTCGTGCAAGGTCTCGGGCGTGCAGGACCTGATCGCCGTGTACCGCGAACTGGCCCGCCGCTGCGATTACCCGCTGCACCTGGGCCTGACCGAAGCGGGCATGGGCAGCAAGGGCATCGTCGCCTCGACCGCCGCGCTGTCGGTGCTGCTGCAAGAGGGCATCGGTGACACGATCCGCATTTCGCTGACGCCCGAGCCGGGCGGCGATCGCACGCGCGAAGTCATCGTCGGCCAGGAGATCCTGCAGACGATGGGCCTGCGCAAGTTTACGCCGATGGTCATTGCATGCCCGGGTTGCGGCCGCACGACGTCGACCGTGTTCCAGGAGCTGGCGGACAATATCCAGACCTTCCTGCGCGACCAGATGCCGGAATGGAAAAAGACCTATCCGGGCGTGGAAGGCATGAACGTGGCCGTGATGGGTTGCATCGTCAATGGCCCGGGCGAATCGAAGCACGCGAACATCGGCATCAGCTTGCCGGGCACGGGCGAATCGACGGCGGCGCCGGTGTTCGTCGATGGCCAGAAATTTGCCACGCTGCGCGGCGAGCGGATCGTCGAAGAATTCCAGACGATCGTGCTGGACTATGTGAAGAAAAACTACGGCCGCGAGTCGGTGATGTAGGGTGGACGGCTTCGCCGTCCACGCGTCCAACCGGTGCTTGCCCTGCCGGAACGCGTGGACGGCATAGTCATCCACCCTACCGAGGAATTGGTGCAGGCAGTACCGGCACCGTTTGTACGCACAAAGAATTGGTTCAGGCAGTACAAGCACCGTTTGAACACGAAAAAGAGTTAACAGAAAATGTCCAAACCAGAAAAAATCGTTGCCATCAAAGGCATGAACGACATCCTGCCCAGCGATGCACCGCTGTGGGAATTGTTCGAGAACACCACCGAAACGATCCTGAAAAGCTACGGCTACCAGAAGATCGTCACGCCGATCGTCGAGCAGACGAGCCTGTTCTCGCGCGCCATCGGCGCCGTGACTGACATCGTCGAAAAAGAGATGTATTCGTTCGAAGATTCGATGAACGGCGACCAGCTCACGCTGCGTCCTGAAGGCACCGCCAGCGTCGTGCGCGCCGTGCTCGAACATAATCTGGTCTACGACGGCCCGCGCCGCCTCTGGTACAAGGGCCCGATGTTCCGCCATGAGCGTCCGCAGCGCGGACGCTATCGCCAGTTCTTCCAGTTCGGCGCGGAAGCCATCGGTTTTTCGGGCCCGGACATCGATGCCGAGCTGATCATGATGTGCCGCCGCCTGTGGGATGACCTGGGCATCGAGAACGTGCGCCTCGAACTGAACTCGATCGGCAACGCCGAAGAGCGCCAGCGTCACCGCGCCGACCTGATCGCCTACCTCGAGCAGCACGAGGCCATCCTGGACGCCGAAGCCAAGCGCCGCCTGCACAGCAATCCGCTGCGCATCCTCGACACCAAGAACCCGGCGATGCAAGAGATGGTCAATGCGGCGCCGCGCCTGCTGGACTACTTGGGCGAAGAATCGCTGGCGCACTTCAACGGCGTCAAGTTCCTGCTCGACCAGAACGCGGTGCAGTACACGGTCAACCCGCGCCTTGTACGCGGCCTGGACTATTACAACCGCACCGTCTTCGAGTGGGTCACCGATGCACTGGGCTCGCAAGGCACGATCTGCGCTGGCGGCCGCTACGATCCGCTGGTGGAAACCTTTGGCGGCAAGGCCACGCCGGCCGTCGGTTTCGCGATGGGCATGGAGCGTATCATCGAGCTGATGAAGGCGATGGGCGAGCCGGCCGAGCCGAACCAATGCGACGTCTACATGGTCCATCAGGGCGAGAAGGCGCAGCTGCAAGCCTTCATCCTGGCCGAGCGCATTCGGGATGCCGGGCTGGATGTTGTGTTACATTGCGCAACGCCAGCGGGCGCCGGCAGCTTCAAGAGCCAGATGAAGAAGGCCGACGGGTCGGGCGCGGCGTTTGCCGTGATCATTGGCGAAGACGAAGTCGCCAACGAAACCGCCGCCGTGAAGACGATGCGCGGCGAGATCGGCGAGCAGCAGCAGAGCACCGTGCCGTTCCTGGAAGTGGTCGACTACCTGGTCGACCAGATCACCGGTGCGCACGTGCATGACGAACACTGCGGGCACGACCACGATCACGTGCACAAGCATTAACACCCGTCGTACCTCGCAAACCATTCAACCACTACAAGAACACGCATATGGCATACGATCACCAAGAGCAGGAACAGCTTGATTCCTTCAAGGCGTTCTGGTCGAAATACGGCAACATCATCGTCTGGGTCCTGATCCTGGCGCTTGGTTCGTTTGCTGGCTGGAATTTCTGGAAGACCCATCAGGCCAACAAGTCGATCGAAGCGTCCGCGCTGTACGACGAACTGCAAACGTCGCTGCTGGCCAATGACAATGCCAAGGTCCAGCGTATCGCCGGCGACATCCGCGCCAAGTACGAGAACTCGCCGTACACGCAGATGGCAGCCCTGGCCGCGGCCAAGACGGCGTTCGACGCCAATGACCTGAAAACCGCCAAGGCCCAGCTGCAATGGGCGGCCGAGAACGGCAACGACGAATACAAGTCGATCGCCAAGCTGCGCCTGGCTGGCGTGCTGCTCGACGAAAACGCGTTCGACGACGCCTTGAAAGTGTTAAATGGAACGTTCCTGCCACAGTTCACTGCGCAAGTGAACGACCGCAAGGGCGATGTGCTGGTGGGCCAGAACAAGCTGAACGAAGCACGCGCTGCCTATGTCGCCGCACTGGCCGCGATGGATGCTGCCAGCCCGGCCCGTCAACTGGTGCAGGTCAAGCTCGAAGCCATCGGCGGCACTGTGCCGGCAGACAAGAAAACCGGCCAAGCGCCAGCCGCAGACCAGAAAGCGGCTGCGTAAAATTTTCGCATGAGATGGCCCGCGTCCGCCTCGCAGCGGACGCGGGCTTTGCGTCCTTTATAGTCCAGGAACAAGGTAGAACATAATGCGTATTAGCAGCAAGCTTGTTGGCGTCGGCGTACTGGCCCTGATGACGGGTTGCTCGACCCTCAATTCGCTCAATCCATTTGCATCAGACAAGAAGGGCGATCAACCCGCCAAACTCGTCGAACTCAAGGGCAGCATGGCCGTGCGTACCGCATGGAAACTCGATATCGGCAAGGCGAAGAGCTACCAGTTCTCGCCTGCGCTGACCGGCAACACGCTCGTCGTGGCCGCAGCCGATGGCGCCATTGCGCGCGTCGACGCCGCCACCGGCAAGCAGCTGTGGCGCGTCAAGGCCGACAGCGAGCTGTCGGCGGGCGTGGGCACGGATGGCAACCTGATCGCCGTGGGCGGCGAAAAGGGCATCCTGATGGGCTACAACATGGATGGCAAGCTGCTCTGGAAAACGCAGCTGTCGAGCGAGATCCTGTCGGCGCCGGTCGTGTCGCAAGGCATCGTGGTCGCCCGGTCGATCGACAACCGCATCGTCGGTGTCGATGCCACCGACGGCAGCAAGAAATGGACCGTGCAGAAGGTCGCGCCGCCGCTGACGCTGCGCAACGCGCCGGGCATGATCGTGGCCGGCACCGACGTGATCGTCGCCCAGCCGGGCGGCAAGCTGTCCGCACTGATCATCGCGACCGGCGCACCGCGCTGGGACGTCGAGGTCGGCATCTCGCGCGGCGCGACCGAACTGGAGCGCGTCACCGACATCGGCGGCGCCCCGGTGCTGTTCGAAAACGAGGTGTGCGCCGCGTCCTATCAAGGGCGCGTAGGCTGCTTTGACCTGGTGACTGGTTCGGCGCGCTGGACGCGCGACCTGTCTTCCAGCGTCGGCGTGGCCGTCGACCAATTGTTCGTGTTCGCACCGGACGACAAGGGAGCACTCAATGCATTCACCCGCGACACGGGCGCCAGCAGCTGGAAGAACGACAAACTGTCGTTCCGCCGCCTGTCGACCCCGCTGTCGTATGGCCGCGCTGTTGCGGTCGGCGACTACGAAGGCTATGTGCACTTCCTGTCGCGCGAAGATGGATCTTTCCTGGCGCGCGCCGCAACCGACGGGAGCCCGATCGTGGGCACGCCGCTGGTCGCCGGTTCAAACCTGATTTTTCAAACACAAAACGGAACTGTGACCGCCATCGCGGTCGAATAAGAAAACATGAAGCCGGTAATCGCACTCGTAGGTCGACCCAACGTCGGGAAATCGACCTTATTTAACCGCATGACCCGTTCGCGCGACGCGTTGGTGGCCGACATGCCAGGCCTGACGCGCGACCGCCATTACGGCGAAGGCCGCATTGGCGAACGACCATTTCTGGTCATTGACACGGGCGGTTTCGAGCCGGTCGCCAAAGAAGGCATCATGCACGAAATGGCGCTGCAAACGCGCCAGGCCGTCGCCGAAGCCGACGTGGTCGTGTTCATCGTCGACGGCCGTCAGGGCCTGACCCCGCACGACAAGACCATCACCGATTTCCTGCGCAAGAGCGGCCGCAAGGTCATGCTCGTCGTGAACAAATCGGAAGGCATGAAGTACACCGCCGTCACCGCCGACTTCTATGAGCTCGGCATGGGCGACCCGTACGTCATCTCGGCCGCCCACGGCGACGGCGTGTCCGACCTCGTGGTCGAGGCGCTCGACGCCGCATTTGCCGCGCGGCCGGATGAGCCTGCCGAACTCGAGCACGTCGACCATGGCATCAAGATCGCCATCGTCGGCCGCCCGAACGTGGGCAAATCGACGCTGATCAACACGCTGGTCGGCGAGCAGCGCGTGATTGCCTTCGACATGCCGGGTACCACGCGCGACTCGATCGAAGTACTGTTCGAACGCGACGGCAAGAAATTCACGCTGATCGACACCGCGGGTATCCGTCGTCGCGGCAAGATCTTCGAGGCCATCGAGAAGTTCTCGGTCGTCAAGACCATGCAGTCGATCGCCGACGCCAATGTCGTCGTGCTGCTGCTCGATGCCCAGCAGGACATCTCGGAACAGGACGCGCACATCGCCGGCTTCATCCTGGAGTCGGGCAGGGCGCTGGTCGTGGCCGTCAATAAATGGGATGGCCTCAAAACCGACGAGCGCGACGAAGTCAAAATCGACCTCGACCGCAAGCTCGATTTCCTCAGCTTCGCCAACACGCACTTCGTCTCGGCACTGCGCGGCACCGGCATCACGCAACTGATGAAATCGGTCGAGGCGGCCTACGCTGCCGCCACCGCCAACCTGTCGACGCCGCGCCTGACGCGCGCGCTGCAAGAGGCCGTGGAGAAGCAAGAGCCGAAACGCAAGGGCTCGGGCCGTCCAAAGATGCGCTACGCCCACCAGGGTGGCCAGAACCCGCCGATCATCGTCATCCACGGCAATGCCCTGGACGGGATTAGCGAGCCGTACAAGCGCTATCTCGAGAAGCATTTCCGTGAGACGTTCAGCCTGGTCGGCACGCCGCTGCGGATCGAGCTGCGCAGTGGCAAGAATCCGTTCGCGAAGCCGTAGCAGTACGACAAAAAGTGGCGAAACAGGTTACAGTAGTTCGAGGCCGCATTCGCTTTGGCAGAATATGGCCTCACCCATGTGGCATGACTACTTGAAAATCGGCAAATCGCCTCAAACTTTTAACTACAACAACATCACGGAGCTGTTATGAGCAACAAAGGGCAACTGTTACAAGACCCATTCCTCAACGCCTTGCGCAAGGAACACGTCCCTGTCTCGATCTACCTGGTCAACGGTATCAAGCTGCAGGGTCATATCGAATCCTTCGACCAATACGTCGTTTTGCTTCGCAACACCGTGACCCAGATGGTCTATAAACACGCCATCTCCACCGTCGTGCCGGCCCGCGCCGTCAACCTCAATCTTGACTCCAGCGAAGCCGAGTAACGCCGATGGCTGACGCCCCCGGCACGCCGCTCATGCGCGCAGCCCTGGTCGGCATCGACTTCGGGACTGGCGACTTCAACGCCAGTCTCGAAGAGCTGTCCCTGCTTGCGCAGTCCGCTGGCGCCGAACCGATCACCACGATCACGGCCAAGCGGTCGAGCCCCGATCCCGCACTTTTTATCGGCAGCGGCAAGGCCGATGAAATCGCCCTCGACGCCAAGGCACTCGGCGTTGATATCGTCATCTTCAACCACGCACTCTCGCCTGCCCAGCAGCGTAACCTCGAGCGCCGTCTCGATCTGCGCGTCGTCGACCGTACCAGCCTGATCCTCGATATCTTTGCGCAGCGCGCCAAGAGCCACGAGGGCAAGCTGCAGGTCGAGCTGGCGCAGTTGCAGCATCTGGCCACGCGCCTGATTCGCGGCTGGACTCACCTCGAACGGCAAAAGGGCGGTATCGGCCTGCGCGGTCCCGGTGAAACCCAGCTCGAGACCGACCGCCGGCTGATCGGCGAACGGGTCAAGGCGCTGCGCGCACGGCTGGCCAAGCTGCGCAAGCAGCACGAGACCCAGCGTCGTCAGCGCGGCCGCAACAATACCTTCTCGGTGTCCCTCGTCGGCTACACCAATGCCGGCAAGTCGACGCTGTTCAACTCGCTGACCAAGGCCGGCGTCTACGTGGCAAACCAGCTCTTCGCCACGCTCGACACGACCAGTCGCCGCATGTATCTGGGCGACGACGTCGGCAGCATCGTGATCTCCGACACCGTCGGCTTCGTGCGCGACTTGCCGCACCAGTTGGTGGCGGCGTTTCGCGCCACGCTTGAAGAGACGATCCACGCCGATCTGCTGCTGCACGTGGTCGACAGCGCGTCGCCCACGCGCATGGAGCAGGTAGAGCAGGTCAATGAGGTATTACGCGAGATCGGCGCCGATCATGTTCCCCAAATTCTGGTCTGGAACAAGATCGATGCGGCGGGCCTGGAGCCCGCGATCGAGCGTGATGAGTATGATAAGATCAACCGGGTATTCATCAGTGCTCATAGCGGCGCCGGCCTGGATCTGCTGCGTTCGGCGATCGCCGAAACGGCCAGATCCGCGCCTGGTCAAAGCAACCGGGCCACCCCGGAAAACGAAGAACAGGACGACGCTTTCGAGCTCGCCGAGGTCGATGCGTCGGTGGACGCGCTGCCTGGCGCGCTATCCGAAGGTCCTGCCGACCATCTGCCAACTTCCACCCTTGTCGGGCCACGCTAAGCCTATGTTTGTTTCCATACTAAAAAGATTCGGCGTCAAACTGTCGCTGAACGACCCTCGCTGGGGCCGCAACCCAGAAGATGACCGCAAGGCCCAGGACGGTCGCCGTCCGGGCGACGGTCCCCCTGACCTCGACCAGATGTGGCGCGATTTCAATGCGCGCCTCAACAAGATGTTCGGCAACCGTGGCAACAACAACAACGGCGGTGGCGACAATAGCGGTGGTCCGAACCGCGAAATGCGTGGCGCGGGCATCGGCGCTGGCGTCATTGCCGTCATCGTCGGCTTCATCTGGCTGGCCTCCGGCGCGTTCATCGTGCAAGAGGGTAAAACGGCCGTGGTCACGACGTTCGGCGAGTTGAGCCACACGACGACGCCGGGCTTCAACTGGCGTTGGCCGTACCCTATCCAGGCCCACGAAATCGTCGATGTGTCGACGATCCGTACGGCCGAGATCGGCTATCGCGGCACGGCCAGCAACAAGCAGACGCAAGAATCGCTGATGCTTACCGACGACGAAAACATCGTCGACATCCAGTTTGCGGTCCAGTACACGCTGAAAGACCCGGTCGCCTGGGTGTTCAACAACCGCGACCAGGACGACACCGTGCGCCAGGCCGCCGAGACGGCGATCCGCGAAGTGGTCGGTCGCAGCAAGATGGACTTCGTCCTCTACGAAGGCCGCGAAAAAGTCGCTGCCGACGTGCAGGCGCTGATCCAGACGATCACCGACCGCTACAAGCTGGGCGCCCTGATCAGCAACGTGACGATGCAGGGCGTGCAACCGCCCGAGCAGGTCCAGAACGCGTTCGACGACGCCGTGCGCGCCAGCCAGGACCGTGCCCGCGCCCGTAACGAAGGCGAAGCGTATGCCAACCAGGTGATCCCGGCCGCGCGCGGTCAGGCCTTCCGCCTGCAGCAGGACGCAGAAGCGTATCGCTCGATGGTGGTGGAAAACGCAACCGGTAATGCGTCGCGCTTCGACCAGGTGGTCGCTGCCTACGCCAAGGCGCCGGGCGTGACCCGTGACCGCATGTATGTCGACACGATGCAGCAGATCTTCTCCAGCACCACCAAGGTGATGATCGACTCGCGTGCCAATAACAACATGCTGTACCTGCCGCTCGACAAGCTGATGCAGCAGGTTACGGCCAACGATGCCCAGGTCGGCAGCAAGTCGGGTCCGGTGCAAGTGCCAAGCACTGCCCAGCCGGCTGAAGTCACCCAGGCCCTGGAAGCGGTGCGCCAGCGTGATGAGCGCAGCCGTGATTCCTCACGTGATCGGGAGACCCGTTAATGAACCGCTTCGTTACCATCTTCGTGGCCGGCTTCATCGCACTGATGCTGCTGTCGTCCACCATTTTCGTCGTCGACCAGCGCCGCTACGCGATCGTGTTCGCGCTCGGCCAGGTCAAGGAAGTGATCGACACGCCAGGCCTGCATTTCAAGCTGCCGCCACCGTTCCAGAACGTGGTGTACATGGACAAGCGCATCCTGACGCTCGACACGCCTGACGTGAACCGCTTCATCACGTCCGAGAAGAGCAACGTGCTGGTCGATTCGTTCATCAAGTGGCGCATCAGCGATCCGCGCCTGTACTACGTCAGTTTCGCGGGCGATGAAACGCGCGCGCAGAACCGGCTGTCGCAGATCATCAAGGCGGCGCTGAGCGACGAGATCACCAAGCGCACCGTGCGCGAAGTAATTTCGGGCCAGCGTGCAGCCGTGATGGCAGCGGTGCAGGCCAAGCTGGTGTCTGAAGCGAAGGAAGTCGGCATCGGCATTGTCGACGTGCGCCTCAAGCGCGTCGAGTACACCGAGCAGAACATCAACTCGGTGTATGAACGCATGCGCGCCGAGCGTGTCCGCGTTGCCAACGAATCGCGTTCGACTGGTGCTGCCGAATCCGAACAGATCCGCGCCGACGCCGATCGCCAGCGCACCGTGATCATCGCCGAAGCGTTCCGCGATGCCGAAAAAGTCAAGGGTGACGGCGATGCGAAAGCCTCGGCGATCTACGCCGAGGCCTTTGGCAAGAACCCGGAATTCGCTCGCTACTACCGTTCGCTCGAAGCCTACCGCACCAGCTTCAAGGATCGCAGCGATGTCCTGGTCGTCGATCCGAACTCGGAGTTCTTCAAGTACTTCAAGGCGCCGGCAGGCGGTGGCAAGTAACGTCGTGCCCGTCCGCTGGCGGGCGTGAATCACTGACCTGGGGGAGCAGGGCCATTGGCCTTGCTCCCCCAGCTTCGTATACGGCGCGCATAGCTGGCTCTGCTTGAGATCGTGGCAGATTATCAACCTTGAACCCTGCCAGTTCCGCTTTCCCTGCCTCAGTCAGACCGTTTTCGGTTAAAATCACCGATTCGGCGTTCGCGTCGTGCGCTGGCACGCCTGTCGTACGAAGCTTGCCATTGACTATCTCAAACCCATTACGTCGTTGCCCATGCCGAATTGGCTATTGCCTGAAAATATCGCCGATGTCTTGCCGTCCGAAGCGCGCAAGATCGAAGAGTTGCGCCGACTGATGCTCGACAACTTCCGGCTCTACGGTTACGAATTGGTGATGCCGCCGCTGCTCGAGTATCTCGACTCGCTGCTGGCCGGCGCCGGTGCGGACACCGACCTGAAAACCTTCAAGGTCATCGATCCGCTGTCGGGCCGCCTGCTCGGTCTGCGCGCCGACATGACCACGCAGGTCGCGCGCATCGACGCGCACCTGCTCAACCGTGAGTCGATCACACGCCTGTGCTATGCCGGCAGCGTGCTGCATACGCGCCCGTCGGGCCTGCATGCTACGCGCGAGCCGATGCAGATCGGTGCCGAGATCTACGGCCACGCAGGCCTGGAAGCCGATGCCGAGATCCAGGAACTGGCGCTTGGTTCCCTGGCCCTTGCCGGTTTCACGAACGTGCGTCTGGATCTGGCCCACGTCGGCGTGCTGCGCGCACTGCTCGACGACGACCCGGCCGCCAAGCGCGACGAGAATCAGCTCTACAGCCTGCTGCGCGCCAAGGATGCGCCGGGCCTGGACGCCATCTCGCAGAATTACTACCCGCAGACCCGCAAGGCGCTGCTGGCCTTGCCGCATCTGTATGGCGACATCGAGGTGCTGGCGAAAGCCCGCGACTTGCTGCCGGCCCTGCCGGGCGTGCAGCGCGCACTGGCCGAACTGGCAGCGCTGGCCGCCGGCGCGCTGGGCCGCGCCGAGATCGCGATCGATCTGGCCGACCTGCGCGGTTACCAGTACGAAAGCGGCGCCATGTTCGCGTTGTACGTGACGGGGCTGCCGAACGCAGTCGCGCGCGGCGGTCGTTACGACCATGTGGGCGAAGCATTCGGCCGTGCGCGCCCGGCGACGGGTTTCTCGCTCGACCTGCGCGAACTGGCCCGGCTGTTGCCGATGGCCGAGCGCAAGCATTCCATTCGCGCGCCCTGGGGCAATGCCCCCGAGCTGAAGGAAAAAATCGCTGACCTGCGCAAGGCAGGCGAAGTCGTGATCCAGAGCATGCCGGGTCACGACAATGTTCAGGACGAGTTCGAGTGCGACCGCGTACTCGTCCTCGAAAGTGGAAATTGGATTCTCAAAAACTTAGGTTAAGTGATGTCAAATACTAACGTGGCAAAGAACGTCGTTGTCATCGGCACCCAGTGGGGCGATGAAGGCAAGGGCAAGATCGTCGACTGGCTCACCGACCACGCCGCTGGCGTGGTGCGTTTCCAGGGTGGCCATAACGCTGGTCATACCCTGGTGATCAAGGGCCAGAAAACCGCGCTGCAGCTGATCCCGTCGGGCATCATGCGCGAAGGCGTCGCCTGCTACATCGGCAACGGTGTCGTGGTCTCGGTGCCGGACGTCATGCGCGAAATCGACAAACTGGCTGCGGCCGGCGTCGAAGTCGTCTCGCGTCTGATGATCTCGGAAGCCTGCCCGATCATCCTGCCGTACCACGTCGCCATCGACAAGGCACGTGAACTCAAGCGCGGCGAGAACAAGATCGGCACCACGGGCAAGGGCATCGGCCCGGCCTACGAAGACAAGGTCGCGCGCCGCGCGATCCGCATCGCCGACCTGCTCAATGCAGAACGTTTTGCCGAGAAGCTCAAAGAGAACCTCGACTACCACAACCACGTGCTGGTGAACTACCTGGGCGCCGAAGCGATCGACTTCCAGACCACGTTCGACGACGCCATGGCCCTCGTGCCACGCCTGCGTCCGATGGTCGGTGACGTGTCGTCCGCGCTGTACGCCGCGCACAAGGCCGGCGGCAAGCTGCTGTTCGAAGGCGCGCAAGGCTCGCTCCTGGACGTCGACCACGGCACCTATCCGTTCGTTACCTCGTCGAACTGCGTGGCCGGCAATGCCGCTGCCGGCGCCGGCGTTGGCCCGAACATGCTGCACTACATCCTGGGCATCACCAAGGCCTACACCACCCGCGTCGGTTCGGGCCCGTTCCCGGCCGAACTGCCAACCGACGCTGGCGTCGGCGAGCACCTGTCGCGCGTGGGCCACGAGTTCGGCACCGTCACGGGCCGCGCCCGTCGCTGCGGCTGGTTCGATGCCGCGCTGCTGCGCCGCTCGGTCCAGATCAATGGCGTGTCGGGCATGTGCCTGACCAAGCTCGATGTGCTGGACGGCATTGAGTCGTTGAAGCTTTGCACCGGCTACAAGATCGACGGCCGCGCGGTCGACATCTTCCCGGTCGGCGCCGAAGACGCAGCCCGCTGCGAGCCGGTGTACGAAGAGATGCCGGGCTGGACCGAAAGCACCGTCGGCGCCAAGTCGATGGAAGCGCTGCCGGCCAACGCCCGCGCCTACATCCAGCGCATCGAAGAACTGGTCGGCGTGCCGATCGACATGGTCTCGACCGGTCCTGACCGCGAAGAAACGATCGTGCTGCGCCACCCGTTCGCCGCCTAACGACAAAATCTGGAGTCAAAAAAGATGAATTCCCCTGTATCGACGGAAAAAGACCTGTGGGTCTCGTGGGACGAATACCACCGCCTGATCGAGCGCCTGGCGCTGCAAGTGTATGAATCGGGCTGGAAGTTCGACCAGGTGCTGTGCCTGGCGCGCGGCGGCGTGCGTCCGGGCGACGTGTTCTCGCGCATTTTCGATGTGCCGCTGGCGATCCTGTCGACCAGCTCGTACCGCGAAGAAGCGGGAACCAAGCAAGGCGACCTGGACATCTCGAAGTACATGACGATGACCAAGGGCCCGCTGGCCGGCCGCGTGCTGCTGGTGGATGATTTGGCCGACTCGGGCGTGACGCTGCGTAAAGTCAGCCAGCACCTGACCGAGAACTACCCGCAGGTCACCGAAGTCAAATCGGCGGTCATCTGGGTCAAGGGCACGTCGTCGATTCGTCCGGATTATTTCCTGGACGACCTGCCGCACAATCCGTGGATTCACCAGCCGTTTGAAGAATACGACGGCCTGCGTCCGCATCAGCTGTCGGCCTGGCTGAAGAAGTTCGAGAAATAATTCAGCCAGTCAGATGGCCGATGAGCGGGGAAGGGCGGATGCCTTTCCCCGCTTTTTTATTGGCGCTTCACTGTGGCAATCGAGCTCACCAATAGGTAACGGTTACAGCGCCTTCTTTTTCTTCTTAGGCAGCGGTAATTCCTGCGCGGTAATCCGCACCAGCTGGCTCAGCCAGTCCCGGTCTTCGCACAGGTCGCCGTCAATCTGGAAGCACGGTTTCGCGCCGGGATAGGGTGGCGCCTCGACAGGGATCCCGATATGGGATCGACCACCCTTCGTTGGCTTGACGAACAGGACATCGTCGCATACCAGCGCGACCATCTTCTCGTCGAGATAGATGCCGTATTCGCCGAACATCTTCTTGGCGCTGACCGCCCCGACTGCGCTCATCTGGTCGAGGATGAAGTCGACCGTGCTTTGATGTGATCCCATGTCCGCTTTCGATGGTGAGGTGACCGGCCTTCGTGCCAGATCGTCCGGCACGTTGATGCACTCTGGTAAGATTACGCCTTTACTGTAGTCGCATCTTCCAATAATAATAAGCCATGACCCAAAGCTTCTTCTCCACCTTCATCCTGCTCATTCTCGTGACCGACCCGTTCGGTAACGTCCCGCTGTTTGCCGCCGCACTGAAAGACACGCCGCTCGAGCGCCGCAACCGCATCGTGATCCGCGAGTGCGCCATCGCCTTCGTGCTGCTGCTGGTATTCATGTTCTTCGGCAAGCACTTCCTGGAAGCGTTGCACCTGAGCCCCATCGCGCTGCGCATCGGCGGCGCCGTGATCCTGTTGATGATCGCGATCCGCATGATCTTCCCGCACCCGGATGGCGTACTGGGCAAGAGCGAGGGCGGCGAACCGTTCATCGTGCCGCTGGCGATTCCCGCGCTGGCTGGCCCGTCGGCACTGGCCACCGTGCTGCTGCTGTCGGCCACCAGCTTTACCGAAACGATGGTGCACGTGGCGGCGCTGGCAGCGGTCGGCATCGTCTGGCTCGCGGTGTTCCTCAGCGCGGAGAAGCTGCAGCAAAAGCTCGGTCCGCAAGTCATGACGGCCTTCGAGCGCCTGATGGGTTTGATCCTGACGGCGATGGCGGTCGAGATGCTGCTGGGCGGGATCCGCGAGTTTGTGCGGACGCTGTAACGCTCACGTCATGCTCACGTCACGCTCCCGTGCGTGAGCCGTACAGTAAATCTGGCAAACTTCGCTTGCGCGATGTGCGCGGATCAACACGAAGCATCATGGGTATGAATCAGGTAGATGAGGCGCCGACGGATGTGCGGCAAGAACCGTCGTTATTCCTCGGCGGCGGCACGATGCGCGCGCTGATGCGCGAACACGACTGGGATGCTTCGCCACTCGGGCAGCCGCGCGACTGGCCGCAGGCCTTGCGTACGACCGTCGCGCTGATGCTCGATTCAAAGTTCCCCATGTTTGTCGCCTGGGGCGACGAGCTCGGCTTCCTGTACAACGATGCCTACGGCGTCATCCTGGGCGCCAGGCATCCGGCCTCGCTTGGCCTCGGCTTTTGCGATGTGTGGCCGGACATCTGGGACGACGTCGCGCCGCTGGTCGCGCGCACGATGGGCGGCGAGTCCATTTACCTCGATCGTTTTCCGCTGACCATGCGCCGCCATGGTTACGACGAAGAGACGTGGTTCCGCTTTTCGTATTCGCCAGTAAGAGGCGACGACGGCCTGGTGGCCGGCATGTTCTGCGCCTGTGTTGAAATCACCAACGAAGTGCTGGCGCAGCGCTACCGCGACGAAGAAAACACGCGCCTGGTGAGTCTGTTCGAGGAAGCGCCCGGCATCATTGCCGTGTTGCGGGGCCCGGACCACGTGTTCGAACTGTGCAACCGTTCTTATCTGGCACTGGTCGGCCATCGCGATCTCATTGGCAAGCCAGTGCGCGACGCATTGCCGGAGGTGCAGGGGCAGGGCTACTTCGAGCTGCTCGACCAGGTCTATACCAGCGGCCAGCCGTTTGTCGGCCATGCGGTGCCGCTGCGCGTGCAACGCGAGCCGGGTGGCCCGCTCGAGGAATGCTTTCTTGATTTTGTCTACCAGCCGATCCGCGACCAGCAGGGCAGGGTGACGGGTATTTTCGTGGAGGGCAGCGACGTCACCGTGCGCAAGCGCATCGAGGACGAGCTGCGCGAAGCCAACCGCCAGAAGGATGACTTCCTGGCGATGCTCGCGCATGAGCTGCGCAATCCGCTCGCGCCCATCACCACCGCCGCGCAACTGCTGCAGCAGGGCCAGATGGATTCGCCCGGCATCGCGCGCGCCAGTGCGATCATCGCGCGCCAGGCCCAGCACATGACGGCGCTCGTCAATGATTTGCTGGACGTCTCGCGCGTCACGCGCGGGCAGGTCACGATCGTGCAGGAAACCGTGGCCGTCGAACGGCTCGTGCAGGAAGCGGTGGAGCAGGTGCGCCCGTTGCTGGACAGCTGCCAGCATGCACTGTTCGTCGACATCGAACCGGGCCTGTATGTGCGGGGCGACCGCACGCGGCTGATCCAGGTGCTGTCCAATATCCTGAACAATGCTGCCAAATACACGCCTGCCAGAGGCCGCATCGTGCTGAGCGTGCGCATGGATGGCGGCGACGTGCGCATTGCCGTGCGTGACAACGGCCAGGGCATCGAGCCCCCGATGCTGCCGTATATTTTCGACCTGTTCACGCAGGCCGAACGCACGCCGGACCGCTCGCAAGGCGGGCTGGGCCTTGGTCTGGCACTGGTCAAGAGCCTGGTCCAGCTGCATGGCGGCCGCGTCGATGCGCTCAGTGACGGGCTGGACGAGGGCAGCGAATTCGTCGTGTATCTGCCGCTGCTGGAACCGGTCGCGCCCGTAGCGGCTGCTGAGTCAGCCGCGCCTGCGATGGAAGCGTCCGGTTTGCGCGTGCTGGTAGTCGACGACAACGTCGATGCCGCCGAGATGCTGGCCACGCTGCTGGAAATGAATGGGTATGAAGTCCGTGTCGAATTCGACGGTGCGAGTGCGCTGGCGACGGCATTGCGCGAGCCGCCGGCCGTGGCGCTGCTCGATATCGGCTTGCCGGATATGGACGGCCACGAACTGGCGCGCCGCCTGCGCGCGCAGCCGGCGACAGCGGAAGCCGTGCTGGTGGCGCTGACCGGGTACGGCCAGGCCGAAGACCAGGAGCAGGCCCGGCAGGCCGGCTTCAACCATCATATGGTCAAGCCGGCCGATCTGGACCGGCTGTTGACGTTGCTGGCCGGTATAGAGCGCTAAGCCGGCAACGCCCGGCTGGCCCTACTTGCCCAGCATCGAGACGACGTTGTCGGCCCCTGGCGCGCCGAACGCCTGCTGCTTGAGCACATGCAGCTGGTCGCGCACCTGCGCGGCTTTCTCGAACTCCAGGTTCTTGGCGTGATCGACCATGAGTTTTTCGAGGCGCTTGATCTCTTTGCTGATCTGCTTCTCGCTCATCGATTCGATCTTTGCTGTTTCCTTCGCCTCTTCCAGCACCTCGCGCGCCGCGTTCGGGCTGTACACGCCGTCGATCATTTCCTTGATCTTCTTGTGCACGCCTTTCGGGATGATGCCGTGTTCGAGGTTGAACGCAACCTGCTTGGTACGGCGGCGTTCGGTCTCGTCGATGGCGCGCCGCATCGAATCGGTGACGCGGTCCGCGTACAGGATCGCCACGCCGTTCAGGTTACGCGCCGCGCGGCCGATCGTCTGGATCAGCGAGCGTTCGGAGCGCAGGAAGCCTTCTTTGTCGGCGTCGAGCACCGCCACCAGTGACACCTCCGGCAAATCCAGGCCCTCGCGCAGCAGGTTGATGCCGACCAGCACGTCGAAGGTGCCCAGGCGCAGGTCGCGCAGGATTTCCACGCGCTCGACCGTGTCGATATCGCTGTGCAGGTAGCGCACCTTGATGCCGTGGTCGCCCAGGTATTCGGTGAGCTGCTCGGACATGCGCTTGGTCAGCGTCGTCACCAGCACGCGCTCGTCCTTGGCGACGCGGTCGTTGATTTCGCCCATCAGGTCGTCGACCTGCGACAGGGCAGGGCGCACGATGATCATCGGGTCGACCAGACCGGTCGGGCGCACCACCTGCTCGACGACGTTGTCGGCGCGGCCCTGTTCGTATTCGGCCGGCGTGGCCGAGACGAAAATCGTCTGGCGCATCTTGCCTTCGAACTCGACGAATTTCAGCGGCCGGTTATCGAGCGCCGACGGCAGGCGGAAACCATATTCGACCAGGTTTTCCTTGCGCGAGCGGTCGCCGTTGTACATCGCATTGAGCTGACCGATCATCACGTGCGACTCGTCCATGAACATCAGCGCGTCTTTCGGCAGGTAGTCGATCAGCGTCGGTGGCGGCTCGCCCGGCATCGCGCCGGACAGGTGGCGCGAATAGTTCTCGATGCCCTTCGTAAAACCGATCTCGGCCATCATCTCGAGGTCGAAGCGGGTGCGCTGCTCGAGGCGCTGTTCTTCGATCAGTTTATTTTGCTGGCGGAATTCTTCGAGGCGGTCGCGCAGCTCGGCCTTGATCGATTCGACCGCGCGCAGCACGGTCGAGCGTGGCGTGACGTAGTGCGAACCTGGATACACGGTAAAGCGCGGGATCTTCTGGCGCACGCGACCCGTCAGCGGATCGAACAATTGCAGCGATTCGATCTCGTCGTCGAACATCTCGACGCGGATTGCCAGCTCGGCGTGCTCGGCCGGGAAGATGTCGATCGTGTCGCCGCGCACGCGGAACGAGCCGCGCGAGAAATCCATCTCGTTGCGCGTGTACTGCATCTGGATCAGGCGCGCGATGATGTCGCGCTGGGCCACTTTGTCCTTGTGGCGCAGCGTGAGAATCATCTTGTGGTATTCGTTCGGATTACCGATACCGTAGATGGCCGAGACGGTGGCGACGATGACGACGTCGCGCCGCTCCATCAGCGACTTGGTGCACGACAGGCGCATCTGCTCGATGTGCTCGTTGATCGACGAGTCCTTTTCGATGAACAGGTCGCGCTGCGGCACGTAGGCTTCGGGCTGGTAGTAATCGTAGTATGAGACGAAATACTCGACCGCGTTTTGCGGGAAGAATTCGCGGAACTCCGAATACAACTGGGCCGCCAGCGTTTTATTGGGCGCGAAAATGATCGCGGGCCGGCCTGCCTGCGCGATCACGTTGGCCATCGTGTAGGTCTTGCCAGAGCCCGTGACGCCCAGCAGCGTCTGGTACATCAGGCCGTCGTCGATGCCTTCCATCAGCCCTTTGATCGCGGTGGGCTGGTCGCCCGCCGGCTCGAACGGCTGGTGCAGTTTGAACGGCGAATCCGGGAACGTGATGACGGTCGGTTCGGGAGAAGTTGCGATGGATAATTCAGCCATGCTTACAGACCTTTGTTAGAATGAGAATCCGCTCGCGGCCCCGCAGGTTCAAGGGCCGCTGTCTATACAATTGCAAACCCCGCCGCTGCCATTCCAGCCAACAAAACCGAGTTTATCAGATGACTTCCACTGCCTCCGCCAGCCTGTTCAGCGCCATTGAAATGGCCCCACGCGACCCGATCCTGGGCATCACCGAAGCCTTCAACGCCGACACGAACACCGCGAAAATCAACCTCGGCGTGGGTGTCTATTATGACGACAAGGGCAAAGTGCCGCTGCTCGAGTGCGTGCAGAAGGCGGAAGCCAAACTGATGGAGCAGCCAACGCCACGGACCTACCTGCCGATCGAAGGTCTGGCAGCGTACGACAAGGCGGTGCAAGAGCTGGTATTTGGTGTCGACAGCCCGGTAATTCAAGAGAAACGCGCACTGACCGTGCAAGCCATCGGCGGCACCGGCGCACTGAAAATCGGCGCCGACTTCCTCAAGCGCTTCCTGCCAGCGTCCGATGTGTACATCAGCGACCCAAGCTGGGAAAACCACCGCGCACTGTTCGAAACCGCCGGCTTCACCGTCCACAACTACGCGTATTACGACGCAGCCACGCGCGGCGTGAATTTCGACGGCATGCTGGCCGCACTGAAGGCGATGCCGGCAGGTTCCATCGTCGTGCTGCACGCGTGCTGCCACAACCCGACCGGCGCCGACCTGACGCAAGACCAGTGGGGCCAGGTGATTGCCGCCGTCCAGGCCGGCAATCTGGTGCCATTCCTCGACATGGCCTACCAGGGCTTTGCCAACGGCATCGATGAAGACGGCGCCGTCGTGCGGCGCTTCGCTGCGACCGGCATGGCGATGCTGGTGTCGAACTCGTTCTCCAAATCGTTCTCGCTGTACGGCGAGCGCGTGGGCGCACTGTCGATCGTGGCCACCACGAGCGAAGAAGCCACGCGCGTGCTGTCGCAGCTCAAGCGCGTCGTGCGCACAAACTACTCGAACCCGCCAACGCATGGCGGCAAGGTCGTCGCCACCGTGCTGGCAACGCCTGAGCTGCGCACGTTGTGGGAAGAAGAGCTGGCCGGCATGCGCGTGCGTATCCGCGAGATGCGTGGTGCGATGGTTGAAAAGCTCAAGGCCAAGGCCCCGGGTCACGACTTTGAATTCGTGCGCGAGCAGGTCGGCATGTTCTCGTACTCGGGCTTGAGCAAAGAGCAAGTGGGCAAACTGCGCGACGAATCGATCTACGCCGTGGACACGGGCCGCATCTGCGTTGCGGCGCTCAATTCCACCAACATCGATCGCGTCGTTGACGCCATCGCCAAAGTTCTCTAAAATCGCGGCTCTCTTGATCGCCATGTGCGCGCAAGAGGGCAGCAGTAGATGGAAAACGAAGCGCCTGTGCTGATTTGACAGAAACGTTTCATGAACCATATAATGCCAGCTTCAATTCCCTGATAGCTCAGTTGGTAGAGCGACGGACTGTTAATCCGCAGGTCCCTGGTTCGAGTCCAGGTCGGGGAGCCAGAATACAGAGAAGGCCGCATCGAACGATGCGGCCTTTTTCGTTATGCGGCGCCCGCAGTGTCACAGCGCCGTGTTACAGGAGATATCGCTTGAAGCAACCACTGAAAAGCCACGCCACCCTGATTGAAGGGCAGATGTTTCGCTTCGCCAGAGCCGGGCAGGGCAGCCCGTCGATCGTGCTGATCGGCGGCGCCGGCGGGCCGCTCGATGGCTGGTTCAAGCTGTATCCCGAGATCGAGGCGCTGGGCACCGTGTTCAGCTACGACCGGCCAGGCACGGGCGGCAGCCCAAGGCCGACCGAAGCGCAGTATGGCGAGACCGTCGTCGCGCAGCTGCGCCAGTTGCTGGATTTTGCCAAGGTGCCGCCACCATTCGTGCTGGTGGCGCATTCGTTCGGCGGCCTGCACGCCAACCTGTTCGCGCGCGAGTTCGCCGATGAGGTGGCTGGCGTGCTGTTCATCGAGGCCACCGCGCCGCAGGACGTGGACAACCTCAAGCAATACCAGTCGACACTGCAGCGGGGCTTCGTCAAGCTGCTCGACAGCGTGTCGCCGCGCGATGCGTTCGACGAGATCCGCAACGAGCGCGAGACCGTCAAGGATATTCTCGAAGCACCCGCGTTTCCACTGGTGCCAGTGACGGTGCTGTCTGGCACGAAGCGGCTGCCGCGCTGGCTGGTGCCGGCAGCGCTGGTGCGTGAGCGTGAACGGTCGCAGCTGGCGCTGGCAGCCTTGTCGCCACTGGGTGAGCGGGTCGTGGCCGAGCGCAGCGCGCATTATCCGCAACTGTCCGAGCCGGAACTGGTGCTCGCTACCTTGAAGCGTTTGCTGGCGCGGATCGCTCGCTAGATTTTTCTTTTCGAAAAATTTGCGAAATCGACACCAGCAGGTATAATGCGGCCTCAATTCCCTGATAGCTCAGTTGGTAGAGCGACGGACTGTTAATCCGCAGGTCCCTGGTTCGAGTCCAGGTCGGGGAGCCAGAATACGAAGGGCCGCATGCAAATGCGGCCCTTTTTGTATTGGGTGTCTGATGCGCTTATTTGCCCGACACCGGCTTGACCTTCGCCGCCGCCTCAAGCGCACGTTCACGCGCCGTGGCGATATCGTCCGCCGTCGCCAGTGCCACACCCATGCGCCGCCGCGCAAATGACTCCGGCTTGCCAAACAGGCGCACATCGGCGCCCGGCACCCGCAGCGCCTCGGCCACGCCCTCGAACGCAATCCCGACCTCATCGAGCTGGCCATAGATGACCGCCGACGCGCCCGGCGCGCGCAGGGCCACATTCACCGGCAAGCCGAGAATCGCCTTCGCATGCAGTTCGAACTCGCTTTGCACCTGGCTGGCCATCGTCACCATGCCCGTGTCGTGCGGGCGCGGGCTCACTTCCGAGAACCACACCATGTCGCCCTTGACGAACAGTTCGACGCCGAACACGCCGAGCCCGCCCAGATTGCCCGTGACTTTGGCGGCGATCTCGCGCGAGCGTTCCAGTGCCAATGGTTGCATCGGATGCGGCTGCCACGACTCGACGTAGTCGCCCTGGACCTGCTTGTGGCCGATCGGATCGCAGAAGCTCGTTTCGACCTGGCCATCGGCGCCCAGGGAGCGCACCGTCAGCAGCGTGATCTCGTAATCGAAATCGATGAAGCCTTCGGCGATCACACGCCCGGCGTCGACCCGCCCGGCGCTGGCGGCGTATGCCCAGGCAGCGGCCACGTCGTCCGCGCCGTCGAGCTTGGACTGGCCCTTGCCCGACGACGACATGACCGGCTTGACCACGCACGGGAAGCCCACGGCAGCGCAGGCAGCCTGCAATTCGGCCAGGCTGCTGGCGAACTGGTAGGGCGACGTGGCCAGTCCCAGTTCTTCGGCGGCCAGGCGGCGGATGCCTTCCCGGTTCATCGTCAGTTGTGCTGCGCGCGCGGTCGGGATGCAGGTGATGACGCCCGCCGCTTCCAGTTCGGCCAGCTTGTCGGTGGCGATCGCTTCGATTTCCGGCACCACGAGGTGAGGGCGTTCCTGCGCGATCAAGGCTTCGAGCGCCGCGCCGTCGGTCATGTCGATCACGTGTGCGCGGTGCGCGACCTGGTGGCCCGGCGCGTTCGGATAACGGTCGACGGCGATCACTTCCACGCCCAGGCGTTGCAGGGAGAGGATCACTTCCTTGCCCAGTTCGCCCGAGCCGAGCAGCATGACGCGGGTTGCGGATGGAGAAAGCGGGGTGCCGAGGATGCGGGAAATAGTCATGGTGGTTCGGGGATCGAAAAGGGTGGTGGGAAGCTGCGACTATATCAAAAGCGCTCCCTGGCAGTGGCCAGCCAGCCAATGCGCACACTGCACTGGTCAAATCGGAATCGCCCGGCTATAATATTGCCTCAATTCCCTGATAGCTCAGTTGGTAGAGCGACGGACTGTTAATCCGCAGGTCCCTGGTTCGAGTCCAGGTCGGGGAGCCAGAACAAGAGAAGGGCCGCATGCAGATGCGGCCCTTTTTGCATTGGCGGCGCCAGTATGTCAGCGCCCCTTCTTTTTATTCGCGGTGTAGGTCCGTGTATAGAACCCCGCCGGCTTCTTCGCCACCCACAGGATGAATGCCGCGATATCCGCGTGCCCGCGCAGTGCTTCCCATGTGTGATAGGTCTGCAGCAGTTCGCGCTCGGTGAATGCCGAGTGGATCTTGCGATGGCAGATCTTGTGGATCGGGTACTGGTCGCGCCCCTTGAACGTCTTCGGGATCAAGTGATGGCGGTCGACGTGCTCCGTTCCCAGCGGCCTTCCGCACAACGGGCAGGGGTCCTCGGGCGTGGTCGTGGTTGATTGGTGGAGTGGCATGCGTGCCATATGCAGGGCGATTTTTTACTGCACAAGTCTTGACCCGTGTTTGCTGGAATGATACCAATCGTAACGAATCCTTGTTAAATCGTATTAGTGTAGAATTAACCTGCGAATTATCCCCCAGCATATTTTTTCTCCAGCCCTGAAAGCGACGTGGTTTGCAATGATCGAAGACAACTCCACCGTTTGTTCCGTGCTGTTGATCGACGACGAATCGTTTGCTCAAGACATCATTGCCCACGGCCTCAAGAGCTGTGTCGGTCACCAGCTCCGCTACGAACCCAACGCTGCACGCGCGGTCGAGGTGGCGCGCGAGGTCGACCCGACGGTCGTGATCGTCGATTTGCGCATGCCGGGCGGTGTCGATGGCTTTGACGTCATTGCCATGCTGCGCGCGCATCCGGACACACATGACGTGCCGGTCATCCTGCTCTCGTCCGAAGACGACCCCGATACCAAGTCGAAGGCCTTTGCCGTCGGCGCCAACGACTACATGGTCAAGTGGCCCGATCCGCGCGAGCTCGTGGCGCGGGTCCAGTATCACAGCGGCGCCTGCATCGCGCGGCGCGAGCGCGACGAAGCCTTCGCATCGCTGCGCCTGAGTCAGGAGCAACTGGCGGCCAGCCAGCTGGCGCTGCACCAGGCGCAAAAAATGGAAGCGATCGGTCAGCTTACCGGCGGCGTCGCCCACGATTTCAATAACGTCCTGCAAATCATTGGTGGCAATCTGCAGTTGCTGAAAATGGTCGGCAACCTGAACGATGCCTCGCGCATGCGGGTCGAGATGGCGCTGGCGGGCGTCGAGCGCGGCGCCAAGCTGGCCGCGCACCTGCTTGCCTTCGCGCGCCGCCAGCCGCTGCAGTCGATCGTGATCGATCCGACCCATCTGGTGCGCGAGATGGATGACATGGCCCGCCGCGTCCTGGGCGCCGGCACCCGTGTCCAGACCGAGGTCGCGCCCGGGCTGGGCAGCACCATGGTCGATCCCAACCAGCTGAACAACGTGCTGCTGAACCTGGTCATCAACGCGCGCGACGCGATGCCGGACGGCGGTACGCTGACGATCTGCGCCAGCAATGTTGCCGCTGACGACGACCTGCCTCCCGACGTGCCGCGCAACGATTACGTGCTGCTCGAGATCGCCGATACGGGCAAGGGCATGCCGCCCGACGTGCTGCGCCGGGCATTCGAGCCGTTTTTCACCACCAAGCCGACTGGCCAGGGTACGGGCCTGGGGCTGTCGATGGCGTATGGTTTCGTCAAGCAGTCGGGCGGTGAAATCGTGCTGCGAAGCGAGCCGGGCAAGGGCAGCAGCGTGTGCATCTATTTGCCGCGCAGCGCTGCGACGCCGGTCGAGCATGCCGAGTCGGTTGCGCACATGCCGCTGACGGGCGGCCTGGAAACCATCCTGGTGGTCGAGGACGAAGAAGACGTGCGCTCGTCGACCTGCGGCATCCTGTCGGCGCTGGGCTACGAGGTACTGGAAGCAGCCGATGCGGCCAGCGCGGCGGCGCTGGTCGAAGAAGGCCGGCACATCGACCTGGTATTTACCGACGTGATCATGCCGGGGCCACTGTCGAGCCTGCAACTGGGCGAGATCGTGCGCCGCTGTCTGCCAGAGTGCGAAGTGCTGTATACCTCGGGCTATGCCGAAGGCGTGCTGACCCACGAAGGCAAGCTGGACGCGTCGGTCCATCTACTGCAGAAACCCTACCACCCGGACGCGCTCAGTGCGCGCATCCGTCATTTGCTGCGTCGTTCGCGGCGCGCTTCAGGCAAGCCGCAAACGGCAAGTCACTTCGGCTTGATGTAACGGTACGAGCCTGGCGGCGGCTCGTTGAGCACCGCCCAGAAGATCCCCAGATCGGCAATGGCGCGCACGAATTCGTTGAAATCGACGGGTTTGACCACGTACGCATTCACACCCAGCTCGTAGCTGCGGATCAGGTCCTGTTCTTCTTTAGACGACGTCAGCATCACCACTGGTACCGACCGGAGTTCGGCGGTCTGCCGGATTTCCTTGAGTACTTCGAGGCCGTCGACCTTCGGTAATTTCAGGTCGAGCAGGATCACGGCGGGATTGCCGAGCTGGCGGCCGTCGAACTCGCCCCGCCGGTGCAGATAGTCGAGCGCCTCGGCGCCGTCGCGCGTAACCACGACCTCGTTGGCCAGCTGGCTCTTGGACAGAGCGATGAGGGTGAGCTCCAGGTCGTGTGGATTGTCTTCTACCAGGAGGATGGGCTTAAGCATGCGTGCCTTGTTCTGTGATGGCTTGTTTGGGGAGGGTGAATGAGAACGTCGCGCCTTCGCCCTGGATCGAGTCGGCCCAGACGCGGCCATGATGGCGTTCGATGATGCGCCGCACGTTGGCCAGGCCGATGCCGGTGCCCTGGAAATCTTCCATGCGGTGCAGGCGCTGGAATACGCCGAACAGCTTGTGCACGTAGTCGCGGTTGAAGCCGGCGCCGTTGTCGGCCACGTGGAACGCGTAGTCGGCGCCGGCATCTTCGGCCCAGATCCGGATCACCGCAGGGTCGCGTCCTTTGGTGAACTTGACGGCGTTGGACAGCAGGTTGAACATCGCCAGGTGCAGGAAGGTCGGATCGCCCCGCACGACGGGCATGCGGTCGATGTGCCAGTCGACGCGGCGCTGACCGATCTCGATGCCCAGCTTGTCGATGCAGCCCGAGACCAGGTCGGTCATGTCGATGCTGGTCGGGCGCAGCGCGGCGCGGCCCATCTGCGAGAACGACAGCAGATCGTCGACCAGCTTGCCGGCCAGGCGCGCCGACTCCTTGATGTTCTTCAGAAAGCGCTGACGCAGGGCCACGTCTTCGCTGCCGGCCGATTCGAGCAGCAGGTCGGAAAAGCCGGCAATGTGGCGCAGCGGCGCGCGCAGATCGTGCGAGACCGAATACGAAAATGCTTCGAGTTCCTTGTTGGCGCGGCCCAGCTCTTCGGCCAGTTCGGCCATCTGCTCGGCGCGCTCGAGCGCGATACCCAGCAGCGCCGTGCGGAACTCAGTGGTCAGCTCGATTTCGGCCACGTGCCACGGCAGGCTGTGGCCGCGGATCGTTTCGCGCCAGGTGGCAAAGCTCTGGCGCGGCGATAACCGGCCCGGCGCACCGGGGGCGGCTTCCTTTTCGTACGGATTGCCGGCCCATTCCACGGTCTGGATCATTTCGGGGCGGAACCACAGCAAATAGTGCTGGTGGATGCGCGAAATCGGCAGCGCCAGCAAGCCGCTGGCATTGTGCATGAAGGCCCTTGCCGGCGGGTACACCGCTGCCAGCTCGTCGGTGTGGAAGACGTCGGTGTGGCCATGCACGGCGAGCCAGGTCGACAGGTCGCGAATGGCGGCCTCGTCCGGCGTATCGCCGTAAGTGAGGATGCGTTCCTCCGCCACGACGGCCACGCCGCCGGCACGCGCAAAGCGCAGCAACTCGCCGGACACGCCGCTCAGGTTGTCGATGAAGTCGGCGCTTTTGGTCAGGCGGCCAAGGATTTCGACCATGATGCGGCGCACGTCGAGGCGGAACTGCAGCTCGGCGCTGTCTTCGCGGCCCTCGATGCACAATGCGAGGATCTGACCGAGCTGTTCGCAGGCAGTGCGTTTTTCGACCGATACCGCGCGCGCAGTGGCATTGTGGCACCCGATCAGGCCCCATAACTTGCCCTTGACGATGAGCGAGACCGACACCGATGCCTGCGTGCCCATATTGCGCATGTATTGCAGATGCACGGGCGAGACGCTGCGCAGCGCCGCATACGTCAGGTCGTTACGGGCACCCGTGGCTGGATTGTCCTCTGGCACCAAGGGCGAGACATCGTAATCGGCATCCTGGATCACGCGGATCGGTGAGCTCAGGTACAGCTCGCGTGCCTGGGATGGAATATCGCTGGCCGGGAAAGACTGGTTCAGATACGAGTCGTACTCGGGGGCTTTGGCTTCGGCCACCACGCGGCCGTGGCCATCGTGGTCGAACCGGTAGACCATCACGCGGCCATAACCCGTGACGGAGCGGACGTGACGCGCGGCCAGGTCGGTCAGCGCGGGGATGGATGCCTGCTCGCCGACCTTGGCGAGAAAGTCGGTAATGAGCGGATACAGATGGCGAAAGTCGGCCGGCTGGGCGCGCTCGACCGCTTCGAATTCGGCGATCACCAGGCCGTCCCAGACATGGCCCAGAACATCGAAATGGCGGCCGTTGCCGAGGGTGACAGTGCCCAGATACATCGGGCGCTGGCCAAGCGTATCGCTGTCCAGTTCGCGCGCCATGCGCGCACCGCAGGCGTCGCCAATCACGGCCGCCAGTGGCATGCCGATCGCCGCTTCCGGGGCCAGGCCGGCCAGTTGCAGCAGATTGGCGCTGGCCTGCATCACTTGCAATGCAGGCGACAACGTCAGCATGAAGCCGTGCGGCTGGATACCGCCAGGCGTGCGGATGGGCTCGCTGGCGCAGCTGGCAATGTCGAGTTGGTCGGGAGATGCCTGGGTCATGGGCCGTCGAATTAACACACAGGTGAGCAGGGCCATATTTTAACGTGAAAGTTTGTTCTCACGTCACGATGCGTGAATTCGCCCCCGGTTCGACGCGCCCTTGAAATGAGAATCGTTCTCATTTAAGATGCGGTATAGACCAGAAACAGGAGGCGCAGATGGCCGCATACCGGGAAGCCGATGGCTTGGCTGGCGAGCACGTGACGTTGCTACGGGCGCACGCAGAAGCGCAGGCGCGCTGCAGCGCACTGCTGCAGGCGCAGGCCACGTGCATCGCCGCCATGGAAGCGCAACTGATCCGCGCGCGCGGCGCGACGATGCGCACGACGACGGCGCTGGCCTGGGAACGCGAAGACCGCGCGGCCCTCGATGCGGCGTTGCCGGGGCTGGGCCGGCGCGTGGCCCTGGGCCGCCAGGTCGCCGCGTTGCAGGCCCGCGTGCATGACTTGATGCGCACGCTGCAGCGCCGTGAGCTGGCCGAGCGGCCGGGCAGCTTGGGCAGCGCGGGCGGTCCCAGGCACGCGCCAGCCGGTTTGGCGGCCGACCTCGAAGCGAGTCTGCAGGAAGCCGACCTGGTGATTTGCCAGACCGGTTGCATGAGCCATGGCGACTACTGGCGCGTGCAAGACCATTGCAAGCGCACCGGCAAGCTGTGCGTGCTGGTGGACCAGCCCGACGGCTTGCAGATCGTGCGCCTCCACCGGCCTGCCGAGGTGCTGTCACCCTGAGCTAGAGCGCGAAGAGGATGTCGCTGATCCGTTCGTATAGCGGATTGGCCGATGGCCCCCGGTTGGGCCAGTTCAGGATGTCGAAGTGGTCGTACCCCGGGTAGTTGCCCAGAAAGTTCCAGGTTCCCCGCAGCGCCGTGCCGTCATAGTCGCGCGCCGGGTGCCCGCCGGGTGCGCGCATGCTGACCGTGTTGACGACACCATCGTTCGGGAACCAGTCGCTGTCGATGCGCACCCTTTGTTGCACATTGACGGTGTAGCTGCCCATGCCGCGCTGAGCTGCCGAGGGCACGATCCATTCGCCGGCGAATGATTTGAAGTAAGGCATCATGTCGGCGCGCGCGTACTGGAACGCCGTCGTCTGGATCGGTGCGATCGCGCGGTCGGTGCCGTTGCAGCACCAGCTGCCGCTCGCGGTGGCCACCGTGCCCACTGAAAAATAGTAGACGTCGGGCGAGGTCAGCGCCCACCGGTTGAATTCGCGCGCGCCGTCCGGCGCGAGCTCCCAGCCCGCTGCCCGGTGGCGCAGGATGTCGCGCAGTACGATGGGCACATTGGGCAGGATATTCAAGACCGCGTCGCTGAGCGTGGTGCCGTTGTGCGGCGCCGAGATCGTTGTCGCGCTGCGGATCCAGCCCGTCTTGCCGCCCTTGAACAGCGCGCCATCGCCTTCGTCCGCCATCGAGCCGTGTTCGAGCAGCTGGATCAGCGCGCGAATCGTCGTGCCGCCCTGGCTATGGCCGATCACGTGGATCGGATGGGCACGGTCCCATTGCGGGTACAGCGCCAGCGGATAGGCGTGCGGATTGTCGCGGGGATCGGCGGCCCAGCATTTACCGGGTGGCTTTTGCAGCTGGCCAGGCACCGCCTGGGTGACAACGTGCGCCTTGCCATAGTCGACGCAACCCCCCTTGATCTGCGCATACAGCTCGGCGGCGCGGTCCCAGTTTGACGCGATCGGGCTGACGGCGGCGGCAAGCACCGCGTGCGGGCCGCGATAGACCTGCATGTAGGCCGCAATGTCGCCGTAACCGCCCCAGTAATTGAAGCCGCTCCCCTGGAACTCGTCGGGACCGAAACCGAGAAAGCCGTGCACCAGCACGACGGGATCGTTGTTCGCGGCAGGGGCGGCGGGCGCGGCCAGCAGGCCGAGGACGAAGACCATCAACGCGGCAGCGCAGGCGTGGACGAGACGGGCCATCGATATGCTCCGGACATTGCGACAGCCGCATTGTCGGGCGTATCACCAAGCGACGGTTTGCGCTGGATCGACCCGACGCACGGTAAAGCGAACTCGTGCAGCAAGAACTGCGCAGGCCGCTTGACAAGCGTGCACGATCAGCGCGCGGTCGTGCTGCCCACCGAGGTCGTCGGATCGAATTCAGTCATCGGGTTCGGCGCCGGCATGATTGCCGCCGTGGCCGCCGCTTTCCCGGCCACGGCCCCGTCGATGCGCTCGTCATGCCAGACCACATAGTCGTCGATCGAGTACAGCCGGCACGGCTCCTTGCTCTTGGCCGTGCAGGTCGCCAGTGCGCGCCCATCCGGATCTTCGCCTTCCTCGGCCCAGGTCCAGCCGCCGCTGGCCGACACGGCAAACGCGCGCGGCGTCATCTTGGTCAGATAGTCGCGGTAAGCGCGGCGGCCGTTTTCGGACAGGAACGGCACGGCCGCGATATCGTCGACCTGCGCATAATCGGTGCGCGCCGGGCTGGGCGGGGCAGGGACGTCGACCACGATGGCGGTGGGCATGCCGATCTCGCGCAGGAACTGTTCAGTATCTTGCAGCCACACTTTTTCACCGTCGCGGCTGGCCAGCAGGCCGTGCGCATCGCGCTTGAAGGCGGGGAGCTCGACCAGGCGGCCACGGCCCCCGGCCCCGGCGTAAGCGGCGTGCATGCGGCTGGCCAGCTCCGGACCGAACAGCGAATCGTTCTGGCCATACAGCCACAGGCTCGGAACCTTCGCCTTGGCCCCATAGTCGGCAAAGGCCGCCACCAGTTGCGAGCGCCAGGCGCAGCGGTTGCTGTCGTCGCGCAAGCCGCCCGCGAAATTGATCAGGCCGCGCACGCCCGGCAGCGCCTGGGTGCCCAGTGCGATGGCCGCCAGTCCGCCGTACGATTGCCCGGCCACGATCATGCGCGCGCCGTCGATCCACGGTTGCTGGCGTGCATGGGCGAGGGTGGCGCGGATGTCTTCGGCCTGGGTGTAGCCATTGGCGGTCATGTCGCAGCCGCGATCGCGGTAACGTCCACCCGACTTCGAAAAACCCTGGCGCATCGGCACCATCACCGCGTAGCCGCGCTTCACGAACACGGACGCCATATGATAGAAGCGGTCGCGCGACTGCAGGCTCGGGCGGCCCGGGTCCTTGCCGTGGTTGATGACGATCAGGGGGAACGGGCCGGCCCCGTTGGGCTGGAAAACAGTGGTCTCGAGCAGCACATCGTCCGGGCCGGCCGGCACCTGGATGACGTGCTCGTTCATCCGGTAGTCGAGCGTGCTTGCGACAGGGTGTGACGGCGGCAGTTCCTGCGACTGGGCAAACGCGGGCAGCAGGGCTAATGCGGCAATCGAAGCGGACATCAGGGTGCGGATGGACTGGATTCTCGACATGGCTGGCTCTGGACATGCTGCCTCACGGAACAATTTCCGCACGGAACAAATCTGAGTCTAGGACCAATAAATCCGTAGGGCAATATCTTGTTGACTAACTTGGGCAATAAATTTTTGCGTGTGGCGAAAGTGCCATCCGACGAGATGCCGAGCAAAGGCGTAAGATAGCGAGCCTGACAATTATGGTGAAACAGCAGGATGAGCAAGTATGCGCCACGCGAATGGGCACCCGACGAAAAGCCGATGTTGCCCGGCTCCCCGTCCACGCCGGCGCACACCACAAAGCTGCGACTGGCCTATCTGGCGGTCGGCATCCTCGTCACGATTACAGGCGGCCTGGGCAATGCGCTGGTTGCCGTCAACCTGATCAATCTGCAGGGCGTGCTGGGCGCCTACCAGACCGAAACGGCCTGGTTGCCGGCCGCTTACGTGATGGCCAATGCGTCGATGAACCTGCTGCTGGTGAAATTTCGGCAACAGTTTGGCCTGCGCCTGTTCACCGAATGTTTCCTGGTGCTGTACGCGCTGGTCACGCTGGCCCACCTGTTCGTCAACGATCTCGGTTCGGCGATTGCCGTGCGCGCCGCCCACGGCATGCTGGCCGCCGCCGTCAGTCCACTTGGCCTGTATTACACGCTGCAGGGGTTCAAGAAAGAGTGGCGCCTGAAAGGCATCGCGATCTCGCTCGGCACGGCCCAGCTGGCGCTGCCGCTGGCCTATATCTTCTCGGGCGACCTGCTGCGCATTGCCGAGTGGCGCGGCCTGTACATGTTCGAGCTGGGCCTGGCGCTGGTGTCCCTCGGCGCCGTGCTGCTGCTCAAGTTGCCGCCGGGCGACCGCGTCAAGGCGTTCCGGCCCACCGACTTCGTCACGTTCGCGCTGTTCGCGCCGGGCATGGCGCTGCTGTGCATGGTGCTCACGTTCGGGCGCATCTTCTGGTGGACCGAACAGGCGTGGATCGGCGTGGCGCTGGCGGTGTCGATCTTCCTGCTCGCCGCGGCGATGTGCGTCGAGCACAACCGGGCCAATCCGCTGCTGAACCTGCGCTGGCTGACCAACCGCAACATCCTGCGCGTCGCGCTGTCGCTGCTGCTGGTGCGCATCGTGCTGTCCGAGCAAAGCGTGGGCGCGGTCGGTTTCCTGCGCGCCGTGGGACTGGACAACAACCAGATGCAGTCGCTGTTCCTGTGCGTGCTGGCGGCCACCGTCGCCGGCATCGTCGTGTCGGCCCTGACGGTCGACGTGAAGCACTTGATAGCGCCACAGGTCATTGCGCTGCTGCTGATGGCGCTGGGCGCCTGGATGGATGCGCATGCCAATAACCAGACCCGCGCCGAGCAGATGTACCTGAGCCAGAGCCTGCTCGCGTTCGGCGGCACGCTGTTCATCGGGCCCTCCTTGATTTCAATGATCGTCACCGTGATCGGTAATCCGGGCGCCTTGATCAGTTTCTCGGTGCTGTTCGGCCTGACCCAGAATCTGGGCGGCCTGATCGGCTCGGCGCTGGTCGGCACATTCCAGATCATGCGCGAAAAATTCCACTCATCGACGATCGTCGAGGGCTTGAGTTTGCTCGATCCGCTGGTGGCCAGTCGCATCCAGTCCGGCGCTGCAGCCGCAGGGCAGTTGCTGGCCGATCCGGCCGCGCGCACGCGCCAGAGCCTGGCGTCGCTGGCCGCCAGCGCCACGCGCGAAGCGAATATCCTGGTCTACAACGACGTGTTTTTGATGATCGCCATGATCGCCGCCGCGAGCGCGACCTGGATCTTCCTGCACGCCCTCTGGCTGCATTACAACCTCCCGGCTACCGCCCCGGCCGCGGCGCCGGCACCGGCGCCAGCCGCACCTGCCAATAACATTCCCGCACCCATCACCGTCACCGATTGATATGTCAGAACCTGTTCCTACTCCCGCGCGCCCGACGCGCAAGATCATCCTTAGCGCGCTGGGTTTTGCCGCCATCGCGCTCGTTGGCATCCTGATCGTGCTGTACGCTTGGAACCTGCCGCCGTTTCGCAGCACGCTGCAGGCGACCGAGAACGCGCTGGTGCGCGGCCAGGTGACGATCATCAGTCCGCAACTGAGCGGCTACGTGACCGAGGTGCGCGTGCAGGATTTCCAGACCGTCAAGAAGGGCGAGCTGCTCCTGCGCATCGATGACCGGATTCCGATCCAGCGCCTGGCGCAGGCACGGGCCGAACTGGCCAACCGCCAGGCGGCCCTGGCCAATTTCGCGCAGACCAATGCCAGCGCCCGCGCGACCATCGCCCAGAACCAGGCGCTGCTGGCCTCCAACGAAGCGCAGTCGCAGCGCAGCAGCGCCGACCTGCGCCGCGTCGAAGAACTGGCGGCCGACGGTTCGCTGTCCGCGCGCGAACTCGACGCCGCGCGCGCCACCCGCGCCCAGTCCACGGCCAGCCGCGATCAGGCACGCGCCTCGGTCGAGATCGCCCGTCAGAACCTGGCGTCGGTCGGCGTCAACCACGCCGCTCTCGAAGCGGCCGTTGCCAGCGCCGAAGCAGCCGTCAAGCTGGCCGAGATCGACCTGTCCAACACCAATATCATTGCGCCGCGCGACGGTCAGCTGGGGCAAGTGACCGTGCGCCAGGGCGCCTTCGTGAATGCCGGCGCGCAGCTGACCGCGCTGGTTCCGAACCAGATGTGGATCATCGCGAACATGAAGGAAACGCAGATGGCGCGGGTGGCCGTCGGCCAGCCCGTCAGTTTTAGTGTCGATGCGCTGGGCGGCGCGAAGCTGCGTGGCCACGTCGAGCGCATCGCGCCCGCCACCGGCTCGGAGTTTTCGGTGATCGCGCCGGATAACGCCACCGGCAACTACGTCAAGATCGCACAGCGCATTCCGGTACGCATCAGCATCGACCCGAACCAGCCGCTGGCCCAGCGCCTGCGGCCAGGGATGTCGGTGGTGACGACGATCGATACGGCCGCTGCCACCACGGCGAACGCGGGGCAGCGGTGAAGCGGCGCTTGGTGGTTCTGGCGGCGCCACTCCTGTTGGCCGCGTGCGCGATGGCGCCGCAGCCGGCGCCGCCATCCTCGGTGACGGTGCCGGTGGCCTGGCGCACGACCTTGCCCGGCGCGAATGCCAGCGTCGAACGCGACTGGTGGCGCGCGTTCGGCGATCCGGCGCTGGACGCGCTGGTGCAACAGGCGCAGGCGAACAACGGCGACCTCAAGGTTGCGCGCGCGCGGCTGCAGGAATACCAGGCGCGCATTCGCGTGGCCGACAGCGCGCGCCTGCCGGCGCTGAACCTGTCGCTGGCGCCGACGCGGGCGCGCGCCATTGGGCCGCTCGGCACGCCGATTGAATCGACGTCGCTCGTGGGCGCGGTGCAGGCCAGTTACGAGCTGGATCTGTTTGGCCGCGTGGGCAACACCATCGAGGCGGCGCGGTTCGAGGCGCTGTCGCAAGAGGCAGCGCTGGAAGCGGCGGCGCTGGCGGTGGCAGCCAATACGGCGTCGGGCTACCTGAACCTGCTTGGCCTGGACGCCCAGCTGGCGCTGGCCAAGGCCACGCTGGCCTCGCGCGAGCGCTCGTACAACCTGGCGCGGCACCAGTTCGAAGTGGGCTACAGCTCGCGCCTGGAAATGTCGCAGGCCGAGGCCGAATTGCGCGCGACCGCCGGCACCGTCCCGCAGCTGGAGCGGCAGGTGGCGCAGCAGGAACAGGCGCTCAATCTGCTGCTGGGCGCAAGTCCGGGCGCAATTGCACGCGGTGCCGATCTGCTGTCGCTGCGTGAGCCAACCCCGGCCCCCGGCTTGCCGTCCAAACTGCTGCGGCGTCGGCCCGACATCGCCCAGGCCGAGCAGGCCATCGCGGCGGCCGACGCCAGCCTGGCCGTGGCGCGCGACGCGCTCTTGCCGTCGATCCGGTTGACGGCGTCGCTCGGGGCAGGGGCGGGCGGCATCTCGCAATTGCTGCGCTCGCCGACGGAATTGTGGAGCATCGGCGGTAGTGTCCTTGCTCCCTTGTTCGATGCGGGCCGCCTGCGCGCCCAGGCCGAGATCGCCGGCACGGTGCGTGATCGCGCGATCTACGGCTATGAGGCCGTGGTGCGCACGGCGTTTGCCGAAACCGAGAATGCGCTGGCGTCGATCGATGGCTTGCAGCGGCAATTGGTGCAAGCCGAAGCGCGGCGCGCGGCGGCCGGCGAAGTGCTGCGCGTGGCTCACAACCGCTACACCAACGGCTATGCGTCGTACCTGGAAGAGCTCGACGCGCAGCGTACCGCGTTCAGTGCCGATCTCGCGGCGCTGCAACTGCGCACGAGTCTGCTGGCGGCGCACGTCGACCTGTACCGCGCGCTGGGTGGTGGCTGGACGCCGGCGCCGTGACGGGTGCGGCTGGCTTGAAACGCGCTGTCTGCACGACGTGCCTGCGGGCCCAGTCGGCCTGCATTTGTCGCTGGATCACGCCGGTACAGGCGCAGGCGCACTTGCTGATCCTGCAGCATCCGCTCGAAGTGGGCAACGCCAAGAACAGCGCGCGCCTGCTGCACCTGTGCGTGACCGGCAGCGCGCTGGCGACCGGCGAAGCCTTCGAGGCCGGGGTGCTGCACGGCTTGCTGCATGCGGATGGGCGCACGCCCGTGTTGCTGTATCCGGCCACGCCTGGCGACGCGGGCTTGCCCATGCCGCCGCCGACGCCGGCGCTGCCGGCCGACGCGCTGCGGCTGGTGCTGCTCGACGCCACCTGGCGCAAGAGCCGCAAGATGCTGTACCTGAATCCGGCGCTGCAACGGCTGCCGCGCCTGGGCCTGACGGACGTGGCGCCATCGAACTACCGGATCCGCAAGGCGCATGCACCGCATCAGCTCTCGAGCCTGGAAGCGGCGGCGCAGGCGCTGGGACAATTGGACGGCGCCCCCGAACGCTTCGGCCCGCTGCTTGATGCCTTCGACGGGTTTGTCGCACAACAGGCGGCCTACGTGCGCGCTTGCGCTGCCGGATCACTCGCGTGCAACTCAAGCTCATCTGATGAACAGGACGTGAACCGTTTAATGGGTGATTAAACGGAAACACCGGTGATGATGAACCGCATTTTGACCTGTTTCCTGTATGATCAAACCATGCAAGAACAATCCTTAACCTCCCCCACGGTGTACTACGACGGCGGCTGCCCGGTATGCGCCCGCGAGATCGCCCTCTATCAACGCCAGGACGGTGCAGACCAGGTGTGCTGGGTCGACGTCGCGCACTGCGCGCCCGAAGCGCTTGGCCCGGGACTGAACCGCGAGGCCGCCATGGCGCGCCTGCACATGCGCCGTCCCGATGGCACCCTGGCCAGTGGCGCGGAGGCATTTACCCTGATGTGGCGGGCGCTGCCGCGCTGGGCCTGGCTTGGACGCCTGCTGGGCTCCCGGATCGCGCTGGCGGTGCTCGAGCCGGCCTACCGCCTGTTCCTGGTCATGAGGCCGCTGTGGCGCGGCCGGGGCAGCCAGCGATGAAGGGCGCGCGCATGCGGGTAGCGGTGGTCGGGGCCGGCATTGCCGGGGCCGCCTGTGCGCGCGCGCTGGCCGATGCCGGGCATGCGGTGCAGGTGTTCGACAAGTCGCGCGGTGTTGGCGGGCGCATGTCCACCAGGCGTGTGACGTCGGTCGCTGGCGCCGACGCTGTGCTGGGGCTGGATCACGGCACGCCGGGCTTTGCTGCCGTGGGCGCCGACTTCCTCGGTTTCGTGGAAGAGGGACAGCGCGCCGGCCTGCTGGCACGCTGGACGCCGCGGCTGGCCCCACACAGCGCAGCCCTGCAAGGCGGCGCGATGTGGGTTGCCACGCCCGACATGCCGGCCCTGTGCCGCGCATTGTTGATGGACCTGCCGTTGCATACCCTGTGCACGGTCGATGGCGTGCGTCGCAGCGGCGCAATGTGGTCGATCGAGAGCGCCGGCGTGACCGTGGCCGATGGCTTCGATGCCGTGGCGCTGGCGATTCCGCCGCAACAGGCGGCCGTGCTGCTGGGCGTGCATCGCCCGGATTGGGCCGTGCGCGCGCAGGCAGTGCCGATGTTGCCCGTCTGGGTCTTGATGGGCATCACCGACGCGCCCGCAAGCGGCGGTGACTGGCACCTGGCGCAGCCCGCGTCCGGCCCGTTGGCGCTGGTGCTGCGCAACGATGCCAAGCCGGCCCGCGCAGCGCTGGCGGCGCAGGCCCAGTGGGTGGTGCACGCAACGCCAGACTGGACTGGCGCGCACCTGGACACGCCGCCCGACCAGGTGCAGGCGCTGCTGCAGGCGGCGCTTGCCGATTGCGTCGGCGGCGCGCTGGCCTGGCGCTTCGCGGCCGTGCATCGCTGGCTGTATGCAACGCTGGCAGCGGTTTCCGGTGACGAGCAAACCGATGGCGCTCATGCCTGCGCTGGTGCCTGGTGGGATGTGGGCACGGGGCTTGGCGTGTGCGGCGATGCCCTGGCCGGCGGCGGTGTGGAAGGAGCCTGGCGCTCCGGCCGCGCGCTGGCCGCGCTGGTGACTGCTGGTGCGAACGGGGACCGGGCATGAGCGCGCTGGCGGACGAAATCGCGCGCTTCGACCGGCTCGGCGCCACCTGGTGGGACCCGACCGGGCCGATGCGGCCGCTGCATGTCACAAATGCGCTGCGCCAGGCTTATCTGCTGGATTGCATGGCGTCGCATTTCGGCCGTGCCGATACGTCGCTGGCGGGTCTGCGCATTCTCGACGTCGGCTGCGGCGGCGGGCTGCTGTCCGAACCGCTGGCGCTGCGCGGCGCGCAGGTGGTCGGCATCGACGCCTCGCCCGGTAACCTGGCAGCGTCGCAGCGCCACGCCGCCGCCAGCGGCGCATCGCCCGACTATCGCCTGGGCGAACTGGAAACCGTGCTGCAGCCCGATGAACGCTTCGACGTGGTATTGGCGCTCGAGGTGGCCGAGCATGTGGCCGACCCCCACGCCTTCATCGAGGAGGTAGCGCGGCGCGTGGCGCCCGGTGGCCTGCTGCTGGCGTCGACAATCGACCGCACCTTGAAGAGCTACCTGTTGGCCATCGTGGGGGCCGAGTACGTGCTGCGCGTGCTGCCGCGTGGCACGCACCAGTGGCGCCGCTTCGTCAAACCGGCCGAGCTGTCGGCCGCGGCCATCGGCTCCGGGCTGCAGCGGATCGACTTGCGCGGCATGCGTTACCTGCCGGTGTTGCATCGTGCCTCATGGTGCAGAGATACGAGCGTCAACTATCTGGCGACCTTTGCCCGTCCGGCCTGACCGGATCAGCTGGGCAAAGTCGTTTGATGATCATCGGGCAGCTTGCCTGTATTTGCTGGCCCCTGCTTACACCTGCTTACAAACGCTTAACCGCACACAACAAGAGCTCGGCAGAGAATCGGACCAACTTACAGGACACCGACTCATGCAACGATTGCGCGCCGCCATTCTTCTCTTTTTGTTTGCAGGCACCTGTCGGGCCGGCGAGCCGGTCGTGGTCCCGACTGCCGAATTCCAGGCTCTGCTGGCCGCCTATGCGCTGGTTAAAACCCGCTACGTCGACGCGCCGGACGACAAGAAGCTGCTGGATGGGGCAATCGTCGGCATGCTCGCGTCACTCGATCCGCACTCGAGTTTTCTGGACAAGGACGCGCTCGCTGAAGTCCGGAGGGACGACGCCGGCGAGTACACCGGTATCGGCATCAGTGTCGACTTCGCTGCCGCCGACATGCTGGTGACGGCGGTAACCGCAGACTCGCCGGCCTACGTTGCCGGCATCGAACCGGGCGATATGATCGCGTCGATCGACGGCGTGACGATCGCCGGCATGCGCCTGCCCGACATTGCGCAGCGCATGCGCGGCGTGCCCGGCAGCGCGCTGGAGATCGGGGTTCGGCGCGGCGGCAGTGGCGCCGTTCGCACGGTCAAGCTGCACCGGGCCGCGTTGCTGGCGCAGACCGTCCGGGTGCGCCCGATGGCAAACGGGATCGCGTGGATCCACGTGACGGCGTTCGAAGGACGCACTGCGCAGGATCTGGTTGCGGCGTTAAAAACGCTCGACGCAAACGGGGCGCCGCGCGGCATCGTGCTCGACGTGCGCAATGATCCGGGCGGCCTGGTGTCGGCTGCGGTCGGCGTGGCCAGCGCGTTCCTGCCGCCGGGGACGCCATTGTTTTCGGCGCGCGGGCGTGCCACCGATGCCGCTGCCCAAGCCACCGTCACGGTCGATCCGCGCTTTTACCAACGAGCCAATGGGCCGGACGTGCTGGCCGACTTGCCCGCATGGGCGCGAACGGTGCCGCTGGCGGTGCTGGTCAACGGTGCGTCGGCGTCGTCCGCCGAATTGCTGGCCGGCGCATTGCAAGATCATGGTCGCGCCACCGTGCTTGGTTCGCGCACCTTCGGCAAGGGCTCGATCCAGAGCATCTTTCCGCTGACTGCCGACAGCGCCGTCAAGCTCACGGTGGCGCGCTACTTCACGCCCAATGGCCACGAAATCCAGGCGCGTGGGATCACGCCGGATGTGATCGTGGCGCCGGATGGTACGCAGGATGGTGCGGCGGGACTGGCACTGCGCGAGGAAGACCTGGCGCAGCATCTCGCCGCGATCCTGCCTGCACCGGATGACGCGCCGCCTGCAACACGTGCCGGGGTGGAAAGCACGCGCATGTTCGGTACACGCGACGACAAGGCGCTGGCGGCTGCCATCCGTTTGCTGGGGCCGGAGTTGGGGAAGGTTAGTCGTGTTGGCAGCGTGCTGGGCGTACTGCCCCCCGGCCTGAAGCAACTTGGCGCTGCGCTGAAACGGTGGTGACGCGCCGGGTAAGTTTCGGTAAAGCAGGACGACAGCCGCCTGCCGTGCGCTTATATTCGTGATCGTCTTTTTCTGACCATGGGTGTCGTATGCCAGTTCAAACCACGTTCTCACGCTTGCCTTGCTTGCTGCGCGCCTGCCTGCTGGTACTCGCCATGGCTGGCCCCGGAACGGCGCAGTCAGTCCCACTGACCGATCTGCGGGCCGAAGACCTGCTGCCCATCGCGGGCGACCTGAAACAGTCGCTCGGCCTGAGTCCCAACCAGCAAACCCTGTGGAGCAAGGCCGAAGCAGCGTCGCGCACGACCCTGCGCGATCGCACCCGGCGTCGCGCTGCACTCCAGGAATGGGCCCGAACCTTGCTGGCCATCCCGGACGCTGACCTGCGCAAGCTGGATGCAGCCACCGATGCCGAAAGTGCGACAGCAAACGCCGAGGATCGGCAACTGCGCGCGCTGTGGCTCGATGTGAACGATGGGCTCGACGACACGCAGCGCCGCCAGGTTGCCGGCCGTTTTGGCGAGCAGTTGATGCGCGTGGTGCCTGAAGGCGGCGGGCGCGGCGGCGCTCCGGCAGGGCAACGCGACGAGCCGAACCGGCGCGGCGGGCCTGGCAACGGGCGTGGCCCCGGTGCCGGTCAGGGGCCAGGTGGGCCGGGCGGCGCGTCGCTGAACTTCGGCGGCTGATCGGGCACCGGCAATGGGTAAAACGTCACTGACGAGCTCGTTTTATTCTAAGATGCGGCATTGACAGGCACGCCGACGCGCGCGCCGTCCAGTCGCCTCAAGAAGAATCCATGACCACACCAGTGACACCAGGGCAGGCCGGTCTTTCCGACACCGCCCCGAACGAGGCCGGCACTGTCGCCGTGACGATGGAGCAGGGCTTGCAGGCCGCCGGCGTCGGCCGGTTCCAGTACCGGATCTTCCTGATCTTCGGGCTGGTCTGGCTGGCCGACGCGATGCAGGTGTTGTCGATCGGCTTTTCTGCGCCGTCGATCGCGAAGACCTTCGGGCTGTCGATGCCGCAGGCCTTGCAGACGGGGACCGTGTTTTTCGTCGGTATGCTGATCGGCGCGTTTGTCTTCGGGCGCCTGGCAGACCGCATCGGTCGCCGGCCCGTGTTGCTGATGGCGGTGGTGATCGACGCCTGCTTCGGCGTGGCGTCCGCGTTTGCGCCCGATTTTACGTGGCTGCTGGCGCTGCGCCTGATGACGGGCATCGGCGTGGGCGCGACGCTGCCGGTCGATTACACGATGATGGCCGAGTTCCTGCCCAGCGACCGGCGCGGGCGCTGGCTGGTGCTGCTCGAATCGTTCTGGGCCCTTGGCACGATTGCGCTGGCCGTGCTGGCCCTGTGGGCGGTGGGCTGGGGCGAGGATGCGTGGCGCGTCATCTTCTTTGTTACCGGCATTCCGGCGCTCATCGGCATCGTGCTGCGCTGGTATATTCCGGAGTCGCCCATGTACCTGCACCGCAGCGGCAAGCCGGAACAGGCGCGTGCGGTGCTGCAACGCGTGGCCAGGACCAATGGCCGCACGCTGACGATGCCGCCGTTGCTGCCCGAGCCTAAGGTCAAAACGACACTGCTGTCGCTGTTCTCGGGCGGATTGCGCCGTCGCAGCCTCGCGCTGTTCGTCGCCTGGGGCCTGATCTCGATTGCCTATTACGGCGTGTTCGTCTATCTACCAATCCGGCTGAGCGCGGAAGGCTTCGGCTTCATGCGCGGCCAGGAATTTTTGATCGTGCTGGCGCTGGTCCAGTTGCCCGGCTTCGCGCTGGCGGCGTATGGCGTCGAACGCTGGGGTCGCAAGCCGACGCTGGTGGGGTTTCTCCTGCTGAGCAGTGTCGGTTGCCTCGGCTACAGCCTGGGCAGCTCGACCGTGCTGGTCGTGGGCTCGACGCTGCTGATGAGCTTTGCGCTGCTGGGGACGTGGGGCGCGCTGTATGCGTTCACGCCCGAGGTGTACCCGACCCGCCTGCGCGCCAGCGGCATGGGCATGGCCGGGGCGGTTGCCCGGTTCGGCGGCCTGTTTGCGCCGGCGATCGTCGCGCCGGTGATGGCGACCCATTTCACGCTGGCGCTGATCATGCTCTCTGGCTTCCTGTTCATGGGCGCGATCGCCATCCTGTGCGTGGACACCGAGTCGCGCCAGCGCGCGCTCGACTGAACCGTTGAGTTGTCACGGCGGCTCGGCTAGGATGTCGCATCGAACGTTACAGGATGCAGGTATGGGTGAGCAAGGGGCGGGCAGTCGGCTGGTGGTGTTCGTCGGCGCCGAGTCGACGGGGAAATCGACATTGGCCAGCATGCTGGCGCGGGAGCACGGGGCGCAGTTTGTTCCCGAAATCGGCCGCGTCATTTGGGAAGAAAAGCAGGGCCAGCTGGTCGCAGCCGATTATGTCGAGATCGCCGAACGGCACCGCGCTGCCGAAGACGCCGCCGTCGCAAACGCCGCAGGCGAATATGTCTTCGTCGACACCAATGCATTGACCACGCTGCTGCTCGGCCTGCGCTTCGGGCAGGTCACCGAGCCGGTGCCACCGGCCCTGCTGCGCTATGCGCTCGAATGCCGCACCCGCTACCTGCACCATTTCGTGTGCGCCGACGACATCCCGTATGAAGAAGAGCCGGGCGTGCGTGAAAACGCGGCGTGGCGCACGCAGATCCAGCAACTGGTGCTGGAAGACCTGGACCGGCGCGGCATCGGCTACACGATCCTGACGGGTTCACTTGAGCAGCGCGCTGCGCGCGTGATGGCCACGCTAGGGGCCATCGCGCAGCAGACCGGCGTAGATGCAGACGCGCTCAAGCGTACTGCTGCGTAACGCCCAGCGCCGCCAAATGCCGCTCGATCTCGAACACGTGCGGATCGGGTTTGCCCAGTGCGCGCAGTGACTGGGCCAGGCCCAGCAGGTAGTCGCTGTTCGGGCCGCTCGGGCCGCGCGCCGTGGCAATCTGGCGCGCAATCGCGTGCTCGTCGGCCGGGCCAAGATACGCCGCGTTGTCGTGCGTGGCGATATACACGATGCCTTCGTCGCTGCTGCCGTCGTCAAACTGCATTTGCGTGGCCAGGCGCAGGTAGCCGTTCTTTTCGCGCTGGTCGAGATGCGCGAATTCTTCGGGCGTGACCAGAAACGCCATGCCGTGGCAGATCGCATCGGGGTCCGGCACCAGCGTCACTACGCGCCCCGGCGCCGTCTCGGTGCCGCGGTGGTCGTGCGAGCCTTGCCAGAAGCGGCGCGTCCAGCCGCTGATCGACGCAGCGCGCTGCGCAAGAAACGGGAAATCGGGTTTGAAGATCAGGGAGCCGTAGCCAAACAGCCAGACACTGGCATGGCTGTCGAACTTGTTCATTTGCCGGTTGATTGCGATCGTATCGTGGGACATCGTGGGTCCGATAAAAAAAGACACGGTTCATTGTAGCGTGCCTTTTTGTGAGAATCAGCCTTCCCCTTGCGACCGTTTTACATATGCAAACAGGAATTCCAGATAACTCTCGACGGCCGGCGACAGCGAGCGCCCTGGCCGCGTGTAGACAAAAAAGCGCCGCTGCACGCTCGGCGCACCGAGCGGGCGCATCGTCAGCCCGTACAGCGTGGCCAGCGGCTCGGCGTAGGGCAGGCACACCGTCACGCCCAGGCCCGCGCTGACCATGGCCAGCGCCGTCGTCATGAACGTCACCTCATGCGCCGGCGTGAGCGCGATGCCCGTGCCGGTGGGCTGCACCGCGTCGAGCAGCAAGTCGGTGAACTGGCCCTGCAGCGAAATGAACGGGTAGGCCGCCGCGTCCTGCCACGTCACGCGCTCGAGCGCGGCCAATGGATGCTGGTGCGGAAACACCAGCGCGAACGGCATGCTAAACAGTTCGCGCGCCAGCAATGGCGGGGCGGGCGTGCGTTCCGGGCCGATCCCCACATCGGCTTCGCCCGACAGCACGCGCGTGATGACGCCCTCGACTTCGGTATCGGCCAGGCGCACGATGATCTCCGGGTGCTGCGCGCGGTAGGCGGCGATGCTTGGCGGCAGCAGCGTGCACGCCATCAGCTGTGGCGCCGCGATGCGCACAACGCCTTTCTTCAGGCGCGTGTGATCTGCCACGTTAGCCAGCGCACCGTCCAGGTCATCGATGATCTGGCTAAATAAGGGCAGCAGTTCGCGACCGATGTCGGTGAGGCTGATCCGGCGCGTGCTGCGGTCGACAACCCGGGCGTCCAGTGTCTGCTCGAGTTCCTTGATGAGGCCAGACAATGCCGATTGCGTCACGTGCAAGGTCTGCGCGGCCAGCGTGAACGTGCCCGTCCTGGCCAGCGCAACGAAGGCGCGCATTTGTCGTAAGGTTGGGTTCATCGGGTGGATTGATTAGATAGGCTGATATATCGAGCTAAAAAATATCGTTTGTATGATAGTGCGTTTTACCTTGTAATGGCGGTTACTCTGCAATCACAAAGGACAGTCCCATGAAACTCGCCACCCTCAAAGCTGGCGGCCGCGACGGCACCCTGGTCGTCGTCAGCCGCGACCTGGTCACGTGCCAGCAAGTTCCGACCATCGCGCGCACGCTGCAGGCGGCGCTCGACAACTGGGATGCGTGCAAGCCGCAGCTCCAAGAAGTCTATGCCCAGCTCAACGATGGCAATGCAGAAGGTGCCGAATCGTTCATCGAGGCCGCTTGCCACTCGCCGCTGCCGCGCGCCTACCAGTGGGCCGATGGCTCGGCCTACATCAACCACGTCGAGCTGGTGCGCAAGGCGCGTGGCGCCGAGGTGCCGGCGTCGTTTTACACCGATCCGCTGATGTACCAGGGTGGCGGCGATTCGTTCGTCGGCCCGCTTGACCCCATCGCGGCCCTGTCCGAAGACTGGGGCATCGACCTCGAAGCCGAGGTGGCCGTGGTCACGGGCGATGTGCCGATGGGCGCCGACGCAGCCGAGGCCGCCAGCGCCATCCGCCTCGTCATGCTGGTCAACGACGTGTCGCTGCGTAACCTGATCCCGAACGAGCTGGCCAAGGGCTTCGGTTTCTACCAGTCCAAGCCGGCCAGTGCGTTCTCGCCGGTGGCGGTCACGCCGGACGAGCTGGGCGCAGCGTGGCAGGGCAACAAGCTGCATCTGCCGCTTCTGGTCACGCTCAATGGCGCCGCGTTCGGCAAGCCGAATGCTGGCGAAGACATGACCTTCAGCTTCGCCCAGCTGGTCGCGCACGCGGCCACCACGCGCGAGCTGTGCGCGGGCAGCATCATCGGCTCGGGCACCGTGTCGAACAAGCAGGGCGGGCTGTATGGCTCGAGCGTCGAGCATGGCGGCGTGGGCTATTGCTGCCTGGCCGAAGTGCGCATGTACGAAACGATCGAAGGCGGCGCCCCCAAAACGCCGTACCTGGCGTTCGGCGACACCGTGCGCATCGAGATGTTTGATGCGAGCGGGGCCAGCATCTTTGGCGCCATCGACCAGGAAGTCGTCCGTTACCACGAGAGGCAACCATGAAACTGTATACCTACTTTCGCAGCTCGGCCGCCTACCGGGTGCGCATCGCGCTGCACCTGAAAGGGCTGGCCTACGACGCGGTGCCGGTGCACCTGCTCAAGGATGGCGGCCAGCACCTGCAGGACGCTTACCGTCAGATCAACCCGAGCGGCCTGGTGCCGTCGTTCCAGGATGACCGCATCACGCTGTCGCAGTCGCTGGCCATCATCGAGTATCTCGAAGAGGTGTATCCGGACGTGCCGCTGCTGCCCAAGGATGCGCCGGGCCGGGCGCGCGTGCGCGAGCTGGCCCAGATCATCGGCTGCGACATCCATCCGATCACGAATCTGCGGGTGCTCAATTACCTGGCGCGCGACATTGGCGTGCCCGACCAGGCCAAGAGCGAGTGGTACCGCCACTGGGTGATCGAGGGGCTGCAAGCGCTCGAAGCCCACCTGGCGCGCGATCCGGGCGCGGGGCCGTTCTGCCATGGCGCCCATCCGACGATCGCCGATTGCTACCTGGCGCCGCAGGTATTCAATGCGCAGCGGTTCCATATCGATGTGGCGGCCTACCCGAATATCGACCGCATCAATGCACTGTGCATCGCGTTGCCCGCGTTCCAGGCGGCGCACCCGTCGCGTCAGCCCGATTCCGAATAGTGTGCGGCTGGCTGCGAAGGGCGGCGGCGCGCTACAATCGCCGCCTCCTTCCATTGCCATTTCGCCATGACCGCCACCGCCGCTACTGACGCCAGTCCCATCGCAATCCCTGCACCGATCCTGCAGGCCCTCGACCTGGCCGATGCCTCGTGGCGTCCGATTCTTGAAGCGGGGCTGCAGGCAGTCGCCCGCGCCAACCCGGACTATCTGCCCGCGCTCGCGCACGACGATTACCTCCCCACCGAGCACCGCCTGTTCGCCGCTTTTGCCCAGCCACTGGACCAGGTGCGCTACGTGCTCGTGGGGGAGGGGCCGTATCCGCGCGCCGCGAGCGCCACTGGCGTGAGCTTCATGGATGGCGCAGTAGGCGACCTGTGGAGCGATGGCGGGCTGTCCAAGCCGGTCAACCGGGCCACGTCGCTGCGTAACTTCATGAAAATGCTGTTGGTGGCAAGCGGCCAGTTGCAGGCCGATGCAACGAGCGGGGACGCCCTGGCGCCGATTGCGCAAGCCGCGCGCGCCGACGGCTCGGTCCAGACGCTGGCGCAGCTGCAGGACAATCTCGTGCACGAGGGCTTTTTGCTGCTCAATGCCGCGCTGGTCTTTCGCAAGCATGTCAAGCCGGTCATCGACGCGCGCGCCTGGCTGCCTTTCCTGCAGACGGTGCTGGCGGCGCTGGGGGCGCAGCCGCAGGTGCCAACGCTGGTCCTGTGGGGCAAGATCGCCGAACAATTGCAAAAGTTGCCAGAGACAAAAGCCTTCCCGCAGGCAGTGGCCGAGCATCCCTATAATCTGAGCTTCATCGGGCATCCGGGCATGCGGGCGCTGTTCGGGCCAATGGCGTTGCTGAGGGCCCGCTAACCGCGTGGATGGCTAGGGGACGGTAGGGTGGACGGGTCTCCCGTCCACGCGTTCAACAAACTCGTGCGTCATACATCACGTCGGGTTGAACGCGTGGATGGCATCGCCATCCACCCTACGGATGACGTGATTTTTCAGGACGAGCATGACCCGCCGTTTTTGGGGTGGTCCAAGACAATATCATTGCGATTTGCTATACTTGACTAAATCGTTCAACTAATCAGGTCTTTCCCCGCTTTCACAGGGAAACATGCCACACGCTGTGGTGCCGACTTGGTGCTTGAACAAGAGAAACATTTTATCATTCACCGGGGTTGAAATGCGTCTGACCACCAAAGGCCGTTTTGCTGTCACTGCGATGATCGACCTTGCCATGCGTCAAGGCAACGGTCCGGTCACGCTGTCGGGCATCAGCCAGCGGCAGGCGATTTCGCTGTCGTACCTCGAACAGCTGTTTGGCAAGCTGCGCCGTCACGAGATCGTCGAATCGATCCGTGGTCCGGGCGGCGGCTACAGCCTGGCGCGCGCGGCGGGCAAGGTGACGGTGGCGGACATCATCATCGCCGTCGACGAGCCGCTCGACGCAACCCAGTGCGGCGGTAAAGAGAACTGCCATGGCGCCCATACCGACGGCGCCCGCTGCATGACCCACGAACTGTGGACCACGCTGAACGAAAAAATGGTCGACTACCTCGATTCGGTCTCGTTACAAGACCTGGTCGACCAGCAGCGCCAGAAAGAACTGAACGTCGTGCACGTGCACCGCGGCGCCCCCGCCGCAGTCGGACAAAACTAAGTAACCGGAGTAAATCAGATGAACGCGCCAATGGACAAGACCACCGAGCAAAGCTTCGCGCCAGCTCCACATTTCCCGATCTACATGGATTACTCGGCCACGACGCCGGTCGATCCACGCGTCGCCGACAAGATGATTCCGTTCCTGCGCGAGCAGTTCGGTAATCCTGCGTCGCGCAGCCACGCCTACGGCTGGAACGCCGAAGCGGCGGTCGAAGAAGCGCGCGGCCACGTCGCCGCGATGATCGGCGCCGATCCGCGCGAAATCGTCTGGACCTCGGGCGCGACCGAAAGCAACAACCTGGCGATCAAGGGGGCGGCCCAGTTCTACAAGACCAAGGGCAAGCACATCATCACGGTGAAAACCGAGCACAAGGCCGTGCTGGATACCGTGCGCGAACTCGAACGCGTCGGCTTCGAAGCGACCTACCTCGAGCCGCAAGCCAACGGCCTGATCACCATCGAGCAGCTGGCAGCGGCGATCCGTCCTGACACCATCCTCGTGTCGGTCATGTTCGTGAATAACGAAATCGGCGTCGTGCAACCGATCGCCGAGATCGGCGAACTGCTGCGCTCGAAGGGCATCATCTTCCATTGCGACGCGGCCCAGGCCATCGGCAAGGTCGAGATCAACCTCGAAACGCTGAAGGTCGACCTGATGACGTTCACCGCGCACAAGGCGTACGGCCCGAAAGGCATCGGCGCGCTGTACGTGCGTCGCAAGCCGCGCGTGCGCCTCGAGGCGCAGATGCACGGTGGCGGTCACGAGCGTGGCATGCGTTCGGGCACGCTGCCGACGCACCAGATCGTCGGTATGGGCGAGGCGTTCCGCCTGGCCAAGGTCGAGATGGACAGCGAGCTGGAGCGCGTGCGCGCACTGCGCGATCGCCTGGCCCGTGGCCTCATGGAGATCGAAGAAGTCTATATCAACGGCGACATGGACCAACGCGTGCCGCATAACCTGAACGTCTCGTTCAACTATGTCGAAGGCGAGTCCCTGATCATGGCGATCAAGGACCTGGCCGTGTCGTCCGGTTCGGCCTGTACCTCGGCCAGCCTGGAACCATCGTACGTGTTGCGCGCCCTGGGTCGCAGCGATGAGCTGGCACACAGCTCGATCCGCTTCTCGATTGGCCGCTTCACGACTGAAGAAGAAATTGATTTCGCCGTCAACCTGCTCAAGAGCAAAGTTGGCAAGCTGCGTGAACTGTCGCCGCTGTGGGACATGTTCAAGGACGGGATCGACATCAGCTCGATCCAATGGGCAGCACACTGATCTGCTCATAACGAGCACGCGTTACTACACATACTGGAGCATCACCATGGCATATTCGGACAAAGTACTGGACCACTACGAAAACCCACGCAACGTCGGCGCGTTCGACAAGGGCGACGATGACATCGGCACCGGCATGGTCGGCGCGCCGGCCTGCGGCGACGTCATGAAGCTGCAGATCAAGGTCAACGACCAGGGCCTGATCGAAGACGCAAAGTTCAAGACCTATGGCTGCGGTTCGGCCATTGCGTCGAGCTCGCTGATCACCGAATGGGTCAAGGGCAAGAGCCTGGACGAAGCGCTGGCAATCAAGAACACGCAGATCGCCGAAGAGCTGGCACTGCCGCCGGTCAAGATCCACTGCTCGATCCTGGCAGAAGACGCGATCAAGGCCGCTGTGGCCGACTACAAGGCAAAGCACGCCGACAAAGCAGCAGCGTAATCCCTGGTAGCAGCGTAATCCCTGGTAATAGAACTGAGCTGGAGAAGCACAACATGGCAATCACCCTGACCGAAAAAGCTGCAAAGCACGTCAACCGTTACCTCGAACGCCGGGGCAAGGGCATTGGCTTGCGTTTCGGTGTGCGCACCACCGGCTGCTCCGGCCTGGCCTACAAGCTCGAGTACGTCGATGAAAGCGCAAACGAAGACAGCGTCTTCGAATCGCATGGCGTGCAGGTGTTCGTTGATCCGAAAAGCCTGCCGTACATCGACGGCACCGAGCTCGATTTCGCCCGCGAAGGCCTCAACGAGGGCTTCCGCTTCAATAATCCGAACGTCAAGGACAATTGCGGCTGCGGCGAGAGCTTCCGCATCTGAGCGGCAGTCGCGCCAACCCCATGCAGAATCACTTCGAATTATTCCAGCTGCCGGCCCGTTTCGAGGTCGACCAGAGCGCCCTCGACGCCGCTTACCGCGAAATCCAGGGCCGCGTCCACCCTGACCGGTTCGTCGGCAGCAGCGACGGCGAAAAACGCGTCGCGATGCAATGGGCGACGCGCGCCAACGACGCCTACCAGACCCTGCGCAGTCCGCAAAAGCGCGCGCAGTATCTGTGCGAGCTCAACGGCGTGGATCTGCAGACCGAGTCGAACACCGCGATGCCCACCGCGTTCCTGATGCAGCAGATGGAATGGCGCGAAGAGCTTGGCGACGCACGCGCTGGCAAGGATGCCAGCGCGCTTGACGCGCTCGATGCGCAGGTGCGCGCCGAACGCAAGCAGATGCTGGTCACCGTTGGCCAGCAGCTCGATGCGGGCGACTACGCCGCTGCCGCGCAGGGCGTGCGCTCGCTGATGTTCCTCGATAAGTTCGGCGACGAAGTGCAGTACGCCTTCGAAGCGATCGACGCATAACCTTCCTGCTTTTCATCGTGGTCGGCCGCGTCGTCCACGCCGCGTCACGCTAACCCGGCCGGACGCGTAAAATAGCGTTCGCACCGCACCGTTCCTGCACGTAAAAATAACACTGGTATCACGACTATGGCACTCCTCCAAATCGCCGAACCCGGCATGTCCACCGCCCCGCACCAGCACCGCCTGGCCGTTGGCATCGACCTGGGCACCACCAATTCGCTCGTTGCCACCGTTCGCAGCGGCAGCCCCGAAGTGCTCAGCGACGAGGAGGGGCGCTCGCTGCTGCCGTCGATCGTGCGCTATCTGGATAACGGCCATGCCCACATCGGCCACAAGGCGCGCGCGCACCAGACCACCGACCCGAAGAACACGATCGTCTCGGTCAAGCGCTTCATGGGGCGCGGCCTGAAAGACATCGCGCACGCGGAAAACCTGCCGTACGACTTCGTCGATGGCGAGGGCATGGTCCAGCTCAATACCGTCGCGGGCGTGAAAAGCCCCGTCGAAATCTCGGCCCAGATCCTGGCCACGCTGCGCCAGCGCGCCGAAGATTCGCTGGGCGACGACCTCGTGGGCGCCGTGATCACGGTGCCGGCGTACTTCGACGATGCACAGCGCCAGGCAACCAAGGATGCGGCCCAGCTGGCCGGCCTGAACGTGCTGCGCCTGCTGTCCGAACCCACGGCCGCCGCGATTGCGTATGGGCTCGACCAGGGCAAGGAAGGCGTGTTCGCCGTGTATGACCTGGGCGGCGGCACGTTCGACATCTCGATCCTCAAGTTGTCGAAAGGCGTGTTCGAAGTGCTGGCCACCGGCGGCGACTCGGCGCTGGGCGGCGACGATTTCGACCATCGCCTGTTCTGCTGGATCATGGAAAAAGCGCGCCTGGCGCCGTTGTCGGACCAGGACACCGCAACGCTGATGGTCAAGGCCCGCCAGGCCAAGGAACTCCTGTCGACGAATGAAGAAACAACGATCGAGGCGATCCTGAAGTCGGGCGAGCTGGTGCAGGTGACGATCACGGCCCGCGAATTCGTCGAGATCACGAAGCACCTGGTCGGCAAGACGATGAATGCGATCCGCAAGGCGATGCGCGACGCCGACGCGAGCGTCGAGGACGTCGACGGCGTGGTCATGGTGGGCGGCGCGACGCGCATGCCGCACGTGCGCCTGGCGGTATCAGACTTCTTCCAGACCATCCCGCACGCCAATATCGACCCGGACCGCGTGGTGGCGCTGGGCGCGGCGATCCAGGCCAATCTGCTGGCCGGCAACCGCGCCGACGGCGAAGACTGGCTGCTGCTGGACGTGACCCCGCTGTCGCTCGGCATCGAGACGATGGGCGGCCTGGTCGAGAAGATCATTCCGCGCAATTCGACGATTCCGGTCGCGCGCGCGCAGGAATTCACGACTTTCAAGGATGGCCAGACGGCGCTGGCGGTACACGTGGTGCAGGGCGAACGCGAGCTGGTGTCGGACTGCCGCTCGCTGGCGCGCTTCGAGCTGCGCGGCATTCCGCCGATGGCGGCCGGTGCGGCGCGCATCCGCGTGACCTACCAGGTCGACGCCGATGGCTTGCTGGCGGTGGCCGCGCGCGAGATGCGCTCGGGCGTGGAAGCATCGATCACGGTCAAGCCATCGTACGGCCTGCTTGATGACCAGGTGGCGCGCATGCTGCAGGAGTCGTACACGTCGGCCTCGAGCGATATGCAGATGCGCGCACTGCGCGAAGAGCAGGTCGAGGCCGAACGCATCCTGCTGGCCACGCAGTCGGCGCTCGACAGCGATACCGATCTGCTCTCGCCCGACGAGCAGGCCACGATTGCCGCGCAGCTGCAACTGGTGCGCGATGCGGTGGCGATGTCGAACGACACGACGCTCGAAGCGGGCCTGCGCCAGAACGCCGTGCACGATGCGGTCCAGGCGCTGGCGCACGGCACCGAAGAATTCGCGGCGCGGCGCATGGACAAGAGCGTGCGCAAGGCATTGTCGGGCAAGTCGCTGGACGAAATTTAAGACGAAACCCTGGGGTAGGGTGGGGCTCGGCCGTCCACGCGGCGATCGTTGGCAGCCAGATCATCCGGCGCGACATCGGTACCGATCACCATCCACGCGTGGATGGCAGAGCCGCCTCGCCGGCCGCGTCCACCCTACGTCTACAATACGCCTTACCGCACCATACAAAACAATCAACCGAGGTAATCCAAGTGCCACAAATCGTCATCCTTCCCCATCCCGTGCTGTGCCCAGAAGGCGCCGTGCTTGACGCGCCACGCGGCAAATCGGTCTGCGACGTGCTGCTCGAGAACGACATCGACATCGAACACGCCTGCGACCGCGTCTGCGCCTGCACCACCTGCCACGTGATCGTGCGCGAAGGCTTCAATTCGCTCAACGAGCAAGAAGAGCAGGAAGAAGACATGCTCGACAAGGCCTGGGGCCTGGAGCCCAATTCGCGCCTGTCGTGCCAGGCGATCGTCGCCGACGAAGACCTGGTCGTCGAGATCCCGAAGTACACGATCAACCACGCCGCCGAAAAGAACCACTGATCTTCATGAAGCGTGTCGAGAACGTCAAGAAAGCCCCGGCCGTGCCCGAGCTGCCGCCCGAGGTTCGCCCGGGCCAGTCGATCGAACTGCTCAAAGAGCTGCACATCCTGACCCGCGACGGCAAGTTGAACCAGGACAGCCGCCGCAAGCTCAAGCAGGTGTACCACCTGTACAACTTCATCGAGCCGCTGCTGCGCGACGTGCAGGGGGCCAACGGCAGCGTGTCACTGGTCGACCATGGCGCCGGCAAGTCGTATCTTGGTTTCATCCTGTACGACCTGTTCGTGAAAGCCCAGCAGGGTGACGCGCAAGTGGATTCGCACGGCGGTTCGCACATCTACGGCATCGAGACGCGCGAAGAACTGGTCACCAAATCGACCGAGCTGGCCGCGCGCCTGGGTTTCAAGGGCATGTCGTTCCTGCCGCTGTCGGTGGCAGAATCGACCACCTCGAGCGCGCTGCCCCCATCGATCGACATCGTCACCGCGCTGCACGCCTGTAACACCGCCACCGACGATGCCATCGACTTTGCGCTCAAGAAGAACGCGAAGCACATGGTGCTGGTGCCGTGCTGCCAGGCCGAAGTCGCCACCGTCCTGCGCAAGAACAAGGGCAAGGACGTGAAACGCAGCGCGCTGACCGAAATCTGGCGCCACCCGATCCACACGCGCGAGTTCGGCAGCCAGATCACCAACGTGCTGCGCTGCCTGCAGCTCGAGGCGCATGGCTATCAGGTCACCGTGACCGAGCTGGTAGGCTGGGAACACTCGATGAAGAACGAACTGATCATCGCCACCTACAAGAACCTGCCGCGCCGCCGCCCGACCGAACGCCTGCACGAAGTGCTGGGCGAACTGGGTCTGGCGGAGATGACCAAACGTTTCTACGCACCGCAAGCCGCCACCACGGAGTGACAACAAGCATGAGCGAGAACACGCAAGGCTGGATCGACCTGCGCAGCGATACTGTCACGCAACCGGGCGCCGCGATGCGCGCCACGATGGTGGCCGCCCACGTCGGCGACGATGTGTATGGCGACGACCCCACCGTCAACCGCCTGCAGGATTACGCGGCGGAGCTGTTTGGCTTCGAGGCCGGCATGTTTGCCCCGAGCGGCACGCAGACGAACCTGATCGCCTTGATGACGCACTGCGGTCGCGGCGACGAATACCTGGTCGGGCAGGAAGCCCATACCTACAAGTACGAAGGCGGCGGCGCTGCGGTGCTGGGCAGTATCCAGCCGCAGCCGATCGCCAACCAGCCGGACGGCTCGATCCTGCTGGCCGACATCGAGGCCTACATCAAGCCCGACGACATGCACTTCGCGCGTACCCGCCTGCTGGCGCTGGAAAACACGATCGGTGGCCGGGTGCTGAGCCAGGAATACGTGGCTGCGGCCACGACGCTGGCGCACGAGAAGGGCCTGGCCACGCACCTGGACGGCGCGCGCATCTGCAATGCCGCCGTCAAGCAGGGCATCAGCCTGCTTGACGCGGTGGCGGGTTTTGACACCGTCTCGGTGTGCCTGTCCAAGGGCCTGGGCGCGCCGGTCGGCTCGGTGCTGCTTGGCCCCAAGGCATTCATCGAGCAGGGCAAGCGCTGGCGCAAGATGCTGGGCGGCGGCATGCGCCAGGCCGGCGTGATCGCCGCCGCCGCGCATTACGCGCTCGAACACAATGTCGCGCTGCTGGCGCAGGACCATGACAACGCGGCCGAACTGGCGCGTGGCCTGGCCCTGATCCCGGCGCTCACCGTCAGCACCCCGCAAACGAATATCTTCTGGATCGACGTGCCGGCTGGCGCCTGCGCACCGCTGCGCGCGGCGCTCGAACGGGCGCAGATTCGCGCCACGGTTGGCCCCAGAATGCGTCTCGTGACGCACCTCGATGTCTCCGCGCGCGACGTACAGCGCACGGTCGACGTCTTCACCACATTTTTTACTGATTGGCGAGCATGACAACTGAAGAAGCAATCCGCCTGGCCAAGCGCGTGGCCGACGTGGCAGGGTGCTCGCGCGCCGATGCCGAGCGTTATATCGCCGGCGGCTGGGTCAGCGTCGACGGCGCCGTGGCCGAAGATCCCGCCACCCGCGTCACGCCGGAACAAAAGGTCGAGATGCTGCCCGGCGCGACGCCGGTCGAACCGGACCCGGTGACGATCCTGATGCACAAACCGGCCGGCATCGAGATCGAGGCGGCGCTCGCAAGCATCACCGCGGAAAATCAGGTACTGGAACACGGACGCGGCAAGCCGTTCCTGCGCCGGCACCTGTTCAAGACCACGGCGGCCACGCCGCTGGAGACCACGGCCTCGGGCCTGATCGTGTTCAGCCAGGATTTCCGCGTCATCCGCAAGCTGGTCGACGATGCATCGCGCAACGAGTCCGAATACGTCGTCGAAGTCGACGGCCAGATCGCCGACAATGGCATGGCCAAGCTCGGCCGCATGTTCAAGGCCAGCTGGCAAAGCGAGCAGCGCCTGCGCATCGCCGGCAAGAACATCCAGCGCGGCCAGATCGAGCGCCTGTGCGGCGACGTCGGCCTGCGCGTGACGGCGCTGCGCCGCCTGCGCATCGGCCGCATCTCGATGGGCCCGATGCCCGCCGGTGGCTGGCGCTTCCTGCGCGACACCGACCAGTTCTGATTCTGCTACGGGCAACGTGTTGATGACATGTCATGCTGCTGTCATTGGCGCGTCCTATGCTGGCGGTTTTTCATCCCTGGAAAACCGACCATCATGCATCGCCACGCCCCAGTACCTTCCCGCTACCTCCCGATGATTGCCGCGATGGCGCTGGCCTGCACGCTCGCAGCCTGCGGCGGCAATGACGATGACGAACCCACGCCGACCACGCTCGCGCTGGAAAAAATCGGCAGCTATAACGGCGGCGCGGTCGGCGCGGCCGAGATCACCGCCTACGATGCGGCCAGCAAGCGCCTGTTCGTCGTTAACGGCGCCAATGGCACCGTCGATGTGCTGGACCTGAGCACGCCCAATGCGCCCAAATTGCTGGGCACGATCAGCGTCGCGGGCATCGGCAAGGCCGTCAACAGCGTCGCCGTGCACGATGGCCTGGTGGCGCTGGCCATCGAAGCGGCGGTCAAGACCGATCCCGGCACCGTGGCGTTCTACAATGCGGCCGACCTCAAGCTGATCAACAGCGTGAAAGTCGGTGCGCAGCCCGACATGCTGGTGTTCACGCCGGACGGCAGCAAGGTGCTGGTCGCCAATGAAGGCGAGCCAAGCGGGTATGGCGTGCCCGGGACGAGCGATCCGGAAGGCGCGGTCAGCATCATCACCGTCAATCGTGGCGGCGCGCCAAGTGTCGCTACCGCTGATTTTCGCAGTTTCAATGGCCAGGAAACGGCGCTGCGCGCGCAAGGCATCCGCATCTTTGGCCCCAACGCCACGGCAGCGCAAGACTTCGAGCCGGAATACATCACCGTCAGCGAAGACGGCAAGACGGCCTGGGTCACTCTGCAAGAGAACAATGCGATCGCCATCGTCGATGTTGCGAGCGCCAAGATCACGGCAATCAAGCCGCTCGGCTTCAAGGACCACAATGTTGCCGGCTTCGGTATGGACGCGTCGGACGAAGATGGCGGCACCAATACCAACAGCGGCACGCCGGCCACGAAGATCGGCCCGCAGCCGGTCAAGGGCATGTACCTGCCGGACGCGATTGCCGGCTACACGGTTGACGGCAAGCATTACCTGCTGACCGCGAACGAGGGCGACGCCCGCGCCGACTGGCCGGGCTTCAACGAAGAGACGCGCATCCGCGCCCATTGCACGGCAGGACTGGATCCGAGCGTGTTCCCGAATGCCGGCAATGCGACGTTCGACTCGAACCTGGGGCGCCTGCGCGTGACGACGACGCCGAACGGCGGTGGCATGACCGGCAAGAATGCCGCCGGCCAGTGCACCGAGCTGTACACGTTTGGCGGGCGGTCGTTCTCGATCTGGGACACGGACATCAAGCGCGTCTACGACTCGGGCGACGAATTCGAGCGCCGCACCAGCACGCTGCCCAATGCGCGCTTCAATGCCAGCAACGACAACAACAATCTGGAAGACCGCAGCGCCTCGAAAGGCCCGGAACCTGAGGGCGTCGTGGTCGGCAAGTTCGGCGACAAGCAGTATGCGTTCGTTGGCCTGGAGCGTATCGGCGGCGTGATGGTCTACGACATCACGAAGCCGGCAGCGGCGTCGTTCGTGACCTATCTGAACACGCGCGATGGCGACAAGGGCGACCTGGGGCCGGAAGGCTTGACCTTCATCCCGGCGCACAAGTCACCGAACGGCAAGCCGTTGCTGATCGTCGGTAACGAGGTCAGCGGAACGACTGCCGTCATGCAGGTCAATCTGACGTATTAATTGTCCGACTGATTGTCGCTGCGCCTGCCCAGCAAGCTGACACCGATCGCGGCCGCGATCAGCACGGCGCCCACGGCAAGTGCGCTGTCATTCGACGGCGCGCGCGCCTGAACGTCGCGCCGCGCTCTGGCAAGGGCAGGGGCAGGGCGGTTCACCATGCCGCTGTGCACGCCGCTCGCGCCATGCTGCGGCTCGTACAGCGCGCCTACCGTGTTGTCGGTCGGGTCGGCACGCCTGGCCCAGGTTTCCATGAAGCGGTTCATGCCGGATGCAATCAGGTCCGGCGCCAGTTGCGTGAGCTTCTTGGTCACGTCGGGTGCGCCCAGCACGGTGACGGCGCGCGGCTTGCGCACCAGGGCGACGACAGCGTCGGCCACTTTCTCGGGGGCCAGCACGCCGGGCGGATACGCTAGCTTAGCGCCCGTGTAGTTGGCCACGTGATGAAAGCCCGGCGTGTCGACGAAGGTCGGATAGATGTCGCACACGTGAATGTCGCGCTGCTTGCCAAGTTCGGCGCGCAGCGCTTCGCTGAAGCCGCGCAGCCCGAACTTGCTGGCGCCGTAGGCCGACGCATAGGGCATGGCAACGAAGCCGCCCGACGAAATCATGTTGACCCAGATGCCGTAGTTCTGCTCCAGGAAGATCGGGATCACGGCGTGCGCGTCGTTCATGTGGCTGACCAGGTTGGTCTCGATCACCTGGCGGTGATGGGCGATCGGCACGTCGGCGAACTTTCCGACCACGCCGCTGCCCACGTTGCTGAACCACAAATCGATCTGGCCCAGAAGCGCGCGCGCCTCCTGCGCAAACGCAGCGACGGCGTCGGCATCGATGGCGTCGACAACCAGCACGTCGGCATGGCCGCCAGCCTGGCGGCAGCGCCGGGCGATGTCGTCCAGGCCGTCCTTGCCGCGCGCGCCCAGTACGAGATGGGCGCCCTGGCGGGCAAAGGCGATGGCAGTGGCGGCGCCGATGCCGCTGGAGCCGCCCATGATGACGACGCGAAGGAGTGTTTGATGCATGGCGTACCCTTTTCAATGATTGACGAGTTCGTAGACTGTTCAATTATTGGGGTATTCCCGTGACGACGTATTTCGAATTCCGCGTGACAAGTTAATCGGGCCGCAGGCGGGATTCGTCCCCAGCTACCCCGTCGGCAACGGCAAGGCTGACCGTGACGGTGGTGCCGTAGCCGAGTCCGCTGCTCGCGGCGGTCACGTCGCCGCCATGCAGATCGATGATCCTCCGCACCAGCGCCAGTCCGATGCCCAGGCCGCCCTGGGCCCGGTCGGGCGAGCGCTCGGCCTGCGTGAACAGGTCGAACATGCGGGGCAGCAGCAGCGTGTCGACGCCCACGCCGTTGTCGCGCACGGTGATGGTCACCGTATCGGCCTGGCGCGCCACCGTGACATCGATGCATCCGCCATGGGGCGTGTACTTGGCCGCGTTGTTGAGCAGGTTGGCCAGCACCTGGACCAGGCGGTGCGCGTCGCCGGCGATGCGCGCGGCGCCAACGTCGCCCGTCACGGTCAAGGCATGGCGGCGTGCCGTGATCAATGGCTGCGACTGCTCGACGGCATTGGCAACGAGCTGCATCGGGTCGAGCAGCGCCCGGTCCAGCTGGATCAGGCCGCGGGTCACGCGCGATACGTCGAGCAAGTCGTCGACCAGCGACGTCATGTGGCGCACCTGGCGACTGATCACTTCGCTGGAACGCCGTACCCGCTCTTCGTTCGCGGTGCCAAACTTGAGCATTTCCGCCGCTGCGGCGATCGGCGCCAGCGGGTTGCGCAGTTCGTGCGCCAGCATGGCCAGGAACTCGTCTTTGCGGCGGTCCTGTTCCTGCAGCGAAGCGTACAGGCGTGCGTTCTCGAAGCCGGTGGCGGCGATCGACGCCAGTTGCACCAGAATGGCTTCGTCTTCGTCCGTGAAGTCGCCCTCGAACCGGTCCGATGCCTGGATCAGGCCGATATTGTTGCCCATGCGATCGATCAGCGGCACGGCCAGCCAGCCGCGCAGCACCGGATGCGCACCGGCATGCTCGCCAAAGCTGCGCCAGGCCGGATGCGCCTCGAGCTGCGCCTGGTTCAGGCGCATGACGCGATTGTCGCGGCAGACTTGCGCGTAGATCCCGGCGCCCTCGGCCCTGGCGTCATAGGCCCGGTAAGCTGCGTACTTGTCCGACAGCGAGACGGCATTGATCGCATGCGCCCAGCCGCCCGCTTCGGTCAGCGAGACGACCGCCTGGTGCGTCTGCAGGATGTCGCGCACCGCAGCCACCAGCGCCTGCGCGATGTCTTGCGCCGCCAGCACCGTGTGCAACGTCCGCGCCGCCTGCGCGACCTTGGCCAGCAGGGCGCTGTTGCGCCTTTCCCGTTCGAGTCGCTGGGCCAGTTCGAGCTCGGCCGCGATCACGTCGTGAATGTCGGTGTTGGCGCCGATCCACTCGCGGATCGAGCCGTCCTCGGCCAGGATCGGGATGCCCTTGACTGCGGTCCAGCGGTAGCTGCCGTCCGCGCTGCGCAGCCGGTACTTCGTCTCGAACACCGAGCACGCGGCAACGCATGCCAGCCACAGCGTTCTGGTCGGTGCGCGGTCGTCGGGGTGCAAGGCATCGACCCAGCCGAACTCCTTCCATTGGTCATAGGTCTGGCCGGTAAAGGCGCGCCAGGACGGCGAGTCTTCCAGCACGCGGCCATCGGGCGTATTCGACCAGACGATCTGCGACGTGGCCATCACGAGCGAGCGAAAGCGCTGTTCGCGCAGCCGCAGCGCGCTGTCGGCCGCCATGCGCTCGGTGATGTCCTCATGCATGAGCATCACTTCGAGGATATTGCCGGCCTGATCCTTGATCGGCCGTGCCCGGGCAGTGACCCAGCGCTGCGGACCGTGGCCATCGAGCGCGCTGACGTCGTACAGCGCCGCCGGTATTTCGACCGATTCGCCCGCCAGCGCCCGCGCCAGCAGGGGCGCAATCCCGCTGGCGATCAGTTGTGGATCGCGCACGACGTTGAACTCGTCGCTGAGCACGTACGCCATCAGCGGCGTGCCTTCGTGGATCTGCCACAGGTTTTCCCATGCCTTGTTGACACGGATGGTGCGCCCTGAGGGCGTCAGGATCTGGATGCTGATCGGCGCCTGTTCGAACAGGGCCTTAAAACGGGTGTCTGGCATGCTGGCTGCTTCGGAAAACATGACGTGCCGGGTGGGCGACAAAGCGCACTCGGGCTGTTTTTTAATGGGGGACACGCATCATGTCACAGCTTAGCTGCCCTGATGCAATCATTGTTGTACTGCTGCGCGAATGCAACGCTTGTGCTGCTGCGCGCATCACGCCGGCCAGCGCCGTCCAGCGAACTTCAGGGCTGCTTGTCCTTGCTGCGCACGGGCTTGGGCAGAAGAATCTGCCGCGTGCCTGCCAGCCGGTCATGCAGGAACTGCCGGTCGCGGTCGAACCAGGCGGTCGCGGCCCAGGCGGCAATGCCGAGCGCGAGCGCGCCGGCGATGCCGGCCTTCGCATGCAGCCCGGAGACGGCGCACACGATCAGCGCGGGCGCGAACCAGCCCCAGGCGGCCAGGTAGCGCACGATGGCGACGCGCCAGGGCAGGCGGGCGTGGCCCGGCTTGACGAGCTTGATGCGCCAGGTCTTCATGGCCAGCGTGTGCCCGCTGTCGCGCCAGCACCAGGTGAAGTACAGGCCCGTGACGACGAACAGGTATACCTTCAGCCCGTGCTGGAAGAGGGCCTCCTGACGATTGCCGGTGATGAGCAGATACAGCAGGACGGCCAGCATCTCGACCGCGAACAACAGGAAGAATTCATAGACCATCGCGGCCAGGCGCCGCTTGATCGTGGGTGTGCCGGGAGCTGGCAGCCCGGCCTGGGGTGGTTCAGTTGCCGGCATTGGCGGCCTGGACAGCGCCGGGCTGAGCGCCCGACGTGGCGACAGCGCCGCCATTCACGGATGCTGCCGGGGCCGGGGCGGGCGGCGGTGCGGCAGCCGGCGCCACCGGTGCCGGCGTGACGGCAAGCGCCGACGGCGCCGCCGCATCGGGCGTGCCGATCAGCACGCACTCGGCGCCACGTCGCGCTGTGTTCGCTGCGCACGGCATCGGCACGACCAGTTGCGGCGCGTCCGGCAGCGCGATCGGTACGCTCTTTTGCATCGTGGACGGCTTGCTGGCCAGCTTGCGCTTTTGATCAGCCGACAGTTGCTTGTAGTTTTCCCAGTTGGCTGCCTTGTCACCCTGCGCCAGCTTGTTGGTCTTGCTGAAGTTTTCGCGCGCCAGTTCACGCTGCTGCGGCGTGAGTTTCATCCACTGGCGCATGCGCTCCTGCACGCGCCCCTGCTCGGCCGCGTCCAGCGAGGCGAAGCGGGCCGAGACTTCGATCCAGCGGCGCTTGCGCGCGCCTTCCATGCGGTCCCACTCGGGCGCGAGCGGCGCAAGCGCCACCTGTTGCGCACTACTCAGGTCACGCCACAGCGGCTTGTCGGGGGCCTTGCGCAGCGGGCGCACGCTCGCGATCGTCTCGGTTGCTGCGGGCAGGATGGACGGCGTCTCGAAGCGGTCAACGATGACCCAGGCAAGCGCAGCAGCGGCCACGACGCCGATGACGGTTCTCAGCACGGGAAAGCGCGATGTCGAGACGTTCTTCTTGGTCATTGCTGGCGCTGCTGCGACTCCAGATAGGCGTTGAAACCCGGGTCGAGGTAGGCGGTCAGCGGCAATTCGTCGGCCAGCACGGCGGCGTCGATGTCAGTCAGTGCGGCCAGTTGCTGCTGTTGTTCGTGCTGGTAAAAGCCACCCATGCCAATCACCAGCGCCAGTAGCGGCGCGGCGATGGCCAGGCGCGACACCGCCGGCCCGGCGAAGAATGCGCCAATCCCGCGCCAGCCGAAGCCGGCCCGGGCGTCGGGCTTCCTGCGCGCCATGGCGGCAGCGCGTGCGACCGCCAGCCGGTTAACTGTCGAAGCCGGCAGGTGGTCGAGCTGTTCGTCCAGCGCGTGGCGTATCTTGTACGCCAGATTGATGTCGTCGATGTTCATAGTGTGATTCCCTTGGCCTGGAGCGCTGCCGCGAGGGCGTGGGTGGCGCGCGAGCAATGCGTTTTGACGCTGCCCTCCGAGCATCCCATTGCTGCCGCCGTTTCGGCGACGTCCATATCTTGCCAGTAACGCATGAGGAAGGCTTCCCGTTGACGCGTGGGGAGTTTTTGTACTTCGTCATCGATCAGGCGCAAGGTTTGGGTACGCTCGACCTGGTCCGCGCTCGACTCTGCGGCGGCCGAACCCTGCTCGGCCTCGAGTGAGGCAAGGATATCGAAGTCATCATCGTCGTTTCCCTCGCCCCGCCCGAAGCCCGAGAACAGGCTGACCCAGGTATTGCGCACTTTTTCGCGGCGGAAGTAGTCGAGGATCGTCGTCTGCAGGATGCGCTGGAACAGCATCGGCAGCTCGGCCGCCGGCTTGTCGCCGTATTTTTCGGAAAGCTTGATCATCGCGTCCTGCACGATGTCCAGCGCCGATTCGTCCTTGCGAACCGCATAGACCGCCTGCTTGAACGCGCGCCGTTCGACATTCTGCAGAAAGTCGTTAAGTTCTTTGTCTGTGGCCATGCAGGTTCAGGGGGAGGCGCGCGAGTGGGTCGTGCTTTAGGGAAAACTGTCGCATCCTAGCAAAAAACCACCCGGCCTGCATCGGAATCGCTCAGGGCCCACTCCCGCCATGCTGAGTGCATGGGGGCCGTGATACTGATTGGCAGGCGTGCGGGTTCAGCTCGCCGGTTGGGGTACGCCCAGTGTCGCAATGCGATAAGTGGCTTCCTGGCCGCCGTCGTCGGTCATGATGAACTCGGCGCGGCTGGCGCCCATCCGGAACATGCGGCCAGCCCCGGCCGGAATCAGCGACTGCACGCGGCGCACGATATGGCCGGCCAGCCCGTGCGCGCCGCGCGCCACCAGCACCGCGCCATCCTCGCCTGGCGCATCCGCGCGCAGGTCGAGCAGCGGTATGGCCGCGCCATGCCACGCCATGGTCGGGCCGAGCGGCGCGGCCAGCGGAACGATCTGTTCGATCGCGCCCAGCGGCAGCGCCTGCAGGCCGGCGGCATCGAACACGATATAGGCTTCGGTATTGCTGACGCTGACGCTGACCCTGGCGCCGGCGCCGGCGCTGGCGGACAAGGTGGGCGCGACGCTGTCGCCGCTCGCCAGCGCCGCCTCGGGATGCCGCGCCAGCAAGCGCGCGACGTCGACCAGCAGCACGGCGGCACCGTTGGCATCGATGACGTTTTCGCCGATCCCGTCGGTGCTGGACAGGCCGGGACCGAAGTCGTCGAGCCGCAGCACGGCCTGCACCGGCACGCCCAGCGCCAGGCCGGCGTGCTGCAGCACGGCGAGCAGGGGGGCAGACTCGACGCGGGTATCAACGCCCGACGCGTGGAACAGCGCTGCGCTGGATACCAGCGCCAGCTGTCTGCCGTGCCAGTCGCACCAGGCGCTGCTGCCGATATGCGTGAGTGCCGGCAGGGCGAGCACTTCGGCCAGTACGGCTGGCGGCACGCCGATCAGGCCATGGCCGGTGTCGAGCAGTGCGTAACAGGTGCGTTGCAGTGTCTCTGTTGCGAGTGGTGCTGCGGGTGCGGCGGCCGTTGGCGCCATGCTCCAGCACAGCGCCAGATCGGCCAGCCGGGCCACTTCCAGCAGGCTCAGAAGCACGCCGTTCCCGGCCGGCACAGCGCTGTGGAACACGTCGTCCGGATTGTCGCCGTGATGCAGGCGCTGCAGCGCCGCTGCCTCGACCTCGACCAATTCGTCGAGCGCATCGACGCGCAGGCCGACGGTACGGTCGCCGTCGCGCAGCAATAGCAGTTGCGGGGCGGCGTCAGCCGGCGCCGCGCCGACGTCCAGCCAGCGCGCCAGATCGACCACCGGCACGGCCACGCCCTCGTGTTCGACCATGCCGAGCAGGGCATGGGTGCGCAGTGGCAGGCGACCAAGGGTTTCCGGCAACGGCAGGGCCTGGAGCACGGCCTCGATCCGTATGCCGATCCCGACTTCGCCGATCCGGATGCGCGCCAGCATCAGCTGGGCGCTGCAGGTGGCTGGCATGGCCTAGCGCTCCCGCGCCACTGCCTCGAGCTCGGCCAATAGACGCGAAGCGTCGCGGGTGGCGTCGGCCTGGTGATTGGTGGCGCCGCCAATGCCGGCGATCGAGTTGCTGGTGGCGGCGACCGACTCGAGAATGCGCTCGAACGCATCTTCGACATCGCCGGCCAGGCGGGTGCCTTCGTCGACGCGGCTGACCGTTTCGTTGATCAGCTTGGAAATTTCGCGCGCCGCCAGTGCCGATTTTTCGGCCAGCTTGCGCACCTCGTTGGCCACCACCGAAAAGCCGCGCCCATGCTCGCCGGCGCGCGCCGCTTCGATCGCGGCATTAAACGCCAGCAAGTGGGTCTGGCCGGCGATGCTGGTGATGGTGTCGACGATTTCGCGCACGTCGCCCGACGAAGTCTGGATGGCTTGCATGGCGCCCTTGGAGCGCTCCAGCAAGCGGCTGCCGCTGGCCGCACCGTCCTGGGTGCGCGCCGCCATCGCAGCCGACTCGCGCGCGCCATCGGCGATCTCGGCGATCGAGCGACCCAGGCCGTCCAGGGCCGTGCCGATGGCGTTGATCTTGGCGCTCACCAGTTCTTCGCGCCGGACCTGGGCCGTCACGTCCATCGCGAACTTGACGACTTTGTAGGGTTTGCCGGTGGCATCGAGGATCGGATTGTAGGTGGCCTGGATCCAGATGTCGGCATCGTGCTTGCCACGGCGCTGGAAGCGCCCGGCCTGAAAACGGCCCTGGCCCAGGTCGGCCCAGAAGTGGCGGTATTCGGCGCTTTTGGCCAGTTCCGGGTCGCAGAACAGCGTGTGATGGCGGCCGACGATCTCGTCTTCGGTATAGCCCATGGTGCGCAAGAAATTCTCGTTTGCAGACAAGACATTGCCACGCATATCGAATTCGATCACTGCCTGTGAGCGTCCGATCGCGTCGAGCTTGCCGCGCGATTCGGCGGCCAGCAGCTTCTGCTCGGTGATGTCGGTGGCGAACTTGACCACCTTGACCGGCCTGCCGTCGGGGTCGAAGATTGGACTGTAGGTGGCCTGAATCCAGACCGGCGTGCCGTCGCTGCGGATGCGCTTGAATTCGCCGCTGTGGAACTCGCCCTTGGCCAGGCTGTGCCAGAACATCCGGTATTCGGGCGAGCGATGGTAGGCAGGTTCGCAGAACATTGCGTGATGGTGGCCGATGACCTGATCTTGCTCGTAACCCAAGGTGAGCAGGAAGTTGCGGTTGGCATGCAGGATGCGGCCTTCGAGATCGAACTCGATCACTGCCTGTGCGCGGTCAATTGCCGTCATCGCGGCCATGGCCATTTCCTGCAGAGTTTCGTTAGGCGCTTGCATCGCTGAATCCGTGTCAGAAGGTAAAGAAACCGTATGTTCGTTTAATTATCTCAAACGTTTTTTCGATGGAATATAAATTCCATCCGGCAAGAAAAGTATTTTACTTCGGTGCACCAGATTTACAACACGCACACCAGACTTGCACCAAAAACGAGCGGGTCAGCATCGTGTGCGTTACGCCACAGCGCCGTGCCGTGGTCGTGGCGCCCGCCCGGCAGGCGCGTGGTGGCACCCATCCGGTCGACAATTGGCCGCGCCTTGTCGAAAGACAAAGCTTGACCAGAATGGTGCGGCGCGGTATGGTGTTCCTCACGCTTTGCACCCTCAAAGCATCAACGTCATGCGGGAGTCGCCCACAACGCCCCGTCCGCCATGGCACGCTTTCATTTGTAGGCAGTTTGCTCCGACCCGTGCCACAAGCGCGAGAGATGCGTCCAACCGCTACAAACACTCAAGCCTAACGAGTTGCGCCCAGCGTCAATGCGTACGGTCCCTACGGCGACCCGAACCATCGACGTGCACGCAGAAAGAAGTGGAGCCTGAGGGTTGTAAGCGCAGCACGCATTTCGCCAGGAACGAGCATCCGATCAATCAACCCTATGGGTTTTGAAAGGAATGGTTATGAGTTTCGATCCAACAGTCCCCATCACGGGCGCTGAAATTGTTGTCCGTTGTCTGGCAGAAGAGGGCGTGAAGCACGTTTTCGGTTATCCGGGCGGCGCTGTCCTCTATATCTACGACGCGATCTTCCAGCAAGATAAATTCCAGCACGTTCTCGTGCGCCACGAACAAGCTGCGGTGCATGCTGCTGACGCCTATTCGCGCAGCTCGAACACCGTGGGCGTCGCTCTCGTCACGTCCGGCCCTGGCGTCACCAATGCCGTCACCGGCTTGTCGACCGCCTATATGGATTCGATTCCGATGGTCGTGATTTCGGGCCAGGTCCCGAGCCACGCGATCGGCCAGGATGCATTCCAGGAATGCGACACGGTCGGCATCACCCGCCCGGTGGTCAAGCACAACTTCCTGGTCAAGGACGTGCGCGACCTGGCCTCGACGATCAAGAAAGCCTTCTTCATCGCCCGCACCGGCCGGCCCGGTCCTGTGCTGGTCGATATCCCGAAGGACATCACGGTCAACAAATGCCTGTTCGAGTACCCGCGCGAGATCGAGATGCGCTCGTACCGTCCGGTCGACAAGGGCCACGTTGGCCAGATCCGCAAAGCGGTCGCGCTGCTGCAGAACGCCGAGCGGCCGATGATCTATGCGGGCGGCGGCGTCATCCTGGCCAATGCCTCGAATGAGCTCAATCGCATGGTCGAGACGACCGGCTTCCCGATCACGAACACGCTGATGGGGCTGGGCGCGTCGCGTTCGTCCGATCCGCAGTTCGTCGGCATGCTGGGCATGCACGGCACCTACGAAGCGAACATGGCCATGCAGCACTGCGATGTCTTGATCGCCATCGGCGCGCGCTTCGACGACCGCGTAATCGGCAACCCCAAGCATTTCGCCTCGCATCCGCGCAAGATCATCCATATCGACATCGATCCATCGTCGATTTCCAAGCGCGTCAAGGTCGATATCCCGATCGTCGGCAACGTCAAGGACGTCCTGATCGAACTGCTCTCGCAGCTCGACGCTGGTAATGGTCACGCCAATGCGCCTGCGCTGCAAAGCTGGTGGAAGCAGATCGCCGAATGGCGTGGCCGCGACTGCCTCGCGTATGCAAGCTCCGACACGCTGATCAAGCCGCAGGCCGTGATCCAGCAACTGCACAAGGTCACCGGTGGCGACGCGTTCATCACGTCCGACGTCGGCCAGCACCAGATGTGGGCCGCGCAGTACTACCCGTTCGACAAGCCGCGCCGCTGGATCAATTCCGGTGGCCTGGGCACGATGGGCGTGGGCCTGCCGTTCGCGATGGGCGTGCAGATGGCCAATCCGGACGCCACCGTGGCCTGCGTCACCGGCGAAGGCTCGATCCAGATGTGCATCCAGGAGCTTGCCACCTGCAAGCAATACCACCTGACGCCAAAGATCATCCTGCTGAACAACCGCTTCCTGGGCATGGTCCGTCAGTGGCAGCAGATCGACTACGGTTCGCGCTATTCCGAGTCGTACATGGATTCGCTGCCCGACTTCGAAAAGCTGGCCGAGGCCTATGGCCACGTTGGCATGAAAATCGAAAAGCCGGGCGATGTCGACGGCGCGCTGCGCGATGCGTTCGCCATGAAAGACCGCCTGGTGTTCATGAACTTCATCACCGACCAGAGTGAAAACGTGTGGCCGATGGTCAAGGCGGGCCGCGGCCTGAACGAAATGCTGCTCGGCTCGGAGGACCTGTAAATGCGCCATATTATTTCTGTCCTGCTGGAGAACGAAGCCGGTGCGCTCTCGCGCGTGGTCGGCCTGTTCTCGGCGCGCGGCTACAACATCGAAACGCTGACCGTGGCGCCGACCGAAGACGCGACGCTGTCACGCATGACGATCGTGACGTCCGGCTCGGACGACATCATCGAGCAGATCACGAAGCACCTGAACCGCCTGATCGAGGTCGTCAAGGTGGTTGACCTGACCGAAGGCCAGCACATCGAGCGCGAGCTCATGCTGATCAAGGTGCGCGCGGTTGGCAAGGAGCGCGAAGAAATGAAGCGCACCGCCGATATCTTCCGTGGCCGCGTCATCGACGTCACCGAAAAGACCTACACGATCGAGCTGACCGGCGCCAAATCGAAACTGGATGCCTTCATCGACGCCATCGACCGCGCCTCGATCCTCGAGACCGTGCGCACCGGCGGCTCGGGCATCGGCCGCGGCGAACGCATTCTGAAAGTTTGAGCAACGCTCAACATCACACAATTCAAATTCAATAACAGGACAAAAAAAATGAACGTTTTCTACGACAAGGACTGCGACCTCTCCCTCATCAAGGGCAAGAACGTTGCCATCATCGGTTACGGCTCGCAAGGCCATGCGCACGCGCAGAACCTGAGCGAATCGGGTGTCAATGTCACCGTCGGCCTGCGCCGCGGCGGCGCCTCGTGGGGCAAGGTCGAGCAAGCCGGCCTGAAAGTGGCAGAAGTCGATGAAGCCGTGAAAAACGCCGACGTCATCATGATCCTGCTGCCGGACGAAAACATCGCCGAAGTCTACAAGCAGAACATCGAGCCGAACGCGAAGCAGGGCGCGGTGCTGGCCTTCGCTCACGGTTTCAACGTCCACTATGGCCAGGTTGTCCCACGCGCCGACCTCGACGTGATCATGGTCGCCCCAAAAGCGCCGGGCCACACAGTGCGCGGTACCTACACGCAAGGTGGCGGCGTGCCGCACCTGATCGCCGTGTACCAGGACAAATCGGGCGCCGCACGTGATATCGCCATGTCGTACGCCATGGCCAACGGCGGCGGCCGCGCCGGCATCATCGAGACCAACTTCCGCGAAGAAACCGAGACCGACCTGTTCGGCGAGCAGGCCGTGCTGTGCGGCGGCGCGGTCGAACTGATCAAGGCGGGCTTCGAGACGCTGACCGAAGCCGGTTACGCGCCGGAGATGGCGTACTTCGAGTGCCTGCACGAACTGAAACTGATCGTCGATCTGATCTATGAAGGCGGCATCGCCAACATGAACTACTCGATCTCGAACAACGCGGAGTACGGCGAATACGTCACCGGCCCGCGCGTCGTGACCGAAGACACCAAGAACGCGATGCGCCAGTGCCTGAAGGACATCCAGACCGGCGAATACGCCAAGAGCTTCATCCTGGAAAACAAGGCTGGCGCACCAACCCTGATCTCGCGCCGTCGCCTGACCGCCGAGCACCCGATCGAAGAAGTCGGCGCGAAGCTGCGCGCGATGATGCCGTGGATCGCGAAGAACAAGCTGGTGGATCAGTCGAAGAACTAAGTTTGCGGCCAGACCATCGCGTGCGGTGGTGTGGCGTTGGCAATCAACGCGTGGACGGCAGAGCCGTCCACCCTACGTATGCGTGGCATGGAGAATCCGGCCGCACGCACATCGTAGGGTGGACGGGTCTCCCGTCCACGCGTTCATCTAACGATTGCCAACACGTTTCAAAAGCTACTCATTTGCAACTGTCCATTACAAATTACCGATGTTTTCCCTGTGCAAGGTATCGTATAACCAAGTTAGACATTCGTCGCAACTCACAGGAGAACAATAATGGCATTCACCAAATCCCTCGTCGCCGCCGCCCTCGTGCTGGCCTTCAGCGCTGCCCAGGCGCAGACCGCGTCGTCCGCTGCAACGACCGGCACCATGGTCGTGGTGCCGGCCTTTGGCGAAGTCAGGCATGCCAATGACGAAGCGACGATCACCTTCGCCGTCGAAGAGCACGACAAGGACAAGAACGCCGCCGCCGACCGCGTCAATCGCAAGATGAAAGAGGGCACCGAGATCGTACGCCGCGCCGATCCGAAGGCCGAACTGAAAACCCAGGGCTACTACACGTACCCGGTGTATCCGGAAGTGCAGCCACAGCCGGTTGGCCGCGTGGTCGCGCCGGTCAAGCCGGTGCCGATCGCCTGGCGCGTCGGCCAGTACCTGGAAGTCAAGACCACGAATCTGGCTGCGCTGCCCAAAACGGCCGCCGCCGCGCAGAAGGTTCTGCAGATCAATAACATCAACTTTGGCCTGACCCCGGCGACCGAAAAGCGCCTCGACGACCAGCGCATTGCCGCCACCTACCAGAACCTGAACGAGCGCATCGTCTCGATCGCCAAAGCAATGGGCCGCCAGCCGGGCGACGCCGTGCTCGATACGGTCGACTTCGAAGGCTCGGGCAATTACGCGGGCGGTGCCGAGGCGGCGCCCGCCATGATGATGCGTTCGAGTGCCAAGCGCGAGATGGACGATGGCATGGCCGAACCGAGCTTTGAACCAGGCGAAACCACGCTGCAGATGCGCCTGGTGGGCAAGGTCAAGTTCAAATAAGCCATCATCCGGCACGGTCGTGTTCAAGTAAGCGCCATGCAATTGCCAACCGGGTTAGCGTAGTGTTTCGCTAACACGGGTCCCGCCTCTATAATGGCTGGGAACAGTCGCTCGGCGGCTCACTTGAATACGATTGCTTATGCCAACTTTTCCACGAAGAAGAACACCAGGGACCCCGCCCAAAGGTCCACGATTCTCCCGCCTGAAAAAGCGTTTCGGGACCCGTACGCAAGCACGCGCGGCCGGTGAGCGGGGCCGCGGCATCTACCTGCTGCCGAACGCCTTTACCACCGCCGCGCTGTTCTGCGGGTTCTACGCCATCGTCATGGCGATGAACCAGCGCTTCGACCAGGCCTGCTGGGCCGTGTTCATCGCGATGATTCTCGATGGCTTGGACGGGCGCATCGCGCGCCTGACCAATACCCAGTCCGAATTCGGCGCCCAATACGACAGCCTGGCCGACATGGTGTCGTTCGGCGCCGCGCCCGCGCTCGTGATCTATGAATGGTCGCTGCGCGGCATGGGCAAGATGGGCTGGCTGGCCGCCTTCATCTACTGCGCCTGCGCCGCCTTGCGCCTGGCGCGTTTCAACACCAATATCGAAGTCGTTGACAAGCGCTTCTTCCAGGGCTTGCCCAGCCCGGCCGCAGCGGCGCTCGTGATCGGCTTCATCATGATGATGATCGACCCGGACATCAGCGTCAGCGCGCGCAAGGTCGACTGGGTGTCGTGGTGCATCACGGTGTTTGCCGGCCTGACGATGGTGTCGAACGTGCCGTTCTACAGTTTCAAGGACATCAACTTCCGCAAGTCGGTGCCGTTCATCGCGGTGTTCCTGATTGCGCTGGTGCTGGCCTTGCTGGCGATCGATCCCCCCAAGGTGCTGTGGCCGATCTTCGTGATCTACGGCCTCTCGGGTTACGCCGTGTATGTGTGGCAGCGTGCCAAGGGCAAGCGGGTCAGCATCATCCCGCTCGACGACGCCGACGACGACCTTCACCGCTGACCCCCGGCCGCCCGCAACCATGAGAATTCCTTACTTCGCGGCCTGCGCCGCCGCCGTCCTGCTCCTGTCGGGGCTGCTTGCTGCCTGCTCGCCGCTGTCGCTCGTCAACGCGGTCTCGCCAAGCGGCGCCTCGCGCACGGTGGCCTCGGCCGCCTACGGCACCAACCCACGCCACGTGCTCGATATCTACCGCCCTGAAAACTGGACCGGCCCTGCGCCCGTCATCGTGTTCTATTACGGTGGCAACTGGGTCGACGGCGAGCGGGGCGACTATGCGTTCGTCGGCCGCGCGCTGGCGGCGCGTGGTTTCGTGGTGGTCATTCCCGACTACCGTCTGTATCCGCAGGTGCGCTACCCGGACTTTCTGACCGACAGCGCAGAAGCGCTGGCCTGGACCTCGCGCCGGATCAAGGCGTATGGTGGCGATCCGAAGCGAATCTATGCGATGGGCCACAGCGCCGGCGCCTACAACGCGGCGATGCTGGCGCTCGACCCGCGCTGGCTTCGGGCGCAGGGCACGGCCCCGAGCATCCTGCGCGGCTGGATCGGCATGGCCGGCCCGTACAACTTCCTGCCGATTGAGAATCTAACGACGCGCCCGGTGTTCCTGTATCCGGATACGCCGCGCGATTCGCAGCCGATCAACCACGTGACGATCAATGCGCCGCCGGCGCTCCTGATCGCGGCGCGCAACGATGCGACGGTCGACCCGGAGCGCAACACCGGCGCGCTGGCTGACCGGCTGCGCGCGACAGGCGTGCCGGTGCGCGAGGTGAGCTTTACGGGCGTGAACCATGTCACGCTGCTCGCGACGCTATCGAGCTCGCTGCGCCGCCTGGCGCCGTCGCTCGACGCGATCGAAGACTTCGTGCACAGCGACGGCGGGCGCAAGCTGCCGCAGGCGCGCTAAGCCAACTTACACCGCAGCCCCTACCAGGAGCTGCGGTCCCTTGGCTCGTACATCGGGTCCGGCCCGTTCATCATCTGGCGTACGACGCCCCCCTCGTCGAAATGCACGTGCATCAGCGAGTTCCAGACGCCGGCTTCCTTGTAGCGGTACGACCAGACCTCGTAGTTCTGCATCGCCACGCGCGAGCGTTCGGCAGGGCGCCCGATCGTGCGCAAGACCTGCTCCTTGGTCGCCTGGTCGATCTTGAGCGTGGCAAATTTTTCGCCGGTCAGTACCTGCTCGTAGGCGGTCAAGCGGCCATCGGGGCCAAGGCGTGCCATCCATGTGTACTGGCCCATCGGCCCCGTCGCGTATTCGAGCGAGCGCGCCGCGCCGTCGGCATCGACGTAGATAGACGTCGGCTTGCCGAGCTTGGCCTGGACCACATCGGCCGTTTCGCCCGGCAGCGGGGCAGGGCGCGTGGCGCACGCCGCCAGCAGCAGCGTGGCGGCCAGCGTTGTTATTTTCATCATCGGGTGCATTATTTTTTCCTTTACATGGCGGCAGGGCGGGCAAACGCTGGTGGCTACCCGCGTTTTGCACTATACTTGCCGGTCTGTCCGAATCCGGGCAGGCATCTAATCAATCACGGTGCGCTGGGTTGCGACTCTTGCACCGCATGTGAAAGGTAACATCATGACCGTAGAAACTCTGAACAAAGCCGCGATTATCGCGGACAACGCACGTGGCGAAAAAGACACCGGTTCGCCGGAAGTGCAAGTTGCACTGCTGACCGCACGCATCAACGACCTGAACGGCCACTTCAAGGCCCACCAGAAAGATCACCACTCGCGTCGTGGTCTGATCATGATGGTCAACCGTCGTAAGAGCCTGCTGTCGTACCTGAAGAACAAAGATCTGAACCGTTACCGCGACCTGATCGCCAAACTGGGCCTGCGTAAGTAATTCGTTTGCGCCAGACGGTTTAAGTCTCAAGATGCCTGCGCCAGTTCACTGTCGCGGGCATTTTTCGTTTTTGAGCTGTTTGTTTGTTGTTGCAAGGCTGCTTCTCTCCTGAGCGGCCCGTGGTGAGAGGTGAACGACAGCACCTGAAAATCTGTCGGCAAAATGAAAGGGATACCCCATGTTTAACAAAGTTACGAAAACCTTCCAGTACGGTCAACACACTGTCACCCTGGAAACGGGCGAAATCGCGCGCCAGGCAAGCGGCGCCGTCGTGGTGTCGGTTGAAGATACCGTCGTGCTGGCAACCGTGGTCGCACGCAAGGATGCCAAGCCAGGCCAGGACTTCTTCCCGCTGACCGTCGACTACCTCGAGAAAACGTATGCTGCGGGTAAAATCCCGGGCGGTTTCTTCAAGCGCGAAGGCCGTCCTTCCGAGAAAGAAACGCTCACCTCGCGCCTGATCGACCGTCCAATCCGTCCGCTGTTCCCGGAAGGCTACCTGAACGAAGTCCAGGTCATCATTCACGTGCTGTCGGTCAACCCTGAAATCGATCCGGACATCCCTGCGATGATCGGCGCTTCGGCCGCCCTGTGCATCGCTGGCATCCCGTTCAGTGGCCCGATCGGCGCCGCGCGCGTCGGCTACGCAAATGGCCAGTACATCCTGAACCCGACCACCACCGAGCTGAAGACTTCGCTGATGGACCTGGTCGTGGCCGGTACCGAAACCGCCGTCCTGATGGTCGAATCCGAAGCCAAGCAATTGTCTGAAGAAATCATGCTGGGCGCCGTCGTGTTCGGTCATGACCAGATGAAAGTCGTGATCGATGCGATCCACGACCTGGTCGCCGAAGGCGGCAAGCCGGAAGTCGAATGGGCGCCGGCGCCAAAGAACGAAGAACTGATCGCCCGTATCGGCGAACTGGCTGGCGCGAAAGTGCGCGATGCATACCAGACCCGCGAAAAATCGGCGCGCCAGCAAAAGCTGAAGTCGCTGTCGTCGGAAGTCATCGCTGAGCTGAATGCCGCTGGCGTGACCTTTGACTCGGGCGACGTCGGCAACATCCTGTTCGACATGGAAGCCAAGGTCGTGCGTTCGCAGATCCTGGAAGGCGAGCCACGCATCGACGGTCGCGACACCCGCACCGTGCGTCCGATCTCGATCCGTTCGAGCGTGCTGCCACGCACCCACGGTTCGGCCCTGTTCACCCGCGGTGAAACGCAGGCGCTGGTCGTTGCCACGCTGGGCACCGCCCGCGACAGCCAGAAGATCGACGCGCTGATGGGCGAGTACACCGATTCGTTCATGATGCACTACAACATGCCTCCGTTCGCCACCGGCGAAACCGGCCGCGTCGGTACGCCGAAGCGCCGCGAAGTCGGCCACGGCCGTCTGGCCAAGCGCGCGCTGATCGCTGCGCTGCCGGATCCGGAAGACTTCAGCTACTCGGTGCGCCTGGTCTCGGAAATCACCGAGTCGAACGGTTCGTCGTCGATGGCCTCGGTCTGCGGCGGCTGCCTGGCACTGATGGACGCTGGTGTGCCGATGAAATCGCACGTGGCCGGTATCGCCATGGGCCTGATCAAGGAAGGCGGCAAATTCGCCGTGCTGTCGGACATCCTGGGCGATGAAGATCACCTGGGCGACATGGACTTCAAGGTGGCCGGTACCGCAGCAGGCATCACCGCGCTGCAGATGGACATCAAGATCCAGGGCATCACCAAGGAAATCATGCAGGTGGCACTGGCGCAAGCCAAAGAAGGCCGTCACCATATCCTGGGCGAAATGCAGAAGGCCATGCCAACCGTGAAGACCGAACTGTCGGACTTCGCACCACGCCTGATCACCATCCGCATCAATCCAGAGAAGATCCGTGACGTCATCGGCAAGGGCGGCGCTGTCATCCGCGCACTGACCGAAGAGACCGGCACCCAGATCGACATCAGCGACGAAGGCGTGGTCACGATCGCGTCGGTCGACGCTGCCGCCGGCCAGGAAGCCAAGCGCCGCATCGAAGAGCTGACCGCATCGGTCGAAGTGGGCAAGACCTACGACGGCACCGTGCTGAAACTGCTGGACTTCGGCGCGATCGTGCAAGTCATGCCAGGCAAGGATGGCCTGCTGCACATCTCGCAGATCGCCAACGAGCGTGTCAACGCCGTTGCCGATTACCTGAAAGAAGGCCAGCAAGTGCGCGTCAAGGTCCTCGAGACCGACGAGCGCGGCCGTCTGAAGCTGTCGATGAAGGCGGCTGATCCGGTTGAAGGCGCAGCGGTGTAATCACGCTGCAGGCAACGGAAGCGGCTCGCCGCTTCCGCTCTTAAAAACCGCCAGAGCGTGAGCCTGGCGGTTTTTTTATTGCATGATTATGTCTGTTTCCGCACTGAATAGTTTTACACGCAACCGTATGCTGGGCGCGTGAATTGGGTAAATACAGTTCACGGGCCTGCAGACATGGGCACCTAACCTGCCATGTCTGCAAGAATTATCGTAATACCGGACGAGCCGCCGCGGTCGGACGCCCCGGGAACAGGCATTGCAGAATCATGACGGCCCAGAAACAGACGCACGACGACGGAATGACCCGCGACATTCCTGGCAACACGAAGAAAAAGCGCAGAGGCCCGCCCTTGTCGGTGGCGGCATGGAAACAGTTCGTCAGCGTCGCCAAGCCGTACTGGCTGGGCGATGAGCGCAAGCGGGCATGGCTGCTGATGGCACTGTTGATCGTGCTGATGCTGGTGGAAACCAAGCTCGCCGTGATGCTCAACGACCAGGCCGGCGAGCTGACGTCGGCGCTGGCCGGCAAGGACCGTGACCGTTTCTGGGGCGCGGTGCAGGCATGCCTGATCGTGCTGGCATTCGCCGTACCGATCTACGCGTTCTATTACTATATGCGCGACCTGTTCGCCAACAAGTGGCGGCGCTGGCTGACGCGGCGTTTTCTCGATGGTTACGTGGGCGGCCGCAAATACTACGAGCTGGGCTCGAACCAGGAGATCGACAACCCCGACCAGCGCATCTGCGAGGATGTGAACACCTTCACGGGCCGCTCCGTCCACTTCATGCTGATCTTCCTGGGTTCGCTGATGCAGCTGGTGGCCTTCAGCGCCGTGCTGTGGTCGATCTCGCACGTGCTCGTTGGCGTCCTGGTGGCTTACGCGCTGTTGGGCACGATCATCGCACTGGTGGTCTTTGGCAATCCGCTGATCCACCTGAACTTCTGGCAGTTGCGGCGCGAAGCCGATTTTCGTTTCAGCCTGATCCGGCTGCGCGAGAATGCCGAGTCGATTGCCTTCTATGGCGGCGAGGCGCAGGAGCGCGCGCACATCGACAGCAAGTTCAACAAGGTCATCCATAATTTTTCGCGCCTGATCAAGAAGCAGCGCGCGCTCAACCTGTTCCAGCGTACGTTCAGCCAGCTCACGCTGGTGCTGCCGTTCGTGATCCTGGCCGATGCCGTGCTGTCGGGCGAGCTTGAAGTTGGGCGTGCGGTGCAGGCGGCCGGCGCCTTCACGGCGGTGCTGGCGGCGGTGGGCGTCATCGTCGACAACTTCGAAAGCCTGAGCCGTTTCGTCGCCGGCATTGGCCGCTTGCAGACCTTGTCCATGCATGTGATGCCCGAGCCGCCGGCCGGCAATCCGTGCGACACGCAGGCGCGCATCACACGCACGCCTGGCGACCATCTCGCACTCGAGTCACTGACCTTGTGTCCGCCGCAGTCCGATCGCGTGCTGATCAAGGAGTTGACGCTGTCCCTGAAGCCGGGCGACGCATTGCTGATCAATGGCGACAGCGGCTGCGGCAAGAGCTCGCTGCTGCGCGCCATTGCCGGGCTCTGGCACAAGGGCAGCGGGGTGATCCACCACCCGCCGCGCGAGGATTTCTTCTTCCTGCCGCAGCAGCCGTATCTGCAGCCGGGCACCCTGCGCAGCCAGCTGATCTATCCAAGCACCCACACCTCGCTGAGCGACGCGCAGTTGATCGACATTCTGGAGCAAGTGCACCTGCCGTATCTGGCAGGGCGCGTCGGGGGCCTGGACGCCACCCTCGACTGGGAAAAGCTGCTGTCGATCGGCGAGCAGCAGCGCCTGGCATTTGGTCGCGTGCTGGTGCACGAGCCAGCCATCGTGATCCTGGACGAAGCCACCAGCGCGCTCGATAGTGCCAATGAATCGTCGCTGTACAAGCGCCTGCGCGACAAGGGCACGACGCTGGTCAGCGTCGCGCACCGCGCCGGCGTGCTGCGCCACCATACCCACGTATTGTGGCTGACGGGCGACGGCGGCTGGGAAGTGCATCCGGCGGCCGACTATCAGTTCGATGTGTCGGCGCCTGCGCGTAGCAGCGTCCAGGAAGCGCAGTCTGTCCCGCATTCCCGTACCAGCGTCCTGGTCGATTAATCGTGGTACGACGATATTGCTTGACCCTCCAGCAGCTACAGGGTATTTAATGGGATATGGCGCGCCGATCATCCGGTCGCGCGCCGTTCGATAACGACCGATCCGATGCGCCGTCTTTTCCTCATCCTGCTGCTGTTTGCCATGCCTTTCCAGGCCGCCTGGGCGGCGGGTGCTGCCTATTGCACGCACAATGAAAAGACCATGCACCCGGGCCACCACACCCACAAGCATGCGCCGTCGTCGACCTCGTCGTCGTCCACAGCCGCAAACCAGGACGATGCCAGCCCCGCCGACCCGTGCAGCGACTGCGACGCCTGCCACCATCTGTCGGCCAGCGCGGTGCTGTCGTCGCAACCCAATCTGCCCCTGCCCAAGGGGGCGCCGCATCTGCGCGGCGAAACACGGCGCTACGTCTCGCACGTGCCCGACCTGATCCCGCCACCCGACCGCCTGCTGCGCATCTAGCGCGGCGAACATCCATCGTTGGCCCGCCACGCGCGGCCGCCCGATTGCCTTCGCCGGACATTCACCCGTTCGGAGCACCATCATGAAACACCGTTTAACACCGCCGCTGGCGGCGTTTGCCCTTGCGTGCGCGCTGGCAAACGCTGGCCTGCCGCTGGCCGCCCAGGCGGCGCCCATGGCCGCCGCCGTGGCCGCCCCCCTGCAACCCTTGACACTCGACGCGGCCATCGCGCTGGCGCTGCGTTTCAACCCGACGCTACGCGCTGCTGGTAATGAAGTTGCCGCGCAACAGGGCGCGCTGGCCCAGGCCGGGGCGCGCCCCAATCCCGAACTCGAACTGCTGCGCGAAGGCGAGCGCAGCGACAACCGCACGCTCACGGCGCTGTTGACCATTCCGGTCGAACTGGGCGGCAAGCGCGCCGCGCGCATCGATGTGGCGCGCCAGGAAGGCCAACTGGCGGCGCTGGCGCTGAACGCCGAGCAGGCGCGCGTGCGCGCCGATGTGATTGCCGCGTTTTACGAGGTCGTGGCTGCGCTGGCGCGTGAACGCATGGCGCAGGAACTGGTCGGCCTTGCAGGCCGGGCACTGGAGGCTGCCGGCAAGCGGGTCGACGCCGGCACCTTGTCGCCCGTCGAGCAAACCCGCGCCCGCGTGGCGCAGGGCAGCGCGCGCATCGAGGCGCTGCAGGCGGGGCGCGCGCTGGAAACGGCGCGGTTCCAGCTCGCTGCGTTGTGGGCCGGCGAGGCGCGCGGGCTCGTGGTCGTCGAACCGGACGCCGTCACGCTGCCCACGCTGCCGCCGCTGGAGCGGTTGCTGGCGCAACTGGACGCCGCGCCCGGCATGCGCCAGGCCGGCGCGAACCTCAAGCACCGGCAGGCGCTGGCCAGGCTTGAACAGGCGCGCCGCACGCCGGACGTCAACGTGATCGTCGGCGCCCAGCGTGAAGGGCAAGACGCCCGCAACAGAACGGTACTGGGTCTGTCGGTGCCGCTGCCGCTGTTCGACCGCAACCACGGCGCGGTCCTCGAAGCGCTGCGCCGCGTTGACAAGGCGCAGGATGAACAGGCTGCACAGGGCGCCCGGTTGCGCGCCGAACTGGGTCAGGCCCATGCGCGCCTTGGCACCGCGCTGGCCGAATGCGCGCTGATCGCCGCCGACGTCCTGCCCGGCGCGCAGGACGCGCAGCGCGCCGCCAGCCGTGGCTTCGCGCTTGGCAAGTTCGGACTGATCGACGTGCTCGACGCCCAGCGCGTGCTGGCCCAATCCACTTACCAATACCTCAATGCCGTCGCCGAGAGCCATCGCGCGCAGGCCGATATCGCACGCCTGCTGGGACAAGCAGCCGTGCAGGAGAACCCATGAACAAACAGCAAACCCGCATCATCGTCATCATGCTGGCCATCGCGCTGGCGCTGGCCGCCTTCGTTCTGCTGCGCGACCGCGCGCAGCCGGCAGGAGACGAGCACGGCGAACATGACGAACAGGCCGAACGGGCCGAACAGGCTGAAGCAAAAGACGCAGCGCACGCTGACGACGGCGTCATCCACTTCACACCCAACCAGATCACGGTGGCCGGCATCACGCTCGCTTCGGCCGGTCCGAAGCATCTGGACACCTTCATTCGCATGCCGGGCCAGATCGCGCTGAACGAAGACCGCACCGCCCACGTGACGCCGCGCGCGGCCGGTTCGGTGCGCGACGTCAGCGCCGACCTGGGCCAGCAGGTACGCAAGAACCAGGTACTGGCCAGCATTGCCAGCGCCGACATCGCCGGCCAGCGCGGCGCGCTGACGGCGGCGCAGAAGCGGGTCGACTATGCGCGCAGGATTGTTGCGACCGAGCGCACGCTGTGGGAAGAAAAGATCACGGCGCGACAAGATCTGCTGAAAGCCGAGCAGGAACTGATCGAGGCCGAAGTTGCGCGCGACACCGTGCGCCAGCAATTGCAGGCACTTGGCGCAGGCGGTGCTGGCGGCTCGAACCTGCTCGCGATCCGCGCGCCGTTTGACGGCATCATCGTCGAAAAGCACATCACGCTGGGCGAAGTGGTGGGCGCCGATACGCGCGTGTTCACGCTGACTGATTTGTCGACCGTGTGGGCCGACGTGGTGGTGCCGGCGCGCGACCTGGACATCGTGCGGGTCGGCACGACCGCCGTGATCCGTTCGATTGCATCAAGCACGACAGCGCCTGGCAAGGTGAGTTTTGTCAGTTCGCTGGTGGGCGAGGCGTCGCGTTCGGCCAAGGCCCGCGTGGTGCTGGCCAACCCGGGCGCCGCCTGGCGGCCCGGCCTGGCCGTGAACGTCGACATCGTCACCGGCTCGAGCGACGTGCCGGTGGCCGTCGCGCGCGAAGCGATCCAGACGGTCGAGACGCGTCAGGTGGTCTACAAGCGCGTCAAGGAAGGTTTCATCGCGCAGCCGGTCAGCACCGGGCGCGCAGATGGGCGCTTCATCGAGATCACGGCCGGCCTGAATCCGGGCGAGACCTATGCCGCCGGCGGCAGCTTCACGATCAAGGCCGAACAGGGCAAAGGCGAGGCCACCCATGCACACTGACCTGCAAGCCTCCACCTGGTTCGACCGTCTCATTACGCTCAGTATCGAACGGCGCTGGCTCGTGCTATTGGCCGTGCTGGCGATGGCCGCCATCGGTATCTACAACTATGGCCGTTTGCCGATCGACGCCGTGCCTGACGTGACCAACGTCCAGGTGCAGATCAACACGGCCGTGCCGGGCTACTCGCCGCTCGAGGTCGAGCAGCGCATCACTTACCCGGTCGAGGCGGTGCTGGCCGGCCTGCCGGACCTGGAAACCTACCGCTCGCTGTCGCGCTATGGCCTGTCGCAGGTGACGGTGGTGTTCGACGAGGGCACCGACATCCACTTCGCGCGCCAGCTCGTGAGCCAGCGCCTGCAGGATGCACGCGAACACCTGCCGGCCGGCGTGGTGCCGGCGCTGGGCCCGATCGCCACGGGCCTGAGTGAAATCTATCAGTGGACCGTCGAGAGCGAGCCCGGTGCGAAGAAGCCCGATGGCACGCCCTACACACCGACCGACCTGCGCGAGATCCAGGACTGGATCATCAAGCCGCAACTGCGCTCGGTGCCGGGTGTCACCGAGATCAACTCGATCGGTGGCTTCGACAAGGAATACCTGGTGGCCCCGAACACGGCCACGCTGTCGTCGTACGGGCTGGAACTGGCCGACATCGTGCGCGCGCTCGAGCGCAACAACAGCAATGTCGGCGCCGGCTACATCGAGCGCGAGGGCGAGCAGTACCTGGTGCGCGCGCCGGGCCAGGCTGCGTCGATGGACGACATTGGCAATATCGTCGTCACCAGCGTCAACGGCATTCCGGTGCGCGTGCGCGACGTCGCCGAAGTGGGCATCGGGCGCGAGCTGCGCACTGGCGCTGCCACCGAGAACGGCGTCGAAGTGGTGCTGGGCACCGTGGTCATGCTGATTGGCGAGAACAGCCGCAAGGTGGCGCAGGCGGTCGACGAGCGCATGCTCGAGATCAATCGTAGCCTGCCCAAGGGCGTCAAGGCGGTCACCGTCTACGACCGCACGGTGCTGGTCGAGAAGGCGATTGCGACCGTGCGCAAGAACCTCATCGAAGGCGCCATCCTCGTCATCGCCGTGCTGTTTTTCTTTCTTGGGAATCTGCGCGCGGCGCTGCTGACTGCACTGGTGATTCCGCTGGCAATGCTGTTTACGTTCTCGGGCATGGTGGCCGGCGGCGTCAGCGCCAACCTGCTCAGCCTCGGTGCGCTGGACTTTGGCATCATCGTCGACGGCGCCGTCGTCATCGTCGAAAATTGCGTGCGCCGGCTGGCCGGCGCGCAGCACCGGCTCGGGCGTCTCTTGAGCCGCGAAGAGCGCTTTGCCGAAGTCTTCGCCGCCGCGCGCGAAGCCAGGCGGCCCCTGATCTATGGCCAGTTGATCATCATGATCGTCTACCTGCCCATCTTCGCGCTCACCGGCATCGAGGGCAAGATGTTTCATCCGATGGCGTTCACGGTGGTGTTCGCGCTGCTGGGCGCAATGATCCTGTCGGTGACGTTCGTGCCGGCCGCCGTGGCGCTGTTCATCGGTCGCAAGGTCGATGAAAAGGACAGCCGCGTCATGCTGGCCGCGCACCGCTGGTATGCACCGGCGCTCGACTACGCGCTGGCCAACCGCGCCGTGGTGCTGGTGTTTGCCGGCCTGGTGATCGCTCTGGCGGTGCTGATGGCCACGCGCCTGGGCCTGGAGTTCGCGCCGAATCTCGACGAGGGCGATATGGCGGTGCTGACGGTGCGTGTGCCGGGCACGAGCCTGACCCAGTCGGTCAAGATGCAGCAGCAGATCGAGACGACGCTGATGCGCGAGGTGCCCGAGATCGCGCGCGTGTTCGCCCGCATCGGCACGGCCGAAATCGCATCCGACCCGATGCCGCCCAGCGTGGCCGACAGTTACATCATCTTCAAGCCCGAGTCCGCGTGGCCCAAGCCGAAACGCTCGCGCGCCGCCGTGCAAAGCGCGATCCGCACGGCGCTCGAACGCCTGCCCGGCAACAGCTACGAATTCAGCCAGCCGATCCAGCTGCGCGTCAACGAACTGATCTCGGGCGTGCGCAGCGACGTCGCCGTCAAGCTGTTCGGCGACGACCTGGGCGTGCTGGAAGCGACCGCCGGCCAGATCGCGGCCAGCCTGCGCTCGGTACCCGGCGCGGCCGAGGTGCAGGTCGAGGCCACGTCCGGCCTGCCGATCCTGCAGATCCGGGTCGACCGCGAGCGCGCCGCGCGCATGGGCCTGAACATCGGCGACGTGCAGGAAATGATCGCGACTGCCACTGCCGGGCGCGTGGCCGGCACGCTGTTCGAGGGTGACCGCCGCTTCGACATCGTCGTGCGCCTGCCGGAAGAGATGCGCGCCGACATCGATGCGCTGCGTCGGCTGCCGGTGGCGTTGCCCGCCACGAGCGAGGGGGCACGCAGCTTCATCACGCTGGGCGAAATCGCCACCTTCGACGTCGCGCCCGGCCCGAACCAGTTGAGTCGCGAAGAAGGCAAGCGCCGCGTGGTCATCACCGCCAACGTGCGCGGGCGCGACATCGGCTCGTTCGTCGCGGCGGCGCAGGCGCGCATCGCCGAGGACGTGCGCATTGCGCCCGGCTACTGGACGGCCTGGGGCGGCCAGTTCGAAAACCTGACGACTGCCGCCGAGCGCCTGCGCCTGATCGTGCCGGCCTCGCTGTTGCTGGTGTTCGTGCTGCTGTACCTGGTCTTCAACAATCTGCGCGACGGCCTGCTGGTATTTACCGGGATTCCGTTTGCGCTGGCCGGCGGCGTGGCCGCGCTGTGGGCGCGCGGCATTCCGCTGTCGATGTCGGCGGCGGTGGGCTTCATCGCGTTGTCGGGGGTGGCGGTGCTCAATGGCCTGGTGCTGATTGCGTTCATCCGCAGCCTGCGCGAAGAGGGGATGTTACTACCCGAGGCAGTGCGCCATGGCGCACTGGCGCGCCTGCGACCGGTGCTGATGACGGCGCTGGTCGCCTCGCTCGGCTTCGTGCCGATGGCTCTCGCAACCGGCACCGGCGCCGAGGTCCAGCGCCCGCTCGCCACGGTGGTCATCGGTGGGGTCTTGTCGTCGACCGTGCTGACGCTGTTATTGCTGCCCGTGCTGTATCAGTGGACGCATCGCGCGGGCTTGCGAGGGGCTGGTAAAAATATCCTCTAGCCAACAGAACAAGGCCGATTGTCAGTACTGAAAATGGTATAGTTGGACATTCATCATCACCTTGCCAACATCCCACCGAATCAAGCGGAACGTGGTGCGGCGCCACTTATTTTTGAGGATACGACAGATGAGCATGAACGATTACGCGGACCGGATCAGCCAGGCGATTCTTGCAGAAGAGTCGGGGATTGGTGCAGAGTGGCTCTCCCAGCTGGAGTCGATCACCGTGCGCAGCAGCGGCGCGGCGCGCGAGCAGTTGCGCGCGCATTGCCAGCAGCTGCTCAAGGCGTTCGCTGTCGCGACCCGCAGCGGTGAACTCGATAATATCGAGCACCGTTCGTGGGACGAGGTGCGTGACCTGCTCAGCGAAATCTCGGCCACCCGCGCCAAGGCCGGCTCCACCCCGGCCGAAACGGCAACGCTGGTGTTTTCGCTCAAGCAGCCGCTGTTTGCGCGCCTGCGCGAGGTGTTCGATACCGATGCCGAAGGCCTGGCCATTGCATCCTGGACCGTCAATACACTGATCGACAAGCTGGGCCTGTTTACGATCGAAGTGTTCCAGAAAACGAAGGACCAGATCATCGTGCGCCAGCAGCAGGAGCTGCTCGAGCTGTCCACGCCCGTGGTCAAGCTGTGGAACGGCATCCTGGCGCTGCCGCTGATCGGTACCCTCGATTCGGCGCGCACCCAGGTGGTGATGGAAAACATCCTGCAAAAGATCGTCGACACCGGTGCCATGATCGCCATCATCGACATCACCGGCGTGCCGACCGTCGACACGCTCGTTGCCCAGCACCTGATGAAAACGATCGCCGCGGCCCGCCTGATGGGCGCCGACTGCATCATCAGCGGCATCCGGCCGCAGATCGCGCAAACCATCGTGCACCTTGGTGTGAATCTGGAAGACGTGATCACCAAGGCCACGCTGGCCGACGCCTTCCTGGTCGCGCTCGAGCGCACCGGCGCGTCGATCATGATCAAGAACGCAGCCTGAGGCGATCGCTATGGAACGTATCCCGATCCTGCGCATGGGCGACCTGTTGCTGGTGACGATCCAGGTCGACATGCATGACCGCCTGGCGATGCAGCTGCAGGACGACCTGACCCAGCGTATCGTGAGCGACAGCGCCAAGGGCGTCCTGATCGACATCTCAGCGCTCGACCTAGTCGACTCCTTCATTGGCCGCATGATCAGCAACACCGCCGCCATGGCGCGCGTGCTCGACGCACGCACCGTGGTGGTGGGCATGCAGCCGGCGGTCGCGATCACGCTCGTCGAACTCGGATTGACTCTGCATGGCGTTCAGACGGCGCTCAATGTCGAGAAGGGCATGGCCCTGCTCGGAAAGAGCTATCGATAATGGTCGACGCGCAAACCCGGACGGTGCTGTTCGAGACACCGTTGCTGGAGCATCGCCGCGCCCAGCGCACCGGCCGCGTGACCTTGCGCCTGCGTACCGATGAAGACGTGGTGGGCGTGCGCAAGCAGGTGCGCGAGCGCGCAGTGGCGATCGGCCTGTCGCTGATCGACCAGACCAAGCTGGTAACGGCGGCGAGTGAACTGGCACGTAACACCATCAAATACGGCGGCGGCGGCGAGGTGCATCTCGATGCCTTCGGCGACGGCGCACGCCTAGGCATCGGCTTGTTGTTCATCGACGACGGCCAGGGCATTTCGGACATCGAGAGCGCACTGCGTGACGGTTTCACCACCGGCGGCGGCCTGGGCCTCGGCCTGGGCGGCTCCAAGCGGCTGGTCGACGAGTTCGACATCGACAGCCGTCCGAAGGAGGGCACCGCGGTGCTGATTATCAAATGGAAACGCTGATCAGTTCGCAGTCGTCGCACTTCGTCTTCAACCTGACCCATGCCAGCGATGTCGCGGCCGTGCGCCGCGCCGGCCAGAAGGTGGCCGACTCGCTGGGCTTCAATGAAGTCAAGGCTGGCCAGCTGGCCCTGATCATCACCGAAGCGGCGACCAATATCCTCAAGCACGCCGGCGAAGGCGCCATGCACGTCGGTCCGGCGCAGTCGCCGGCCGGCATCGGCGTGGACGTGCTGGCGCTCGACAAGGGCCCCGGCATTGCCGACATCGACAACTGCCTGCTCGATGGCGTCTCGAGCGCCGGTACTGCCGGCACGGGCCTGGGCGCGCTGCTGCGCCTGTCCGACGAATTCGACGTGTACACGAAGCGCGGCGAGGGCTCTGCGTTCTTCATGCGCCTGTGGCGCGATGAACCGGCCCCGCATCCGCGCGGCGTGGAAGTGGGCGCGCTGTGGGCGCCGATCGCCGGCGAGGACGAGTGCGGCGACGGCTGGGCCGTCTCGTGCGGCGATGATGGCGCCACCATCCTGGCGTCCGATGGCCTGGGTCACGGCCCGAATGCAGCGACTGCCACGAATGCGGCGATCGATGCGCTGGCCCAGCGCGGCCCGGTCGGCGCCGGCGAGATGGTGCAGGCGGCGCACGAGGCCCTGCGCGGCACGCGCGGCGCGGCGCTGGCGGCGGCGCGCATCGATTTCTACAACGACGAACTGACGTTTGCCGGCGTGGGCAATATCGCCGGCGTGGTGATCGACAACGACCGGCGCGCGCTGGTCTCGCACAACGGCATCGTCGGCGCCAATCTGCGCAAGGTGCAGGAGTTCACGGTGCCGTTCCCGGCCGGCGCGTTGTGCATCCTGTGCTCGGACGGCATCCAGACCCAGTGGGATCTGAAAAAATATCCGGGCCTGCACGGGCGCGCACCGGCGCTGATCGCGGCCGTGCTGATGCGCGACTTCATTCGCGGGCGCGACGACGCGATGGTCGTCGTCGTGCGTCGTGTAGCGAGCCTCGCATGACATCGCAGCGCATCCTCGGCGTGGGCCTGGACAGCGAGCAGGATGTGGTGCTGGTGCGCCAGCGCGCGCGCCAGATCTCGGCCTTGCTGGGACTCTCGCAGCAGGACCAGGTGCGGGTCGGCACGGCGGTGTCCGAGGTGGCGCGCGGCGCCAGCTCCCAGGGTCCCGGCGGGCGCGCCGTGTTCCAGCTATGCGAACGCGACGGGCGCCAGCATCTCGAAATTCTGGTCAGCGCCGGGCGGCCCCGCAATGGCCGCTCGAGCGACCCGACGTTTGGCGACATCGGCCCCGAGTCGCTGCGCGAACTGGCGATCGTCACCGCGCATCGCCTGATGGACGCGTGCGAAATTGACCCCGGTGAAGCTGGTGCGGCCAAGGTCACGGTGCGCAAGGCGCTGCCGGCGCACGAGCGCATCACGCCTCTGCGCCTCGCCGAAATCGGCGTGCGCCTGGCCGACAGCCCGGACGCGAGTCCCCTGCACGAGCTGCAGTTGCAGAACCAGGAGCTGCTCTCCACACTGGCCGAGCTGCGCGAGCGCCAGGAAGACCTGATGTCGCTCACGCGCGAACTCGAAGACACCAACCGCGGCATCGTGGCGCTGTACGCCGAGATCGAGGACAAGGCCGAGCGCCTGCGCCGCGCCGACGAAATGAAGTCGCGCTTCCTGTCCAACACGAGCCACGAGCTGCGCACGCCGCTGTCGTCGATCCGCGCGCTGGCCCAGTTGCTGCTCAACCGGATGGACGGCGACCTGACCGAAGAGCAGGAGCGCCAGGTGAGCTTCATCGCCACTGCGGCCAATGATTTGTCCGAGCTGGTCAATGACTTGCTCGACCTGGCCAAGATCGAAGCTGGGCGGGTGCGGGTAGAGGTCGAACCGGTGATGGTCGAGAACCTGTTCCGTGCGCTCAAGGGCATGCTGCGCCCGTTGGTGGATGAGGCGCGCGTCGAACTGGTGTTCGAGCCGTCCGGCGTGCAGGTGCCCTTGCTCTCGGACGAAGGCAAGATTTCGCAAATCCTGCGCAACTTCATTTCGAACGCGCTGAAATTCACCGAGCAGGGTTCGGTGCTGGTGTACGCCGCGCACGACCCCGAGGCAGACACGATCGCGTTCGCCGTGGCCGACACCGGCATCGGCATCAGCCACGAGAACCTGCAACTCATTTTTGAAGAATTCAGCCAGATCGAGCATCCGCTGCAACGGCGCAGCAAGGGTACCGGCCTCGGTCTGCCCCTGTGCCGCAAGCTGGCCGAACTGCTCGGGGGGCGGGTCGACGTGGCCAGCACCGTCGGTGTCGGTACCACCTTTACCCTGACCCTGCCGCGCAGCCTGGCGCCGACGCTGCCAGCATTTGACCCCACACGATCATGAATTCCTATCGTACCCAGATTCTCAACGTTGACGACAACGACGGCGCGCGCTACGCCAAGACCCGCATCCTGCAAAGCGCCGGCTTCGAGGTGCTGGAAGCGGCCAACGGCACCGACGCGCTGGAGATCGTGCGCAAGACCTTGCCGGCGCTCGTGCTGCTCGACGTGAAGCTGCCCGACATCAACGGCATCGAAGTGTGCCGCCGCATCAAGGCCGAATCCGAGATCAGCACGGTGCTGGTGCTGCAGACCTCGGCCGCACTGACGGGCCGGGCTGACAAGATCCGCGGCCTGGAAGGCGGCGCCGACAACTACCTGGCCGCGCCGATCGAGGCCGATGAACTGATCGCCAACGTCAACGCGCTGCTGCGCATGCGCCAGATCCAGGTCGACCTGCGCGACAGCGAAGAGCGCTTCCGCCAGCTGACCGACAATATCGACGACGTGTTCTGGATGTTCTCGGTGCCGGCGCGCGAGGTGGTCTATGTCAGCCCGGCCTACGCCACCGTGTGGGGCCGCTGCGCCGAAGCGCTGGGCCAGCAGCCCGACGACTGGCTGGCCGCCGTGCACCAGGACGACCGTGCACGCATGGCGGCGCGCTGGGAACGCGTGGCGTTCGAAGCCCACTACGACGACGAGTTCCGCATCTCCGGCGCCGACGGGCAGGTGCGCTGGGTGCGCGACCGCGTGTTCCCGGTGCGCGATGCACGCGGCCAGGTGGTGCGGGTGGCGCGCGTCACCAGCGACATTACGGGCCGGCGCGAAATGGAAGCACTGCTGCGCGCCGCCGACAGCAACAAGAACCAGTTTTTGGCCACGCTCGCGCACGAGCTGCGCAATCCCCTGAGTCCGATCCGCAACGCGGCCGCGCTGCTCGGCGCCATTGGTGACGGGGCGGCCGAGCGCCAGGCGCACGCACGCGACGTGATCACGCGCCAGGTCGACCACCTGGCGCACCTGGTCGACGACCTGCTGGACGTGGCCCGCATCTCCGAAGGAAAAATCGTGCTGCGCAATGAAGAAGTCGACATCAATGGCGTGATCGCCCAGGCCATCGAGACCGCGGCGCCGCTGATCGGCGCGCGCGGGCACCACCTGAGCGTCGAGCAGCCGGACCACCAGATCTGGGTCTTGGGCGACCCGGTGCGCCTGGCCCAGTCGGTCGGCAACCTGCTGCACAACGCCGCCAAGTTCACGCCCACCGGCGGCGCGATTCACCTGGCCGTGCGCGTGACCGCGGGTGAAAACGGACCTGCGCGCGTGTGCATTTCGGTGCGCGACAACGGCATCGGCATCGCCAGGGACAACCTGCCGCGCATTTTCGGCATGTTCACCCAGGTCGAGGTGCCGCCGGACCGCGCGCCGGAAGGTCTGGGCATCGGCTTGTCCCTGGTGTCGCACCTGCTCGAACTGCACGGCGGCCATCTGTCGGCCACCAGCGAGGGCATCGGCCTGGGCAGCACGTTCACGGTCGACCTGCCGCTGCTGCACATCAGTGCCGGCGAAGGCGGCGTTGCAGCGCCATCGTCCGCATCCGAAGCGCAGAGCGGCGGCATGCGCGTGCTGCTGGTGGACGACAATGTCGATGCGATGGAAATGATGGGTTTTTTGCTGGCCGAGATGGGCTACGAAGCGCACACCACGGCCGACGCGAACGAGATCGAAGAGCTGGCCGCACGCCACGATCCGCACGTGATCGTGCTCGATATCGGCTTGCCGGGCGTAGATGGCTATCAGGTGGCGCGCCGCATCAAGAGCAATCCGCAACTGGCGCATATCCGGCTGGTGGCGCATACCGGCTACGGCTCGCCGGAAGACCGGCGCCGCGCGCACGAGGCCGGGTTCGATGCGCACCTGGTCAAGCCGGCCGAGTTGTCGGATCTGGAAGCGGCGTTGCGGGGATAATCCGGTGCGGGTTCAGGCCAGCAGAGCGACCGCCTTCACCTGCGCCCACAACGCACAGCCAGGTTCGATCGCCAGTTCGCGCCGCGAACGCTCGGTGATCCGCGCCAGCAGCGCCGTTTCACCGACCAGCAAGCGCACCAGCACCTGACCGGGCGATGCGCCCGGCCCGACCGCATCGACCCGCGCCGGCAGGATATTCGTGATGCTGCTGCCGCGTGGTCGTTCCAGCGCCAGGCTCACATCGCGTGCATGGATGCGGCAGCGCACCAGGGTGCCGATGGCGACGTCACGCTGGCCCACCAGCAGCACGCCGCCAGCGAATGCCAGGTGCGACAGGCCATCGGCGTCGTGGGTTTGCAGCGTCGTCTCGATCATCACGCCGGCATCGTCCTGGAAATTGGCCGCCAGGTCCAGGCGCGCGAGCGTCGCGGCCAACGGGCCGCTGGCCAGCACCCGGCCTTCCTCCAGCACTACCAGATAATCGGCCAGGCGCGCCACTTCGTCGGCCGCGTGGCTGACGTAGACGACCGGCAGCGCCAGTTCGTCGTGCAGGCGTTCCAGATAGGGCAGGATCTCGAGTTTGCGCCGCATGTCGAGCGCGGCGAGCGGTTCGTCCATCAGCAGCAGGCGCGGCGAGGCAAGCAGCGTGCGCGCGATGGCCGTGCGCTGGCGCTCTCCGCCCGATAGCGTGGCCGGGCGCGCATCCAGCAGGCGTTCGATGCCGAGCAGTTCGGCCACCGTCATCAGGTCGAATTGGCGCTCGGCCGGTTTGAGGCGTTTGCGCCCGAATTCCAGATTAGCGCGCACGGAGAGGTGCGGGAACAGGCTCGCTTCCTGGAACACGTAGCCGATGCCGCGTTCGTGGGTCGGCACGAACGCCTTGCGTGCATCGTCCTGCCATACTTCGTCGCCCAGCGCGACGCGGGCGCCGGGCACGCGCTCGAGGCCCGCCAGCACGCGCAGCACCGTGGTCTTGCCGGAGCCGGAATGCCCGAACAGCGCGGTCACGCCGCGCCCGGGCAGGGCCAGATCGACATCGAGATTGAATGCACCGCGCTCGATGCGGCATGCAACCGAGATGGACGTCATCGCTGCGTCCCCCGCATTGACTGGGGATACAGCGTGTACAAGGTGAGCAGCACGACAAAGCTGAACACCAGCATGCCGCCGGCGAGCCAGTGCGCCTGCGCGTATTCCATCGCTTCGACGTGATCATAGATCTGCGTGGAGACGACGCGCGTCCTGTCCGGGATATTCCCGCCGATCATGAGCACGACGCCGAATTCGCCGATCGTGTGCGCGAAGCCCAGGATCGCGCCGGTGACGAAGCCGGGGCGTGCCAGCGGCACGACCACGGACCAGAAGGTGTCCCACGGCCCTGCGCGCAGCGTGGCGGCCACTTCGAGCGGGCGCTCACCAATGGCCTCGAAGGCATTCTGCAAGGGCTGCACGACGAACGGCAGCGAATAGAACACCGATGCGATCACGAGGCCCGTGAAGGTGAAGGCGAGCGTGCCCATACCCAGCGCGCCGGTGAGTTGCCCGAGCGGGCCGTTCGGCCCCATCGCCAGCAGCAGGTAAAAGCCGATCACGGTCGGTGGCAGCACGAGGGGCAGGGCGACGAGCGCGCCGACGACGCGCTTGGCGCGCGAGCGGGTGCGCGCGAGCCACCATGCCAGCGGTGTGCCGAACAGCATCAGCAGCAGCGTGACGAGGGTCGCGAGCTTGAGCGTCAGCCAGATCGCGGCGAAGTCGGACGCGTCGAGCATGTGTCTAGACTTCGTAGCCGTAGGCGCGGATCAGCGCCTTGGCCTTGTCGGTGCGCAGATAGTCCAGCAGCGCCTGCGCGGCCGGGTTCTTCGCGCCGCGGGTCAGCAGCGCGGCATCCTGGCGGATCGGCGCGTGCATCGCTGCGGGGACGATCCAGCCCGAGCCGGCGGTGAATCTGCCATCGCGCCAGACCTGCGCCTGCGCCACGAAGCCCAGTTCGGCGTTGCCGGTGCTGGCGAACTGCCAGGCTTGCGCGATGTTTTCGCCCTGCACCAGGCGCGGCTGCAGGCGGGCGGTCAAGCCCAGCTTGTCGATGACGGCCACTGCCGCCGCACCGTACGGGGCCGTCTTCGGATTGGCGATGGCGAGGTGCCTGAAGTCACCCGTCTTGAGCACGGCGCCGCCCGCATCGACGTAATGTGCTTTGGCCGACCACAGCACGAGACGGCCGATCGCGTAGGTGAAGCGGCTTTTGGCGACGGCATGGCCTTCCGCTTCCAGTCTGGCGGGCGTTTCGTCATCGGCCGACAGCAGCACCTCGAACGGCGCGCCGTTGCGGATCTGCGCGTAGAATTTGCCGGTTGCGCCACTGGCGACGACGGCCTTGTGGCCGGTATCCTTCTGAAACTGTTCGGCCAACTTTTCCATCGGGCCGGCGAAATTGGCGGCCACCGCCACCTGGACTTCGCCAGCATGGGCTGGCCCCAGGCAGGCCACCACGGCAAGCAGGCTGGCAAGGCGTTTCATGTCATCTCCGGATCGTAAAAGGCGCTATAGTCGAAAGTATATAACGGATTGCGGAGTGCACATGGATGACAGGAACATCGCTCTCGACGGCAAGGTCTGGATGACGGTCGGTGGCGAGCAACTCGGCGGCACGAACCGGGTCGGCTTGCTGGCGGCGCTTGCGCAATGCGGGTCGATCACCGCAGCCGCGAAACAGGTCGGGTTGAGCTACAAGGCGGCATGGGATGCGATCGACACGATGAACAACCTGGCCGGCGAGCCGCTCGTGCAACGCTCGACGGGCGGCAAGGGCGGCGGCGGCACGCGCCTGACGGCGCGCGGTGCGCAACTGGTCGAAAATTTCACCATGATCGAGCAACTGCACCATGATTTTCTGGCGCGGCTCAATCGGCAGGCGGGCGGCGTGGCCGACGATGCCGCACTCTTCACGAGGTTCAAGATGCGAACGAGCGCGCGCAATCAGTTCTTCGGCACCGTGACGCGCGTCGCGGCGGGTGCGGTCAATGACGAGGTCGAACTGGCGATCGCAGGCGGACAGAAGATCGTCGCGATCGTCACGCGCGAGAGCGCCGAACATCTGGCGCTGGCACCGGGCCGACAGGTGTTTGCACTGATCAAGTCGTCGTCGGTGATCGTCATGACGGCGGGCGAGGGCGTGCGATTGTCGGCGCGCAATCAGCTGGCCGGCACCGTCGCGCGCCTGACGCGCGGCGCGGTCAATGCCGAGGTCGTGATTGCCCTCGGCGACGGCGGTACCGTGGCAGCGACCGTGACCAACGAGAGTGTCGATACGCTGGCGCTGGCGGAAGGCGGGGCCGCAACCGCCTTGTTCAAGGCATCGAGCGTGATTCTAGGGGTGCCCGAATAAACGGTGGTAATGTAGCTTTTTTCAAACCCACAGAAAGGCGATCATGTTCAAGCGAATGGCGGCAGAAGCACTCGGCATCAGCGATATCGGCGTCATCGTCGGCCCGGCCGACTACGGCAACGTCGATGCGGATGACTACCTGTTTACCGAAGACGGCGAGCAGATCTTCTTTCTCATCAAAAGCAAGAAAGACGAATACTGCTTTACCAATCTTGGCCTGATCCATGTGGATGGCGATTCCGCCATCTCGTCGAAGCGCTCGATCAAGCGCTACGATTATGCGTCGCACCAGATTACCGGCGTCACCATCGAAACGGCCGGTACGCTCGATATGGATATCGAGCTCAAATTCAATCTGGACGACACCAAGTTCTCCATCGACGTCAAGAAAACGTTCATCGAACAGCTCAAGGACATCTATAAGGCCCTGATCTCGATCGGCAAACAGCAGCAACGCGATGCGGTTTGCCGCGGCAACGCGCTGCGTACGCTGGATGCCACTGCATCGGTGCACAAGCTCAATATCGCGCCAGGCGCTGGTGGCTTGGTCAGCCAGTTCGATGAATTGCTGACGGCCTTGAATACGGCGATGCTCGATACCTATACCAAGCGCGATTTCAGCGACGTGTACGCCAAGTACATTCATAACTGATCGGTGGGCTGGGGGGGGGGCGGACCTCGCAGGTTCGCCACTGACCCTTAGCCGGAATAATGCGCTCGATGGTTATTGGTCAATTGGTAAACTGCGCTCTTTGGCCGATGAGCATGGTCAGGCTACGGTATTGCTTGACATGCTGACGTCCATTGCGCAGCCGTCGTCTTCCGACATCGCACCTTCGATGGCGCACTGTTAGCGCCTACTTGCGAGGTTGGCAAAGCTCTCGCGTATTGCCCTTGAAGAAATCGCGGTAGCACGTATCGCTATTGATGTCGCACCACCACCCTGGCCCAGGGCAACTTACTACAAGCGGCAATGGGGTGATCAGTTTAACGTGACCGTGATCATCGATTCGGGCGGCAGGGCCACTGGTATGGGGCATCAGGCCGGCTATTGCCGGTCGCACGATCCCGCCCGCGAAGGCCAAGCGATTCGTCCAGCAGACGGCTGACTGCTTCGGACCGACAGCCCTCTGTGGAAACAGTCTGTGACTTTTCCAGCTCGGCAACCTGATATGCTGGTGCCGACCGGCTCAAGAGGCCAAGGTCAATGTGAATGAAAAAATGCCAGGCAAGAACATGACGCATGTAGTCAAGATGGGCATCGCGAGCAGCGTAATGATGCCAAACTTAGTCTTCACGGAGCATGGATTTGAATCTTGAAACGAAATGGTGGTTCATTGGCTCGGTCTACTTCGTCACTGCTCTTACTGCCATTCCATTACTGATCGGCGCTGGCACGTGGCCAATCACCGGATTTGCTCAAGGGCTGGTCTGCCTTATGTGTTTTCTTACCCTCAACCGTCTCTTTTCCGCTATAGCACGGGTTATCGTCGTAGTCGCGTTTCCGTCAAAAAAATGGCAATAAACGTAGCGATCAACAGCTCCGGATCAGGACACGTGTCGAACAGTCTGTGAATTTTTCGATCCAGTAAGCGATTAAGCTGTTACGAACGGCCGAGTTCGGCCTAAGCAGACATGGGCGAACAACCACCCATGCTGCCCAAGAGACCAAAGGAAGAAGTATGCTAACCGACCTGATCTTGAATATTCTCGCTCCAATCAGTGCAAAACGCTATCCAGTCGTACGCACAGCGTTGTGGCTGATAGTCGCTGTCTTCGTATTCCTCTTGATTTACGGTGTACTTGCTCCTTGAACGTCACCAGGGCAACTTGCACTTGGCTTCACTTGCCGCGGTACCTGAACTGCGTCGCAAGCGCAGTTTTAGTCGAGATGCGTACCGTTACGTATCGTTGGACGCACGAGGTTTCTCCACGTGCCCATCAATCGCGTTAACCAACCGATCCACATTATGCAAACACCAAGCATTTCTCCCACCAAACCCAGTCACAAGGCCGGGATTGGACTTCTTTTAGGACTGGCTTGCGGAACCGGAATTGCCTGGCTTGCCGGTGCAAGTTCCATAATAGGGGCAGGACCGGGCATGTTCGCAGGCGCCGTCATCGGAGCTTGTATAGACAAAGAACTGCCCGTACGCAGCCGTATTGCATTGGCAGGTTTTGCAGTGGCTTTGATTATGGCAGCGTTGGTTGGCGCTACGATGTGACTGCCAGGCTCGTTGAACGAGGCCAAGACAAGACTTCAGTCGGCCACAAGGGTACGATCAGGCAAATGTAAACGCTAGGGAAGCACTGATTTATTCTAGGGGATGGAATTGGCAGTTGAAAAAGTCAGCCTGCAAGGCGCAAAATCGAAGCAATAGCGAGCTATTGCGAGAATTTGCAACGCCGCAGGATGGCTTTTTTCAACGCCAAGTCCGCCGCCATGAATTAATCAGTGCTTCCCTAGGGCGCCATGAGCACAGAATCATGGAAGAATAATCTCGATGAGGTTCGTGAGCATTACCTGAACGGGCTACAGGGGGCAGTAGCGAAGTTCAAGCGAGAGTATCCACATGCTGCTACCGATTTATTGCTGGAAGTGGGTAGCAGCTCCGCCGACGCGGCCGGCCTGTATCGAATGGATATGGCCGCGAACGTAGATGGAAAATTTAAGATGCGAGAATGTAGTCTCTTAAACTATCTAAATTTCTCCCCTGCATCCTTCAAGCCTTTTCAGGATGTATCACTGAAACTTTCGCTGTTCGCCTGGAACGGCGTCGATATCCCCGTTGACGCAACTGTTCCTTCGACACGTTTGGAGTAATGGACGCTGCGCTGGTTATATGTCGACCGCGATAGTGATGAAGTCCGATCTGACTGAACAAGGCTGCTTTGGGTCAGGTCCGGCCCTTCGTGACAGTCCGTGAACTTTTCAGCTTGGCAAGCTGCTATGCTGCGCCAACCGCCGAGATTTGGAAAAAAGCAGACTCTTTACCACGTGGCGCGATCTAATATCTTTTCAAAATCAAGGTGCTAAATGTTTTTTGTAGCTTTCTTCCTTTTCGTGTCGGGCGCTGCCCTGCTTTTGTTCGGCTTCAAAAAAAATAACCGAGGCTTGCTTACCGTGGCAGCCTTTCTATGGCTCGCATCAGGCGCATTGGAAGGAGCTTCCAACGGGTTTATTAAGGGATTTAACAGCTCAGCGTCGGGAGTTGCATCTATGCCTTCCCGCTAGCTAAGCTAGACCGTTGAGACGCAGTCAAGCCCGCTTCGGGTCGGTTCCGGCCTGTCGCTGCACGCGGCATCTTCACTTCGTAACCTGCTATGCTCGCTTGAACGGCTGGGTTCGGCCAGAAGCGTTCTCTCCTGTGCTTGTATTTAGTTGACTAGGCACTATGTACCGGTCATGCTAAAAAACCAACTTAATTGGAAGAGGCCATTGTTTTTCGCACTTTTGCCAATCTTTCTAGTGATGATTTTTCTTGGCTTTCCTATGCCAGCAGCCCCGCCGCCAGCTACCAAGCCGGCTCAAGAGCAGACTGTCGCTGTGAAATAGAAAAAAACACATTGGATTAATTCCCGAAGCAGATCAACGTAGCGGCACGTCTGAGCCTTTATGACCAATTGAAGGAATTGAGTTGAACAGGCGTCGTGTGCTTTCAGCTAACTGCGCCTCTCATGCACGCGTTTTGGCGTAATGCCATGACGCGGGTGCCCAAAGAATGAGGGGAAATCATCCTAATCAACACGTTGCTCCCCTATCATAAAGCTCGCCGCTCTCGGCTGAAATGGCGCTTAGTGGAAAAAGGTGTGAAAGGTGTGTGTAGCGATCTGGCATCGAAGGGGTTTCTTGCGGTGTGCCCACGCCGGTACTTTAGAACTCTCCCCAGTCCCCTTGGGCAGATGCAACGTCTTTAAGGGGCGCCGCCACCCGTCCTGATGGCGCGATGACCGAACCTGCAAATCGCCGTGACGGTTTCAGTGCGCGCCGCACTGAAACCGTCAGCTTGGCCGATGTCGTGCTGGTCGCTGCCAGCGCCGAACCAGGCGCCAGCTTGAACATGCTCACGGTGCGAGCCAATCGCACTGATTGCTCGCGTAGCGCCTGGGAGGCTGCGGCTGCCTGTTCGACGAGGGCGGCATTTTGCTGCGTCACTCCGTCCATTTCGCCGATGACCTGATTGATCTGTCCAATGCCCGCTTCTTGTTCCACGCCGGCGGCTTCTATTTCCGCCATGATGGCGGTGACCGAATTTACGCTGGCGACAATTTCAGTCATGGTTGCGCCTGCTTGGTCGACCAGCTGTCCGCCGATTGCAACTTGTGCTACGGAGTCCCCAATTAATTCCTTGATTTCGCGTGCGGCGCCGGCCGAGCGCTGCGCCAAGTTGCGCACCTCGGCGGCGACGACTGCAAACCCGCTTCCCTGCTCGCCAACGCGCGCGGCCTCGACTGCGGCATTCAGTGCCAGGATGTTTGTCTGAAAGGCAATGCCGTCGATTAGGGCAATAATATCGACGATCTTACGCGAGGAGGTATCAATCGAGCCCATCGTGCGCACCACCTGGCTAACCACCTCTCCTCCTTTGAGCGCCACCGCCGCCGATGTTCTTTCCAGCTCATCAGCTTGGCGGGCATTGTTGCCGTTATGCTTAACGGTTGACGTGAGTTCCTCCATCGAGGAGGCGGTTTCCTCCAGCGACGCGGCCTGCTGCTCGGTGCGTGCCGACAGGTCCACGTTGCCACTGGCGATTTCACCTGAGGCCACCGCGATGGAGTCGGTTGCCTGACGTATTTCGCTCACCGTTCTTGCGAGATTTTCTTGCATTTCACGCATTGAAAATAACAGGCTTTGCTCGTCACCTTGTAGCGTTGCAACTGACACGCTTAAATCGCCGCCAGCGATGGCGCGCACGATCCTGGCGGCGTACTCCGGCTCGCCACCGAGTTCACGATACACGCGCCGAATCAGCACGATACCGGCTCCGGCGGCGCCCAGCGCGCCCAGCCCGACGACGATCTCCATAATTGCACTCAGATGCGCATAACCGACAGTGGCTTGCTCGTATTCTTCCTTGGCCACATCGACTTGTAGTTTGCGCAGCATGTCAATACCGTTTGTTACCGGCAGCACCAATTGCTGAAATACCGTCTGTAAACTCTGCGCCTCTTCCTTCCTACCTTCGTGCAAGGCTACGACCATGGGAAGTAAAGCTCCCTTGGTTAATCGGGTCTGGTCAACGTTGAATTGATCGCCCAGCAGCTTCTCTTCCGGTGTGAGATAGGTGGCACGATAGTTTGCCCAAGTCGCGTCGATCTCTGCAGTGTTCTTGTTGATTTGCGCCAGTTTGGACTTGACCTTCGTCTCGCTTGGCTCGGCCAGGGCTTCGGCAAGCAAAAGGCGGTTGCCCACTAGCAGGCGATCGATGCGCGAGACTTGCTCCAACGCTACGGTACGGTCTTCGTAGACAGTCTTCAGGCCTTTGTTCGAGTTCCCCATTCCATATAATCCTAACCCCCCGACCAGGATCGACAGAGCGATCAACATTGCGATCATGATGCCAATACGAGCCTTTAGTGTCATTTTCATACAATTCACTTTTCCGTAAATACATTTTTAGTCAGCGTCCAACGCTACCTTGGTCCACTAGCTTGCCGCCGGCGTCGACTTTCTCGACAGAGTCGTTCATCAGTGTCTTGATTTCCTTCCATTGCTTGGCAGAGAAGGGGCAATAACGACGACTTCCATTGCAACAGAGCGTACATACTTTTTTTCGTAAGCCAATATAGGCCTGGTGTAGGATATTTCCTACATGTAAATTAATTTACGCTTAACTAAATGCACAGATGTTAGTGAAACTAGACGATCGCACAACTTTCGACCGTGCAAGGACGTCGGCTGCCGAGGTGATGTAGGAACAAGGGTAGCGGGTTACGCATATGCTTTGACGGGAGATGCTGGTCGTTCTACTGGGCTGGCAAAGATTCTTCAACCTGATCCGACCACTATCAGTCGTTGCGCGTCGAACCCATTGCTGGCTATCTACTGCTGACTTCAAGGTGCAGCTTCAGATCGCAGACGGAGACGAGGACGTCTGGTTCGATGCGACAGTTTTGTCACCGTTGTGACCGTCCGCTTCGGGTCGACAGTTGCCCGTCAAGATACTGGCTGACTTTTCCCATCCGGCAACCTGCTAAGATTACGCGACCGGCCGAGTTCGGCCAAGATCGGACATTTGGCCCCATCGTCCAAACAGACGCAGAAACAAACAGCTTTTTCGCCTATCGCCAGCGCACATCAGGGTTATGATTGCCCACGATAAATTATTTCCTCAATGCATGTTTTCGCGACTCGACTTCGGTCTTAAACTATTCGGCGCCCTGATCATCATCATTGTTGCCTGCCTCGCTACACTGCCCAGTGTTAGCAGTTATCAGGCGAACACTACCTTGCATGCACTTCAAGAGGGAGCGGCAAAGGAGCGCGCATACAACTTGGTGCTGAGCTTGCTAAAGGATGCTGAGACTGGTCAACGTGGCTTCCTGATCGGCACTGACGAGAGCTTCTTGGAGCCATACAACATCGGCGTTGCAGGCATTCCCGTTGCGCTCGAAAATTTGCAGCGGCTCGCCAGTTCAGACCAGGAGCGGGCCCTGACGACTCGCATTGCCAGTTTAAGCCGAGCCAAAGTTCTGGAGATGGACCGCAGCATCCGCCTTAAAAGGGCTGGTGACAGCCAAGCGGCCGTCGACGCGGTGGCTAGCCAACGAGGCAAGCTTCTGATGGACGAGTTGCGCACCCTATTTGGCCGCCAGCTTCATGTGCTGGCCGAGCGTCGCAAAGTGCTGCGTGATGAACTGTTTACGACGCTGGGCTACAACTCGGCACTGGGTATTGGCGCCGCCATGGCCTGCCTTGTCGTGATCGTTGCAACGGTGCTCATCGTTACCAGGAGCTTGAACAAGCAAGCGGAAGCGGTTAACCAGTCGCAGTTACTAGCCGAGAGCAATGCGTTGCTGGCGAAGCAATCCGCCGTGCGAGCAGAGCGCCTATCGGTGGCAGCAGATATGCTGCACGCGTTAGACAGCGTTAAGGCGCCGTCCGAACTTGCCCGCATGCTACCGGTATTCCTTCGCAAACTACTACCGGACACGGCTGGGGCGGTATACCTCTACCGCAATTCGCGCGACGCACTCGAATTGAATGCGTCGTGGAACCTGACCGATAAGGCGACTCCTACCATCGCCCGCGATGAATGTTGGTGCCTGCGGCTGGGCAAAATGCATGTCGCTACGACGCAGCACGACCTTTTCTGCGATCACGGTGCGCCCTGGATAGGCAAGTATGCATCCCAGACGTGCGTCCCCATGATCTCTCAAGGCGATGTCGTGGGTGTTCTGATGGTCCTGGACGATCGGCGCGAAGAGAGCCCGAGCGACAGCATGCACATCATCGCGCTGGCCGAGCAGCTTAGCCTGGCAATAAGCAACGTCGTGCTGCGGGACACTCTACGCCACCAATCAACCGTCGATCCGCTCACCGGCCTGTATAACCGGCGCTTCTTCGACGAATCGCTCAAGCGCGAGCTGGCGCGCGCCCAACGCAGCCAGAGCGCCTGTTCGGTGGTGATGATTGACCTGGACCATTTCAAGCGCGTCAATGACACCTACGGCCATGAAGGCGGCGATCTGGTACTGAAGGCCGCCAGTCACGCGATCCAGCAACGGGTGCGCGCAAGCGACGTAGTGTGCCGCTACGGCGGAGAAGAACTGGTGCTGATGCTGCCTGACTGCAGTGCAGAAGAGGCTGAGAAGTGCGCCGAGGGGATCCGTTCGTCCCTTGCCGGCATCGCAATCCAGCACGCGGGACAAACAATTTCGGGCATTACAGCATCGTTCGGTGTAGCACAGTGGCCCGGTCATGGCAACGGCGAACGGGATCTAATATCTGCCGCTGACCGTGCTCTGTACGCGGCAAAGAAAGGTGGGCGCAACAAAGTGATGGTCGCTGAAGTTGTCACGCCGGCGCTGGAAGACACGTACCCCCAAAATGGGCGCGAGACCTCTTTAGGTGTGGACACAACGGTATAGGAGTAGCTTCCGCTATACAGTGCTGTCAAGGTCCGCTTCGGGTCGAAACCAGTCCTTCGATTTGCGCATCGTATCAACGATGACACGTTGATCTAAGCCGCTGCGCCACATCTACAGGTTCGGTACCGGATCAATCGCCGCTGATCGTGGCCGCTGATTATTTGTGATTCTGACGAGTCTTGAGGGCTTAAGAAATTTTCAAAAGGATGGCGGCAAGCGTGCGGGCACTGTGTCCATGCTATGTTGGTATCCCGTACTCCTTCAGACTGAAAGCACCATGATCTTCAACCTTAAATTCTTAGAGCACGACGTTTCCATCGACCAAGATACCTGGACCGCGCTGGCCACGACAGGAAGCGATGTGTCGCTTGAAAATGTTCGGGCCACCGTTCTCGGTGTATTGGAGCGCAACGGGATATTCACGGTAGAAGACAGCAACGACCAGGTCGTCCGGCGCATCGAGACGCCAGCAGAGTTCGAGGGTTATATGCAAGAGATCGAGATGCAGCGGACACAGTTCCAGCAAGAGCAGGCGTAAACTCGAAGGACATGTAAAGGCGCCTGCCCACGACGCTTTGCCCTGATTCGCCAGGGGCCGTGCTTTTGCAGGAAGCTGAATTGACAGCGCATCGGGCAATCGGCAGCCGATGCTCGTCATTTGCTGCTCCAGAAAATTGTCTGCAAGGGCAGGCGTCCGGCCGAAGCCCGCCCGGGTCTGCCTGTGCCGATGTCCGGGGCCGGACACCGTGCGCGCCAGCACGGGCGGTAGAATTGGCCCGGACAGCCTCTTCCCAACCCTTCAAGCGAGTCACGATGCCATTTCCCTGCACCTTCCGCCGCACATTCCGTCACACCGTCCTCGCCGCCAGCCTGCTCGCTGGCCTGTCCCATGTCGGCGCGCAGGCCGCGTCGCTTCCGGCGCCGTTCGAAACCCAACTGGCCGCCGACTTTCCCAAGCTCGAAGCCTTCTACCGTGACCTGCACGCCAATCCGGAACTCGGTTTCGCGGAGCACAAGACCGCAGCCAAGCTGGCCGAACGGGCCAAGGCGCTCGGCTTCGAGGTGACCACCGGCGTTGGCGGTACCGGCGTCGTGGCGATCCTCAAGAATGGTCCGGGGCCGACCGTGATGCTGCGCACCGAGATGGATGCACTGCCGGTGCTGGAAAAGACCGGCCTGCCGTTTGCCAGCAAGATTACGACGAAAAACGCCGCCGGCGACACCGTGCCGGTCGCCCACGCCTGTGGCCACGACCTGCACATGGCTGCCTGGTATGGCACCGCAAAGCTGATGTCGGAGAACCGCGAGGCCTGGAGCGGCACCTTGATGCTGATCGGCCAGCCGTCCGAAGAAGCATTGACGGGCGCTGCCGCCATGCTCAAGGACGGCTTGTTCACGCGTTTCCCGAAACCGGATTATGCGTTGTCGATGCATGATGACGCGTCGATGGCATCTGGCACGGTCATGTGGCATGCCGGGCCATTTCGCGCCTCGGCCGACACCGTCACCATCACGATGTTCGGGCAGGGCGGGCATGGCGCCGTACCGCACGAGACGCGCGACCCGGTGGTGATGGCGGCGCGGCTGGTGATGGCGCTGCAGACGCTGATCTCGCGCGAAAACAATCCGCTCGACCCGGTGGTGATCACAGTCGGCAGCATCCAGGGCGGCACCCAGGCCAATATCGTGCCGGATCAGGTCAAGCTGGCGCTGACGGTGCGCACCTTCCGGCCAGAAGTGCGCCAGCGCGTACTGGCCAGCATCGCGCGTGAAGCCAAGGGCGAGGCGCTCGCCGCAGGCGCGCCGAAGGAGCCGCTGGTGGAAGTCAAGACGGGCACCGACTCGGTGGTCAACGATCCGCAACTGGTGGCACGCGCCGTCAAGGCGGTCGAGCAGGCCGTCGGCCCTGATTTTGTGAAAGAAATGCCGGCCAAGATGACGTCCGAGGATTTCGCCATGTACGGCCAGCAGCCCGGCGTCAAGGCGCTGTTGCTGCACGTGGGCGCGGTCGATGCCGGCCGCCTCGAGGCAGCGAAGAAGGCTGGCCAGCCATTGCCCGGCACCCATTCGCCGCAATGGGCGCCTGATCTGAAGCCGACGCTGACCAACACCATCAAGGCCGAAACGGCGATCCTGCTCGACCTGATGGCGCCGCAGCGTTAGGCGCACCGGTACAAGGCCCGCTGCAGGTCCGGTTGCCGACACTGTCGCCGGGCCTTGTGTAAGTGCACGATTGCTTTTCGGTCATAAAGCGGGCTGACGGTACAATCGGACGTCCGTTCCTGAAAGGCCCGCCATGCATGTTCTTGTCTTCGCTGCTGCGTCCTCCCTCGTCTTTGCCGCAGTGACGCTCGCCCAGGCCCAGGCCCAGGCCCAGCCTGCAGGCAAGGTCGTGCAAGTCAGAATCGGTACGGTCTCTCCGCTGTCCGGCCCCAGCGCCCATGCGGGCAAGGACATCGAAAACGGTGCCCGCATGGCGATCGATGAACTCAACACGAAGGGTATCGTGCTGGGCGGCAGCAAGGTGCAATGGGTCTTGCAACCCGAGGACGACGCCGCCGATCCAAGGACCGGCACGACGGTCGCGCAAAAGCTGGTCGATGCGAAAGTGGCTGCCGTCGTGGGTCACCTGAATTCGGGTACGACAGTGCCGGCCTCTAAAATATACGCCAACGCCGGCATTCCGCAGATTTCGCCGGCAGCCACGACGCCCGTCTACACCAACCAGGGTTTCAAGACGGCGTTTCGCGTCGTCGCCAACGACAACCTGATCGGCCGCACGCTGGCCACGTATACGATCGGCACGCTGAAAGCCAAAAAGATTGCCGTGATCGACGACCGCACCGCCTTCGGCCAGGGGCTCGCCGACGAATTCGTCAAGGGCGTCAAGAAGGCAGGGGCGGGTGCGAGTGTTGTCAGCCGCCAGTTCACCAACGACAAGGCAACCGATTTCAACGCCATCCTGACCCAGATCCGCGCACGCGATCCGGACGTGATTTTTTATGGCGGCATGGACGCGGTGGCCGGCCCGATGCTCAGACAGATGAAGGCGCTCGGGCTGCGTGCCAAGCTCATCTCGGGGGACGGCGTCTGCTCGGAAAAAATGCCGCAGCTGGCCGGCGATGCGCTGGTCGATGACAAGGTGTACTGCGTCGTGGCGGGTGGTGTTGGCGCTGCGCAGGAAGCGGGCCTGAATGCATTCACAAAACGTTACCAGCAGCGCTACAAGATTCCGCTGCAGACGTATGCTCCCTATGCCTATGATGGGGTGATGGTGTTTGCGAAAGCGATGCAGACCGCAAACTCGAGCGATCCAGCAAGATTCCTGCCCGCGTTGGCCGCCGTCAGGCACGAGGGCGTTACTGGCAGCATCGCCTTCGATCAGAAAGGCGATTTGCGCGACGCGGCGATGACGATCTATACCTTCCGCAAAGGACAGAAAGCCAAGTTGGCCGTGCTGCGCTGACGTGCCGAGCTCAACCAGAACTAGGCCGTTCCGGAGTTGCCACAAGGGTGGATCTGTCAGGATTCTTTACAGTTAGTATTTTTGAAAATGTAAATACGATAGGAATCAAGCGCCTGGAATAACGGTACGGTAATTGCTTTGTGGCGTGTGCTCGATCAAGTTTCTCTTTGACACAACGCAAGCTTTTTACAGGACCTGCCATGCTTATCTCTTGCCCTTCTACTCTGGTACGCCATGTAACCAATGCCGCCATGCTCGCGATCGGCCTTTTCGGCGCGACGCTGGCGCAAGCCGGCACGCTCACGTTCACCGACACGACGGTGGGTGGCCCAACATGGAACCGTCCGCTTACTACCACCACGCTCAGTGCGGTAGGTACGAACGTCTCCTACGACGTCAACCGCATCCGGGTCGACCAGACCGGCAACTACACATTCTTCAGTCAAAGCCTGGTGCCAGCCGGCTGGGACAACTATCTCGTGCTGTACGCCAATGGATTCAGTGCGGCTTCACCCTTGGCGAACCTGATCGTGCTGAATGACGATTTCACCACCGGCAGCTTCGGCCAGGCTGGATTCACGATTGCCTTGTCCGCCGGGATCGATTACTTTCTGGTCGAAACCGGATTCGGCAATGCCGACGCCGGCAGTTACAGCACGGTCATCACGGGCCTGAACGGCGGGACGGCAGCACTTGCCAACGTGACCGATGTGCCGGAACCGGCCACGATGCTTCTCCTTGGTCTTGGCATGGCCGGGCTCATGGCCGCCCGTCGCCGCACCTAGCGTTCTTGTCGGCTGACCTGGCGCCGATGGTACGATGCTGCTTTCGTTCAGAAGTCCAGAGGAAGCAATGACCATATTCGCCATGTCCGTCTTCGATGCAACCGTGATCTACGACGGCAAGGAACTCTTCAAGGGCCAGGGCGCCGCCAGCGGGTGGGCCGAAAAGCTTGCGAAGGAAATCGAGAGCCGCGTCACCGTCGAAAAGATCGGCACCGGCTGGGCTCTGGTCGGCCGGGTCGACGGCGTCGATTGCCGTTGGGGCATCATGGGGCAGCGCCTCAAACGGCTGGACTGACCAGAATGCGCAGTTCGAACAACGGTCTCGTCTACTCCACGGAAACGGGCCGCATGTGCCCGACCTGCCGCCAGCCTGTGGCGCAGTGCACGTGCAAGACGCTCGCCAATGCCGCACCGGTTGGCGATGGCAATGTGCGCGTGTCGCTGCAGAGCAAGGGGCGGGGTGGCAAGAGCGTCACGCTCGTCAAGGGCGTGGCGCTCGACCCGATGGCGCTGGCCGTGCTTGGCAAACAATTGCGCACCGCCTGCGGCGCGGGTGGCACGGTCAAGGACGGTGTGATCGAAGTGCAGGGCGACCATTGCGACACGGTTCTGCAGGCGTTGGCCAAACTCGGGCAGCGGGCAAAGCGCTCCGGCGGTTGACGCCGGCCCGGCTGCATCAATCATTGCGTGCGGCGCGCGTTGCCAGCGCCACGACGGCAACGCCTGCCGCGACGATCAGCGCATCTTCGATCAGGCCGCTGCGAGTCTGGCCGATCCTGGCGATCGCCTGCTTGCGGGCAGCCAGCGTGGCATAGGCCAGCGGTACCGCAGTTGCGACCGCGACCGCAGCGCCTGCCTTTTCACGACCTTCAGGCGCCAGCGCCGCGCCGGCAATACCGGCGCTCGCAATGCGCGCCAGCAGGCCCAGGAACACGGTGCGGTCCGGCGCCGACTTCATCTTGTCACCGTACAGTTCACCGGCGCCCATGGCCAGTGCGCCGTACTTGAACAGCGGGCGATCCAGCAGGACGAGGTTGCCCGACGTGTGACGCCCGGCCAGGCGTGCGGCGGCAAGGGTGGCCATCGGTGTCATCGAGCGGGCGCTGGCGACGGCGCCAATCAGGGCGGAAGAGAGCAGGCTGGTAGATTTCATGTTTAGTCCTAAGCAAATGATGTTGTGCAATACGCTGTTGAACCGAATACAGGATTGATTCAGTTGCCTTATTTTTAACACAAAATCGAAATCCGGCCTGTTCTGTAAGGACGTTAGATCACGCGGCGCGGGGCCGCCGTGGCCGGGTTTCCGCTGTTGGGCGTGCCAGTGCGCTCGATCAGCATGATGTGCGCTTCGAGGGGTGCGCGGGGCCGGTGCCGCACGCCTTGCGGCACGACATACAGCTGGCCGGGTCCCAGCGTCACGGTCTTGCCGTCGTCGAGGTCGATCTCCAGACTGCCAGCGAGCACCAGGAAAAAATCGTCTGAATCGTCGTGCACATGCCAGTGGTATTCGCCACGCAGCTTGGCGACCATGACGTCGTGGCCGTTGAACAGGCTGACCGTGCGCGGTTGCCAGGCTTCGCTGAAAGTGGCCAGTTTGCCGGCCAGGTCGATTGCTGCGTTCATGCGTTCTCCGTGAATGAAAACGTCATCGTGCGCCTGCGGGTGGCCAGCGGTCTTGTACAATTGTTGCATGCATACCGCACCCGCCCGGCCAGTCAACGACGCCACCTTTTCGGCGCTGGCCGGCGGCGTCACGCTGATGCAGGCAAACTTCACCGATCACGCGTTCGAGCGCCACAGCCACGATGGTTTCGCGATCGGCATGACCACCGCCGGGGTGCAGCGCTTTCGCTGCAAGGGCGCGCAGTACGACAGCCAGGTGGGCGACTTCGTCCTGTTCAATCCGGATGAAGACCATGATGGCAGCGCCGGCACGGCCGACGGGTTCCGCTATGCGATCTGGTATGTGCCGGACGCGTTCGTCGCGAGCTGCGTCGCGCCCGAGGGCGAGCGCGCCGACGGCCGGTATTTCACCCGGCCATGCGTGACCGACCACCGGATGGCTGCGGCATTTGCGCGGCTCTCCGGCAACCTGCTGGCAACCCCGGCCGAGTCGCTGCGGGCGGAAACGATGCTGCGTGCGTTTCTGGCATCAATGCTGGCGCGCCATGGCGATCGCCCCGGCGTGCCCGCTCCCCGTGCCGGCGCATTCGCCGCCGAGGCGCGCATGGCGCAGGTCAGGGACTATATCCGCACGTACTTTCAGCGCGACATGACGGTGGCCGACCTGGCCGTCGTGGCCGGCATGTCGCGCACGCACCTCACGCGCGCGTTCAGCGCGGCGTACCACACGCCGCCGCACGTGTACCTCAATTCGGTGCGCGTCGCGCATGCCTGCACGCTGATCCGGGGCGGGATGCCGCTCGCGGCGGTGGCGCTGGCATGCGGCTTTGCCGACCAGAGTCACCTGACGCGGCGCTTCAAGGGCTGTGTCGGCGTGACCCCGTCAGGCTGGCGTGACAGATTGCGCCGCTAGCGCGCCCGCCGCGTCAGCCGCCGGCCGGATGGTCAGCGTCTGCGCGAAGTGCGCGATCAAGGCTGTTACCTTGGGCGCATGCTGGCGGCTGCGCTGCCACACCAGATACAGCGGCAGGCCGGCCGTGGCCAGCGCTGGCAGGATTTTCACGAGGCTGCCGTCGCGCAGCTGCTGCTCGACGAGCCAGGTTGCCAATTGCGCGATTCCCAACCCCATTTCCACTGCCGTGACCTGCGCCTCGGCCTGCCCCAGCACGATGCGGCCGTTCACGTGCTGGCGCGCCAGCGGCAGCGCGCCGTCCTTGATCAGCCATGGACTCGTGCTGCCGTCCGCGCGGCCGTACAGCACGGCGTCGTGCTGTAGTAATGCGTCCAGCGTGGCCGGTGCGCCGTGCCGCGCCACATAGGCAGGCGACGCGCAGAAGACGAGTTCTTCGTCACCCAGATGCTGGTAGCACAGCGCCGCCGGCCAGGTGTCCGAGCCGCCGATGCGCACGACCACGTCCAGCCCATCCTCGACCGGATCGACGAAGCGGTCGGTGAACGATGCGTGCGGCTGTACCTGCGGATACAACTCGGCAAACGCCAGCAGCGACCGCACCGCGTGCATCCGGCCGAACGTGGCCGGCATGTCCACGCGCAAGCGGCCAGACGGCGCGATATGGTCGTGCGCCAGCAGGCGCTCGGCCGCTTCGAGCTCGTCCAGCACACGCACGCAGACCTTGTAGAACACGTTGCCGGCATCGGTCATCTCGAGCTTGCGCGTCGTGCGGTCGAACAGCGGGCGTTTCAATCGCCCTTCGAGCCGTGCGATGGCCTTGCCAACCGCCGAGTTGGTCAGGTTGAGTCGCTCGGCGGCTGCCGTAAAACTGCCAGCGTCGGCCACGGCAACGAAGGTTTCGAGCCCTTTCAGGCGTTCTGCGGGTGTCATTGGCTAGATCCTGGAAATTTATTCCACCTAATGCAGGAATTCTTATCCAACACGGGAATTTTTATCTTTTATATCATGACAGTCAACTATTTACTGGAGTTTCACGCAATGCCCAATCCATCTACTACGACTGTCGATACGATGACGGACAAGCCGCAGGCCACAGGCGGCGCGCTGTCCATCGCGATTCTTGCCATCGCCGCGTTCGTCATCGTGACCACCGAATTTTTGATTGTCGGCCTGTTGCCGGCACTGGCGCGCGACCTGTCCATCACGGTGGCCACGGCCGGCCAGCTGGTGACGCTGTTTGCCGTGGTCGTCATGGTGTGCGGCCCATTCCTGACGGCGTGGCTGGCCAACGTCGACCGCAAGAAACTGTTCGTCGCGGTGCTGGTGCTGTTTGCAGCGACCAATGCGCTGGCGGCTGTTGCGCAGAATATCTGGGTGCTGGCGCTGGCGCGCTTATTGCCGGCGCTGGCGTTGCCGGTGTTCTGGGGCACCGCGAGCGACACCGCGGCGCAGATCGCCGGGCCGGAAAAAGCCGGTCGCGCCGTCTCGACCGTCTATCTCGGCATTTCAGCCGCGATGCTGTTTGGTATCCCGCTCGGGACGCTGGCGGCCGATGCGATCGGCTGGCGCGGCGCCTTCGCGCTGCTCGCTGCACTGTCGCTCTTGATCGCCGTGCTGATGTTCTTCAGCATGCCGACGGTGCGCGCGTCGCAGCCGGTCGCCATGCGTGAACAGGCCAAGATCCTGAAAAGCCCGTTCTTCATGGCCAACGTGGCCCTGTCGATCCTGGTGTTTACTGCCATGTTCACCGGCTACACCTACCTGGCCGAGATGCTGGAGAAATCGGCCGGCGTGGCACCGGCGCAGGTCGGCTGGTGGTTGATGGGCTTTGGTGCAGTCGGACTGATCGGTAACTGGCTGGGCGGCCTGTGGGTCGACCAGAAACCGCTGGCTACCACCGCCATCTTCAGCGTCGTGCTGGGCCTTGGTATGGCGGCGTCGATGCTGTTCGCCGGCCTGAGCATCGGGTTTGCCGTCGCATTGGGCGTCTGGGGCATCGCCAATACCGCGCTGTATCCGATCTGCCAGATCCGCGTGATGAAGGCCGCGACCGGCGCCCAGGCGCTGGCCGGCACGATCAATGTATCGGCAGCCAACGGCGGCATCGCGCTGGGCGCCGTGATCGGTGGCGTTGCAGTGGCCAACTGGGGCGCGGGCAATGTCGGTTACGTGGCCGCCGGTATTGCCGTGCTGGCTGCGCTGGCCGCTGGCCTGGTGGCACGTATGAGCCCGGCAGTAGTCCCGGCAATGAGCCCGGCAATGAGCCCGGCAGCCAAGGCGTCATGACCATGACACTCGCACCGATTGGCCCGTTACCGGCCGAACTGGCAAGTCACGCCGGCTACCAGCGGATCTTCAAGCCGGGCAAGCTCACCTTCGGCTTCATCATGCCGCTCGAAGGCTATCCGGATGCGCCGTTTCCGACGCTGGCCAATCACCAGGCGCTGGCGCGCATGGCCGACGAGGCCGGTTTCTCGACCCTGTGGCTGCGCGACGTGCCGTTTTACGATCCGAACTTCGGCGACACCGGCCAGGTGCTCGATCCGATGGTGTACATGGGCTTTCTGGCAGCGCACACGAGCCGGATCGCGCTGGGCACCGCCGGCATCGTGGCGACGCTGCGCGAGCCATTGATCGTGGCCAAGCAGGCCGTGTCCGTCGACCAGTTGCTGGGTGGGCGCCTGGTGCTGGGCTTGTCGACGGGCGACCGGCCCGTCGAGTACCCGGCGTTTGGCCTGGACTTCGATAACCGCGGCGAGCGTTTTCGTGAAGCGTTCGGCCTGATCAAGGGCGTCACCGAACAGGACTTTCCGCGCATGCGCACGGCCCACTACGGCAACCTGGATGGCAGCATCGACTTGGTGCCCAAGCCGGCGGCGTCGCGCCTGCCGATGATCGTGGTCGGCCGCGCGCGCCAGGACATGGCGTGGATCGCCCGTCACAGCGATGGATGGATCTGGCACCTGAGCGACTTCGCCCGCCTGCCGCAACTGATCGAGGCATGGCGTGCCAGCCATGAGCCGGGGCAGTGGGTGCGCCCGTACGGCTACGGCACGATGTTCGATCTGACGGAAGACCCGAACGAACCCCTGCGCTTCGTGCGCAATGGCATTCGTAGCGGCCGCCATGCGCTGATCGAGCTGTTTTACCATCAGCAGGAACAAGGCGTGAGCCACGTGGCGCTCAATATGAAACCGCTGCGCCGGCCGGCGCAGGATGCGCTGGCCGAACTGGCGGAGCATGTGCTGCCGCTGTTTAACGCCGACTGATTTTCTACCATTGTCTTTTAACGCACGATCACGAAAAAGGAATGTCATGACGATTGATTTCGACCGTAGCGACAACCTGCAGCGCCCACCGATGGGCCAAACCCGCGATCCGATTTCGCATCCACTGATCGTCACGGCAACCTTTGTCAGCCGCGTCGACAGCACGCCGCGCAGCGAGCGTCCGCAAGACGCGGGCTCGGCCAAAAGCAAGCACGGCAACGAGGTGCACCTGCCGAACTGGCGTCCAAGCGCGCTGGCGCTGGAAGGCAATCAAAACCTGGCGTTCGAGCACTGGGACGAATACTGGCGCAAGGTGCATGGCCCGAAATTCGCATGGGATGAGCCGGGCAGTTCGTCCGAACGTGTGCTGCGCTACGACCAGGTGCACCGTATTGCGTCGGGCCCGTCGTCGTTCTTTCCGCCACCGTACCGCGCCATGATCGGCAACGACGGCAAGCTGCCGGCCGAGCCCGAGAAGTGCGTGCCGCCGTACGGGCGCCCGCGCTGGGACGGCCTGGCCTACATCACGTATGCCGAGCAGGACGATATCGAGCGCGTGTTGAGCCAGGAAAAATTTGCCGAGCGGATCATCGCCGACGAGCAGGTGGCGTTTCGCATGGTCACGCGTGAGATCACGCGCGAATACATCCTGATCCCGAGCGCGCGCCACCGCGATCCGATCAGCCTGGTCAAGATCCACATGCGCAACTTGGACCTGTCACGCGAAGAGTTCCAGCGGCGCCTGCTGGACGAGCATGCGCCGCTGGTCATGGCGCAGGGTGCGACGACCGAACTGGTGCGGCGCTACGCGGTGCTGCTCAATATCGGCTCGACCCAGAAGGACCCGGAAGGCAGCAAGATCGATGCGGTCTCGATCCTGTCGTTCGCGTCACTGAACGATGTCGAGGATTACCTGGTCAGCAACGACCATGAGGCGATGGCGCAATCCGAAGCGGCGCTTACCGGCGAAGGGTCGGAGTGGTGGACGGCAATTAACTACAGCGTCATGAATCGCCTGATGCCGGAAGTGGCCACCAAGCGCTGACCGCCTACGGTAAAATCACGCCAACGCCGGTCGCGCCGACCGGCGGTAACGTGATACGGGGATTTGCCATGGCCAAGAAGGAAGAAGAACTCGACGAAGAAACGCTGGCGTTCGTTAACTGGTGTATCGAGGTCGAGGGGTTTTTAGTCGCGGGCGGCGCTACCGTACGGCAGGCGCAAGACCATATCGAGGAAGAAATCGAATGGTTCACCGACCAGTTCTACGATTCGCTCACGCCTGAAGAGGCGGCCAAGGAAGCACTGGCGTAACGACAGTACTGTCAATGAAAACAGGCCTGCACCGCGTGACCGCGGCGCAGGCCTGTTTGCTTGTGCCCGTTGCTCGTTGCTAATGATGCTAATGATGCTAATTATGCGCGGGCGCCCGCGCTGCGGCGACGCAGTGCGGCGGCGCCCGCGAGGCCGGCGCCGAACAGCAGGACGCTGGCCGGTTCCGGCACGTCAACCGGTCCACCCGGGTCCGCGAGTACGACGCCTTGACCCGACAGCGCAGTCAAGCCGGCAATGTCATCGCCAACCGAATCGAGGAAGATCACGTCAGCGAACGACAGCGCGGACGTGCCCGCACCGATCGCTTCAAAGGTGATGCTGGCCAGCAGGCCGCTGCCCGAGGCGCCCGGGATCGGGCCCAGCAGGCTGCCGTAGACGAAGTCGATGAAGCCCGTTTCCATGCCGAGCACGCCGCTGATCGTATTGCCCGCCGTGCCCAGGAAAGCGCCTTCGGTCACGTTCAGTGCGCGCAGGTAGCGCGCATCGTAGTTGATCGAAAACTGGTACGAATACAGGTCGGCGATATCGTCGATCGCGATGTTATAGGTGACGGTCGAGCCGACCTGCGCGGCCGGGCCGGTGGAGAACGACAGGATGGGCGCGGCCCAGGCCTGGGTGCTGGCGCCCAGCAGGACGGCGGCGATGAAGTGCTTCCAGTTGCTCATGGTGTGATCCTAAAGTTGAGTAGGTAATCAATGGTTCTGGCGGACCGGTTACGCTGCTCCGGCCCGCCGCTTGAATCAGTTGCAGACCGTGCCGGCTGGCACGCGCTGCGTGACGACGTTCAGGTCGCGGATATTGACGATGCCATCGCTGTTGACGTCGGCGCGCACGTCAAAACCAGCCTGACCGGTGCGCTTGTTCAGCGATGCACGCACCACCGCCACGTCGGCGCAATCGACCACGCCGTCGCCGGTCACGTCACCCACGACAGGCACGTTCGCCAGCGTGAAGTTGGCATCCGAGACGTCGAAGAACACGTTGCCCACGGCCTCGATCTTGATGCGGCCCTGCGTCGTCGCCAGTGCCGGGAACGTGACGCTCGCGCTACCCGTGTTTGGCACACTTGCTGCCAGCAGGTGTGGCCAGGTTACGCCGCCGTCGGTCGACAGCGTGATCTTCACGTTCGCGGTGCTCACTGGCGCCACGTTGGTGTTGGCCACGCTCCAGGTCACGGTCTGCAGGCCGGCGTTGATCGTGGCCGCCGTGTTGGGCGACGTGACCAGGAACGGACCGGCGGCTGGCGCCAGCACCAGCGTCGTGGTGGCGCTGTTGACGCCGCCACGGCCGTCACGCGCCGTCAGCTTGAAGTTGAGCGACGCCGGTGCGGCGTTGGCCGAGAAGCCCACGTAGGCCGCGGTTGGCAGGAACTCCGAGAAACAGTCGATCTCGGTTGCCGTTGGCGTGGCGCTCGCGGTCGGGCAGGCGCCGGTGACGGCATTGGTGTTGTTGGCCAGGATCTGCGCCATGTCCGGGAACACGCGGGTCGGATCGGTGGTCACCTGATTCTGGCCTGGCGAGCCGTACTCGAGCGTACCGGCCTCGGTCACGACGGCGCGCGTGCTGAACTGGCGGAATAGCGGGCCGTTGAGCTTGACGTTATTGATCAGCGAGGTACCGGTGCTGCCGCCCCGGTCGTTCTGCTCCCACATATACGTCACGGTGTCCTCGTCGCCATCGACGGCGCTGCCGGTGAGCGCAAATGGCGTGCGCACCGGGATCGTGAAGCTCGGGGTTGCGGTGACGCTCGGCGCCGAATTGGTCGTGCCCGCCACGCTGCCACCGCGATTGGTCAGGCCGCCGCGGGCGACTTCACCGATGAAGCCGGATCCACCACCGGTGACGCCGGTCAGCACCAGTGAAGGCACGTTGATGCCGGCGAGCGTGCCGCCGAAGGTAACGGTGAAGCCCGTATCGGTCAGCGCGCTGACCGCGACGGTGCCGCCGCTTGGCCAGCCGGCGATGCTTTCGATGGCTGCCTTGACGCCAACGGTGGTGAAGTTAGCGCCGCGCACGATCGCTGCCGACAGATTGCCGTTAAAGCTCAGCTGGAACTGCTGGCCATTGGCGATGAAGCCGGTCAGGGCGCCCACCTGCACTTCGCTGATGGCGCTATCGGCGCCCGACGTATAGGCCACGATTTCGTCGAAGCTGCGCTGCGACCAGTACGGATCGCTGTGCGGCTGCAGGTTGTCGTTGCCGCAGATGCCGGCGTAAGCCATGATCGACGAGCCACTGCCTGGTTCGACCGAGGTGGTGGCGCTACGGTTTCCGCCACTGCAACTGCCCACCGTGCCATTGAACGTGTGGTTGCCCGAGAACTGGTGACCGAGTTCGTGCGCGACGTAGTCGACGGCGAAGAAGTCGCCGGTCGGGGTCGGGATGCCGGTGCAACCCTGCGCTTTGCCGTTGCCGCCCACGACACCCAGGCTGGCGATGCCGCCGCCGTTCAGGCCGAAGGCGATGTGGCCGACGTCGAAGTTGCTCGCCCCCGCCAGCAGGCCGGTGACGATCCGGTTGCGGCTCAGGGTGCCGCTCGTGCAGCCGGCTGCCTGGGCCGGCGTGTAGCAGGCCGTGCCGCCGCACGGGCCATTGGCGCCGGTCATCTGCGCGGCGGTATTCAGGTTGAGTGCATCGGTGGCGTCGATCAGCACCAGGCTGATCGAGGTTTCGTCTTCATAGACCTGGGTCACGCGGTTGATCAGCGTGACTTTGGCAGCTGTGACGTTGGCGGCGCCGAAGTACGTGGCGTAGCTCGGGTCGGTCACCAGCGCCAGCCGGTAGGTGCGCAGCGCGCTGCCGACGACGGCATTGGCTGCCATGCCTGGGTCGACCACGCGGTAGGGCGCGCTGGTGCTGTTGCGCCCGTCGGTGGCGGTGATGTCGAATGCGCCCTGGCGCGCTGCGGCGGCCGGCAGCGTCACGGTGATCGCGCCGTTCTTGTCGGCAGTGGCCGTGACGGTCTGCAGCGCCACGCCATCGCCATCGGCCGCGATGTTCAGGCTGACGCTTGCGCCCGGGGCAAAGCCCGCGCCGGTCACGACCACGCTGTCACCTTCCTGGTAGAACGAGCGCGACAGGCTCAGCTGCGGCTCGATGGCGCCTTCGATCAGCGGACCACGCGGGTTGATCAGGTCAGCGCGCGTGTAGCTGGCGTAGACGCTGGTGTCATTGCGGTAGTACGGATCGACATACCAGCCGCCGTCCGGCGAGCGCACCGACGCGTGCAGGCCAAGCTGGGTAATGTCCATGCGCAGCGTGGCGCGCGGATCGTCGACGCCCTTGCCGCGATAGGTCTTGATGTCGGGATGCTTGGCGGCCAGGCCCGGCTCCATGACCGGGGATTCTTCGAGCGTGAAACGCTGGTAGCCACCGTCCGGATGCGGCAGCGAGATGGTCAGGCTGCTCGCCGACAGGTCGCCGCTGCGCGCCATCGGCGCTTCGCGGGCAACGCCCCGGATACCGGCCAGGTCAAGGCTTGCGGCGCGTACCCGGCGCAGTTGCAGGGCTGGTGTTTTGGCGCTGGAAGTGCGCGCCGTCGTTGATGCCGCCGGCACCGTGACGTCTTGCCAGAAAGCAGCCGCGCGCTGGTTCTGCACCTGGACCGGGCCAACTTGCGCCGCCAGCACGGATGGGGTGCCAACGACCAGGGCCAGCGCGACGCAGAGCGCGAGCGAACCTTTTTTCAGGGGGGCGGTGTGGGGCTGGCTTTGCTTGCCGTGGTACGGCGAGCTCGAAGGCTTCGTTCTCATGCGTAGTCCTTTCGCGACTGGTGGGCGTGTGTCGTTGTGGTGAGCGGTGATGCGTCTTCCGGGAGCTTCCTCGTGGTGCCAGCGATGCGTTGCACATCGAATTTCACGATGCAAATAATGCAATGCGAGCGAATTGATATTATTGCTGCAATGATATTCAAAGCAAGTAAATACTTTCTTGTTGTAATCTTGTTGAATTAATTGGTTCGGCGAATTATGGTGCTGGCTTATCGCGTTTTATCATGCTAAATATGCACGCATATTCCCTCTGCATACTTGTTGATAAATAAAGTTTGAAACGAAAAAATGCCCCGCAAACTACACGGGGCATGCATCGATACTGCAGTGGTCGAATTACTTGTCCGTCAGCGTGAATTCGCCATACGGCGCCAGTTGCGCATCAAGCTTCGATGGATCGCCGACGACCACGATCGATTGCTTCTCGGGCGCAAAATATTGCTGCGCCACCTTGCGCACCTGCTGTGGCGTGACCTTCCGGATCAGCGGCACATAGTCGCCCAGGAATTCGGGCGGCAAGCCCACCAGCCAGTTGGCGGCCAGCGTATTGGCCACCGACCGCTGCAACTGGTTATTGAGCAGGTAGCCGCCCGCGACATAGCGCTTGTTCATGTCCATCTCGGCCGTCGTGACCAGCTCGCTGCCCAGGCGCTTGTACTCCTTGAAGTATTCGGCCAGCGATGCGCCCGTCACTTCATTGCGCACGTCGGCGCCGCCGACCATCATGCCGCCCGCACGGCTCATGCGCGCGCCCGCCGAGGCGCCGTAGGTGTAGCCCTTTTCTTCGCGCAGATTGGTATTGATCCGGCTCGAGAAGCCGCCACCGATGATGGTGCTGGCCAGGCGCAGCGGGATCTGGTCGGCGGCGCTGGCGGCGATGCCCGGGCTGCCCACGCGCAGCGTCGACTGCACGCTGCCGTCACGCTTGAGCAGGATGCGCGCCGGCTTCACGGTCGTGGCGACGGCGGGCGTGTCCGGCAATGCAGCGCCGCTGGCCTTCCAGTCGCCAAATGCGGCTTGCGCCAGCGTCATCGCTTGTGCTTCGGTGATGCGGCCGGTGATGACCAGCAATGCGCGGTCCGGCCGGAAGCGTTTCGCGTGTTCGGTGCGCAGCAGCGCGGCGTTCACGGCATTGATCGACTCTGCAGTGGGATCGGTGCGGCTGTACGGGTGATCGAGGTAAACCGCTTTCTTGATCGCGCGCTCGGCACGAAAACCCGGCTGCGTTTCGGCCACGCGCAGCGCCTGCAGCGCATTGGCTTTGGCCAGCGTCACTTCGTTCTCGGGGAACGACGGCTGGCGCGCGATCTCGGCCATCAGGTCCAGCATGCCGCCCGCCTGCGAGGCAACGGCGTTGGCCGACAGGATGATGCCGTCGGCGGCCGGGCTGGCGGCCACTTCGCCGCCCATGCCTTGCGCGGCTTCGGCGATCGCGCGCGAATCGCGCTTGGCCGTGCCTTCGTTGAGCATCCCGGCGAGCATCGCGGCAAAGCCGCCCTGGGTCGGGGCATCGGCAGCAAAGCCGGCGCCGCGCAGCGCCAGCACGAAGTCCACGCGTGGCAAGCCCTGGCGCGGCACGACCCAGACGCTCAAGCCGTTGGCCAGCGTCTGCTTGCCGATCTTCGGTGCGGGAATCGATTTTTCCTGGCCATACGCAGGCATGCCGTTCGGGGCCTTGGTTTGTGCATGCAACGTCGGCGCGAACGCCAGCGAGACGGCAAGCGCGAGCATCAGTTTGTTCATGATGCGCTCCTTATTTGGTGACGCCGGCAGGCGCAGTGGTGGTGAGGGCCGCAGCGGTCTTGGCGGCGTCGATCATGGCGGCCGGCTTGCGGTCGATGACGGTGCGGTTGGTCGGCACGAGATAGGTCTTGACGACGCGCTGGATGTCGCTCGAGGTCACGCCATCGATCCAGCCCGGAATCCTGTTGACGACATTGGCGTCGCCCCACAGCACCTGCAGCTTGGCCATCGTGTCGGCGCGGTTGACGAAGCTTTCCAGCTTGTTGTTCCAGTCGGCCAGCATGCGGGTCTTGACGCGCCCCAGCGTGGCATCGTCGACGCCGTCTTTTGCGACCTTGGCGATCTCTTCATCCATGGCCTTGAGGACGGCGTCCGCGCTGCTGTCGGGCTTGTACAGCGCATGCACGGTCATCAGGGTCGGGCCGTTGTATTCCCAGGGGCTGGTCAGGCCAAACAGGATGTCGACATTCAGCGCGATCTCGCGGCCCTTGACCAGGCCCTGGTAGAACAGCGACGCATCGCCACCGCCCAGCAACTCGGCCAGCACGGCGACGGGCGCCTGGTCGCGGCTGCCGCGCTCGGGCACTTTCCAGGCCGCCGCGATCGCCGGCACCTGGGCCAGTGCGTCGCTTTGTTGCAGACGCTTTTCGGCTGTGTTGAGTGGCTCGCTGAAATCCGTGCCTTTGGGCACCGTCCGCGCAGGAATGGCGCCGAAGTATTTCTGGGCCAGCGCGAAGCCCTGCTGCGGCGTGATGTCGCCGGCGATGGCCAGCACCGCGTTGTTCGGACCGTAGTAATCGCGGTGGAACGCGCGCACGTCGTCCAGGCTGGCGTTTTCCAGGTCTTCGAAGCTGCCGTAGCCGTCGTGGTTGTTTTCCCATTTCTGGAATGCGTGCTGGCTGATGTCGATCCACATGAAGCCGCCATACGGCTGGTTCTTCACGTTGACGCGGATTTCTTCCTTGACGACGTCCTGCTGGTTCTTCAGCGTGGCCGCGCTGAAGTCGAGCGTCTTCATGCGGTCAGCTTCCAGCCACAGGATCGGCTCGAGCGCCGAGCTGGGCACGGTCTCGATGTAGTTGGTGAAGTCGGGGCGGGTCGAACCATTGTTCCAGCCGCCGCCGCCCGTGATCGTCGTATCGAAGACGCCTTTTGGCGCGTTCGGCGTGCCCTGGAACATCAGGTGTTCGAACAGGTGCGCAAAGCCCGTGCGGTTCTTCGGCTCGAGGCGCATGCCGACGTGGTAGACGACCGAGACGCCGACGGTCGGCGAGGTGCGGTCTTCCGACACGATCACGGTCAGGCCGTTGTCGAGTTTTTTCATGGTGACCGGCAAGGTCCACCCGTCGGCCGGTGCGGCAAATGCCGACATCGACAGGGTGAACCCGGCCAGCAGGGCGGGGTAGTGGCGCATGCGCATGGGGACCTCGAAATGGATCGCAATGAAATGAGTGTGACCGGGGCGGGGTGCGCCACCGGCGAAACATCTTAGCGCAATGGCATGCTGTAAAAGAATGTTTTTGTTGTGCCAGCGCAGGATGGCGCCGGGTCATGCGTGCTGCATCGGCCCCCCATCGTTGTGCCGCAAACTGCCACCGCTGCGCAGTTCGGAGGCCGTTTTTTGCAGTTCATCGCACACCGGGCGGGAGCACTTGCGTTTCGGGCTATAGTTTCATCATGACAAGTCCCGGCATTGGCCCGGGCCGCAATATACTGGAGAATCTCGATGAATCACCTTTTGAAGCTGGGCGCCGTTGCCGCATTGTTGGGCGCTACGGCCGGCCTCGTGCGCGCCGCGCCGGACACGGCCAGCGAGTCGCGGCCCGTCGATGCGCACGTCGTGCGCGTGACGCTCGAAGGGGTCGGGGACCTGGTGATCCGCCAGGGCGCGACGGCCACGCTGGTGCTGACGGGCGACGCGCGCCTGCTGGCGCGCACGATCACCACGCAGCGCGGCGACACGCTCAATATCGAAACCGAAGGCCGCCGCGCGGGCTTCAACTTCGGCCGCTCGTCGGGCATCCAGGCCGAACTCGTGCTGCCGAACCTGCGCGCGGTCTCGTCCGAAAGTATCGGCGCTACCACGGTCAGCGGCTTTGCCGGCCAGTCACTGGACATCAATCTCGATGGCGCCGGGTCAATGTCGGTATCATCATCGAATTACCGTTTCATCACCGCCAACCTGGGCGGCGTGGGCAACCTCAAGATCCATGGGGTCGACAGCGAGGGCATCGACCTGAACCTGGGCGGCGCCGGCTTCGTGACCCTGACCGGCCGCAGCAAGCGCCTGAAGGCCGAGCTGGGCGGGCTGGGCGGGCTCGATGCGCAGGGCTGCAGCGTCGACTCGGTTGCGCTCGATCTGTCAGGGCTGGGCAATGCCACCGTCAACGTGCGCCAGAGTATCAACGTGTCGCTGTCGGGGATGGGGTCGGTGACGGTACTGGGCAAGCCGGTCAATCGCAAGGTGGCGCTCGACGGGCTGGGCAAGGTCAACTGGAAATGACGGGCGCGCGACCACCACGCCGGCCGGGGGCATCCCGGCGCCATTGGCAAGGACCTGGATTCTGTGTGCGAACCATGACGACACCATTCTTTGCAATCTTCCTGGCGCTGTGCCTGCAGTTCGGCCTGCACGGCAGCGCCCAGGCCGGTTTCCCCGAAGGCGCCAGTGCCTACAACGCCCGCAACTATGCGCTTGCTTTAAGGGAAGTCACGCCGCTGGCCAAGGCCGGGCATGCCGAAGCGCAGCATCTGCTGGGACTCATGTATTACATGGGTCGCGGCGTCGCGCGCGACTACAAGCAGGCCTTCGCCTGGCACCAGAAGGCCGCGCTTCAGGGCAAGGCCGATGCCCAGTACGTGGTCGGTGCAATGTTTTATACGGGCAATTCGGTGCCGCAAGACCAGAAGCACGCCGTGACCTGGTTCCGCAAGGCAGCCGAGCAGGGGCATGCCGAGGCACAGAATGCTCTCGGACTGATGTACCGCTACCACGTGGCCGGCGTGCCGCAGGATGTCGTGCTGGCCTACATGCTCTACAACCTGGCCGCGGCCGGCGGCAACCGCAATGCCGTCGACCAGCGCGCCGCTATCGCCAAACGCATGACGCAGGAGCAGATCGAAGAAGCGCAGGCGCTGTCGCGCACCTGGAAGCCGGGCACGCCGCTTCCGCTGACATCGAAGACGGGCGGTGATGCTTGATGCATCCGGCGGCGCTGGCTTGTTTGGCCGCCGCAAACCAGAAGGTAATAAACTGGACTCGCAATGAACAGATATTGTCGTCATTCCCTGGTTCTTCTGATGTTGCTGCCCCTCGGCCTTCCAATGTTGGCTGCCGCTGACAGCACAAGCCTGGAAAAAAATCGCCTGCAAACGCCGGGCACCAACGCTGTTGTTCTGCAAGCCGGTGCGCTTTCGCGGCCTGAAGGGGGTAATGCGTCGACTGCGGCCGGACTAACGGGCAGTGGGCTGATCACCGGACCGTCCGCCGATAACGAGCCTGAATTTTCTGCGCAGGACCTGCAGGCGGACCTGCGCTTCATGCGAGACGAAATCGACAGGATTCACCCTGATCCGGGCCTGTTTGCCAGCCGGGAAACGCTCCGAAAGGCCTATGAGCAAGTCGCTGCGCAGTTGCAGAAACCAATGACCCGCGACCAGGCATGGGTGGTGCTTGCCAAGCTGAACCCGCTGTTCGCGGACGCGCACATGCTGGTTGCTCCGCGCAAATGGACAGCGCTCACCAGGACACACCTCGAAGCGGGCGGTGTGCTGTTCCCGTATGAGGTCCAGGTTGGCATCGACGGCGACATGATCATCCGGGCCGAGCTCGACGGCAGCACGAGCCCGCTGACAGGCACGCGCATCGAGCAAATCAACGGTGTGCCTGCCGCCCGCGTCGCGCAGGAACTCCTCTCGCTCATGGGCGGCGAAACGCCGGGACTGCGGGCCAATCTTCTGTCACGCCGCATGTGGTTCTATTACTGGCGAGTGTTTGGGGCGCCGCGGCAATTTGACCTGGTCGTTACCAACCCTGATGGGCCAAAACACATACGCATGGCAGGCACCAGCAAGATTCCAACTTCGCTGGACATCGAAGGGGCTTCCGGTTTCAAAAAAACCTTTCAGTTCGAACTGCTCCCCGGGAAAGCAGCGCTGCTGACGATCAATCAGTTTCAGTGGCCCGACCAACAGGCCTTCAATGCATTCACCAAGGACGCGTTTACCAGAATCCGCGATGCGAAGGTAACGACACTCATGATCGATGTTCGCGAAAATACTGGCGGCAACGACGATATGTGGAAAGCGGGGCTTTTACCTTACATTGCCGACAAGTCCTTCCGGAATGGCTCGAGCTATGTCAAAAAAGTCATCGAAGGGCGAGCGAGAGGGGCCGAAAAAGTTGGCGACATCGTGCACGGGTTCGGCGACACCTGGGTTGAACCTGACTTGAGCAATCCGCTGCACTTTTCCGGAAAAACATACGTGCTGGTTGGCCGCATTACTTACTCATCTGCGGTGCTGTTTTCGAATGTCGTACAAGACTTCGGCTTTGCACAGCTGGTAGGTGCCGGCGGATATGCGCGCGCACGTCAAACCGGCGGCGTACGCAACATCACATTACCGAACACCGGGCTGGAATTGACCATCCCGTTTTTCGTGCTCGACCGTCCCTCAGGAAGTCGGGAGCCCGCGCTGGTACATCCCGACATCGTATTGCCTGACAGTCCATTCGACCGCATGGTGATCGTAAAAGCCCTGCTCGAACAGGTGCGCAATGCGAGCGCTTTCGCATCTGGCGCGCACTGAGTTGTACCTGCGCTGGCGCTACCTCTGTGCAGTGGTTGGTTCCATCCCAGGCACTCCGGCAACGTCGGCAATTGGGTCTATGGCGCCATCGAGAATGCCGTAGTACGTGATGTGGCTACCGAGTCAGTCAAGAATGTTCGTCAGGCGCGCCTGTCCGCCCCACGTTCGAGGAGGGTGTTGATCATCGCCCGGTCATCTGGCTTTCACGCCACGTCTGGCCACGCCGGTCGTGCGCTATCTGGTCACGCTGTTCTTCTCGCACCGCCACAAGAAGCTGGCGCAGGCACTGGGTGAGCGCGCTGCAACCGGCCAACGCCGCGCCGCAGACCGCAGCCAAGCCGGCCGGGCGCGCTGAGATCGGCTGAAATGCGTCCTCGCATGGTAGGCTTCGGCTTTGACTCACTCGCGCGCCCGAAACAATCGCGGCGTAGCGGCAATTTGGAGCTTGTATGTTGATTGCCACTCACGGCGGCAAATTCCACGCAGACGATGCGTGGGCGGTCGCCGTCCTGAAGGTGTTGTTCCCCGACGCCGACGTTATCCGTACGCGCGAGCAGGCCCGGATCGATGCCGCCGACTTCGCGATCGATGTCGGCGGGGTCTGGGACCCGGCCACGGGCCGGTTCGACCACCACCAGAAGGAATTTAACGCCACCCGGCCGTCCGGCGTGCCGTATGCCAGCGCCGGCCTGGTCTGGCGCGACCACGGTGCGCGGTGCGTCGCCGCGCTGGCGCTGCGTCACACGGGCGAGACCTTATCCGACGATACCGCCCAGCAGATCGCGTATGCCATCGACGTCGATATCGTCCAATACCTCGATTTGTCGGACGTCGGCGTGGCCAAGAACGCACCGGGCAGCTATGGCTTGTCGGCCGTGGTCTCGGGCTTCAATCCGGGCTGGCTCGACGAGCAGCGCCTGGGCTATGGCGAAGCGGTCGACGAGTATCGCATGGGCCAGTTCATGCGCGCCGTGGAGTTTCTCACCGACATCATGGGCAATGCCGTGCGCTACCGCGTGGGCGCCATGCTGGCCGTTACGCAGGTGCGCCAGGCCGAGGTGCTCGAAGGCGGCAAGCTGCTGTTCCTGAAGAACGCCGCGCTGCCGTGGAGCAGCATCGTACGCAAGGAAATGCCGAAGATCCTGTTCGTCATCAGCCATAGCCTGACCGAGAACCGCTACATCCTGCACACGGTGTCGGTCGATACCGAAAGCTTCGATGCGCGCGCCGACTTGCCCGAAACCTGGGCCGGCCTGCGCGAAGCGGACCTGGCTGCCGTGACGGGCGTGCCGGACGCCGTGTTCTGCCACACGGGCCGGTTTATTGCTGCCGCGCGCAGTTATGACGGCATTCGCACGATGGCGCGTCAGGCGCTCGATGCGGTCGAGCAGGGCGTGACGGTCACGACCTATTCGTAGGCGGGGCATGCGCGGCGCGCACGCTCTACGGGTGGTCGGCAAGCCAACGCCGACTCCCGTACAATTGCGGTTTTGCTAATGCAGGAGCCATCCATGCGCGCTATCGAAATCACCAAGCCGGGTCAGCCCGACGTATTGCAACTGTGCGACCGGCCGATACCAGCCCTGAAAAGCGGCGAAGTCCTGATCAAGGTCCATGCTGCCGGTATCAACCGCCCCGACGTGTTCCAGCGCCTGGGTAAATACCCGGTGCCGCCGGGCGCCTCTGATCTGCCGGGCCTCGAAGTGGCCGGCGAAATCGTCGATGGCGAGCTGGGGGACAGCGGTTTTGCCAAGGGTGACCTGGTCTGCGCGCTGGTGCAGGGTGGCGGTTACGCCGAATACTGCGCGGCGCCGCTCGAGCAATGCCTGCCCGTGCCAGAAGGGCTGAGCCCGCTGGAAGCGGCAACCTTGCCGGAAACGTTTTTCACCGTCTGGAGCAATGTGTTCGACCGCGCCGGTCTGGCCGAGGGCGAAAGCCTGCTGGTGCAGGGCGGCAGCTCGGGTATCGGCGTGACCGCCACCCAGATCGCCAGCGCGCTGGGCCACCGCGTGTTCATCACGGCAGGCAGCGACGACAAATGCCGCGCCGTCGAAGCACTCGGCGCCGAGCGGGGCATCAATTACCGCGATGAAGATTTCGTCGCGGTGGTCAAGGAACTCACGGACGGCCGTGGTGTCGACGTGATTCTGGACATGGTTGCGGGCGACTACGTCGCGCGTGAGATCGACTGCCTGGCCGACGATGGCCGCCTGGTCGTCATCGCGCTGCTGGGTGGCGCGCAGGCTAACCTCGACATGAACCAGGTGCTGCGCCGTCGCCTGACCATCACCGGTTCGACGCTGCGTCCCCGTTCGGTCGCGTTCAAGGCGGCCATTGCACGCCAGCTGCGTGAGCAGGTCTGGCCGCTGTTTGCGCAAAAAAAGATCAAGCCGGTGATCCATCATGTGTTCCCGCTGGCTGACGCTGCGGCGGCGCACACGATGATGGAATCGAGCACGCACGTTGGCAAGATCGTGCTGCAGGTGCTGGCCGACTGACCACAAAAACAACAGGCGCGCCGGCGTGGGTCCATGGGGCCCGCGCGGCGCATCCACGGGCGGTTTCAGGCTGGTTGACGCTGTCAGCCATTGTTTGACCGCCACAATATCGACCGCTAGAATAGCGGGTTATTTGACATGGGGTAGTATGCGTCCCACACTCGTAGTAGGTAACTGGAAGATGAACGGCAGCCGGGCATTCAATGCCGAGCTGCTGCAAGGCATTCTCGCTGGTCTGGACGCCGGCGCTGGTGCGCAGGCAGCGTGCGCGGTGTGCGTCCCCGCACCGTATCTGTTCCAGTGCGAGCAGTTGTTGGCCGGTAGCAGCGTGGCCTGGGGTGCGCAGGATGTCGCAACCGAGCCGTCTGGTGCCTTTACCGGCGAAGTGTGCATCTCGATGCTGCAGGATTTCGGCTGCCGTTATGTGATCGTCGGCCACTCCGAGCGCCGTGGCTACCACGGCGAATCGAACGAGCTGGTCGCGCGCAAGGCGAAGGCGGCACTGGACGCCGGCCTGACCCCGATCGTCTGCATCGGCGAAACGCTGGAACAGCGCGAAGCGGGCGAGACCAACGATGTTGTCGGCGGCCAGCTGCATGCCGTGCTGGAACTGGTGGGCTTTGAAGATGTCCCACGCCTGGTCCTGGCCTACGAGCCGGTATGGGCGATCGGCACTGGCAAGACCGCCACGCCGGAGATGGCGCAGCAGGTCCACGCCGACATGCGCGCGTTAGTGCGCAAGTGCAACATCGACGCTGCCGAAACCGTACAAATCCTTTACGGCGGCAGCATGAAGCCGGAGAATGCACGCGAGCTGCTGGCGCAACCGGACATCGATGGCGGCCTGATCGGCGGGGCAGCACTGAAGGCCGACGATTTCCTTGCCATTCTGCGCGCTGCATAAGGACATAATCTTCCGCATATAGTTTTGCGAAGATTTTGGAATTACAAAAAATTTGAAACGCTGTTAAACCTTGGAATGGAATTGCAATGATCTGGTCTAATCTTATTATCGTCGTGCAGGTTATCTCGGCCCTGTCCATTATTGGCCTGGTCCTGATGCAGCACGGCAAGGGCGCTGATATGGGTGCGGCCTTCGGCTCCGGCGCCTCCGGCAGCCTGTTCGGCGCATCCGGTTCGTCGAATTTCCTGTCCAAGGCAACGGCAGTGGCCGCCGCAGTCTTCTTCGGCACCACGCTGACGCTGGCCTACATCGGCAACGATCGCAGCGGCGGCGACAATGCCGGCGTGATGGGCCGCGCCCAGGCGCCTGCAGCCGGTATCCCGGTCACGGCCCCGGTGCAGACGGCGCCAGCCGATGTGCCAACCCTGCCAGCTGGCAGTGCGGTCCCGGCCGTCCCGGCACCAGCGCCGGCAGTGCCTGCGCCAGCGACCAAGTAAGCAACCAGGTAAGTGACCAGGTAAGCGCCGCAGCAAGCGTAAAACCAGGTCACGCTGTCCCGGCGCCGTGCGCGCCGTTGTGGTTTAAAAACAATGCGCCTTTTATCGGGCGCATTGTTGTTTTTAGGCGTAGAATACCGCGGCGCGTGACAGGGTTAGGCAACCTGCATGGGCAGCCTTGCAATATGAACCGTTGTGCCGCAACGAACTTTGTCATGCTCATGTCAGTAAAAGAGCGTCCAATAGATTGTTCGGCGATATGATTCAAATATATGGCAAATATCTTTGTGATTGCGCAATTTGAGCATTGAAAGATAGTGCTAAAGCAGGGTAAAATACTGTTCTCCAGCCGACGTGGTGAAATTGGTAGACACGCTATCTTGAGGGGGTAGTGGCGCAAGCTGTGCGAGTTCGAGTCTCGCCGTCGGCACCAAAATTTAGAAAGAAAGCCAGCAAGGGCGCACGAGTCTTTACCTCATGCCTGAGCTGGCTTTTTTACGAGGATCTGTCGTACGATCCTGGCGGCAGGCTCGAGGCCAGGTTCGCACGATTCGGTGCTGCATCTCTGCAGCGTTCCATTAACCGATCGTTCAGAAGGCTTCATCGTGAACCTCGAAAGTTATCTCCCCGTTCTTCTCTTTATCCTGGTTGGCATCGGTGTCGGTGTCGCCCCGCAGGTGCTTGGTCGCCTGCTCGGGCCGCACAAGCCCGACGATGCCAAACTGTCTCCGTATGAATGCGGCTTCGAAGCCTTCGAAGACGCGCGCATGAAGTTCGACGTCCGGTACTACCTGGTCGCGATCCTGTTTATTTTGTTTGATCTTGAAACGGCATTCTTCTTCCCATGGGGCGTCTCGATGCGCGAACTGGGGTTCACCGGTTTCATCACGATGATGGTGTTCATCGCCGAATTCGTCGTGGGCTTCTGGTACATCTGGAAGAAAGGTGCCCTTGATTGGGAATAAGCCATGGCTATTGAAGGCGTACTAAACGAAGGTTTCATCACCACCACAGCCGACAAGCTGGTCAACTGGGCACGTACCGGGTCGATGTTCCCGATGACGTTCGGTCTGGCCTGCTGCGCGGTCGAGATGATGCACGTGGGCGCGGCCCGCTACGACATGGACCGCTTCGGCATCGTGTTTCGACCGTCGCCACGCCAGTCCGACGTCATGATCGTTGCCGGCACGCTGTGCAACAAGATGGCGCCGGCGCTGCGCAAGGTCTATGACCAGATGGCCGAGCCGCGCTGGGTCATCTCGATGGGCTCCTGCGCCAACGGTGGCGGCTACTACCATTATTCGTATTCGGTCGTCCGTGGCTGCGATCGCATCGTCCCGGTCGATGTCTACGTGCCAGGCTGTCCACCGACCGCCGAAGCTCTGCTGTACGGCATCATGCAGCTCCAGAACAAGATCAAGCGCACCAATACCATCGCGCGCTAAAAACGGACGGCGTACTCCATGACGACAAAACTCGAAACCCTTCAACTCGCCCTGCAGACTGCATTGGGTGAGGGCGCCGCTATTTCCAGCGCGCTGGGTGAAGTCACGGTGGTGGTCAAGGCTGCCGACTATATCGGCTCGATGACGACGCTGCGCGACACGCCTGCGCTGGCCTTCGAGCAGATGATCGACCTGTGCGGCGTCGACTATTCGGAATATGGCGAAGGCACCTACGAAGGGCCGCGCTTTGCGGTCGTCGTGCACCTGCTGTCGCTGACCCACAACTGGCGCGTGCGCGTGCGGGTGTTCTGCCCGGACGACGACATGCCGCTGGTTGAATCGATCACGCCGATCTGGCGCGCCGCCAACTGGTTCGAGCGCGAAGCGTTCGACCTGTTCGGTATCCTGTTCGATGGCCACGGCGACCTGCGCCGCATCCTGACCGACTACGGTTTCATCGGCCATCCGTTCCGCAAGGACTTCCCGGTTTCGGGCTACGTCGAAATGCGCTACGACCCCGAGCAGAAACGCGTGATCTATCAACCCGTCACGATCGAACCGCGCGAGAACATTCCCCGCGTGATTCGCGAAGAGACTTACGGGACGAAATAATGGCTGAGCTTAAGAACTACACCCTGAACTTTGGTCCGCAGCACCCGGCAGCGCACGGCGTGCTGCGCCTCGTGCTCGAACTCGACGGCGAGGTGATCCAGCGCGCCGACCCGCACATCGGCCTGCTGCACCGCGGCACCGAGAAGCTGGCCGAGACGCGCACCTACCTGCAATCGGTGCCGTACATGGACCGTCTCGACTACGTGTCGATGATGTGCAACGAACACGGCTACGTGCTGGCGATCGAAAAGCTGCTCGGCATCCAGGCACCGATCCGCGCCCAGTACATCCGCACGATGTTCGACGAAGTCACCCGCATCCTGAATCACCTGATGTGGCTGGGCGCGCACGCGCTGGACATCGGCGCCATGGGCCCGTTCCTGTACTGCTTCCGCGACCGCGAAGACTTGTTCGATGTCTACGAAGCCGTGTCGGGCGCGCGCATGCACGCGGCCTACTACCGCCCGGGCGGCGTGTACCGCGACCTGCCGGACACGATGCCACAGCACAAGGCTTCGCCCATCCGCAGCGCCAAGGCGATCGACGCACTGAACGAACACCGCCAGGGCTCGGTACTCGACTTCCTCGACGCGTTCACGAAGCGCTTCGATGGTTACGTCGACGAGTACGAAACCCTGCTGACCGATAACCGTATCTGGAAGCAGCGTACGGTCGGCATCGGCGTGGTGACGCCGGAAGACGCGAAAGCGATGGGCTTCACGGGCGCCATGCTGCGCGGCTCGGGCATCGCCTGGGATCTGCGCAAGACCCAGCCGTACGCAGCGTACGACAAGGTCGAGTTCGACATTCCGGTTGGCACCAACGGTGACTCGTACGACCGCTACCTGGTGCGCGTGGAAGAGATGCGCCAGTCGAACCGCATCATCAAGCAATGCATCACCTGGCTGCGCGCCAATCCGGGCCCGGTCATGATCGACAATAACAAGATTGCGCCGCCGAACCGGATGGACATGAAGTCCAATATGGAATCGCTGATTCACCACTTCAAGCTGTTTACCGAAGGCTTCCACGTCCCAGAGGGCGAGGCGTATGCCGCGGTCGAGCATCCGAAGGGCGAGTTCGGCATCTATATCGTCTCCGACGGCGCCAACAAGCCATACCGCCTGAAAATCCGCACGCCGGACTATGTCCACCTGCAGAGCCTCGACGAAATGGCACGCGGACACATGATCGCTGATGCCGTCGCCATCATCGGTACGCAAGACATCGTGTTCGGCAGTATTGATCGCTAGTCCGAAAGGCAGAGAAGAATATGTTATCCCCGCAGTGCTATCAAAAAATCGATCGGGAGCTGGCCAAGTACCCAGCCGATCAACGCCAGTCGGCCGTGATGGCCTCGCTGGCCCACGCCCAGGTCGAACTGGGTTGGCTGTCGCCAGAGACGATGCAGGAACTTGCCGATTACATCCAGATGCCGGCCATTGCCGTGCAAGAGGTGGCGACTTTCTACAATATGTTCAACGTCAAGCCGGTTGGCCAGCACAAGATCACCGTGTGCACCAACCTGCCATGCGCATTGTCGGGCGGTGAACGCGCGGCCCAGCGCATCAAGGATGCCCTGAACATCGACTTCCGTGACACCACGGCGGACGGCAAGTTTACGCTGATGGAAGGCGAGTGCATGGGCGCCTGCGGCGACGCACCCGTCATGCTGGTGAACAATCACCGCATGTGTTCGTTCATGAGCGACGCCAAGATCGACGCCTTGCTTGAGGAGCTGAACAAATGACCAGCCTGCACGATCGTCACATCAAGCCGCTGATCCTGAAGGATCTGAACGGCAGTAACTGGCACCTGAACGACTACGTCAACCGTGGTGGTTACTCGGCGCTGCGCCGCATCATCGAAGAAAAGATCACGCCCGAGCAGATCATCGCCGACATGAAGGCGTCGGGCCTGCGCGGCCGTGGCGGCGCCGGTTTCCCAACCGGCCTGAAGTGGAGCTTCATGCCGCGCCAGTTCCCGGGCCAGAAATACCTCGTCTGCAATACCGACGAAGGCGAGCCGGGCACGTTCAAGGACCGCGACATCATTCGCTACAACCCGCATTCGCTGATCGAAGGCATGGCCATCGGCGCCTACGCGATGGGCATCACCGTGGGCTACAACTATATCCACGGCGAGATCTTCGAAGACTACCTGCGCTTTGAAGAAGCACTCGAAGAAGCGCGCGCCGCCGGCTTTTTGGGTGACAACATCCTGGGCAGCACGTTCTCGTTCCAGCTGCACGCGCACCACGGTTATGGCGCCTACATCTGCGGCGAAGAAACCGCGCTGCTCGAGTCGCTCGAAGGCAAGAAGGGCCAGCCGCGCTTCAAGCCACCTTTCCCGGCCTCGTTCGGCCTGTACGGCAAGCCGACGACGATCAACAACACCGAGACCTTTGCTGCGGTCCCGTTCATCCTGAACATGGGCGCCGAGAACTACATGGCGCTGGGCAAGCCGAACAATGGCGGCACCAAGATCTTCTCGATCTCGGGCGACGTCGAGCGGCCAGGCAACTATGAGGTCCCGCTGGGTACGCCGTTTGCGACCCTGATGGAACTGGCAGGTGGCATGCGCGGTGGCAGGAAGATCAAGGCCGTGATTCCAGGCGGTTCGTCGGCGCCAGTGGTGCCGGGCGAGCAGATGATGCAAACCGATCTCGACTACGATTCGATCGCCAAGGCCGGCTCGATGCTGGGTTCGGGCGCCGTCATCGTGATGGACGAGACGCGCTGCATGGTCAAGTCGCTGCTGCGCCTGTCGTACTTCTATTACGAAGAATCGTGCGGCCAATGCACCCCATGCCGCGAAGGCACGGGCTGGATGTACCGCATGGTCCACCGCATCGAGCATGGCCAGGGCCGACCGGACGACATGGATCTTCTGAACAACATCGCTGACAACATCAAGGGTCGCACGATTTGCGCGCTCGGCGATGCGGCCGCGATGCCGGTCCAGGCCATGATCAAGCACTTCCGCGAAGAATTTGAATATCACATTGAGCACAAGCACTGCCTCGTGCCCTCATACCTTTAAACCAGGTCAGGTAACGATCCCATGGTTGAAATTGAATTAGACGGCAAGAAAGTTGAAGTCCCACCGGGTTCGATGGTGATGGACGCCGCAAACAAGCTCGGAACGTACATTCCGCACTTCTGCTATCACAAGAAATTGTCGATTGCTGCGAACTGCCGCATGTGTCTCGTCGAAGTGGAAAAGGCGCCGAAGCCTCTGCCAGCGTGCGCGACCCCGGTCTCGCCTGGCATGATCGTGCGCAGCCACAGCGACAAGGCCGTGCAGGCCCAGAAGTCGGTGATGGAATTTTTGCTCATTAACCACCCGCTCGACTGCCCGATCTGCGATCAGGGCGGCGAATGCCAGTTGCAGGATCTGGCCGTGGGCTATGGCAAGAGCGGTTCGCGCTACGAAGAAGAAAAGCGCGTGGTGGCCCCGAAAGAAGCGGGCCCGCTGATCTCGATGGAAGAGATGTCGCGTTGCATCCAGTGCACCCGTTGCGTGCGTTTCGGCCAGGAAGTTGCCGGCGTCATGGAATTCGGCATGCTGGGCCGCGGCGAGCATTCCGAAATCACGACGTTTGTCGGCAAGACCGTCGACTCGGAAGTGTCGGGCAATATGATCGACCTGTGCCCGGTCGGCGCGCTCACCAGCAAGCCATTCCGTTATTCCGCACGTCCATGGGAACTGCAGCGCCGCAAGTCGGTCTCGCCGCACGATTCGCTGGGCGCGAACCTGATCGTCCAGGTCAAGGGCGGCAAGGTCATGCGCGTGCTGCCGCTCGAGAACGAAGCGGTCAACGAGTGCTGGCTGTCGGACAAAGAGCGTTTCTCGTACGAAGCACTGAACAACACCGATCGCCTGACCAAGCCAATGATCAAGCAGGGCGGCATGTGGCAGGAAGCCGAGTGGCAAACCGCGCTCGAATACGTCGCCCACGGCCTGCGCAATATCCGTCACGAACATGGCGCCGATGCGATCGCTGCCGTCGCGACTGCGCACTCGACCGTCGAAGAACTGCACCTGCTGAACAAGGCCGTGCGTGGCATGGGCTCCGACAACATCGAGTTCCGCCTGCGCCAGAGCGACTTTTCGCTCGACGGCCAGGTCACGCCGTGGCTCGGCATGCCGATCGCCCAGCTGAGCACGCTCAAGCGCGCGCTGGTCATCGGTTCGTTCCTGCGCAAGGATCACCCGCTGGTCACGACGCGTCTGCGCGCCGCCACCAAGTCGGGTCTGCGCCTGTCGCTGGTTGCCGGCGCGGACGACGAACTCCTGATGAAGGTCGCGCACAAGCTGATCGCAGCACCGAGCGACTGGCTCGTCGCGCTGTCGGAAATCGTCGTTGCCATCGCTGCCGACAAGGGCATCGCGGCACCAGCCGGTTTCGAGCAGATCGAAGCGTCGGACATCGCAAAAGCGATTGCCGCCTCGCTGGTCGTCGTCGGTGACGTTGAACTGCCAGGCGCGATCCTGCTGGGCAACGCTGCTGCACAACATCCGCAAGCATCGAAAATCCACGCCGCTGCGCAGTGGATCGCCGAGCAGACCGGTTGCTCGTTCGGTTACCTGGTCGAGTCGGCCAACACGATCGGCGGCCACCTGGTGGGCGCCACGTCGGGCAAGAACGAAGCACCGTTCGCCACGCCGAAAAAAGCCTATGTGCTGCTGAACGCCGAACCGCAACTGGATGCCGCGAACCCGCAGCAAGCCACGGCTGCGCTGGCTGCTGCCGAGATGGTCGTCGTCATGTCGGCCTTCAAGCACGGCCTGGATTACGCCGACGTGCTGCTGCCAATCGCGCCGTTCTCGGAAACCTCGGGCACGTTCGTCAATTGCGAAGGCCGCGCACAAAGCTTCAACGGCACCGTGCGTCCGCTGGGCGACACCCGTCCAGCCTGGAAAGTGCTGCGCGTGCTGGGTAACCTCTTGGGCCTGCAAGGCTTCGACTACGACACGTCGGAATCGATCCGCGACGAGCTGTTCGGCAAGGGTGTGACCGATCTGTCGGGCAAACTGAACAACAACGCCACGCTGGCACCGACTGTCGGCGCTTACGCGCCAGCCGGCCAGCTCGAGCGCGTGACCGACGTGCCGGTGTACTTCACCGATGCGCTGGCGCGCCGCGCCGAGCCACTGCAGCGCACCGCCGACGCGAACGCGCCGCTGGTGACGCTGTCCAAAGCGGTGGCTGAATCGATTGGTGTCAAAGCCGGCGACAGCGTCACCGTCACGCAAGGTGCCGGTTCGGCCGTGCTGGTGGCCGACGTCGACGCCACGCTGCCATCGAACGCGGTGCGTGTCGCCGCCGGCCATCCGGCCGTGGCAAGCCTGGGCGCCATGTTCGGTGCCATCCAAGTTGCAAAAGCAGGGGAGAGCAAGTAATGGCCGCGCCCGGTTACATTGATTCATTCAACGCCGGCGGTGCAGACCTGCTCGGCCCGGTCTGGCCGATTGTCTGGACCCTGATCAAGATCATCGCGGTGCTGGCACCGTTGATGATCGCGATTGCCTACGCCACGCTGTGGGAACGCAAGTTCATCGGCTGGATCCAGATCCGCGTGGGCCCGAACCGCGTCGGTCCCGGCGGCCTGCTGCAGCCGATGGCCGACGGCTTAAAGCTCCTGATCAAAGAGATCGTGATCCCGGCCAAGGCGAGCAAGAGCCTGTTCGTGATCGGTCCGGTCATGACGATCATGCCGGCACTGGCTGCCTGGTCGGTCATTCCGTTCGGCCCGCAGTTTGCGCTGGCCAATGTCAACGCCGGCGTGCTGCTGCTGATGGCCATCACCTCGGTCGAGGTGTACGGTATCATCATCGCCGGCTGGGCCTCGAACTCGAAGTACTCGTTCATGGGCGCCATGCGCGCATCGGCCCAGATGATCTCGTACGAAATCCCGATGGGTTTCGTGCTGGTGGTCGTACTGATGGTCACGGGCAGCCTGAACCTGTCGGACATCGTCGCCGCTCAGCAGATGGGCATGTTCGCCGGCTGGGGCGTGAACTTCCTGTCGTGGAACTGGCTGCCGCTGTTCCCGCTGTTCATCATCTATCTGGTGTCGGGCCTGGCCGAGTGCGGCCGTCACCCGTTCGACGTGATCGAAGGTGAATCCGAGATCGTTGCCGGTCACATGGTCGAGTACTCGGGCATGTCGTACGCGATGTTCATGCTGGCCGAATACGGCAACATGATCCTGATCGCCTGCCTGGCTTCGCTGTTCTTCCTTGGAGGCTGGTCGGCACCATTCAGCTTCCTCGAAGTCGGCGGCACCCTGGGCGGCTTCATCGGCTTCTTCTGGCTGTTCCTGAAAACGTTCTGCCTGGTCACGTTCTTCATCTGGGTGCGCGGTACGTTCCCACGTTACCGCTACGACCAGATCATGCGTCTGGGCTGGAAAGTGTTCATTCCGATCACGCTGATCTGGCTGGTGTTCATCGCCGCCTGGATGCAGACGTCGTGGAATATTTGGAAGTAAGGGGACGCACATGTCACGTATGAAAGAAATCCTCGGCAGCCTGATGCTGACCGAGTTGATCAAGGGCCTGGCCCTGACCGGCCGCTACGCTCTGTCGCGCTCGATCACGGTGCAGTATCCGGAAGAAAAGACCCCGATGTCGAACCGCTTCCGCGGTCTGCATGCGTTGCGTCGCTACCCCAACGGGGAAGAGCGCTGCATCGCCTGCAAACTGTGCGAAGCAGTCTGCCCGGCCATGGCGATCACGATCGAGTCTACCCAGCGCGAAGACGGCACCCGCCGCACCTCGCGCTACGACATCGATCTGACCAAGTGCATCTTCTGCGGCTTCTGCGAAGAATCGTGCCCGGTCGACTCGATCGTCGAAACACACGTGCTGGAATACCACGGCGAAAAACGCGGCGACCTCTATTACACCAAAGAGATGCTGCTGGCCGTGGGTGACCGCTACGAAACCGAGATTGCCGCTGCCCGCGAGGCGGACGCCAAGTTCCGCTAAGTGTTAATTACAAGAGGCTCCTGGGTTAGTCATGACATTTACTGATATTTTGTTCTACGTGTTCGCGGCCGTGATGGTGCTGGCCAGCCTGCGCGTCATCACCGCCAAGAACCCGGTTCACGCCGCGTTGTTCCTGGTGCTGACCTTCTTCAACGCGGCCGGTATCTGGCTGCTGCTCAAGGCCGAATTCCTCGCCATCGTGCTGGTACTGGTCTATGTCGGCGCCGTCATGGTGCTGTTCCTGTTCGTCGTCATGATGCTCGATATTAATATCGACCGCATGCGTGAAGGCTTCTGGGGCTTCCTGCCAATGGCGCTGGGCGTCGGCGCCCTGATCGTGCTCGAGATGGGCGCGGTGCTGTGGCACGGCTACAGCAACTTCCAGCAAACGCCGGAAGCGGCTGCCCTGAACATCGGCGGCACCAAGGAACTGGGCCTGCAGATCTACACGCGCTACATCTACGGCTTCGAGATTGCCGCCGTGGTGCTGCTGGTGGCGATTGTTGCCGCCGTTGCCCTGACGCTGCGCCGCCGCAAGGACAGCAAGGCCATCGATCCGGCCGACGCCGTGCGTGTCAAGCGCAACGACCGCCTGAAGATCATCAAGGTCGCGACCGTGAACCAGCCGGCCATCGATGCCGCGAACGTGGCCAAGGCCGCAGCTGCTGCCGCTGCCGCCGCGCCTGCTGCCGAACCGAAGGAAAGCAAATGACCGTCTCCCTCGCACACTACCTGATTCTCGGCGCGATCCTGTTCGCCACCGCCGTGGTCGGTATCTTCCTGAACCGGAAAAACATCATCATCTTGCTGATGGCCATCGAATTGATGCTGCTGGCGGTGAACCTGAACTTCATCGCGTTTTCCCACTACCTGGGCGACGCGGCGGGCCAGATCTTCGTGTTCTTCATTTTGACCGTCGCGGCCGCCGAAGCAGCAATTGGCCTGGCGATCCTGGTGGTCCTGTTCCGCAATCTGGACACGATCAACGTGGAAGACCTCGACAGCCTCAAAGGCTGATCGGTCTCGCTCGATAACTTATAACGAATAAGGTTCAACATGGCGGGGCAAATTTCAACCTCACTCTTACTGGCGGTGCCACTGGCGCCGCTCGCAGGCTCGGCGATTGCCGGTCTGCTGGGTACCAAGTTCCTGGGCAATGTCGTCGGCCGCAAGGTGTCGCATACCGCGACCATCCTCGGCGTGGCGATCGCGTTGGTCATTTCGGTCATGACCCTGATGGCCACGCTCGACGGCTTCACGCTCAATCAGGATCTGTACACCTGGATGACCGTCGGCACGCTCAAGATGGCCGTCGGCTTCCAGATCGACACCCTGACCGCGATGATGATGTGCGTCGTCACGTCGGTGTCGCTGATGGTGCACATCTACACGATTGGCTACATGGCCGAGGATGACGGCTATAACCGCTTCTTCTCGTACATCTCGCTGTTCACGTTTGCCATGCTGATGCTGGTCATGTCAAACAACTTCCTGCAGCTGTTCTTCGGCTGGGAAGCAGTGGGCCTGGTTTCGTATCTCCTGATCGGCTTCTGGTATACCCGTCCGACCGCGATTTTCGCCAACATGAAGGCATTCCTGGTCAACCGCGTCGGCGACTTCGGTTTCATCCTCGGGATTGGACTCATTCTGAGTGCCGCTGGCACGATGAATTATGCCGAAGTGTTCGCCAAGGCCGACCAGCTGGCCCTGATGACCGTGCCGGGCACCGACTGGCCGCTGCTGACCGCCGCCTGTATCTGCCTGTTCATCGGCGCGATGGGCAAGTCGGCGCAGTTTCCGCTGCACGTCTGGCTGCCTGACTCGATGGAAGGTCCGACCCCGATCTCGGCACTGATCCACGCCGCAACGATGGTTACCGCCGGCATCTTCATGGTGTCGCGCATGTCGCCGCTGTTCGAGCTGTCCGACGGCGCGCTGTCGTTCATCATCGTCATCGGTTCGATCACCGCGCTGTTCATGGGTTTCCTGGGCATTATCCAGAACGACATCAAGCGCGTGGTCGCTTACTCGACGCTGTCGCAGCTGGGCTACATGACCGTCGCACTGGGCGTGTCGGCCTACTCGGTCGCCGCATTCCACCTGATGACGCACGCGTTCTTCAAGGCGCTGCTGTTCCTTGGCGCCGGCTCGGTCATCATGGGCATGCACCACGACCAGGACATGCGCAATATGGGCGGCCTGCGCAAGTACATGCCGATCACCTGGATCACTTCCCTGATCGGTTCGCTGGCCCTGATCGGTACCCCGTTCTTCTCGGGCTTCTACTCGAAGGATTCGATCATCGAGGCAGTACACGCGAGTAATCTGCCAGGCACCGGCTTTGCGAACTTCGCCGTGCTGGCCGGCGTGTTCGTCACGGCGTTCTACTCGTTCCGCATGTACTTCCTGGTATTCCACGGCGAAGAGCGTTTCGGCAAAGCCCATGCGCACGACCATCATGACGATCATGCGCATCACAAGGCGGCTGACGATCATTCCGATCCGCACGCACTGCACGATTCCGGTTCGCACCATGAAGAAGACGCGCACGACGACCATGGCCACCACGGCCTGGCCCCGGGCCAGAAGCCGCACGAGTCCCCATGGGTCGTGACGGTGCCGCTGGTCCTGCTGGCAATCCCGTCGATGCTGATCGGTTTCTTCACGATTCAGCCGATGCTGCATGGCACGTTCTTCGATGGCGTCATCACCGTGAACCCGAACCACCCGGCCATGGCCGAACTGGGCGAGATGTTCCACGGCGCTGCCGCGATGGCCCTGCACGGCCTGCAGACCGCACCGTTCTGGCTGGCACTGGCCGGCGTCGTTGCCGCCTACTACTGCTACATGATCAACCCACGCGTGCCGGCCTGGTTCTACGCCAAGTTCAAGCCACTGCACACCCTGCTGGACAACAAGTACTACATGGATGCGTTCAACCAAAAAGTCTTCGCCGGCGGCTCGCTGCTGCTGGGCGGCGGCCTGTGGAAAGTGGGCGACCGCGGCCTGATCGACGGCCTGGTCGTCAACGGCAGCGCCAAGGCAGTCGGCTGGTTCTCGACCATCACCCGTAAAGCACAGACCGGTTACATCTACCACTATGCGTTCGTGATGATCGTTGGCGTGCTGGCGGCCATGCTGTACTTCTTCCCGTTCTGGCGCGGTTAATCACAGGCAGAGATAACGAAAAATGATGCAGTCTACAATTTCAACATTTCCACCGTACCTGAGCCTGGCCATCTGGCTCCCGATCCTGTTCGGCGTGCTGGTCCTGGCCGTTGGCCGCGACAAGAACGCCGGCATGGTACGCATGCTCTCGCTCGTGGGCGCCATCGTCAGCCTGTTGCCGACGATTCCCCTGATCACGAACTTCGACAACGCTGCCCACGGCATGCAGTTCTTTGAAGAAGCGGCCTGGATTGATCGCTTCAACATCTTCTACCGCCTGGGCGTCGATGGCCTGTCGCTGTGGTTCGTGCCGCTCACTGCCTTCATCACGATCATCGTGGTGCTGGCGGCCTGGGAAGTGATCCAGGAACGCGTCGCCCAGTACATGGGTTCGTTCCTGATCCTGTCGGGCCTGATGATCGGCGTGTTCTGCGCGCTGGACGGTCTGCTGTTCTACTTCTTCTTCGAAGCGACGCTGATCCCGATGTTCATCATCATCGGCGTGTTTGGTGGCCCGAACCGCGTGTATGCAGCGTTCAAGTTCTTCCTGTACACGTTCTTCGGTTCGCTGCTGACGCTGGTCGCGATCATCTATCTGTACAACGCGTCGGGTTCGTTCAACATCCTCGACTGGCACCTGCTGCCACTCACGATGAAAGAGCAGATCCTGATCTTCTGCGCGTTCTTCATGGCGTTTGCCGTCAAGGTCCCGATGTGGCCAGTGCACACGTGGCTGCCGGATGCCCACGTCGAAGCGCCAACCGGCGGCTCGGTCGTGCTGGCTGCGATCATGCTCAAGCTCGGCGCATATGGTTTTCTCCGATTTTCGCTGCCGATCACCCCTGACGCGAGTCAGTACCTGGCGCCGGTCGTCATCGTGCTGTCGCTGATCGCCGTGATCTACATCGGTCTGGTCGCACTGGTCCAGAAAGACATGAAGAAACTGGTGGCGTACTCGTCGATTGCCCACATGGGCTTCGTCACACTGGGCTTCTTCATGTTCAACGACCTGGGCGTGCAGGGCGGCCTGATGCAGGCGATCTCGCACGGTTTCGTGTCGGGCGCGATGTTCCTGTGTATTGGCGTGCTGTACGACCGTGTCCACTCGCGTGAAATCGCTGCGTACGGCGGTGTCGTCAACACGATGCCGAAGTTCGCCGCCTTCGCCGTGCTGTTCTCGATGGCCAATGCCGGCCTGCCGGCGACGTCGGGCTTCATCGGCGAATTCATGGTCATCCTGGGCGCGGTCGAGTTCAACTTCTGGACGGGCCTGGCTTCGGGTACCGCGCTGATCCTGGGCGCTGCCTATTCGCTGTGGATGGTCAAGCGTGTCATCTTCGGCCCGGTCGCCAACAAGCATGTCGCCGAGCTGGTCGACCTGAATGGCCGCGAGTTCGCCATCCTGTCGGTGCTGGCCATCGCCACCCTGGCCATGGGCCTGTACCCGGCACCGATCGCCGAGACCTTGCAGGTGTCGGTCACCGATCTCCTGCAACATGTCGCAGTCAGCAAAGTGCCTCAATAAAACGCCATGAATGAGATGACCCCAACCCTGTTAGCGGCAGCCGACACCAATCTGGTGCCGGTGTATGCCGAGATCTTCCTCCTGATCGCGACATCGGCGATCCTGCTGATCGATATGTACCTGAAGGCCGGCAAGCGCAACCTGACGTACGCGCTGTCGCTGCTGGCAATCGCCGGTTGCGCCGTGTTCTCGTTCGTCGATTTCAATGCCGGCACGACCGTCTTCACCTTCAGTGGGATGTATGTGTCCGACCCGATGTCGAACCTGCTCAAGTTGTTTACGTACCTGGCCACGGCCATGACCCTGGTCTATTCGCGCCAGTATGTCGGTGAGCGCGACATGATGTCGGGCAACCTGGGCGGCGAGTTCTATGTGCTTGCGCTGTTCTCGATGCTCGGCCAGATGATCATGATCTCTGGTAACAGCATGCTGTCGATCTACCTTGGCCTCGAACTGATGTCGCTGTCGCTGTACGCCCTGGTGGCGCTGCGCCGCGATCACGCGATCTCGACCGAAGCGGCGATGAAGTACTTCGTCCTCGGCGCACTGGCCTCGGGTTTCCTGCTGTATGGCATGTCGATGATTTACGGCGCAACCGGTTCGCTCGATATCACCACGATCCGCGAGGTCACGAGTGCCGGGCAGGCCGATCCGATGATCCTGGTCTTCGGCCTGGTGTTCCTGGTGGCTGGCCTGGCGTTCAAGCTCGGCGTGGTGCCATTCCACATGTGGGTACCCGACGTCGTGCAGGGCGCGCCAACCGCCGTCACGCTGCTGCTGGGTGGCGCGCCGAAGCTGGCGACGTTCGCCATCGTGATCCGCCTGCTGGTCGAAGCGCTGCCATCGATGGCCGTGGACTGGCAGCAGATGCTGATGGTCGTGGCAGTCCTGTCGCTCGCCTTCGGTAACATCACGGCAATCGCGCAGACCAATATCAAGCGCATGCTGGCCTACTCGACCATTGCCCAGATGGGCTTTGTCGTGCTGGCCCTCGTGGTGGGCAATACGGGTAGCAGCCTGACCGATGCTGCTGCCGCCTACAGCGCCGGTATGTACTACACGATCATCTATGTGCTCACGACGGTCGGCACCTTCGGCCTGATCATGATGCTGGCGCGCGCCGGCCACGAAGCAGAGCTGATCAGCGACTTCAAGGGTCTCGGCAAGCGCAGCCCATGGTTCGCCATTGTCATGACCGTCCTGATGTTCTCGCTGGCCGGCGTGCCGCCGATGGTGGGCTTCATCGCCAAGTACGCGGTGCTGCAGGCCGTTGCCAATGCCGGCATGGTGTGGCTGGCCGTCGTGGCGGTGATGTTCTCGCTGATCGGTGCGTTTTACTACCTGCGCATCGTCAAGACCATCTGGTTCGACGAAGCAGCAGACACCTCGGCCATCTCGACCCCGCTGGACATGCGCATCATCATGTCGCTCAACGGCGTGGCAATCGTGGTGATGGGCGTGATTCCAGGCAGCCTGCTGGCCGTCTGCTACAGCGCCATGCAAGCCACGCTGGCCAAATAAGGCGTGGATCTGAACCTGGCCGCCTGGCTGGTGGTGCTGCTCGCGCTGGCCGCCGCCAACCTGCCGTTCATCAACGAGCGCCTGTTCGGGCTCGTGGCGCTCCCCGGCCGCAAGCCGGCCGGGGAGCGGCGCATCAAACCGTTCCCCGTGCGCCTGGTGGAGCTGGTCGCGCTGTACTTCGTGGTGGGCTTCATTGCCCGCCTGCTTGAATCGCGCATCGGGTCGGTGGCCGTACAGACCTGGGAATTTCACGCCGTGACCGGGTGCCTGTTCCTGGTGCTGGCGTTTCCCGGCTTCGTGCTGCGGTATTTGCACAAGCCACGCCGGTAGAGATCGAGCGGTTCGCTTATGATGCTTCGTATCGCAGCCTCAACGATAAGGAGCACATAGTGTCGGAACTGAAAGAAACCCGCCTCGACGGCGGCGTCGTCTACGATGGACCCTTCCTGAAGGTCGAACGCGACCGCATCCGCCTGCCGGATGGCAAGGAAAGCCACCGCGAATTCATCCGCCACCCTGGCGCCGTCGTTATCCTGCCGCTGCTCCCCGATGGCCGCATCCTGCTGGAACGCCAGTTCCGCTACCCGAATGGCAAGGTCTTCATTGAGTTCCCGGCCGGTAAGATCGATCCGGGCGAAGACCACCTCGACTGCGCCAAGCGCGAACTGGCCGAAGAAACCGGCTACTCGGCCGCCAAGTGGCGCTTCATCTGCACCATCCACAATGCCATCGCCTACTCGGACGAGCACCTCGAGATCTTCCTGGCCGAAGACCTGACGCAGGGCGAGCAACAGCTCGATGCCGGCGAATTTCTCGAACTGTTCAGCGTCACGCTGCCTGAACTCCTGGCACTCGTACGCAGTGGCGAGATCACCGATGTCAAGACGATCATCGGCACGTTCTGGCTCGAGAAAATCCTGGCCGGCGACTGGACGCCCGCCTGATCACGATGCAGCACTGTTTGTTGGCAGCACTGCTGTTCTTGATGATCCCGGTGGCGTCGGCACAAATCCGCACGCCGCTGCAGGCGCGCTGCGAAGACACGATCGGCGAGAGCATCTCGGTGCTGTCGACGCGCGAGCAGGGCTACCGGATCGACAACACCCGCTCGTACCACGACCTTACGCGCCTGATGCCCAGCGTGCGCCGCGGCTCGTGGGTGCTGGGCCTGACGCACACCGAAGCGCGCGTGCGCATCAATGTTGGCGGGCGCATGCTGGCCGACCCGGCCACCGGCTACGAATGCGTGGCGCCGCGCATCGACGTCAGTCTCGATTACGCGCCCATCGTGGTGTATGTCGGCCGCGAATTTCCACCCACATCGTGCGCCTACCGCGAAGTGCTGGCTCACGAACTGCGTCACCTGACCACCTACCAGAGCTTCATGCCAAAGGCCGAAGCCACCGTGCGCGCGCGGCTGGCGGCACGCTTTGCCGGCAAGCCCTTGTACGCGCCCATCGGCCAGGCGCAGGCGCTGCTGCAGCGCGAGATCGACCGCAGCTGGATGCCTTATATCAAGAGCGAGATGGCCAGGGTCGAAGTGCTGCAGGCCGCGATCGATACGCCGCAGGAGTACGCCCGCCTGGGCAAGGTTTGTGCAGGTGAGGTACAGTCGTTGCTGAGATCCGCGCGCCGCAATGGATGACAAGAAGCTGTTGATGACAATGAACGAACAACCCCACGCAAGCCGTCGCCACGTCGCACTGATTCCGGCCGCCGGCGTCGGCGCCCGCATGGCGGCCGGCAGCCCCAAGCAGTACCTGACGATCGGCGCCAAGCCCATGCTGCGCCACACGGTCGACGCCTTTCTGTCCAGCCCGCTAATCGCCCACACCTACGTGGTCGTCAGCCCTGACGACCCGTTCATCGACGCCGTGCTGCCGGATGCACATGTTGGCGCGAGCCGCGTCACCGTCTTGCGCTGCGGCGGCGCGACGCGCATGGAATCGATTCGCAATGGTCTGCACACCATCCGCGCGACACTGGCCGACACCGACCACGTGCTGGTGCACGACGCCGCGCGCCCCGGCCTGAATGCGGCGCTGATCGAACGCCTGATCACCGGGACGGGCGACCATCCGGCCGGCGGCCTGCTGGCCCTGCCGGTGGTCGATACCGTCAAGCGCAGGAGCGACGCCGGCATCACCACTGTCGCTCGTGCCAACCTGTGGCTGGCCCAGACGCCACAGATGTTTACCTATGCGCTGCTGTGCCGCGCGCTCGACGCGGCGACCGACCCCGAAGCGATCACCGACGACGCCAGCGCGGTCGAAGCCCTCGGGCTGGCCCCCAGGCTGGTCGAAGGGCACCCGCGCAACCTCAAAGTCACACTGCCATCGGACATCCGCATCGCCGAGATGTACCTGGCCGCCGACGCCTCCATTTGACCAAGACATTTGACCAATACAAGAACCTATCATCATGGCACTCGCATCCTACAATCCCACTCCACCGTTTCGCATCGGCACCGGCTATGACAACCACGCGCTGGTCGAAGGGCGCAAGCTCATCGTCGGCGGCGTGACCATCCCGCACCGCCTCGGCCTGCAAGGCCATTCGGATGCCGATGTGCTGCTGCACGCGATCATCGATTCGCTGCTGGGCGCGGCCGCGCTGGGCGACATCGGCAAGCACTTCCCGGACACCGACCCGATGTTCGCCGGCGCCGACTCGCGCACGCTGCTGCGCGAAGTGGCGAACCGCGTCCTGCAATCCGGTTACACGATCGGCAACATCGACGCCACCATCATCGCGCAGCAACCCAAGATGGCGCCGCACATCCCGCTGATGGTCACGCGCATCGCCGAAGATCTGGGCGTCTCGCCGCAGCAGGTCAACATCAAGGCCAAGACCAACGAGAAGCTCGGCTACCTCGGGCGCGAAGAAGGCATGGCCGCGCAATCGACCGCACTGCTGATCCGCGCGCCAGCCGACTGATCGGCCCACTGAGCCGCCGACGGATCGTAGCCCATGGCAGGGGCGGTGGCTCTATAATTGCCGAATGACAAACACCTCCGCCCACCTGTCGCCGCGCGCGGCCTGGACACTGATCCTGGTTGCCAGCGCCGTCATGATGATCACGACGGGGACGCGCCTGACGAGCGGCCTGTTTCTGTCGCCGCTCAACACCGCCACCGGCCTGGGCGTGGCGACCATCAGCTTCGTGATGGCGGTGGCGCAGCTGATGTGGGGCGTGGCGCAGCCGGTCTTTGGCGCCGTGGCCGACAAGTACGGTCCGGGCCGCGTGATTGCGCTGGGTGGCGTCATGCTGGCGGTCGGCACGGCCGCCACGCCGTTCGTCGGCTCCGAATGGGCGCTGCTGCTGACGATGGGCTTCCTGTCGGCGGCCGGGGCAGGGGCGGGCAGCTTCTCGATCCTGATCGGCGCCACCGCACAGCGCCTGCCCCCGGAACGCCGCGCGTTCGCGTCCGGCTTCATCAATGCCGGTGGGTCGTTCGGCCAGTTCGCGCTCGCCCCGCTGATGGGCGCGATCATCGCCGGCGCCGGCTGGATCGTGGCGATGCTGACGCTGGCAGCCACTGCATTGCTGACCATTCCGCTGGCCTGGCCGCTGCGGCGCAAGCGCGCTGCCGTTGCCACTGTCGTTGCCACCGGGCCAGCGACGCCATCTGCACCGGTCACGCCTTCAACACCACCCATCGCCCTCGGTCAGCAACTGCGCCAGGCGCTGCGCGATCGCAGCTACCTGTGCCTGCATGCGGGCTTTTTCACCTGCGGCTTTCACATCGCCTTTCTCGTCACTCACTTGCCGGGCGAAGTCGCCATGTGCGGCTTGCCGACGACGGTGTCGGCCACGGCGCTCGCGCTGATCGGCCTGTTCAACATCGCCGGCAGTCTGGCGGCCGGCATGCTCGCCTCGCGTTATCGCATGAAGTCGCTGCTGTTCTGGATCTACGCGAGCCGCGTCGTCATTGTTGGCCTGTATCTGCTGGCGCCCAAGACGGCGTGGACCTTCTACATCTTCGCCGGCGCGCTGGGCTTCACCTGGCTGGCCACGGTGCCGCCGACGGCGGGCCTGGTGGGCAAACTGTTCGGCGTGCGCTACTTGGCCACGCTGTTCGGCATGACGCTGCTGTCGCACCAGATCGGCGGCTTTTTCGGTGCCTGGCTGGGCGGACTGGCCGTCGTCCACACCGGTGACTATCGCTGGATGTGGTATGCCGACATGGCCCTGGCCGCCGCCGCAGCGCTGATCAATCTGCCAATCCGCGAAGCGCACGTGGTCCGCGCGCCGGCACTGGCCAAGGCATAACGATGGCGCGCGATGCATGGGCCTACCGCGAGGTGGCGGTCGAATCCAGCCTGGACTGGCGCGGCCGGCCGTGCATCTCGCCTGTCTCGGGTCAGGCGTTTTCAACGGGCATGCGGGTGCAGTGTTCGCGCCGCCTGCTCGATCTGGCGCAGTACCCGCTTGGCACGTGTTTTTTGCTGTCGGTGCGCATCAGCGACCGCCAGGGTGGCGCGCCGTTCCTGTATGCGTGGCATGGCGATCCGGTCGTGGTCTTGAGCAAGGCAGCGCGCAAGCGCTTCCTGCAGATGTACCGGCGCCTGCGCCTGTAACGGCCCAACGTCGTGGTGAAACTGGTTATCATGGGCGATCGACAATACACATCATGCATACTCCAGGAATCCCCATGACCACCAAAAAAATCGCTGTCCTCGTCGGCAGCCTGCGCAAGGAATCGCTCACCCGCCGCGTTGCCAACAGTCTTATCGCCGTGGCCCCGGACGGCTTTGAACTGACGATCGTCGAACTGGGCGACCTGCCGCTGTACAACGAGGACGACGAAACCGCCACGCCACCGCCCGCATTCACGGTGTTTCGCGACGCGATCAAAGGCGCGGACGGCATCCTGTTCTGCACGCCCGAATACAACCGCTCGGTGCCGGGTTCGCTCAAGAACGCGATCGACGTCGGCTCGCGTCCGTATGGCAAGGCCGCCTTTGCCGACAAGCCGTGCGCCGTGGTCAGCGTCTCGCCTGGCGTGCTGGGCGGATTTGGCGCCAACCACCACCTGCGCCAGATGCTGCCGTTCCTGAACATGCCGACGATGCCGGCGCCAGAGGCTTATATCGGCGGCGTCGCCGCCAAGTACGAAGGCGACAGGCTGATCGACGACGGCACGCGCGCCTTCTTCGAAAAATTCATGGCCGCCTTCGGCGCCTGGGTCACGCAGCACGCCCGATGAGCCGGGCGAGCGACCACGAACACGTCCCGACTGCGCCGCGTGATCTGCCAACCCTGCTGGGGCGCCCGCCCGGGGGCTGGCGCGCGCGCATGTTCGACGTCATCTTCGGCACCGACACGCCGGCCGGGCGCCGCTTCGACCTCGCGCTGGTGGCAATCATCCTGCTCAGCATTCTCACCGTGGTGCTCGACAGCGTGCCGGCCATCGGGCGGCGCTATGCGGCGCAGATGTCGGTGCTCGAATGGACGTTCACGATCTTTTTCACGCTCGAGTACATCGCGCGCCTGGTCTGCATCCAGCGGCCCATGCGCTATGCGCGCAGCTTCTATGGCGTGATCGATCTGGTCTCGGTGCTGCCGACCTGGATTTCGCTGCTGGTCCCGGGCAGCCAGGTGTTTCTCGACGTGCGCATCCTGCGCCTGCTGCGCATCTTCCGCATCCTCAAGCTCACGCGCTATGTCGAAGAGTACACGCGCCTGGGCGAGGCGCTGGTGGCCAGCAAGCGCAAGATCATGGTGTTCCTGTCGGTCGTGCTGATGCTGATCCTGATTCTCGGCACCGTGATGTATGTGGTCGAGGGGCCCGAGAGCGGCTTTACCAGCATCCCGATGGCGATGTACTGGGCCACCGTGACGATCACGACGGTCGGCTATGGCGACATGACGCCGCACACGCCGCTGGGCAAGGCGATCGCGTCGTTCATGATGCTGCTCGGCTGGGGCATCCTGGCGGTGCCGACGGGAATCGTCAGCGCCGAGATGACGTCGCAGAAGCTGGCGCGCCATGCGCCGCGCGGCGAGCCACGTACCTGCAGAGGCTGCGGCAGCACGGGGCACGATCCGCGCGCGCAGTTCTGCAAGGATTGTGGCGCCGGGCTGGCAGCAGAGCAGGCCTGACGGCCGAGGCATCAATCGAGCGTGATGTTCGCCTTCTTGATGACCTTGTTCCAGTAGTCGAGCTCGCCCGTCACGAGGCTGGCGACGGCAGGCGGATTCAGGTAGTGGATTTCGACGCCCTGCGCGTCGGCCTGTTTTTTCGCTTCCGGCGTCTCCAGCGCACCCTTCACGCCATTGCTCAATTGCGTGACGAGGGCAGGCGGCGTGCCCGCCGGCGCAAACAGGCCCACCCAGGCTTCGAGCGTGAAGTCGGGATAGCCTGCTTCAGCCGTCGTCGGTACCTGCGGCAGCATCGGATGGCGCTCTTTGCCGGCGATGGCCAGCGCCTTCAGTTTGCCGGACTGGACATGCTGCATTACCGATGGCGGCGTGGTGATGAACACGTGCACGCGCCCCGACAGCACGTCCGCGATCGCCTGGCCGGAACCCTTGTAGGGAACGTGCAGCATATTGGTACCGGTCTGCTGCTTGAACAGTTCGGTCCCGATATGCGACAGCGAGCCATTGCCCTGCGACGCGTAGCTGAATTTGCCAGGATTCTTTTTCAGGTAGGCCACCAGTTCACCGAGCGTGCCTACCGGCAGCGACGGATGCACGGCCACGACATTGGTTGCGGTGACCAGCAGCGCGACGGGCGTGAAATCCTTGGGCGCCCACGGCAGCTTCGTCATCAAGGACGGGTTGGCAGTGTGATACGCCGAATACGACACCAGCAGCGTGGCGCCATCCGGCGCGGCGCGGGCCACCGTCTGGTAGGCGATATTGCCGCTGCCACCGGGCCGGTTGTCGACGACGACCGTGTGCTTGAGCAGCTGCCCGAGCGGTTGCGCGACCACGCGCGCGGCCGTGTCGACGACGCCGCCAGGCGGATTGGGAACGATCAGCGTGATCGGCTTGGATGGCAGCGACTGGGCAAGCGCTGCGGCTGAGGCAAGCAGCAGCATGCCACCGGCAAGGGTGCGAAGCATCGTACGTCTCCTGTGAATGTGTGTGTCGTGACCCGCTCTCTGGGGCGGGCTTTGGGTACAGCAAGGTACCAGCCAATGTACTGATTTATCGCGTGCCCGGCATTCGTATTATCGGTCGTGCAGTCTTCGCATTTCGCGAAGCCTTCGTCATCCGCGAAGCGGGAATTGCCGATTCAGGGATTCCCCGGCCAGGTTGTTTCGGGCCACACTCGGTCCACCGGCAACGCCGCCGCAGAGCGGGCAGTGCCGGCAATCGAACGATCGCGATGGAGACGACAGATCATGGCAGACACGCGGCATGGCACGCGGCACGACACGCTGTACGACAAACTATGGGCACGGCACGAAGTGCATGTCGAGGACGACGGCACAACGCTGCTGTACGTCGACCGTCATTTACTCAATGAGGTCATGAGCCCGCAGGCCTTCGAAGGCTTGCGCACGCACCGGCGCAAGGTCTGGCGCATCGCGTCGAATCTGGCGGTGGCCGACCACAATATTCCGACCACCGACCGCGCGGCCGGCATCGACGATCCCGTCTCGCGCCTGCAGGTCGAGACGCTGACGAAAAATTGCGGCGAATTCGGAATCGACGAAATCGGCATGACGGACCGTCGGCAAGGCATTGTGCACGTGATCGGGCCGGAGCAGGGCGTCACGCTGCCGGGCCTCTCCATCGTGTGCGGCGACAGCCACACGAGCACCCACGGCGCGTTTGCCTGCCTGGCATTCGGCATCGGCACGTCCGAGGTCGAGCATGTGCTGGCGACCCAGTGCCTGCTCGGCAAGAAGTCGAAGAACCTGCTGGTGCGATTCGACGGCGCGCTGCCGCCGGGCGTGACAGCCAAGGACATGGCGCTGGCCATGATCGGCAAGATCGGCACCGCAGGCGCGACGGGCTATGCGATCGAGTATGCCGGCGCGGCAGTCACTGCTCTGTCGATGGAGGGCCGCATGACCCTGTGCAATATGACCGTGGAGGCAGGCGCGCGCTGCGGCATGATCGCGGTCGACGACAAGACGCTCGCTTATCTCGATGGCCGCCCGGAAGCGCCCCGTGGGGCGCAATGGGAGCGGGCCGTCATCTACTGGCGCACGCTGGCGAGCGACCCCGGCGCCGTGTTCGATGCGCTAGTGACGATCGACGTGGCCACCATCAAGCCCCAGGTAACGTGGGGTACGTCGCCCGAGATGGTCACGACCGTCGACGGCATGGTGCCCGATCCCGCGCACGAACCTGACCCCACCAGGCGCGCCGGCATCGTGCATGCGTTGTCGTACATGGGCCTGGCGCCCGGTACGCGCATGACCGACATTCATGTCGACGTTGTCTTTATCGGCTCGTGCACCAACTCGCGCATTGAGGATCTGCGCGCCGCCGCCGCCATCGTGCGCGGCAAGCAGGTCGCGCACAACGTGCAACTGGCCATGGTGGTGCCGGGCTCGGGGCTGGTCAAGCAGCAGGCCGAGGCCGAGGGGCTCGACACCGTCTTCCGCCAGGCCGGCTTCGAATGGCGCGAGCCGGGCTGCTCGATGTGCCTGGGCATGAACGCCGACCAGCTGCAGCCCGGCCAGCGCGCGGCCTCGACGTCGAACCGCAATTTCGAAGGCCGGCAGGGCGCTGGTGGCCGCACGCATCTGGTCAGTCCGGAAATGGCGGCGGCCGCAGCCGTCATGGGGCATTTCGTCGATATCCGGGAGTGGTGCTGATGGAACAATTTACTGCACACGAAGGACTGGTCGTGCCGCTCGACCGCGGCAATGTCGATACCGATGCCATCGTCCCCAAACAGTTTCTCAAATCGATACGTCGCGTCGGCTTCGGTGTGAACCTGTTCGATGCCTGGCGCTATCTCGATATCGGTGAACCCGACCAGGACTGCAGCGGCCGCCCGCTCAATCCGGATTTCGTGCTGAACCAGGCACGCTATCAGGGCGCCAGCATCCTGCTCGCGCGCGACAATTTCGGCTGCGGCAGTTCGCGCGAGCATGCGCCGTGGGCCCTGGCCGACTTCGGCATTCGCGTGCTCATCGCGCCGTCGTTTGCCGACATTTTTTATAACAACTGCTTCAAGAACGGCTTGCTGCCAATCGTGCTCGCTGACCACGACGTCGACGCGCTGTTTGCGGCCTGCGCCGCCGCGCCGGGGTTTGCCGTGAAGGTCGACCTGTCGGCGCAGACCGTCACCTGGCCAGGCATTGACCGCGTCAGCCGGTTCGAGGTGGACCCGGCCCGCAAGCATCGCCTGCTGCATGGCCTCGACGATATCGCGCTGACGATCGGCCACGCGGACAAGATCCGGGCGTATGAGGCATGGCGCAGGAAGGAGGAAGACTGGGTGTTCTGAAGCCGCGCGCAACGCTGCCACGTGCTTGTGGCAAGATGCACGCTGTCCACCCTGTCGTCATCCAAGGAGAGTGCTGTTGAACTACGCGCGTTTTGATCTGGTCACGCTCAACCTGTTCATCGAGATTGCGCGCACCGGCAGCATCACGCGCGGCGCCCAGCAAGCCAATCTTGCCGTCGCTGCGGCGAGCAAGCGCGTATCGGACCTCGAAGCGCATCTGGGCACACGGCTGCTGTACCGCCACGCCAATGGCGTCACGCTGACCGAAGCGGGCCGCTCGTGTTTCCAGCACGCGCTGGGCATTCTGCAGGACGTCGACCGGATGTCGGGGGACCTGTCCGACTTCGCTGCCGGCGGCCGGGGTCAGGTGCGCATCTGGGCCAACACCTCGGCAGTGACGCAGTTCCTGCCGGACGACCTGACGCGCTTTCGGCGCGAGCATCCGGGCATCCGCGTCAGCCTGGAAGAGCGCAACAGCGGCGACGTCGTGGCGGCGGTGCGCGAGAACCGCGCCGACATTGGCCTGTTTGCCGACCGCACCGCCGTTGGCGACATCGATGTCTTCGATTACCGCCAGGACCGGCTGGTCCTGATCGTGTCGCTCGATCATCCACTGGCCATGCACGACAGCGTGCGGCTGGCCGATGCGCTGGACTATGAATTCGTCAGCCTGTCCGAAGCGACGTCGCTGGCCGAACGATTGCGCACCGAATGCAGCCGCCTTGAAAAGCCATTGAAGCTCAGTATTCAGGTGCGCAGCTTCGACGCCGTCTGCCGCATGGTGATGGTGGGCCTGGGTATCGGCGTGCTGCCGCGCCTGGCCGCCGAACCGCACGTGCGCTCGATGGGCCTGAAGCTGATCACGCTGACCGACGACTGGGCCGAGCGCACGCTGCTGCTCGCGCTGCGCAGCACGCTGGCGCTGCCGGCCCCGGTCAGGTTGCTGGCCAGTTGCCTGAGCGCCGATGCGGCCCGCGCGATCAACGCGCCCTGAACGCACACCATTCCAACCCATTCACGAAAAAACCAAGCCATGTCGATCCATTTCTACGAACCCCGTCAAGGCCACGGGCTGCCCCACGATCCCTTCAATGCCATCGTCGGCCCACGGCCCATCGGCTGGATCTCGTCGCTGAGCGCATCCGGCGTGCGCAACCTGGCCCCGTACAGCTTCTTCAACGCTTTCAACTATGTGCCGCCGATCGTCGGGTTTGCCAGCATCGGCGCCAAGGACACGCTGCGCAATGTGCAGGAGACGGGCGAATTCGTGTGGAATCTCGCGACGCGCCCCCTGGCCGAGGCGATGAACGCGTCGTGCGCCGCCGTCGGCCCCGAGGTCGACGAGTTCGCGCTGGCCGGGCTGACACCCGCGCCGTCGCGCCTGGTGGCGGCGCCGCGCGTGGCTGAAAGCCCGGTCGCGTTCGAATGCAAGGTCACGCAGATCATTCAGTTGCAGCAGGTCAGCGGCGAGACGGTGCCGACCTGGCTGGTACTCGGTGAAGTCGTGGGCGTGCACATCGCCGTAGCGTCGCTGAAGGACGGCGTCTACGACACCGCCAATGCTGGCCATATCCTGCGCGCGGGCGGGCCAGCCGATTACTTTTCGGTCGGGCCCGAACAGCTGTTCCAGATGCACCGGCCGCGCTAGACGATCATCCGGTGCGCACCACGGTGGCGTGTGGCGCACCGGATTGGTGGATTACGGCATGGCCGCGTGCTGTGCAAAGTGTGGTGCAGCGCGGCCCGGCAATGGTGCATATGGGCGCGTGAGGGTGACCGCTGGCGGGGCAGCGGCGTCGCGTTCGAGCCAGTAGTTGAATTGGCCGAAGCTTGGCAAACCACCCGCATCATGGCCCTGGAAGAAGTCGCCCAGCATCTGGCGGTACGCCGCGCGGCGCGAAAAATCGTCGTGACTGGCGGCGTAGCGCGCCGCCGCGGCGCGGAAGATTGCGCGCATCCGTTCGTCGGCATTGGTGCCGGTGGCCTCGCCCTTGCGTGGCCGGCCGCGCTTGATGCCGGCGGTGACGGCGCGCGTGCGGCCCGGTGCGCCCGAGTTGCTGTAGTCGGGCAGCAGCGCGTCCGGCGTCTGGCCCCGTTCCCAGTAGCGGCGCAGGTAGCGCAGGATGCTCGACTTCGAGACCCCATGGGCTGCTGCGTAACCGGCCATCAGGATGGCGCGGTCGCGCGGCTGGTACAAGGCCTGGCGGTCGGCGTGCAGGGCGCGCACGGCCGACCAGGCTTTGGCCTGCAGGGTCCGGTAGCCTTCCGGTACCGGCTCTTGCGGCGGCGTGGCCGCGAACGGATCGACCAGCAACCGGCGCGCCCCGCCGCCGCGCAGCAGGTCTTCGAGGTCGTGCAGGGGCGTCGGCTCGGGCAGGGCCGAGGGGCTGGCCAGCCGGTACGTCCATGCCAGCGCCTGTGAACGGTCGATCCACAGCACCCGGATCATGTGGCCATGCATGCCCGTGTATTCGAGCACATCGTTTTGGGTCAACATCGTCTTCTCCCGCAGTTCAGTGTGCTTCTGTACATGCAAGGATCGAGCCAGCCACTTCATCAGGCAACGCTCATGAAGGCGAACACGTTTGGTGCACCGCAAACGAGCAGTGCGCGCGCGACGTAGTCTCGTTGATTCGTGTCCGATACGGTCGATCAACCACGTAGCGAGAAGCGTGCATGTTTTCGTTTATCGGGTGGTCGCAATGCTTGGCAGGCTGTGCAATCCAGCCAATCGATTACGGCAACGTGATGCCAGAAGGGGCTGACAAACGTCGCGTCATGGGTGCTCACGAACCTTGGGGGGGATATGCGAAGTCTACTGATATTGTTGACTGCATGGGCAGGTACTTGGGGCGGTGCATGTGCCCAAGTCCCGATTTCCATAGACGACGCAATCAGCCAGGAGAGAGCGAACCTTGCAAGGCTGGCGCAGAGCGGGAGAACACCACAGCTTTGCAGTCAGCAAGGCCTTTCCATCGAGTGCAATGTCGTGCCCGGGCCGCAGCTCGACAGTTTTTTTTATCGAGGAGATTTATTGGATTCACGGGCCGTCTCCAGTCAATTGCCTAAAGCAAAATATGAGAGTCTGGCTCGACTTGTGTCGCTGCTGGAACAAAAGGCAGTGTTGCTTGAAATTTCCATGGCCTACCCGCCGCGAACGCTCTGGGAATTTCAGACGCTGCGTCAAGCGTTCAATGCCCAACGTCTTCAGATATATACGCTTGAAAAAAAGTTAGCTGGGTTGCAGTGCAAACAAGGACAGGAGATAGAAAATGCAAGGTCAGAATAAGCTCCCGTCCCTTGAATCACTGGATGCACAGATCGCTGCGATCAGACGTGAAACATCACATCAGACGGGCATCCCAGCGCAGTGGTGGACAGCTGAGAGCGCAATGACTGTCAGCGCCGTTGTCCTCGCTTTCGGCGTGCTTGTGCTGATCGTGACGGTGCTGATGATCAAGTGGGGATCTTCCCCTGAATCGACGTTGCGTGTCGTAGGGACGATCGTGATCCTTATCATGGCAGTCTTTCTGGTCGTGGCTGGGTACAGCGACAAGCAAATTGCGCCTGTAATGGGATTGCTAGGTACTGTCGCGGGGTACTTACTGGGAAAATCTTCAAAAGAAGCCTAACGGGCGCTTTACTGCCATTCAGTGGCTTTCCGAGCCATCTGCCGATGCCCGGAATCACGACATCAGCAAGCATTATCAGATCGACGACTCGGGCCAGCATACCGGCAACTTGGAAGACGACAGAGCAGAACGTCGTTCTACGAAGCCGCCTGCATGGTAATCGTCGCAAAACCTCGATGCGCCTTCTCGTGGTGCCGTTCCGTGGACCTCGGCAACTGCGGCAAAATTGCATCATCCGAGTTTCAATTGCCGACCGTCAATTGGAGTTCATGCGACAATTCGGCCATGAGCGATCCAGTCCGACCTTCTTCCATTTCCTCCGACGATGGCGGCATGCGCGCGCTGGTGCGCCACCACGATTGGGCAGCCACCGCACTGGGTGACGTGGCCAGCTGGCCACCCGAGTTGCGGGTCGCGCTCGATCTGATGCTCGATGCGCGGCACCCGGCGCTGGTCGGCTGGGGCACGCCGGCATCGCCGACGATGCCAGTACTGTTCAATGATGCCTATGCCAGGCTGCTGGGGGCAGAGTGCCCACAGGCGCTGGGCCAGCCGCTGTCCGCCATCCTCCCTGCGGCCTGGCCGCGCCTCGCACCGCTGGTCGAGACCGCGCTTGCCGGCGCGCCGGCCTGGCTCGGCGACGTGCAACTGGTGCCGGCAGCCACGCACACGCCTGGCGCGCGCCACTTCAGCGCCGCCTTCTCGCCGCTGCGCGATGCCGCCGGCACGGTACACGGCTTCTTCCATACCGCGTTCGCGATCGACGCCGGCGAGCACGTGCGCGTCGAAGCAGCGTTGCAGCGCCAGGCGCACGAATCGGCCGAAGCCAGCCGCCACCGCAGCGAATTTCTGGCGGTGCTGGCGCATGAGCTGCGTAATCCAATGGCCCCGATCCGCACCGGCCTGGAAATCATGCGCCTGCGCGCCGACAGTCCCGAAACGATCGAGCGCGTACGCGAAATGCTCGAGCGCCAGACGCGCCAGATGACGCACCTGATCGACGACCTGCTCGACGTCGCGCGCGTCACCAGCGGCAAGATCGATATCCGCAAGCAGCTGGTCGACCTCAATCGCGTGGTCGCCAGCGCGGTCGAGACCAGCACACCGATGATCCAGGGTGCGCGCCACGTCCTCGACGTCGCCATGTGGGGCGAGCCGCTGCTGCTCGACATCGACCCGACCCGCGTCGCGCAGGTGATCAACAACCTGTTGACCAACGCGGCCAAGTACACGCCGCCCGGCGGCAGCATCCGCCTCACGGTGCGCAAGGAGCGCAGCAGTGGCGGCGGACAGGCGGTGGTGTCGGTGACCGACAGCGGCGTGGGCATCCCGCCCGAGCACCAGGACACGATCTTCGAGATGTTCAACCAGGTCGGCCGCAACATGGGCCTGGCGCAGGGCGGGCTGGGCATCGGCCTGTCGCTGGTGCGCCAGCTGGTGGCGCTGCATGGCGGCAGCGTCAGCGCCGAGAGTCCGGGCGCGGGTCTTGGCAGCACGTTCACCGTGCGCCTGCCACTGGGCGCACGCATGGCGGTGCCGGGCGACGACACGGCGCGGCAGGACCGCCGCACGGCGCAGCGCCGCACCTACCGCATCCTGGTGGTGGACGACAATGTCGACGCGGCCGAAAGCCTGTCGCTGCTGCTGCAACTGAACTCGCACGAGATCCGCACCGCAACCAATGGCCGCGATGCGCTGGCCCTGGCGCAGGAATTCGTGCCGGACGTTGCGTTCCTCGACATCGGCATGCCCGGCATGACCGGCTTCGAGCTGGCCACGCGCCTGCGCGGTGTGCCCGCGCTGGCGCGGATGACCATCGTTGCCGTCACCGGCTGGGGTTCGGAAGAAGACCAGGCGCGTTCGCGCGAGGCCGGGTTCGACCAGCACTTCACCAAGCCGATCGCGGCCGAGACGGTGAGCCGCCTGCTGGCGGCACTGGACTAGGTTTTCGGCTTAGTCGGGCGCGTTGCCGAGGCGCTCGGCGTCGATCTCGCGCTTCATCGCGCCCACGCTGCCCATGTATTCGGCCACCGGCACAGCGGGACTGGCGCGCAGCTCTGGCGGCAGCAGCACCGGCATGTACAGCTCGTCGGCGGTACGGCCATTGCGCTGCATGTTTCCGGCCAGGATCAGCAGCGAGACCAGCACCGCAACCCCGGCGCAGGACAGACGCAGACGGCGCCGGAACTGCGGCGTGACGGTGGCCAGGTGAAAGTAGATCATCATGGATACGGTCACCACCACCGCGTGCGAGCCATAGCCGGTCAGCCATTCGAGCGACCATGCATAGGCCACCACGCTGGCCAGCAGGCGCACCCCGACCAGCGCGGCCAGGCCGAAACCGACAATGAACAGATGCCGTCCGAGGCGCGCGCGGCGGCCGAACAGGCGGTTGGAAAACGCCCACATGCCGCTCCAGGCCAGACCCGCGCCAACGGCCAGCGCCGGATACAGCGCGTAACGTTCAGGGTCGCCTCCGGCGTCGAGCAGCCAGGCCACGAACAGTCCGGTCACCAGGCACAGCACGATGCCGGCGCCGCCCGGCAGCATGCCTTCCCAGCCGTGCATCGTGCGGTCGACCAGTTCGGGCGGCACCGGGTGTGCGGCGGAGCGGATGCGCAGCGACGTGTGCCCCATGCGCACGACGGTGTCGCCGCCCAGGGTCAGTTCCTTGACGCGCCGGCCCTTGTGGTTGATGCCGTTCTTCGTATCGAGGTCGCGCAGCAGCAGAGCGCCATCGGCGCCGAGATCGACCAGCGCGTGGTGCGCCGCTGCGTAGTCGTCGTCGACGATGAAGTCGTTGTCGTAGGCGCGGCCGAGGCGGATCGGGAGCGCCGTCACGCGATGCCGGTGCAGCACCTCACCGTTGCGCGCCAGCGTCTCGATGGTCCAGGGGCCGCTCATTTGCGCACCGGGCGCCCGAACGCGCCAAGATAGGCCCGCGTGACGCGCATGCCGTTTTCGTATGACACGCCCGAGACGTCGAGCCGGCTTTGCAGGCTGGCCTGCGAGGCATCGGTGCTGGCCGTGAGCAGCGTGAAGTTGTACAGCCCTTCGAACTTGCGATAGGCGCGCACGCAGGTCACGGCGCGCAGCGGCAGCGTACGCGTGTGCACGAAGCGCTCGGTGCAGAACGGCTTGGTCAGGCGCGGATCGCCCGTGCTGCCCAGGTTATCCACCTGGAAGATATCGCTGGCCAGCGCGGCAAAGCGCATCGGGTCCATCGTCCCCGAGCGGATGTAGCGGTGGGTCATCGAGACATTGCCGGTCTGCTGGACGTCCGAGACGAATACCGCCGACTGCATCACGCAGCTCATGGCGTCGACCGCGTAGGCGGCGCCGCGCGAATTGGAGCGGCCCCAGCAACGCACCTGGCCGGACTCGCGCACCGGCACCAGGTATGGCCCCATGCCCTTGAGCGTCAACGGTTCTTCGAGCAGCCGGTCGACCATGCCGGCCTGGTGCGCCAGCAGCTGCTTGCCGATCAGCGGATTGAAGTCGGGCGGGGGCGCGGCCTGTTGCGCCACCTTGCGCAGCAGCTCCTGCGCGTACAACACCGGGACCAGGAAGCTGACCGATTCGCCGTCGCGCCGGCGCGAGACGTTGATACCGGCCACGGTGCCGCTGGCGGTCACGCTGGGGCCGCCGCTCATGCCCGAGTTGATCGGGCCGCTGAAGATCAGGCGGTCATAGAAGCTGCGCTTGAGGACACCGTTGTAGGCGCCTTCCGAAATCGCAAACCCCAGGTCGAGCGGATTGCCCAGCGAGTACAGGGGCTGGCCCTGGCGCAGCTTTACTTTTTGCTCGGGCACCTTGAAGAAGCCACTGCCGTTGCGGTTGATGCGCACCACGGCCAGGTCGTGCAGCACGTCGACCGCCAGCAGTTCGACCGGCCCGGTATTGCCGTCAGTATCGATGTATTCGGCCGTATAGATGGCCGGGTCAAGCGCCATCTGCGAGACCACGTGGTAATTGGTCAGCGCGAGGTTGCTGGTGCCGACCAAAAAGCCCGATCCGACCGTGGACTGGGTGCGGCCGTTCTTGAGCAGCATGCGGATCTGCAGCAGGTCGCCGCGCGCCGATTCGTACAGGTCTTGCGCGGCCGACGAAGGCTGGGGCAGGGCGTCCTGCGTGTCCACTTCGCCCGGAATCAGCTCGGTGGGCGTGGCCGCTGGCGGCGTGTCGACCGCGATTTGCGGGACCGGCGCTGCGACGTTAGCCGCTGCCGGTGCGGCCAGGGCGCCGCGCGCGACGGGGCCAGCGCTCGTTTGTGCGAGCGCCGGCTGCGTGAACAGATCGGCCGCAGCGCCAAGCGCCAGGCAGACGATCAGGAGTGCGGACAAGCGTGCCAATGAAGCGCGGTTCATGCGGTTGCCAGGAAGCAGATGGAAGCCGCTATCTTGCCATCGGGGCGGCGGGCCCTGCGCGCGTTAGCGCGCCGACGGCTAGGCAACCGGTGCCGGCGCTGCCGGGGCCACCGGCTCGCCCTGTTCGACCGACGTCAGGGGCGCCATCATGTGGCCCAGCTTGGCCTGCTTGGTATTGAGGTAGCTGTTGTTGTGGGCGTTGCGGTTGACCAGCAGCGGCACGCGTTCGGTGACCGTGATCCCCAGGCGGGTGAGGGCGTCGATCTTGCGTGGATTGTTGGTCATCAGGCGCACCGCCTTGACGCCAAACTGCGCCAGCATTGGCCGGCACAGCTCATAGTTGCGGGCATCGGCGTGGAAACCCAGTTGCAGATTGGCTTCCACCGTGTCGGCGCCGGCTTCCTGCAGCCGGTAGGCGCGGATTTTGTTGAGTAGGCCAATGCCGCGGCCTTCCTGGCGCAGGTACAACACGATGCCGCGGCCTTCGTCGGCGATGCGGCGCAGCGCGCCTTCCAGCTGTGCGCCGCAATCGCAGCGTTGTGAGAACATGACGTCACCGGTGAGACATTCGGAATGCACGCGCGCCAGCACCGGTTCGCCGTTGCCCAGGTCGCCCAGCACCATTGCCAGGTGCTCCTTGCCGGTGGCTGCCTCGACCCAGGCGTGCAGCGTGAATTCGGCCCACGGCGTCGGCAGCGCGCACGAGGTGGCGTAGTCGAGCAGGGCGGGCGGAAGGTTGGCGGGAATGGCGGCAGCGGCTTGCATGACGGTGTTTCCAATCGATGACGATAGACTTGTAGGGCACAAGTTTATCGGAAATCGGGCGTGGCCGTGCGGAATCACTCCGGCCGCTTCTTCAGCATCACCAGATGCAGGCAAGTTTTCACAAGGCAGTCGCGCAACACATTTAGGCGGATTGGGTAAATAACCGTGGTGTTCGTGTAACTGTTGGTTGAATACCAAGTGTAGCATTGCCCGAGGCCATTATCTACGTGATACGCTCGGACCATCGATACCCTCATGTATTCCATGCAGAATTCCCCGACCTTCTGGCACCGTCTGATCCCGCGCGGGCTTGGTGCACGGCTCGCTCTCGCGTTCACGCTGATGAGCGGCGTCCTTACGCTGCTGCTGGTCGAAGTGGTCGAACGCTCGGCGACGGCGCAGGTCAAGAGCAGTATCGGCGCGGGCCTGGGCGAGATGGCGATGCAGACTGCCGACAAGCTCGATCGCGGCTTGTATGAACGGTTCCGCGAGGTGCGCCTGATGGCGCGCCGCAACGACCTGATCTCGCCGGCGACGAGCCAGACCGAACGGCGCCGCATCCTGGCCGACATGCAGTCGACGTATGGATTCTACGAATGGATCGGCCTGGCTGACCTCGACGGCACGGTGCTGGTCGAGGCGCGTGGCCTGCTCGAAGGCAAGAACGTGGCCAAGCGGCCCTGGTTCAGCAACGCACTGGCAGGCAAGTATGTGGGCGACGTGCACGAGGCTGTCCTGCTGGCCAAGCTGCTGCCGGTGCAGCAGGGCGAGCCGCGCCGCTTTGTCGACGTCGCCTTCCCCTATCTCGATGCGAACGGCCAGCCCGCCGGCGTGATGGGCACGCACCTGTCGTGGGAATGGGCGCGCGATGTCGAGCGATCAATCATCGCGCCGGTCCAGACCCGCAACAAGGTGCAGGCGCTGATCGTCAGCGCCGAAGGCGTGGTGCTGCTCGGGCCCGAAGACCTGCTCGACACGACCGTCAAGCTGGGCAGCCTGAATGCGGCGCGCGAAGGGCGCACCGGGTATGCGGTCGAGCATTGGCCGGATGGGCGCGACTACCTGGTCGGCTATGCTGCGACCAGGGCCGTGGGCGATTACCCAGGACTGGGCTGGCACGTGCTGGTACGCCAGGAGCTCGAGGATGCCTACGCGCCGGTACGCCAATTGCGCGAGCGCGCCCTGTGGAGCGGCGGCGTGCTGGCGCTGCTGTTCTCGCTGGGCGGCTGGCTGCTGGCACGGCGCATCACGCGCCCGCTCGCGGCGCTGGCCAGTTCGGCCGATGGCCTGCGCCGTGGCGACACGCATGAACTGGTGCCGGCCGGGAGCAGCTACACCGAAGTGCATCAGCTGTCCGGCGCGCTCAATGCGCTGGTGACGGCACTGGTGCAGCGCCGCGCCGACCTGCAGACCCTGAACGACACGCTGGAACAGCGGGTCGACCGCCGCACCCGCGAACTGGAACGCGCGCTCGTTGCGGTGCGCGCCAGTGAGGGGCGCATCATCGCCATCGTCAAAGCGGCGCAGGATGCGTTCATCGCCGTCGACCTGCGCGGCATGATCGTGGACTGGAACCCGGCCGCCGAGCGTATGTTCGGCTGGACCCGACACGAGGCCGTGGGCTGGCCGCTGGCAGAAATGATCTTGCCCGAGCGCTATCGCGGCAGCATCGACAAGGCCTTGCAGTCGTTCCGCCACAACGGCCAGTTCATGCTGGCCCGCCGCATGGAGCGCACCGTGATCAACCGCCAGGGCTTCGAGTTCACGGTCGAAAGCACGGTAACGCTGGCCGGCGAACGCGATGACGCGTTCTTCTCGATCTTCCTGCACGATATTTCCGAACGCAAGAAAGTCGAGCGCATGAAGAACGAATTCGTCTCGACCGTCTCGCACGAACTGCGCACGCCGCTCACGTCGATCCACGCATCGTTGTCGATGCTCGGCGGCGGTATGGCCGGCAATCTGCCGTCGGATGCCGCCAGACTGGTCGCAATTGCCAGCCAGAGCTGCGACCGCCTGATGCGGATGGTGAACGACCTGCTCGACATCCAGAAGATCGAAGCAGGCCACATGGAATACCAGCGCACCGCTCAATTGCTCGCACCGCTGATGCATCACGTGGCTGATGCGATGGAAGGCCAGGCGCGCCAGGCGGGCGTGACGCTGCGCCTGGACATGCCGCCAGGCGCCGAAGGGGTCCAGGCCGAGATCGACCACGACCGCATGGTGCAGGTGCTGACCAATCTGGTCTCGAACGCGATCAAGTGCACACCTGGCGGCAAGGTCGTCATTCTTGGCCTCGCGCAGCGCCCGGGCTGGGCACGCCTGAGCGTGACCGACGAAGGTCCCGGGATTTCCCCGGCCTTCCAGAGCCGCGTGTTCGAGCGCTTCGCGCAGGCCGACGCGGCCGACTCGCGCCAGCGCAGCGGCTCGGGCCTGGGCCTCTCCATCAGCAAGGCGATCGTCGAAGAGCATGGCGGCGCGATCGGGTTCGAAACCCGCGCCGGTGCAGGAACGCGCTTTACGGTGGAGTTGCCGCTGGCGTGACGGTGCTTCCTTAGCGCAAGTCGTGCAGGGCCATGCCGCCAAAGCTGGTCCAGGCCCCGAACGTGCTTTCGAGCTGCGGCAACAGCCGCATCAGAGCGCCCTTGTCGGCATGAAAACTGGCATCGGCCGCGTCGATCTCCTGGCTGGCGGCGAGCGCGTAGGCCTGCGCCTTGTCGTGCGCCGCCGGCACCTGCTGCAGCAGCACGATCTTCTGGCCACCCAGTCTGAACACGAGCAGGTCGCCGCGCGCGCCGGGTGGACGACGCTCGTAACGGCGCTGGGCACCGGCACCGATCGGTCCCGCGTCCAGCGCCACGCGCACGGTCTTGCCATGCTCGACGCCCCAGTCGAGAAACGGCACGGCCAGCCGGTAGATCTGCGCCGGATCGGTGCGCGGACTCTTGACCGTCAGGATGTCGGCATGCTTGGCCATTCCCTCCAGAAGCGTGCGCTTGTCTGTCCACCAGTGGGGCACGACGAAGTCCAGCGTCAGCGGGCCGGCCGCCTCGCGCAGCCTGGCCGCCAGTTCGAGGTAGCGCCGGTCGCGCTGCGCCTGCGGCAGCACGTGGGCCGGCAGCAGATAAGGTTCGATGTGGTACTGGACACCCTTCAGTCGCGCCCCGTCGTCGGCGGCCGCGTTGTAGGCGGCGTAGGCGCGCAGGCGTGCGATGGCCGCGTCCTGCGCAGGGGGCAGCACCATCTCGGGCGCGCCCTCCATCGCGCTGACTGCAATGCCCCGACTGCCAGCCTGGCGCACGAAGGCGCCCAGCTGCGCCGCATCGTCGACACGGCCGTCCTTCAGCGGGACCGTGATGAAGACCGCGCCCATCTCTTGCTGGACCGCCCAGTCCAGGAATGCTGCGCCACGTTCGCGCCATTCGTTCGGGCTCCAGGTCCAGGTCGCGCGCCCCGCCGCCGCCGGATCGGCGTCGAGCGCCGGCCGCAGCGTCAGCGCGTCGAGCGTCAGTGTCGCCGCACCTTGCGGACATGCCAGCGAGACGTCGCGCCAATGGGCACGGTCGAGCTTTTCGGGCAGGTCGAAGCGCGCCGGCCGCACGCGTTGCCCGGCGTCCAGGCTGCCCAGATCGAACGCCTGGTCCGGCTCGCCCGGCGCGCCGCTCGAGACGTGCAGCGCGAAGCGGCCGTCGCCGGAAAACGTCGCCTGCAGTACGGCGCGCGCGCGCGGCATGAACCACGGGCCGAGCAGCGTGACGCCGGCAGGCCTGGCGCCGGCGCGGCAGGTCAGGTACAGGCGGCCATCCTTGACGTCGGCGCTGATGCGCGCCGTATCGCCATGGGTGCGCGCCTGCATCGCACCCAGCAGGCTGGCGCCGAACGGCATCGGGGTCTGGGGTCGCGGCGCGGGCTGGTCGCTCACCAGCGTGTGTTCGCTGACGCTGAACGACTTGCCCTTGTCGGCCTCGATCCCGCGCAGCAGGATGGTCTTGCCGGGGCTGGCGTCGGGCGGCAGGAAGTGCAGTGCCTGCACGCCCATCACGGCCGTCGGCAGCGGCAGCACGCGGCAATTGGCCTGCTGCTTGCCGGGTTCTTCGGTGACGATGGCATGCAGGATGGTACCGTCGCGCGCCGTGGTCTGCGCGGTGATGGCGCCGGGGGATACGACCAGCGGGCCCGGACACAGCTGCAGGCTGGCAGCAAACGCGGGTGTGATCGACAGCGAGAAGACAAACAGGAGTGGGAGCGAACGGGACATGACTTGATTTTAAGTCAATAGCCCGAAACGGCGCGTACGGTTCGGCCCGTCAAGTGCCCTGGACCTGAATCAGGCGCCGCACGCGCGCCAGCAGGGCATTGGGCTCGAACGGCTTGCTGACGAAATCGTTGGCGCCGGCGTCGAGCGCGCGCACCGTATCGCGCTCGGTATGTTTTGCCGTGAGCATCAGGATCGGCACCGCGTGCCAGTCGGGCCGCGCACGCACCAGCGCAACCAGTTCAAAGCCATCCAGGTAGGGCAGCATGACGTCCATCAGGATCAGGGCCGGCATGTCGGCAGCGGCGGCGATATGCGCGCTCGCGACGCGGCCGTCGGCCAGGTGGGTGACACGGTAACCCTGGCGCTCGAGCATGAAGCGCAGTACCTGTGCGATGTGGTCATCGTCCTCGACAACCAGAACCAGTGGCGATGATGCTTGTTCGTTCGGCATGATGAGCTCGTCAGTTAAGGCCCGATTATACCGATGTGCATCGCCGGTATGTCACAAGAACTGCCAAAAAGTATCAATTACCCGCGACGATTTGGAGGGCCGCGCAGCGGATCGAGCAACCCGCGCAGATCGTTGTGATCGAGTTCGTACATCAGGGCCAGCAGCTGGCCCAGTTCGCCCCGGGGAAAGCCCTCGCGCGCAAGCCAGCCGAGATAGTGACCGGGCATATCGGCAATCTTGCGGCCCTTGTATTTACCATAGGGCATTTCTCGAACCAGAAGGAGGGCTAAATGGTCAGCATTCATTGTGCGGCACTTTAGCAAACAACGGCGACGTTGTAGCATTTCGATGACAAGGGAGGCCATCATGGACAATCAATTCAATCTCGAGCGCTTCGTGCAGGCACAGGATCCGGTGTACGCCACCGTGCTGACCGAGCTGCGCGCCGGCCACAAGCGCGCGCACTGGATGTGGTTCGTGTTTCCGCAGATCGCTGGCCTGGGCACCAGCACCATGGCGCAGCGGTATGCGATTGCGTCCGGCGACGAGGCGGCTGCGTATCTCGCGCATCCGGTACTGGGAAAGCGCCTGCGCGAGTGCGCCGGCATCGTCGCCGCGCTCGATGCCGACTCGGCCGGCGCCATTTTCAGCCATCCGGATGAGCTGAAATTTCACTCGTCGATGTCGCTGTTTTCTGACGTGGCGCCCGATGAAGCCGTGTTCCAGGCCTGCATCGACAAATACTTCGACGGCCAGGCCGACCCGGAGACGCTGGCCCGGCTGTAACGGTGTCACTGCGGGGACTCAGGCCTCGGCCAGTTGCGCCAGCAGTTCGTCCGGGCGCCCGCGCATGGCCACGTGCAGGATGACCGCCGTGTTCAAGCGCAGCGCCGGGTGACCCGCGCGGTGGCGCGCAAACCAGAACACCTCGTCGAGGTCTTCGTCGGCGTGCTGCGATACCGTCACGATCTGCTCGGGCGGGATGTCGTCGTAGTCGAACGCTTCGAGTGCGGCGTCGTCGACGGCGTCCTGCCAGCTTTCGCACTCCTTGCCCCAGGCCAGCATGCTGCGGCAGCCCGACGCGACCAGCCAGCGCGCCACGTCCCAGCGCCACATTTCGTCGCTGTCGTCGTCGATGACGACGATGGCCATGAACGGCGCCAGCTGGCTCAGGTCGGGCAGGGCGTCGTGGGGCCGTAGTTGCAGGTAATGGGCTTTGGCTTGCATGGTATTGGTGCCGGATCGGTGGTTCAAAGGCGTCATTATCGCAGCTGGCACGCGCCGCGCCGGTCGCACGTGCTCAATCGGCCGGAATGTTGCCATCGACCAGCATGGCGCGCAGGCGCATGCGCCGGTGTTCGAGCGCGCTCATTTCGGCTTCGATGGCGGCCAGCAGCTTGCGCCGTGCTGGCGCGGTTTCGGGACACATGGCGGCGCCATCGACGGCCAGCATGCAGTTCGGGAACGCCGCAATGTCGGCCAGGCTGAACCCCGCCGCGATCAGGCGCCCGATCTGGCGCACCTGCGTGACGGCGGCCACCGGGAACACCCGATAGCCATTGTCCGCCCGGCCCGATGTCAACAAGCCCTGTGCGTCGTAGTGACGGATCGAACGCACACTGGCGCCGCTTCGGCGCGCCAGTTCGCCGATCGACAACCTGGCCTGCTCTTGCGTTGGCATTGCACACATATCGCTTGACCCTCACACTAATGTCAGGCTCGAGGATAGCAGTTCATCGACTCTGGAGCCCATCATGCCTCTGCTTTCTTCCCCCATCCGCGCCATGGCGCAGGTTTTATTTCATGCGCTGTTTGCCGTACTGCTTGGCGCACCATCGCTACTGCACGCGGCCACGCGGCAGTTTTCCGTTACCGCCCCCGACGGCGTGACGCTGGCGGTCCAGGAGTCCGGCAATCCGGCCGGCCCGGCCATCGTCTTCATCCACGGCCTGTTGGGCAGCCACATGAACTGGGAAGCGCAGCGCGCCAGTCCGGCCCTCCAGGGATACCGCCTGATCAGTTACGACCTGCGCGGCCACGGCCGTTCCGGCCAACCCGGCGCCGCCAGCGCGTATCGCGAAGGACGACGCTGGGGCGACGACCTCGCAGCCGTCATCGCTGCCACCGGCGCGCGCCGGCCGGTGCTGGTCGGCTGGTCGCTGGGCGGGGTCGTGATCTCGAATTACCTGGCGGTGTACGGCGACACCCGGATCGGCGGGGCGGTATATGTCGATGGCGTGATCGAGCTGGGCCACCCCCAGCAAATCAAACCGCATCCCGCGGTGTATCGCGATTTGAATGCGAGCGCACTGGCTACCCGCCTGGATGCACAGCGTGCCTTCCTCGCGCTGTGCTTTGCCACGCGACCCGACCAGCCCACGTTCGAGCGCCTGCTGGGCGCCGCTGCAATGGCATCGTGGGACATGCAGGCGGCCGTGTTCGGGCTCGATGCGCCGTTGGGCGGCCTGGCGAAGGCGCGCGTGCCGGTGCTGCTGCTGTATGGCGCGCGCGATGCGCTGGTCGATGCCGATGCTGCCATGGCGCTTGCGCGTCAGGTCAATCCACGTGTGACGCAGATCGTCTACGCCGCTTCCGGACATGCACCGTTCGCGGAAGAGCCTGAGCGCTTTTCACGCGACCTGGCAGCCTTCGTCACTGCAGCGGCGACCGGTGCACCGAACGATCAGGTGGCTGGGAGCGCCGGCGAGTAGACGCGGTCCAACAACGTGTACAACTGCGCGATATCGATCGGCTTGACCAGGTGATGGTCGAACCCGGCCCGCAGGATCTGCTGGCGGTCGCTGTCCTGGCCGTAGCCGGTGATGGCGATCAGCAGCGCGTCGGCGGTGCCGGGACGCGCGCGCAGGCGGCGCGCCAGTTCCAGGCCGTCGATGCCGGGCAGGCCGATATCCAGCAGGCACACCTGCGGCGGCGTGCCCAGCGTGGCGGCCAGCGCTTCGAGTGGATCGTGTTCGACCTGCACCTGGTGGCCGTTCGCTTCCAGCAGCATCGACAGCGTGATGGCCGCATCGACATTGTCGTCAACGACCAGCACGCGTAGTAGCGCCGAGCCGGCGGCCGGCTGCGCCCACGCATCAGGCGCAGGCACGGTCGCCGGCGACGCATGCAGCAGCGGCAGGCAGGCCGAGAAGCGACTGCCCTGACCTGGCCCCGCGCTGGTGCAGGCGACCTCGCCGCCATGCAGCTCGATCAGGCTTTTCACGAGCGCCAGACCCAGTCCCAGGCCGCCCGATGACCGGTCCGAACTGCGCTCGGCCTGCGTGAACAAGTCAAAAGCGCGCGCCGCCAGCTCGGGCGCCATGCCAATCCCGTTGTCGATGACATCGATGCACAGCCGCTCGCCACGCGCGACGGCGCTCACGCCAAGGCGACCGCCTTCGGGCGTGTACTTGGCGGCGTTGCCCAGCAGGTTGGCCACCACCTGCACCAGGCGTTTGTGGTCGCCCAATACCTGCGTGCCGGGCGGCGGCAGGTTCAGCGTCAGCACATGGCCGCGCGCTGCGATCAGCGGCGTGACCTGCTCCACCGCTTCGTGCAGCACAGCGCCCACGTCCAGCAGGGTCTGGTCCAGCTCGACCAGCCCGCGCGTGACGCGCGAGACGTCGAGCAGGTCGTCGATCAGCGCCGTCATGTGCTTCACCTGGCGCCCGATGATCTGGCTGGTGCGCTTGAGCATGGCGTCATCGAGCTTCGTGCGCTGCAGCAGTTCGGCTGCAGCGCCGATCGGCGCCAGCGGGTTGCGCAGTTCGTGCGACAGCATCGCGAGAAATTCGTCCTTGCGGCGGTCGGTCTCGCGCAGCTTGTCTTCCCAGGCCTTGCGCTCGCTGATGTCGCTGGCCGCACCGATCCATTCATAGATCTCGCCGGCCGCGTCGAACATCGGTACGGCGCGCGACAGCGTCCAGCCGCAACTGCCGTCGTTGCGCCAGACCCGGTGCTCCAGTTCGAGAACCGCGCCGCCTTGCATTGCTCGTGCGATCGCAGCCTGGATGAGCGCGTGGTCGTCGGGCGGAATGTAGTCGGCCAGCCAGTTGCCGGTGGGCGCATCGGTGTCCTTCATGAAGCCGCGCCCTTCGAGACGGCGCATCTCGGACCAGTCGGCGCTCATGCGGTAGATGACGTCGGCGGTTGCATTGGTCAGCGCCCGGAAGCGTTTTTCGCTTTCGCGCACGGCGGCTTCGGAATTGACTTGGTCAGTGACGTCGATATTGCTGTGTGAAATGCAGAGCAGTTCACCATCGGCTCCGAAGATCGGCGTGCTGGTGGCAGTCCAGAAGCGTTCTTCAAAACCCGTCTCGCCATTGGGCAGCACCACCGGAATCGGATAGCGGATCGCGGGCAGGGTGTCGGGGCGGCTGCTGGCGCGCACCCGGGCCAGCGAGTCGCGCAGGCGCGCCTCGCCGGTGTCGGTGGGGTCGTCCGGATCCTGCGGGAAGGCCGTAAACAGGCTGACGCCCACGAGCTCCTTGCGCGTACGCGCCGAGGCCTTCAGGAACGCATCGTTGACGGCGAGGATCGTCGCTTCGGGCGTGGGAGACAACAGGTAGTGCCCGAACGGCGATCGGTCGAAAACAGACTCAAACAGGTTGGTGGGCAGCATTGATGATCGACCAACGGTTGCAAAGGTTAAATAATTATAGGCCACATTTGACGGATGCCGCGCCAATTCCAGCCGTCAACCGTGGCTTTTGATCACGCTGCGACGCGTACGACCAGCTTGCCGAAATTCTTGCCGTCGAGCAGGCCGATGAAGGCCTCGGGCGCTTTGTCCAGCCCCTCGACGATGTCTTCACGGTAGCGCAGCGCCCCATCCTTGATCCAGCCTGCAGCCTCTTTCAGGAAGGTCGGCTCGAGCCGCTCGGCAAACTCGTTCTGCAGGAAGCCGCGCACCGTCAGGCTCTTGAATAGCGTGAGGCTCAGGTCGATCGAGGCGCCCGCGCCGGCGTCGTTGTAATGCGAGACCAGGCCGCACACGGGAATGCGCGCAAAGTTGTTCAGCAAGGGTTTGACCGCTTCGAGCACCTGGCCGCCGACGTTCTCGAAATAGACGTCGATGCCGTCCGGGCATGCCTTGGCCAGCTGCTCGGCGAAGTCCGGCGCGCGGTGGTCGACCACGGCGTCGAATTTCAGCTCGTTCTTGACGAACGCGCATTTCTCGGGGCCGCCGGCAATGCCCACCGCGCGCGCGCCCTTGATGCGGGCGATCTGGCCGACGACCGAGCCGACCGCGCCGCTGGCAGCGGCCACGACGACGGTTTCGCCTGCCTTCGGCTGGCCGATTTCCAGCAGGCCGGCATACGCCGTGAAGCCCGGCATGCCAAGCACGCCGACGGCGGTGGACACGGGCGCGCTGTCAGGATCGACGCGGCGCAGGTTGCTGCCATCCGAGATGGCGAACGACTGCCAGCCAGAGTAGGCCACGACGATGTCGCCTTCTTTCCAGTCCGGGTGGTTCGACTGCTTGACGCGGGCGACGGTGCCGCCGACCATCACGTCGCCCAGTTCAAGGGCGGCGGCGTAGGTGGCGGTGCCGTTCATGCGGGTGCGCATGTACGGGTCAAGGGACAAAAACAGGGTTTCGAGCAGCAGCTCGCTAGCGCCTGGCGTGGGGATCGGCGCATCCTCGATGCGGAAGTTCTCTTCGGTCGGCTTGCCTTTCGGGTGCGAAACCAGGACGATGCGGCGGTTGGTTGTTGCAGTCATGTGTGGAGCTCCTTGAGGTGAATCGGATGGCATAGCATAAAGAACGTTTGCCAATGCTGCCCACGCGCCACATCCAATCGTCGAAACTGGCTCCCTGGCAATGTCATACGGCGCGAAACGGAAGGGCGTGCGTATAATCCGAATACGTTTGCCCTATCACTACAGAAAAAACAACTCATGGCCTCTTCTTCCGACAACATCAGCATGGCGGTGTTCTGCGACTTTGAAAACGTCGCACTGGGCGTTCGCGACGCCAATTACGAAAAATTCGACATCAAGCCGGTGCTGGAACGCCTGCTGCTCAAGGGCAGCATCGTGGTCAAGAAGTCGTACTGCGACTGGGACCGCTACAAGGGCTTCAAGGCAGCGATGCATGAGGCGAACTTCGAGCTGATCGAGATTCCGCACGTGCGCCAGTCGGGCAAGAATTCGGCCGACATCCGCCTCGTCGTCGATGCACTCGATCTGTGCTACACGAAGTCGCACGTCAACACCTTCGTCATCATCAGCGGCGACTCCGACTTTTCGCCCCTGGTCTCGAAGCTGCGTGAAAATAACAAGCAGGTGATCGGCGTGGGCGTCAAGCAGTCGACCTCCGACCTGCTGGTGGCGAACTGCGACGAATTCATCTTTTATGATGATCTGGTGCGCGAACAGCGCCGCACCGCCGCCAAGCGCGACGAGCGCAAGGCCGCCCCGCAGCCGCGCCGCTCGAACGCGAGCAGCAACACCAACACGAATGTCGGCGACGACAAGCGCAAGGAAGAACTCGAAGCGCGCAAGGTGCAGGCACTCGACATGGTGGTCGAGACGTTCGATGCGCTCACGTCCGAGCGTGGCGACACCGGCAAAATCTGGGCTTCGCTGCTGAAAGACACGCTCAAGCGCCGCCGTCCCGATTTCTCGGAAACCTATTACGGCTTCCGCACCTTCGGCAACCTGCTCGAAGAAGCGCAGACGCGTGGCCTGTTCGAATTCGGCCGCGACGAAAAATCCGGCACCTATGTGTTCCGCAGCGCGCATGCAGGCAACGTGGTCTCTGGCCAGGAACCCCAGCAGGATGGCACGCAAGCGCCGGACGCCGTGGTGCAGGACATGCTCGACGCGGCAGCGCCGGTCGATGGCAATGACGAGGCGGTCAAGAACGATGGCCGTCGTGGCCGTGGCCGCGGTGGCCGCAAGGGCGGTAACCGCAACGAAGCGTCGAGCGTAGCAGCACTGCCAGAGGCGGTGGCGGTCGAGGCGGAACCGCAGGAAGAGACGTTCGAAGAACCGGCAGCGCAACCGGCCAGGACCGACGGCCGTCGCGGCCGTGGCGCTGGCGGGCGCAAGGGCGGCAACCGCAACGACGCGTCGAACGTGCCGGCGCTGCTGGCGCCAGTTGCCTACGAGCCGCAAGCGCACGAAGAAACCTTCGACGAACCGGCATCGCAACCGACGCTGGTCGTGAGCGACGCCGAGCCGGTGGACGTCGACGAAGCGCCGGCGCTGGCAGAAAAAGAACGTCGCCGCGCGCCACGCAAGCCGTCGGCCAAGAAGCTGGCGGAGCAGGCCGCGGCCGCTGAGGCCGAAGCTGCTGCGGCAGCCGAAGCCGAAGCCGAAGCACAGGCGGCGGCTGCGGCGCAGGAAGAGGTCGCGTCCGAGCCGGCAGCAGAAGGAGAAGCGGAAGCGGATGCAGAAGACGCCAAGCCGGCGCGCACCAAGGGCGCCCGTCCGGCGCGCAAGGCCGCGCCACGCAGCCGTCGTCCGGCCAAGCCGAAGGCCGGTTCAGACAACGGTTAATCACAGACTGCCGCGCGCCGCGCGCCCCTGGGCGATGCCATAATCACGACGCCTGCCCGGTTTTCGGGCAGGCGTTGTCGCTTGATGGAGCCTCCCATGCGCGCACCTGCCGTCCTGTTGCTGCTGTCCTGCCTGGGCGCGCCTGCGCTGGCCGCTGCGCCGGCGGGTGTCGCCACCGGTCATCCGATCCTTGGCATCTGGCGGCTCGCCGTGCCGGGAACCGGCTGCGCCGAGACCTACCGCTTTCGCGCCGACGGCACCACGTTCGTCACCAGCGCCGCCGAAGTCTCCGAAAGCGTCTATACCGTTTCTGCGCAGCCCGACAAGCAGGGCTTTTATCGCCTGCAAGACCGCATCACCAAAGACAACGGCAAGCCCGATTGTTCGGGCAACGTCATGCAGCCCGGCGCCCAGGTCATCAACTTCATCCAGTTTCACCCGTCACGCACGCTGTTCCTGATGTGCGCCGACCAGACCATGAACACCTGTATCGGGCCGTTCCGGCGGGTGCGCAGCGAAGAGGTCTGAGCGTCGATTGACGGGCCGGGCGGGCACCGCGGGCGGCGGTTTCCGGTGCATGTCCAGTGCGTTTCGGGTGTGTTTCCAGTGTATATTGCTGGGCAAAACGATCACCGCCCCCCATTCATGTCCCCGTTACTCCTGTTTTGCATCCTCATCGGCTACTTCGCCTTGCTGCTGGCCGTGGCCTGGGCCACGTCGCGCGGCGCCAACAACGACAGCTTCTTCATCGGTAACAAGAGCAGCAACTGGGTGCTGGTCGCCTTCGGCATGGTCGGCACCACGCTCTCGGGCGTCACGTTCGTCAGCGTGCCGGGCGCCGTTGGCGTCGACGGTTTCGGCTACGCGCAGATACTCATCGGCTACGTGATCGGCTACCTCGTCGTCACCTGGCTGCTGCTGCCGCTCTACTACCGGCTGCAATTGACATCGATTTACCACTACCTCGACGTGCGCCTGGGCCGGCGCGCCTACCAGAGCGGGGCCGGGTTCTTCATCATCTCGCGCCTGCTCGGGGCCACCGCGCGCCTGTACCTGGTGGTCAACATCCTGCAGGCGATCATCCTCGACAGCCTGGGTGTGCCGTTCTGGCTCAGCACCCTCGTCGTGCTGGGCATGATCCTGCTCTACACCTACCAGGGCGGCGTCAAGACCATCGTCTGGACCGACACGCTGCAAACGAGCGGCATGCTGTTCGGCCTGTTCGCCTGCGTCTGGTTCCTGCTGGGTGAATTGAGCCTGTCGGTGCCGGACAGCCTGGAGCAGATGCGCTCGAGCGGCCTGGCCAGCGTGTTCACGACGGACCTGAACAGCCCGAATTTCTGGCTCAAGCAGATCGTGGCCGGCGCGCTCATCACCATCACCATGACGGGGATGGACCAGGAAATGATGCAAAAGACCATCTCGGTCAAGACGCTGGCCGACTCGCAAAAGAACCTGCTGGCGCTGACAGCCGTGCTGGTGGTCGTGCTGCTGTCGTTCCTGTTCCTGGGCGGCCTGCTGTACCTGTACGCGCCAACCGTGGGCGTAATGGCCACTGGCGACAAGATCTTCCCGGCCGTGGTCATGGGCCACCTGCCGCCCGCGTTGCAGATCATCTTTTTGATTGCGCTGATTTCGGCGCTGTTTCCCAGTGCCGACGGCGCGATCACGGCGCTGACCTCGTCCACCTGCATCGACCTGCTGGGCATCAAGCGGCGTACCGACCTGACCCAAACTCAGGCCGAGGGCCTGCGCCGCCGCGTGCATCTGGGCTACGCGTTTCTGTTCCTGCTGCTCGTGATGGGCTTCAAGGCCGCCGACAATCCCAGCATGATCGGCGTGATCCTCAAGCTCGCGGCGTACACCTACGGCCCGCTGCTCGGCCTGTTCGCCTTCGGCATGTTCACGGCGCGCATGCCGCGCAATCACCTTGTCCCGGTGGTCACGATCGGCGCGCCGGTCCTGTGCGCGATCCTTGAGTACAATCAGGCGTATCTGCTCGGCTCTTACCGGCTCGGGCTGGAACTGTTGATGATCAATGGCATGCTGGTGTTCGCGGGGCTGTACGCCATTTCCCTGCGCACCGGCCGCCGTCCTTCCATGCAGTCCGCTTAACCTTTGCATCAATCTTTTATGGAGTTTCGATGGCCTTCAAGCCCCTGAGTGCCTTGCGGCGCGGGTTCGTCATGCTGTGGACCGCGCTCGACGTGACCCGCCGCACCTTCGTCAACCTGCTGTTCCTGCTCATCGTGATCATCGTGGTTTCGCTGTTCTTCAGCGGCGGCGTCAAGCCGCTCTCGAACAAAACGGCGCTGGTGCTCGAGATCCGGGGCGACCTGGTCGAGCAGTATGAAACCACGCTGCGCGACACGGTGCTCGACAACGTCGGTGGCGATTCCAAGCGCACCGTGCGCCTGCGCGACGTGATCGTCGTGCTCGATGCGGCGGCGCGCGATCCGAACATCTCGAGCGTCGTGCTGCTGCTCGACGAGATGCAGGGCGGCGGCATGGCCATGCTGCGCGAGATCGGCGCCGCGGTCGACCGCGTCAAGAAGAGCGGCAAGACGGTCGTCGCCTGGAGCGGCAGCTACGACCAGAAGCGCTATCTGGTCGCCTCGCACGCCAGCGAAGTCTATGTCCATCCGATGGGCATGGTCATGATCGAAGGCTTCGGCGGGCGCCGCAATTATTACCGCGACGCCCTCGACAAGGTCGGCGTCACGGTCAACCTGATCAAGGTCGGCACCTACAAGAGCGCCGCCGAGCCGTACATCGCCAACGGCCCGTCCGACGCCGCGCGCGAAGCCGACGCGTATCTGTACAACGCGCTGTGGTCCGGCTACACGGGTCTGGTCGAGAAGAACCGCAAGCTGCCCGATGGCGCGATCGCGGGCATGATCGAATCGCTCCCCGAGCGCATGGACAATGCCGGCGGCAGCGCCGCGAAGGTGGCGTTGCAGGCAAAACTGGTCGATGGCCTGCAAACCCGCGACGAACTGCGCGCCCTGATGATCAAGCGCGGCATGCCGGACGACGACAACAAGTCGTTCCGCCAGATCGGCTTTTATGACTACCTGTCACGCAACCCGCAGAAGCAGTTCGGCGATGCGGTCGGCGTGGTGGTGGCATCCGGCACCATCACCGATGGCGACGGCGGCCCGGGCGTGATCGGTGGGCGCAGCATGGCTAACCTGATTCGCCAGGCGCGCGAGGACGACAATATCAAGGCGCTCGTGCTGCGCGTCGATTCGCCGGGCGGCAGTGCCTACGGTTCAGAGTTGATCCGGCGCGAGCTCGAACTGACGCGCGCCGCCGGCAAGCCGGTGGTCGTGTCGATGGGCAGCGTGGCGGCGTCCGGCGGCTACTGGATCTCGATGGCGTCCGATGAAGTGATTGCCGACCCGGCCACCATCACCGGTTCGATCGGCGTGTTCGCGCTGCTGCCGACGGCCGACAAGGTCGCCGCCAAGCTGGGCATCCACACCGATGGCGTGACGACCACCTGGCTGGCCGACGCCTACAACCCGCTGCGCCCGCTGGATCCGCGCTTCGAGCAGCTGGTCCAGTCGAGCATCAACAACGTCTACAGCGACTTCACGACCAAGGCGGCGGCGGCGCGCAAGACCACGCCGGCGAAGATCGATGAAGTGGGGCAGGGCCGTGTCTGGACCGGTGTCCAGGCCAAGGAGCGCGGCCTGGTCGATCGCCTGGGGGGCTACAACGACGCACTGGCGTCGGCTGCCGGCCGCGCCAAGCTGGGCAAGGATTACCGCGTCGTGTATGTCGAGCGGCCGGTCACGCGCGTCGAGCGTTTCCTGCAGATGGCGGGCGCCTCGGCGGTCCAGGCAATGACGATCCAGGTCAAGCTGGGCCTGATCGAGAACGCGATCCCGGCCGGGCCGGTGAACCAGGTCGCGGCCGACATGGCGTTCCTGTCGGCGCTGACCGCCGAGCGCAAGCCGTTTGCGGCAGTCACGCACTGCTTCTGCGGCAACTGGTGACGCACGGCCGCGCGTGCATGCTGCACATGTAGCGACTTTGTAACTGATTGAGACAAAGGCGGGACGGGCGCAACACCTTGGTGTCGCGCCCGTTTGCCGTTTACTGCCGTCATTTGAGGGCCAACCGTGTAAATCGGTGTTAAGCGGGGGTGGCCGGGCGGCGTTTCAAGGCCGGTTCAGCCTCTATTCTATGTACGTTACGAAACATTCCATGTGAAATTCGCATGCTACAGTCTTCGCGAGTAGTGGTGCGTAGCGCGCATTGACAAAAAAAATCGACAAGGACAAGCATGGACCAGCATTCCCCCATCCCTCCCGCCACCAGCCGCCCGCCGCGTACGCGGCGCACCCGGCTCATTGGCGGCACGATTGCCGTGCTGTCGATGGCGGCCCTGGGCTACCTGGCCTGGACGCTGATCAACCCGGCCCCAGGCGGCGCGGGCGGTCCCGGCGGCCCGGGCATGTCTGCCGGCGGGCCTGGCGGCGGTGGCGGGGGGGGCCGTGGTCCCGGTGGACGGGGCGGCCCGGCGACGACGGTCGGTGTCGCCACCGCGACCGTGGCCGACATCCCGGTCACGCTCGAAGCACTGGGCACCGTGGTGCCGGCCGCGATCGTGACTGTGCGTCCGCAGGTCTCGGGCGTGGTCCAGAAGATCCACTTCACCGAAGGCCAACTGGTCAAGCCGGGCCAGGTGCTCGCGACGATCGACCAGCGTCCGTTCCAGATGGCGCTGCTGCAGGCACGCGGCCAGCGCCAGCGCGACGAAGCGCAGCTGGAAAGCGCGCGCGTCACGCTCAAGCGTTTCCAGACCCTGCTCGAACAGGATTCGATCGCGCGCCAGGAAGTCGATACACAGGCCGCGCTGGTCAAGCAGCTCGAAGGCACGGCGACGATCGACCGCGCCAATGAAGGCACTGCCCAGCTCAATCTCGACTACGCCACGGTGCGCGCACCGATCGGCGGGCGCGTTGGCCTGCGCACGGTCGATGTGGGTAATCTGGTCGGGAGCGGCGATACTGCCGGCATCGCCGTGATCACGCAACTGGCCCCGATCGACGTCGAATTCGCGGTGCCGCAAGATGGCTTGCCGGTGCTGCAGCAGCGCATCACGCAAGGCGCGAAGCTGCCGGCCACCGCGCTGGACCGCACGCGCACCGACGCACTGGCCACGGGCAGCTTCATCGCGCTGGACAACCAGGTCGATACGTCCACCGGCACCGTGCGCGCCAAGGCGCGCTTTGTCAACACCGATGGCAAGCTGTTCCCGAGCCAGTTCGTCAACCTGCGCCTGACAGTCAACACGATCAACAATGCGGTGCAGGTGCCGGTCACGGCGCTGCGCCACGGCACCGACGGCGACTTCGTCTACGTGCTCGACGCCGCCAAGCGCACCGTGGCGCTGCGCCCCGTCAAGCGCGGGCAGGCCACCGTCGACAAAGTCCAGATCGCCAGCGGCCTGAAAGCCGGTGAGCAGGTGATTACCGAAGGCGCCGACCGCTTGCGCGATGGCGCGAGCGTGGTGCTGCCGGGTGACAAGCCGGGCGGCGCGCGTGGCGCGGGGCAGGGCGCAGCCCGGCCGGCGCAGGGAGCGCCGCGATGATGGTGCGGCATTCGGCGCACGGGAGCATCGCGTGAGCCCTTCCACCCCCTTTATCCAGCGGCCGGTCGCCACGGCCCTGCTGATGCTGGCGATTGTGCTGTCCGGTCTGGTGGGTTACCGCTTCCTGCCGCTGGCCGCGCTGCCGCAGGTCGACTTCCCGACCATCCAGGTGCAGACGCTGTATCCGGGCGCGAGCCCCGAAGTCATGGCGCGCACGGTCACCGCGCCGCTCGAACGCCAGTTCGGGCAGATGGCCGGCCTGACCCGCATGAGTTCCACCAGCGCCGCCGGCGTCTCGATGGTCACGCTCCAGTTTGCACTGGGCGAGACGCTCGACGTGGCCGAGCAGGAAGTCCAGGCCGCGATCAATGCCGGCGGCTCGCTGCTGCCAACCGACCTGCCGGCGCCGCCCGTCTACGCCAAGGTCAACCCGGCCGACGCGCCGGTGCTCACGCTCGCGATCACGTCCGACACGCTGCCGCTGACCGAAGTCCAGAACCTCGTCAACACGCGCCTGGCCCTGAAGATCAGCCAGGTGTCCGGCGTGGGTCAGGTGTCGCTGTCGGGCGGCCAGCGCCCGGCCGTGCGCATTCAGGCCGATACCGCCGCTCTCGCATCGTACGGCCTGGGCCTGGACACGCTGCGCACCGCGATCACCGCCGCCAACGCCAATAGCGCCAAGGGCAGCTTCGATGGCCCGACGCGCTCGTACGCGATCAATGCCAACGACCAGCTGGTCACGGTGCCCGACTACCAGAACCTGATCGTCGCCTACCGCAATGGCGCGCCGGTCAAGCTGCTCGAAGTGGCGAAGGTCGTCGACAGCGCCGAGAACGTGCGCCTGGGCGCCTGGGCCAATATGAAGCCGGCCATCATCCTGAACGTGCAGCGCCAGCCGGGCGCGAACGTGATTGCCACCGTCGACGCGATCAAGGCGCGCCTGCCCGAACTGCAGGCCGGCTTACCCAGCGCCCTGCGCATGGACGTGCTGAGCGACCGCACCACGGGCATTCGTGCCTCCGTCAAGCACGTGCAGATCGAGCTGGTGCTGGCCGTGATCATGGTGGTGCTGGTGATCTTCGCGTTCCTGCACGACCTGCGCGCGACCGTGATTGCCAGCCTGGCCGTGCCGATCTCGCTGATCGGCAGCTTCGGCGTGATGTACCTGCTCGGTTACAGCCTGAACAACCTGTCGCTGATGGCGCTGACCATTGCCACCGGCTTTGTCGTCGACGATGCGATCGTCATGATCGAGAACATCGCGCGCTACATCGAGAAAGGCGAAGCCCCGATGGCCGCCGCGATCAAGGGCGCCACGCAGATCGGCTTCACGATCATCTCGCTGACCGTCTCGCTGATCGCCGTCCTGATCCCGCTGCTGTTCATGGGCGACGTGGTCGGGCGCCTGTTCCGCGAATTTGCCGTCACGCTGGCCATCACGATCCTGATCTCGGGCGTGGTCTCGCTCACGCTCGTGCCGATGATGGCCGCGCGCTGGCTGCGCAGCCACGAGCAGGAACAACCAAGCCGCTTCGCCGTCAAGTTCCAGGCCTTCTTTGACCGCGTGATCGCGCGCTACGACGTGATGCTGGGGTGGGTGTTGAAACGCCAGGGCCTGACACTGCTCGTCGCGCTGGCCACCGTGGTGCTGACCGCCGTGATGTGGACCATCATCCCGAAAGGCCTGTTCCCGACCCAGGACACCGGTCAGTTGCAAGCCCGCGTGCAGGCACGCCAGTCGATCTCGTACACGGACATGGCCAAGCTGCAGCAGGAAGCGGCGCGCCGCATCATCCAGGACGAGGCGGTCGAGTCGGTCGCGTCGTACGTCGGCGTGGATGCGGCCAACAACACGATGCTCCATACCGGCACCATGCTGATCAACCTGAAAGCCGAACGCGGCGACCAGGCCGAGACCATGGTGCGCCTGCGTGAACGCGTGGCCAATGTGGCGGGGCTGCAGCTGTTTTTGCAGCCGACGCAGGACCTGACGATCGACGCCGAAAGCGGCCCGACCCAGTACCGGTTCTCGGTCGAAGGCGCCGACACCGATCTCGTCAACGAATGGGCGCGCAAGCTCACGACCAAGATCGGCACCTTGCCCGAGCTGCGCACGGCCGTCACCGATGCTGGCGCGACGGGCGCTGCCGCCTTCATCGACATCGACCGCGATACCGCGTCGCGCCTGTCGATCACGGCCGCTTCGATTGACGATGCGCTCTACAGCGCATACGGCCAGCGCATCGTCTCGACGATCTTCACCGAGACCAACCAGTACCGCGTGATTCTCGAGGCGCAGCAGGACAAGGCGATGTCGATTGCCGCGCTGGGCCGGCTGCAGCTGCGCACCGGCTCGGGCCAGTCGACGCCCCTGTCGGCGGTGGCCACGATCAGCGAACGCCAGGCGCCGCTGCAGGTGATCCACGTGGCGCAGTATCCTGCGGCCACGGTCGGCTTCGATACCGCGGCCGGCGCCTCGCTGGGCGATGCGGTGGCCGCGATCCGCGCCGCCGCGGTCGACCTCGGGATGCCGGCATCGGTCAGCATGACGTTCCTGGGCGCGTCCGGTGCCTACGAGTCGTCGCTGTCGAACCAGCTGTGGCTGATCATGGCGGCCGTCGTCTGCGTCTACATCGTGCTGGGCGTGCTGTATGAAAGCTATATTCACCCGCTGACCATCCTGTCGACGCTGCCGTCGGCCGGCGTGGGCGCGCTGCTGGCGCTGTGGGTCAGCGGCCAGGGTCTGGGCGTGATCGGCATCATCGGCATGATCCTGTTGATCGGCATCGTCAAGAAGAACGCGATCATGATGATCGACTTCGCGATCGAGGCCGAGCGCGAAGAAGGCAAGTCGCCGCTGGATGCGATCCGCCAGGCGGCCTTGCTGCGTTTTCGTCCGATCCTGATGACGACGCTGGCGGCGCTGTTTGCGGCCGTGCCGCTGATGCTGGGCACGGGCGAGGGCGCCGAGCTGCGCCGCCCACTGGGCCTCGCGATGTTCGGTGGTCTGGTGTTGAGCCAGCTGCTGACGTTGTTTACGACGCCGGTGATCTATCTGGCGTTCGACCGTACCGCGCGGCGCCTGACGGGCAAGGCGCAAGGTGACGCTGAAAGCAAAACCGAGGGGGCGGGCGCATGAACCTGTCGCGCCCCTTCGTCGAGCGGCCGATCGCCACGGTCCTGCTGACCATCGGCATCGCGCTGGCCGGCATCGCCGCCTACCTCGTGCTACCGGTAGCACCGCTGCCGCAGGTCGACTACCCGACCATTTCGGTGTCGGCGTCGCTGCCGGGCGCCAGTCCGGAAACGATGGCCTCGAGCGTGGCCACGCCGCTCGAACGGCGCCTCGGCGCAATCGCCGGCGTCAATGAGATGACGTCCAGCAGTGGCACCGGCTCGAGCCGGATCAATCTGCAGTTCGAACTGAATCGCCAGATCGATTCCGCCGCGCGCGAAGTGCAGGCGGCGATCAGCGCCTCGCGCGCCGACCTGCCGGCCACGCTGCGCAGCAATCCGACCTACAGAAAAGCCAATCCTTCCGACGCGCCGGTGCTGATCCTGGCGCTGACCTCCAAGACCAAGGCGCCGGCCGAGATTTTCGAATCGGTCTCGAACCTCGTGCAGCAGCGCCTGGCGCAGGTCAAGGGCGTGGGCGAAGTCGAAATCGGCGGCGGCTCGCTGCCGGCCGTGCGGGTCGAGCTGGTGCCGTATTCGCTGAACCGCTACGGCGTGTCGGCCGAGGACGTGCGCGCCGCGATCCAGGCCACCAACCCGAACCGCCCCAAGGGCGAAATCGATGGCAACGGCAACCGCCTGCAGATCTACTCGCAGCCGGCTGGCGGCGACGGCCGCAGCGCCGCCGATTACAAGGACCTCGTGGTCGCGTGGCGCAATGGCGCCGCCGTGCGCCTGTCCGACGTGGCCACTGTGTTCGACGGCCCCGAGAACGTCTACACGCTGGGCCTGTTCAACGGACGGCCCGCCGTCATCGTGCTCATCACGCGCCAGCCCGATGCGAACGTTATCGAAACCGTTGATGGCATCCGCGACCTGCTGCCGTCGCTGCAGGCGCAACTGCCCGGCGACATCCAGCTGGCGATTGCGTCGGACCGCACAAACTCGATCCGGGCCTCGCTGCACGAGATCGAATTCACGCTCGTGCTGTCGATCGTGCTGGTGGTGGCCGTGGTCAGTGTGTTCCTGCGCAGCCTGCGCGCCACCGTGATCCCTGCGGTGGCGACGGTCGTCTCGCTGCTCGGTACCTTCGGCGTCATGTATGCGCTGGGCTTTTCGCTCAACAACCTGTCACTGATGGCGCTGACGGTGGCCGCCGGTTTTGTCGTCGACGATGCCATCGTGGTGCTCGAAAATACGGCGCGCCATATCGAGAACGGCATGGACCGCATGGCGGCGGCCCTGCTCGGCGCGCGCGAAGTGGGCTTCACGGTGCTGTCGATTTCGCTGTCGCTGGTGGCCGTGTTCATCCCGCTGCTGTTCATGGGCGGGCAGGTGGGCCGCCTGTTCCGCGAATTTGCCGTCACGCTGTCGGCGGCGGTCATGATTTCGCTCGTGATCTCGCTGACCACCACGCCGATGATGTGCGCCTGGCTGCTGCGTCCCGAAGACAAGAGCAAGCCGCCGGGGCGCCTCGCGCGCTGGTCCGAAGGCGGTTTTGCGCGCGTGCTGCGCGTCTACGAACATGCCCTGGACTGGGCGCTGGCCAGCAAGGTGCTGGTCATGATCATCCTGCTGTTTACGGTCGGCCTGAACATCTACCTGTTTACCAATGCGCCCAAGGGCTTCTTCCCGCAGCAGGACTCGGGCCAGATGAATGGCGGCATCCGCGCCGACCAGAGCATTTCGTCGCAAGCGATGCAGAAAAAGATTTACCAGCTGGTCGAAATCATCCGCAAGGATCCGGCCGTCGATACGGTAGTTGCGTTTACCGGCGGCGGGCGCGCCGGCGGCGGCTTCATGTTCGTCAACCTCAAGCCGGTGAGCGAGCGCGATGTCGCGGCGCAGGCCGTGATCGCGCGCCTGCGTCCGCAACTGGCCAAGGTGACCGGTATCTCGATCTTCCTGAACCCGGTGCAGGACCTGCGCATGGGCGGGCGTTCGAGCAACTCGACCTACCAGTACACGCTCAAGAGCGACAACGCCGAAGACCTCAAGCAGTGGGCCGCCAAACTGGCCGAGTCCATGAAAGCGCAACCGGCGCTGGTCGATGTCGACACCGACCAGGCCGAAAACGGCGTGGAAACCTATGTCACGATCGACAAGGAAAGCGCGGCGCGCATGGGCATCACGACGCGCGACGTCACCAATGCGCTGTACAACGCGTTCGGCCAGCGTCAGGTAGCGAATATCTACGATGAGCTGAACCAGTACCACGTGGTGATGGGCGTGGCGCAGAAGTATGCGCAGTCGCCCGAAGCGCTGAAGGATGTGTACGTGCCGGCGCGGGCCGCAGGCGGGAGCCAGAACGTGGTCTCGTCCAGCACCGGCACGGCCGCCGCCGCCGGCGCTGCGGGCGCGGCGACCTCGTCGACATCGAGCCTGACGGCCGCGCGCGATCCGTCCGGCGGACAGGCGCTGGCCGATAGCGCTGCGACGATGGTGCCGCTGTCGGCGATCGCCAGCTTCGCCGAGAGCGCGACCGCTACCTCGGTCAGCCACCAGGATGGCGAACTGGCCACCACGGTGTCGTACAACCTGAACGAGGGCTTCACGCTGACGGACGGCGAAGCGGCCGTGCGCCAGGCCGAAGCCGACATCGGCATGCCGATCAATGTGCGTGGCAGCTTCCAGGGCACCGCCGCAGCGGCGCAGGCGTCGAGCCAGGAGCAGCCGCTGCTGATCCTGGCGGCCATCGTCGTCATCTACATCGTGCTCGGGATTCTGTACGAAAGCCTGATTCACCCGATCACGGTGCTCTCGACGCTGCCGTCGGCGGGTGTGGGCGCCGTGCTGGCGCTGTTGATGTTCAAGATGGAGTTCTCGATCATCGCGCTGATCGGCGTGTTCCTCCTGATCGGCATCGTGAAGAAGAATGCGATCCTGATCATCGACTTCGCGCTGGAGGCCGAGCGCGCGCGGGGCCTCACCGCAATGGAAGCGGTGCGCGAGGCCTGCATGCTGCGCTTTCGCCCGATCCTGATGACGACGCTGGCCGCCGCGCTGGGCGCTTTGCCGCTGGCGATCGGCTTTGGCGAAGGCTCCGAATTGCGCCGTCCGCTGGGCATTGCCATCATCGGCGGCCTGGTCGCGAGCCAGCTCCTGACACTGCTCACCACGCCGGTCGTGTATGTCTTGCTCGACAAGTTGCGCACCCGCAAACCCGATGAACACGCGTTGACCCGCCATCCGCACGACGTCGATCCGACGCCGGGTGCCGGTCCATCGCTCGCCAAACCATGATGCCCATGCAAATTTCTCACTCTCTGCGCCTGACCCTCCTTGCCATGGCCCTCGGCCTTGGCGGCTGCGCCGTCGGCCCGGCTTACGAACGGCCTGCCGCGCTGCCTGCCGGCCCGCTACCGGCAGCCTACAAGGGCGTCAACGCGCCATTGCCGGGCTGGACGCCGGCGGCGCCCGCCGACGCGCTCGAGCGCGGTCCCTGGTGGCAGCTGTTCAACGACCCGGAACTCGATCGTCTCAGCCGCGAGGTCGAGGCGGCCAACCAGAATATCGCCGTCGCCGTGGCCAATTACGCGCAGGCGCGTGCGATCGTCGCGCAGCAGCGCGCGTCGCTGTTCCCGGTGGTGTCGCTTGGCGCCGGGGGCGACCGCGCCGGTGGTGGCAACAGCGGCGACAGCACGAGTAGCCGCGGCGCCGCCAGCGCCTACCGCCTGCAGATCGGCGCGAGCTGGGAGCCGGACGTGTTCGGACGCCTGCGCACGGCGGTTGATGCGGCCGAAGCCAGCGCCCAGGCCAGCGCCGCCGACCTGGCCAGCGTGCGCCTCGCGGCCCTTGGCGAGCTGGCGATCAACTACTTTTCGCTGCGCCAGCTTGATGCCCAGATCGGGATGCTCGCGGCCACCATCGAAGGCTACGAGCGCGTGCTCCAGATCACGTCGAACCGCTTTGCGGCGGGCGTCTCGGCGCGCTCGGACGTGCTGCAGGCGCAGACGCAACTGGCCACGGCGCGCAGCGACGCGCTGGGCCTTGCGCGCTTGCGCGCCGAACTCGAACACGCCATCGCGGTGCTGGTCGGCCAGAGCCCGTCGAGCTTTGCGCTGGCCAGCACGACTTGGCAGGTCGTGGTGCCGGCCGTACCGGTCGGCGTACCGTCCACGCTGCTGCAGCGCCGGCCCGACATCGCCGCCGCCGAACGCAGTGTGGCCGTGGCCAATGCCGACATTGGCATCGCCCGCTCGGCCTACTTCCCGACCTTCGGGCTGTCGGCTTCGTACGGCAACAACACGAGCCGCGTGGGCGACCTGTTCTCGCTGTCGAACGCGGCCTGGTCGTTCGGCCTGTCGGCGGCGCAGACGCTGTTCAATGCCGGCGCCACGCGCGCCAGCGTTGAAGGCGCCGAGGCGCGCCACCAGGCCACCGTGGCCAGCTACCGCCAGGTGGTCCTGACGGCGTTCGCCGATGTCGAGAACGGCCTGGCCGCCACGCGCGTGCTCGAGCAGCAGCAGCAGTTGCGCATCGAAGCCGCCGAAGCGGCGGGCCTGGTCGAAGAGCAGATTCTGAACCGCTACCAGGCGGGGCAGGTGAGCTATACCGAGGTGGTGCAGGCGCAGGTGACGGCGCTCAATGCGCGCCGCCAGCTGGTGCAAGTGCAGGCCGACCGCCAGACGGCAGCGGTGGCGCTGATCCAGGCGCTGGGCGGCGGCTGGGTCGAGGGTGGCATCGGCAACGCACCGGCAATTGTCAATTGAGCCGCGCCAGGGCTTACAATGACGCATCCGAGGCCCGACCGACTTTATGAAAAAATGGATAGACCGTATGCTGGGCGCCGACAAGGCGCCAGCCGTTGACGCGAACGAACCGCCGGCCGGTGAAGCTGCGCCCGACCTGGCCGTGCAGGTCGACGGTGCGTATTACCGCTGGCTGACCGCAGCGGCCGGTTACGAGGCCACGCCTGAGGTCGAAGCGCACTTGCTGGACCTGGTGCGCACGCTGGCGCTCGATCCGAACGCGGCCAGTGGCCTGGTGCCCCGCATTCCCGAACTCATCCCCGAACTGTTGCGCGACCTGGCCGACGACGATGTATCGCAGGGTGCGCTCGCGCGCTCGGTCGAGCGCGACACGGTGCTGGTGGCCGAAGTCATCCGCGAAGCCAACAGCGCCTATTACCGCCCGTTGCAGCCCATCAAGTCGCTCGATGCCGCGCTGTTGATGCTCGGTCAGAATGGCCTGCGCATGCTGCTGGCACGGATCGCGTTTCGCCCGCTCTTGCGCATGGCCGACACCGGCTTTGCGCGCCGCGCCGCGCCGCTTGTCTGGCACCACGCCGAGAAGTGCGCGCTGGCGTCGAGCCTGATGGCGCCGGGCATGGCGGCCGGCGTGTTTGAAGCCTACCTGGCCGGGCTGATGCAGAACCTGGGCTTGCTGGTGGCCTTTCGGCTGGCCGAGCGCGCAGCCGAAGCGGGCAAGATTCCTGGCTCGAGCGAGTTCGGCGCCCGTTTGTTCGCCGTCAGCCGTGGTCTGTCGGCGTCGATCGCTGCGCACTGGGAGTTTCCACCGGATGTCGTGCATGCCATCGCCAGTGCCGGCACGCCGGCCGCATCGGCGCTGGCCCGGGCACTGGAGCGGGGCGACCAGATCGCCAAGCTGCGCGTGCTGATCGATGCACATGTCGTCGCGGAGGACGACAGCCTCGTCGCCGATGGCCTGAACAGTTTCGAACGGCGCTGCCTGGGCAAGCTGTCCGACACGAAAGGCTAGCTCAGGGCGCCGGGCAAATCCGGTTGCGTCCACCTTGCTTGGCCGTGTAGAGCATGGCATCGGCCTGCACGAACAGTTCGTTTTCGCTGTGCTGCGCCGGAAACGCGGCCAGTCCGCCGCTGAACGAAAAATGTCGTTCGTCGCCCGGCGCGACCTGAAACGCAATGGCGCCGAAGGCGGTGCGCAGCGCATCCAGCCGCGGCCAAGCCTGCGCCAGCGTGCAATCCCAGAATACCACCACGAATTCTTCGCCGCCAAACCGACTGAGCAGATCGTGCTCTCCCATCTGCGGCGCCAGGCACAGGCATAAACGCTTGATGACGATGTCGCCAAAGTGATGGCCCCAGGTGTCGTTGATGGTCTTGAACTTGTCGATGTCGATGACGCCGAATGCCAACGGCGTGCCGTCCAGCGTGGCCTGGCGGATCAGGTCCTGCGTCTTGCGCCGCAGCCCGACTTTATTGAGCAGGCCCGTGGCGCGGTCCTTGCCGATCAAATCCTTGTTGACCCGGATCTTGGCCGCGCGGTTGGCCAGTTGCGCTTCGAGCATGCCTGAACCGGTGTCGGGCAGGACCGCGTCGAAGCCATCGCCCAGCGCGCGCCGGGCCAGCGCGTCGTCCGGGCGGCGCTGCAGCAGCACGATTTCGCGCACCGGATCGGCCTCGATATTTTTTTGCATGACGCGCGCCAGGGCATCCACCCGCAGGTAGTCGCTGTCAGGGATCAAGACCAGGTCGGGCTGCAGTTCCTTGACGCGCAGGTGCAATGTCGATGGGTCGGCGTGGTAACTGACGTCGATGCGCTGGTCGCGCAGCGCCGCGACATCGAGGCTGCCCGGCAGGCCGAGCGTGACCAAGGTGACGGCGTCGCCCCGCTTGTTCTGCAAGAACAGGTTGAACAGCTTGTCGACCAGCACGTCGTTGGCGATCGGCTTTTCGGCATACGCCAGGCAATGGCTGTCGACCAGGCGCTGCTGCAGCAGGAAGCGGCTGCCCTGGCGGCTCGATTGCAGATACACGTAGCTGTGACTGGCCGGCAGGCGCGCCAGCAATTCGCCCAGCATCAGCGTCTTGCGCGCATCGTGCAGGTCGGCCTGCATATTGTGCAGGGTGTCGAGGTCGATCACGAACAGGCTGTTGCCGCGATCGGCGTCGACGGCCGCGACATACTGCGCCAGCTCGCTGAAGAAGCGGATGTCGAAATCGTATTTGTGCGCGTGCAGCAGCAACTCTGCCCGGTTGTCCTTGATGAAGAAACTCTGGCACAAGTACAGAACGGTATGTCGGTACAGTGGCGCCTCACTTGTCATGTGTGCATGCTTTCTCTGGATGCCTGTCTTGCAAAACGACAATATTACATCTTGCCATCACAAGATGACGCTATGTTGACGCGACCGATGCGGCTGTCGGATCGCCATAAATCGCCACAGTCGGGATGCAACGGCGATATACTCCCGCATTGCTTTTTTCATCCAGGGTGTTGTCTTGTTCAAATCGATCTTCCTGCCTGTCGCCTTCCTGGGCGCCGCGACCGCCGCCTTCGCCGACGAAGGCCAGTGGCAACCGCACCAGCTGCCGCAGCTCTCGTCCGAACTGAAACGTATCGGCATCACGATGCCGGCCGCGAAGCTGGCCGACCTGAGCAAGCATCCGATGAGCGCCATGGTGTCGCTCGGTGGCTGCTCTGCCTCGTTCGTCTCGCCCGATGGCCTGGTGGTCACGAACCACCACTGCGCCTACGGCGCGATCCAGCGCAATTCGACGCCCGAGCAGAACTACATCGTCAATGGCTTTTTGGCCAAGACCCGCGCCGAAGAACTGCCGGGTGGCCCGAACACGCTGGTGTACGTGACCGAAAAGGTCGAGAACGTCACCAAACGCGTGCTGGACGGCTTGAGCCCAACGCTCTCGGGCAGCGAACGCCACGCGCTGGTGGCCGCGCGGGTCAAGGCCTTGATCGCCGAATGCGAGACCGACAAATCGACGCGCTGCTCGGTGCCGGCGTTCCACCGCGGCCTGGAGTACTACCGCATCAAGCAGCTGATGATTCGCGACGTGCGCCTGGTGCACGCGCCGTCGGACCGCATCGGCAACTTCGGCGGCGACATCGACAACTACGAGTGGCCGCGCCAGACGGGCGACTATGCATTTTTGCGCGCCTACGTCGGCAAGGACGGCCGCCCGGCCGACCCGTCGCCGGACAACGTGCCATACCGCTCGAAGGACTTCCTAGTGGTGTCGGCCGAAGGCCTGAAGAACGGCGATCCGATCCTGCTGGCCGGCTACCCGGGCCGCACCAGCCGCTACAAGCTGCCAAGCGAAATCCGCTTCGCGCGTGACGTCGATTTCCCGGCCAAGGCGGCCACGATCACGGCCGACCTGGCGACCATCGCCGCCACCACCCAGGGCAATCCCGCCTGGGACGTGCGTTACGCCAGCGTGGCCAAGAGCCTGAACAACGTGCTGAAAAAGACGCAGGGCCTGATGGACGGCTTTGCGCGCAAGGACATCGCCGCCATCAAGGACGTGCAGGATGCCGAGTTCCGCACCTGGCAGCAACGCCACGCCGGCGCCAACAAGAACCTGTTGACCGAACTGGACGCCGTGATCGCCCAGGACATGGCCCTGCAACGCCAGGAAGCCGCCTGGAACGAAGCCACCCACAGCGACCTGCTCAAGAGCGCGCGCGCGCTGTATCGCCTGGCCCTTGAGCGTCAGAAGCCGGACGCGCAGCGCGAAGGCGGCTACCAGGAACGCGACCTGTCGTTCATCAAGGCGCGCCTGACGCGGCTCGAGCAGTCGTTCGTGCCAGCCGTGGACGAAGCGCGCTACAAGGCGGCGCTGGCCCGCTACGCGCGCATCGATGGCGCTGTTCGCCCGCAGGGTCTCGACGCGCTGCTGCCGACTGAAGGAGCGCTGCCGGCGCTGTACCGCAGCAGCGAGCTGGCCGACACCGCCAAGCGCCTGGCCTGGATCGGCAAGGACCCGCAGGCGTTTCGCGCCTCGAACGACCCGTTCATCGCGCTGGCCGTGCGCCTGCACGATGCCGGCATGGCGCTGGAAAATCAGCGCAACGACATCGACGGCAATCTGGAGCGCGTGATCCCGCAATACATGGCGGCCGTGATCGCGTTCAAGACGTCGCAGGGCAAGCCGGTCTACCCGGATGCCAACTCGACGCTGCGCGTGACCTACGGCACCGTGTCGCCATACGCACCGCGCGACGGCCTGCTGAAAGGGCCGTTCACCACCGTCGAAGGCATTCTCGAGAAGGAAACCGACAAGGACCCGTTCATCGTCCCGGCCGCGCTCAAGGGCGCGATCCAGGGCAAGCGCTACGGCGTGTTCAAGGACAAGGCGCTGGGCACGGTGCCAGTCAACTTCCTGTCGAGCGCCGACACCACGGGCGGCAATTCAGGGTCGGCCGTGATGAACGGACGGGGCGAACTGGTGGGCCTGAACTTCGATTCGACCTATGAATCGATCACCAAGGACTGGTACTTCGACACCGCCATCACGCGCGCGATCCACGTGGATATCCGCTACATGCTGTGGGTGATGAAGGAGGTCGATCATGCCGACAACCTGCTCAAGGAAATGACGATCAAGTATCCGAAGCAGTAAGCGAAGAAGTAAGCCGGATACGTCAACGCATGAACGAACCCCTCGTCCTCGCCGGCCTGGTGACGTCGCCACTCGAACTGATCTCGTTCCTGCTGGCCGTCACCACGGTCGTACTCAACATCCGCCAGAAGCACTGGGCCTGGCTGTTTTCGATCGCGTCGTCCGCTACTTACGCGGTGGTGTTTTTCGAGGCAAAGCTGTATGGCGACATGGGGCTGCAGTTCGTGTTCATCGGCGCGTCGATCTGGGGCTGGAGCATGTGGCTGCGCGGCGCTGGCAATGGGCCGCTGGTCGTCAAGCGCCTCAATTCCGGCACCCGTGCCTGGGTCCTGGTCACCTGGTTCGCCGGCTTCGTGCTGCTCTCGACCTTCCTAGACCATTTCACCGATACCGACGTGCCGCACGCCGATGGCTTTCTTACCGCCGGCAGCCTGATGGGGCAACTGCTCCTGGCGCGCAAGAAGCTCGAGAACTGGCACATCTGGATCGCCGTCGATATCCTGTATGTCGGGCTGTATGTCTACAAGGGCCTGATGCTCACGGCCGTGCTGTATGGCGTGTTCGTGCTGCTGGCGATTGCCGGCCTGCGCGCCTGGGCGGCGCATGTGGAAAAGCGGGCATGAACCTGCCCGCTGCCGGCATTGAGGGCGTAGCCAGGATTGCGATTCTGGGCGCTGAATCGTCGGGCAAGTCCACGCTGTCCGAAGCGCTGGCGCGCCGCTACAACACGGTCTGGGTGCCCGAATACCTGCGCGAATTCGTCGACGTCCACGCCCGCGTGCCGCGCGAGGAAGACCAGTTCGGCATCGCGCGCACGCAACTGGCGCGCGAAGATGCAGCAGAGCGCGTCGCGCGGCGCTACCTGTTCTGCGACACGACAGCCTTGATGACGGCGTTGTACAGCCGCGTATACTGGGACCGGGTGGATGCGCAACTGGCGCAGCTCGCCGCACATCACGCTTACGCCATCACGCTGGTGACGGCGCCCGACGGCCCGTGGGAGCCGGACGGCCTGCAGCGCGAATCGGAAGCGGTGCGCCAGATGGTGCACCGGATGCTGCTCGAGACGCTCGCCGCGCGTGGTGTCGCGTATACCTTGCTGGCAGGGGACCTCGTGCAGCGCTTGCGGCAGGTGGAACAGCTGCTCGGCGCACCGTAAGCGGGATTGTCGGCAGGCTTGCCACGACCATTGACCCGTATCATGGCCTGACCCGGCGCGCTGCCGATATCACAGACACGGGCACGGTGACGCCAAATAGTTTCATGGTGACGTCATTTTGTTTCTTTGTGGCATTACAATATGCTACTTTCTGAACATGGGGCGGGACGCGATGAAAAATTGGATTGGTCGCTTGCTGGGCGGCGCCGAGAAGGACACCGTCGCGCCGGCACCGGTCAGCGCAGCGCTGACGTTCGCCGACGGTCAAGCCATGGCGACCGAGGTACAGGCCACCTATTATCGCTGGTTGACGGCCAGCAGCCGATGCGCGGCGTCACCCGAACAGGAGGCGCAGATCCTGGACGAAGTGCGCTCGCTTGCCGCCGATCCTGTCTGCGCGTCCGGCCTGGTGCCACGCATCCCCGAACTGATCTCGCAGCTCCTGACCGCGCTGTCGGACGAGAACATCTCGACCGGCGCGCTGTCGGCCCAGGTGGGGCGTGACTTGGTGCTGGTGGCTGAAGTCATCCGCGAAGCCAACAGCGCCTATTATCGTCCGGTGACGCCCATCGAAACGCTCGAAGGCGCCGTGACGATGCTCGGCCTGAACGGCTTGCGCATGCTGCTCGCGCGCATCGCGTTTCGTCCACTGCTGCGCGTGACGACGCAGGGCGTGGCGCGCCAGGTGGCGCCGGTCGTCTGGAAGCATGCCGAACGCTGCGCATTCGCCGCCAGCGTCATGGCACCGGGGCTGTCCGCCGGGGTGTTCGAGTCCTATCTTGCGGGCCTGATGCAGAACCTGGGCTTGCAGGTGGCATTCCAGATCGCCGACCGCGTCTGTGAAGGCAAGGTGCCGGGCTCCGGCGAATTTGGCATCGCATTCTTTGCCGCCAGCCGCGAGCTGTCGGCGGTGATCGCCAGCCACTGGGATTTTCCACCGGACGTCGTCGACGCGATCGCGCATGCGCATGAACCGGAGGGCTCGCATCCGGCGCAGGCGCTGGCGCTGGGTGACCGGATTGCCACGCTACGCCTGCTGCTGGACGCTGGTGTGATGGGTGACGATGATCCGCTGGTGATGCAGGGGTTGAACGGGTTTGAGCGGCGCTGTCTGGGCAAGTTGCTGGAGTTGTCGGATTAAAAGCGCCTGACAAAGCCATCTAATTGTTCGCCAGACAATAGCCGGTTGAAACCCTCCCGATCGCGGCAAACCCCGCTGCAAACACGATTTGTTGGTGGATGAGCGTGGGCTTTCCCTGGCGACCCAGATATCGGGCGTACAAATACATGACTCTTGTTTCCTTATCCCGGTAGCGGAATCAATCCCAGCAGTAAAAGGGCCCGCAGCAATCCTGCAGCAAGATGCAATGGCAGGCCCCGTACTATCCAAGGCCACGCAGTTGCTTCAGAAAGCAACCGCGCTGGCCGTCAAATAAGCGGTGATCGATTCTTGAACATCAAAAATCAATCTGCGCCGACACCCTGAACGTCCTTGGCGCCCCCGGCAGCAAATACCCGCCCAGCGACTGCGTCACGTCGCGCCAGTAGAACTTGTCGAACGCATTATCCATCCGCGCCCGGATGATCGTGTTCAAACCGCCCGCGCGCAGCAGGTACGATGCGCCGAACCCGGCCACATGGTATCCCGGCACCTTAACGCGGTTGGCCGGGTCGAACACCTTGTTACCCGAATACTGCCACTGCGCGTCCAGCTTGAGCCCCGCCACCTGCGGCACCGCGTACTCGATCCACGCGGCCGTGCGCAGTTCCGGCACATTGGTCACGCGCTTGCCTTCGGTGCTGGCGTCGCCCGTGTCCTTCTGGTTCGTATCGAGCGCCATCAGCGACAGGTTGTAGTTCAGGCCGGGCAGGGCGCGACCCTGCGCCGACAGTTCGATGCCGCGGTGCGTCTGCTCGCCCGCGCGCACGAAGACGTTGGCGGCATTCGTGTATTCGAGGCCCTGGGTGATTTCGAAGAGGGCGCCGGACAGCGCCAGCTGCTCGTTCACGTTGCGCTTGACGCCGAATTCGAACTGCTTCGAGCGGCTTGGCGAGAGCACCGTGTTCTGGTTGACCGTCTCCATCGGCGCGATGCCGCCGTATTGCAGGCCGTGGCTGATCGAGCCGTACACGCGCCAGTCCGGCGCCGGCGCATACACGAGCGCCACGTTCGGCAGCGCGAACGAGTCTTTCGATTTCACGCGCGCCTGGTCGATTTCTTCCAGCGCATCGAGCTTGAGCTGGACGTAGCGCACGCCGGCGTGCAGCGTCCAGGCTGGCGCCAGGGTCACGACATCCTGCACGAACAGTGAGCGCTCTTCGGTTGCGCGGCGTTCCATTACGGGGCCGGTCACGCGGCTGCTGTCCACCGGCGGCACGATCTGGTTTTGCCAGATATTGCTCGAGCCGACGTAGTCGTAGACGTATTCGCCGAAGCTGTCGTGGCGCTGCGCGTAGGCGCTGCCGATCGTCAGCGCGTGGCGCATGGCGCCCGTGTCGAAGCGGCCCTGCAGCATCGCTTGCGCGCCCCACGGCGTCTTGCGCTCGCCGGTGCTCTGGAAGTCGTACACGTCGTAGTCGCCGTTCGAGCAGTAACCAGGGTAGTAGCCGTCGCCCTCGTTGCTGCAACCGTACGGGAAGGCGGTGAAGTCGTCGCGCTTGAACCAGTGCTTGTTGGCGTTGACGGTCGCGCTCCAGCGCTCGCTGATGCGGTACTCGAAGCGCAGCCCGAGATTGCTGCTGTCGGTGTCGACGGGGCGCGTCCATGGCTGGTCGTTGAGCAGCGTTTTCGCCGAGATCCCAGTGGGCAGGGCTTCGTTGCGCAGCAGCTGGTAGCCGGGGGCGGTGACCTGCGACTTGTGCTGGTGGTCGACGTCGATCTGGAACAGCGCGTCGGGTGACATCTGCCAGTCGAAGGCGGCCGAGATAAACTGGCGCTTGCCGTCGGCGCCGCGCACGTACGATTTCAGGTCTTCGGCGGCGGCATTGATGCGGTAGCCGAAGCGGCGGTCGGCGAAGCGCCCGCCCAGGTCGACCGCGCCGTACACGGTGCCGCGTTCGCGCACTTCGACCGTGGCCGAACGCAGCGGCGCATTGGTCGGGCGCTTGGTGGCGAAGTTGAGCATGCCGCCGGGCGCTGCAACGCCCGCCTGCAGGCCGGCCAGGCCGCGCAGGATTTCGATGCGTTCCTTGTTCTCGAGCGGGATCTGCGTGTCGCCCGAGATCGCGATCATGTCCTTGCGGTAGCTGGTCGCGTTGTCGAGCGTGAAGCCGCGCACCGAAAACTGTTCGGCGTAGCCGATAGCGTTGTAGGCGTCGCCAATCGACGCATCGTAGCGGCTCGCATCGGTGACGCTGCGGATCGACAGGTCCTGCATCTGGCCCTGGCCGATCGAGGTAATCGACGCTGGCGCGTCGAGCAGCTGCGTTTCGGCGAAGCCGCCGACACTGGCGCGGTCGAGCGCGATCCATTTGCTGCTGGTGACGACGACCGAGGGGATGGTGTCCTGTGCGACTGCGGCAGGCGTGACAACGAAGGCCTGCACGATGGCGCAGGCAAGAACGTGGTGCTTCAGAGTGAAGGTCATGGTGTGCTCGTGTTTGCGCGCCACGGAGGCGCGCCGCTTTGAAATCAAGCCGGAGCCAACGTGGGGGAAGGGCAAACGAACGGGAGGGCTGCTTTGCGCTTTCCTTCGCTGGCATTATCCAGATCAGGTACGAAGGGTATGTCTCACCCGGAACAATGTTCCAGGACCCCTAGCGAAGGCGCGAGTGTAGCACGGCGCTTGACGGCCGTGGTGAATCTGGCAAGCGTCTTGGCGGTGTCAGGCTTGCGCGGTGGTGCGGGTGCCGGCCACGGCGCCGGGCGTCGCGACCGGCGCCATGTAGCGCAGCAGCGTAGTGCAGGCGGCGTCGCCGATCGCGCGCCACTGCTCGCGGCGCTGGGCGGCGCGCTTGCGGTGCTTCGACGGCATGTCCGCCAGCGGCTTGAGATAGAACGGCAGCGTGATCTGGTAGTGGCGCGCATCGCATTCGGCGCCGCCCAGGATGCGCCAGAAGCCATCGTAGCCGCTCTCGAATGTCGCGTGCTGGTCTGCCGCGTAGGCCGGGTGCGCAGTAGCGCGCAGCGCGAGCACGCGGTCGATGCCCAGCGCCTGCGCCGCGCCCTGCAGGGCGGCAAATGCGAAGAAGCTGGGCGAATTGTTCGGGAACGCGCGTTCGAACGCATCGAAGGCCGGGCCGGCATTGCGCCACAGGCCGGCGTTATGCGTCACCAGCGGGACGCTCGCCACCGGAAGGGCAAGCTGCGCGCCGTCGGCCCAGGTCCAGGACAGTCGGTGCAGGACCGCGCCATTCGCGAGCAGCATCAAGGTCAGCCCATCCTGCGGATCGTCGCGCTTTGCGCTCCGCAGTTGCAGCGCAAAGCGGCCATGCTCGCCATCGTGCTGCCACAAGACCAGACCGGCGCTGCCTTGCACCGCATCCCGGTACGCCCGGCTGAAGGTCGCGTTCTCGAAGCGGACGTGGGGAGTCTGGGACTGGTGCTCCCGCCAGTGGCGCAGAGCATGCCAGCGTTGGGTCAATCGCGCGAAGATCATCGAGCGCTCCATTGGGCAGGTGGTGACGGGCGAACTTTATTAAATTAGTTCCTCAGTGCAATTATGTTCCCTATCGCCAACGTGTGCATGGAGAAAGTGTAATGATTCGTCAGGAACCAACACGATTGGGGTCAGTCGCCCTGTTTGCAGGGTTTGGTTCTCTGCGGGGCGTTGCTCAATAGCCACAATTGGGCGATGCCCGGGGGCGCGCCAAGCGCGTCGCGTCACCTTGATCGGCGCGAATGCGGGGTCGCCATCCGGAGCAGGTCATAATGGCGGTACTAATTTATCAGCAAGAAAGATCATCATGAAGCACATCGCCCCCCCGGAAGCCGCCCTCGCACCAAGCCCTCTGACCGGGAACGAATCTGTCGATGACAGCGCGTCAGCGGCAAACGTTGCTGCGGACGCGGCGCAGTCCCGCAGCATGCACCGCACTGCGGCGAGTCGCGCCGTCGGCCAGGCGTCGCGCGCTGCGACAGCCAAGACGGCCAAGGGCAAGGACAAGGACAGCACGGGCAGTCCTCAAAGGCCGAATGCCAGCCAGGTCTCGGCATGGAAGAAAGAAAACAAGGCATCCATTGCAGAAACGGCGAAGCATTTCAACCTGCCGCCAACGATCGCCAAACGGTGGTGTGCAGTCGCCTGATATCGAGGCAAGCCGGCATGGCCGGCCTACCGTGCTTCCCGGCCTTCCGGTTCGGTCTACCATGACTTTTCTTCCATAGACAGGAAAAGCAATCATGGCGCATCACTACGAACTGTTTTACTGGCCGTCGATCCAGGGCCGCGGCGAATTCGTGCGCCTGGCGCTCGAGGAAGCGGGCGTCGACTATGTCGACGTGGCGCGCGGCGATGGCGGCGTGGACCGATTGATGGCCGCGCTCGAGGTTGGAGACCATCCCGCCTTTGCGCCGCCATTTTTGAAAGCCGGCGAGCAGACCATCGGCCAGGTGGCCAACATTCTGCTGTATCTGGGCGAACAGCATGACCTGGTGCCGCGCACCGAATCTGGCCGGCTCTGGGTGCACCAGCTGCAATTGACGATCGCCGATCTGGTCACCGAGACGCACGACACGCATCACCCGATCGCCTCGATGCTGTACTACGAAGACCAGAAGCCCGAGGCCAAGCGCCGCGCGGCCGATTTCGTCGAGACGCGCATCCCCAAGTTCATGGGCTATTTTGCGCGGCTGCTGGCTGAGCCCGCGCGGCGCGACTACCTGCTGGGCGAACACGTGAGCTACGCCGACCTGTCGCTGTTCCAGGTCATCGAGGGCTTGCGCTACGCATTCCCCAGGGCGATGCAGAAGATCGAGCATGAGCATCCCCAGCTCACGGCCTTGCGCGACCGGGTGGCGGCGCGGCCGAAGATCGCGGCCTATCTGGCATCGCCGCGCCGCATTCCGTTCAACCAGGACGGCATCTTCCGCCACTATCCCGAGCTGGACGCGTAAGCAGGTCAGTGCAGCGCGACCGGTGCGGCGGTCATGCCTCTTGCCGGCACGCCGGCACGCCGTCGCGGCGATCAAGCCAGCGGGCCAGCGTCGTGAGCAGCAGGGCGCCCACGACCACCAGCGCGCCGATCCACGGCGTTGCCATCAAGCCCATGTGCGCAACGATCAGGCCCCCGCCCCAGGCGCCCAGCGCGATGCCGACATTGAAGGCAGCAATGTTCAGGCCCGACGCCACATCGACAGCCTGCGGCGCATCGCGTTCGGCGCGCCGCACCACATACACCTGCAAGCCCGGCACATTGCCGAAGGCGACCGCGCCCCAGGCCAGTACCGTGATCAGCACCAGCGGCTTGCTGGGCGCCGTGAAGGCCAGCACGAACAGCACCAGCGCCAGCAGCGCAAACACGATCTGCAGTGCGCGCACCGGCCCGAGGCGATCTGCCAGCTTGCCGCCCCAGATATTCCCGGCTGCGACCGACACGCCGTACACCAGCATCACCAGGCTGACGGTCGACGCCGCGAAGCCGGACACCTGTTGCAGGATCGGCGCCAGGTAGGTAAAGGCGATGAAGCTGCCGCCGTAGCCGAGCGTCGTGATGGCATACACCAGCAGCAGGCGCGGCTTCTTTAACACCGCCAGTTGCATCAAAAGTGGCGCCGGCTTGCTGGCGGCGATATCGGACGGCACCAGGATAGCGCTGCCGATGACGGCAAGCACGCCCAGCAACGACACCGCCAGGAAGGTCGCCTGCCAGCCGAAGTGCTGGCCGATGAAGGTCCCGAGCGGCACGCCGGTGACCAGCGCCACGGTCAGGCCGGTGAACATCAGCGCGATCGCGCTGGCCGCTTTTTCCTTCGGCACCAGGCTCGTGGCGATGGTCGAGCCGATCGAGAAGAACACGCCGTGCGCCAGGCCCGTGAGCACGCGCGCGGCCATCAGTGCCGTGTAGTCCGGTGCCATCCAGGCCACCAGGTTCCCGATCGAAAATAGCACCATCAGGCCAAGCAGGAGCTGCTTGCGCGGCACGCGGCCCGTCATGGCCGTGAGCAGCGGCGCGCCGATGGCCACGCCCAGTGCGTACAGGCTGACCAGGAGGCCCGCCGAGGGCACCGATACCTGCAGGCTGGCGGCGATGGTGGGAATCAGGCCAACGATCACGAATTCGGTCGTCCCGATGGCGAAGGCGCTCAATGCGAGCGCCCAGAGTGCGAGTGGCATGGTGTAGTTCCTTTGAGATGGCAGGCGTGTAGTGTGCTGCCTTTGTCAGCCCGGAAAAACAGGTCCGGCTACAATGGACTTTTGATTCGGAGTCATCAATGATCGATGTGGATGCGCTGATTGTATTTTCCGCAGTCATGGATGCGGGGTCGTTTTCGCGCGCCGCCGAGCGGCTGGGGCAGACGCCTTCGGGTGTCTCGCGCACCATCTCGCGCTTCGAGGCCAGCCTGGGCATGACGCTGATCCAGCGCACGACGCGGCGCCTGCAACTGACCGAGGAGGGCGCATGGCTATTGGGCCGGGCGCGCACGATCCTGGCCGACCTGGCCAATACCGAGGCCGAAGCGGCGGCGCGCCGCTCGCAGCCGGCGGGCCTGGTGCGGGTCAATGCTGCCACGCCGGCGCTGGGGCACCTGCTGGCGCCACTGGTGGCTGAATTTCTGGACGCGTATCCGCTGATCGAGCTGGAATTGGTCAGCGGTGAAACCTATGTCGACCTGATCGAAGAGCGGGCCGATCTGGCAATCCGCATCGGCGCGCTGCCCGATTCGACGCTCAATGCGCGCCGGCTGGGCGCGGCGCGGCTGCGCGTGCTGGCCTCACCCGCGTATCTCGAACGCCATGGCGCGCCGCGCACGCCGCGAGACTTGGCGGCGCTGGCGGGACATCGCACGCTGGGCTTCACGGCGCCGGCCTTGTTGAATACCTGGCCGTTGCGCCATGATGGCGGCGAAGGCTGGACGATCACGCCGCAGGTGGTGGCGTCGAGCGGCGAGACGCTGCGGCAGCTTGCGCTGCATGGCGCGGGCATTGCATCGCTGTCGGATTTTCTGACGCGCGCGGATATCGCGGCGGGGCGGCTGGTGCCGGTGCTGGAACAACACACGCTGCCTTGGACACAGCCCGTGTGGGCCGTGTTCTACAAGCAGGGTGGGTTGGCGCCGCGGGTGGCGGCGCTGGTGGACTTCCTCGCCCACAGGCTGGGCCAGGTGCTGGAACGCTGACTCAGAACGCGTAGGTGGCGCGGCCGTAGATATAGCGGCCCGAACGACCGAACGGCGCATACGTCGAGAACGGCGTGTTGCCAGTGGTGTTGATGGATGGCGGCTGCGTTTCTGGATACTGATCGAACACGTTGTCCGCGCCCAGCGCCAGGGTCAGCTTCGGCGTGACGGCCAGGCGGCCTTCCAGGTCGACCGTGGTCTTGGCGCCCATCTCGAAGTCGAACGCCGCGGTGGTGCCCGGCGAGAGCACTTCGCCGTAGCGCGTGGCGCGCAGCGTCGCGCCCCACTGGCCCAGCTTCCAGTTCACGTTGGCGCTGACCTTGTTCTTCGGCTGGCCTTTTTCAAGCGACAGCACGTTCAGGCGATCGAACAGCACCGGCGCCGGGCTCAGGCTGGAGAGCTGCGTCGTGGTCGGCGTCTTGGTCACTTTGGTGTCGGTGAAGTTGGCCGCCAGCGTGAAGTCCAGCTTGCCCGCGTCACCGGCGTTGTACGGCATGCTCAGCACGATGTCGACGCCCTTGGTGGTGGTGTCCACGCCATTGATGAAGAAGCGCCCGCCACCCACGCCGATGAAGCCCTGGCTGGCGATGTAGTTGCGTACGTTCGTCTGCGTCAGGTTCTCGGACAGGATGATGCGGTCGTCGATGTCGATGCGGTAGGCGTCGACCGTCAGGCTCACGGCGCCCAGGCGCATCACGGCGCCGAGCGACGCGTTGATCGATTTTTCGGCGTCGAGCGGCTTGGCGCCCAGCGCGACGGCGACCGGATCATCCGGGCGGAAGGTCGTGATCTCGAACGGCACGCCGTTGATGAAGTTGGTCGAGGTCGCGGTGAAGTTCTGCTGCTGCGGCGACGGTGCGCGGAAGCCATTCTGGATCGCGCCGCGCACGGCGAGGTTCGGGTTGAAGTCGTAGCGCAGCGCGAGCTTGCCGGCCAGGCTGTTGCCGAAGTCCGAATAGCGCTCGCCGCGCAAGGCCACCGATGCCAGCAACTCGGGCGTGACGTTCGCTTCGAGGTCGACGAAGGCGCCGATGGCATTGCGGTGCGCATCGACTTCGTTCGATGGCCGGAAGCCCGGGAACACCTGGGCGCCCGGCGCCGTCGGCGTACCGTTCGGCAGCAGCGCGCCGCCGAAGCTGTACGACTGCTCTTCGCCGGCGAACAGCTCATAGCCTTCGCGGCGCGCTTCGATACCTACGGCCACGTTCAGCGGCGACGAGAACGACGCCATCTCGACGCTGCGCACGCCGGTCAGGTTCAGCACCGCCTGGTCGTACGAATAGCCGCCCGCGTAGAACGCCGTCTTGCTGGTCGGGCCAAGCGAGCGGTTCAGCGTGTTCTCGATGGTGTAGTCCATCTTGTTCTTGCCGTAGCCGAGCGAGGCGTCCATGTCCCATGCGCCAGCAACCCAGGTCACGCCGCCGGTGGCCGAAAAATCTTTCACGGTCGGCGAGATCAAAGGCAGGAAGCCGTCCGGGTAGATCGACTGGATATTGCGCGCATCCTGCGGAATGCGGGCATAGCCGGCCGACGTGGCATCGCGGTCCTGGTAGCTCGCCCAGCCGTATACCTTGACGCCACCGCCCATGTCGTTGCCGGCGTTGGCAAACAGCGTGGACTGCTTCATGTCGGGTTCGCCCGTCCACGCATTGAAACGGTTGATCGTGTTCTCGCGCGGATCGAATGCGCCATTGACACGCGCGTACTGCTGGCGCATGTCGTAGCCGGCACGTTCGGTGCGGTTCTGGTCGCGGAATTCGCCGGCGATGGTCAGGTAGCCGGTCTCGCCCAGCGCCAGGCCTTTCCAGATGCTGACCGTGGCGCTCTGGCCGTCGGTGCGCTTGCGCGATGCCGGGGCGGTCCAGGTGCCGCCGGCCGGCGGCGCTGCGTTGTAGAGATCGTATTCAGTCTTGTTCGCGCCATAGTTGACGGTCGCTTCGCCGCCCGTGCGGTCGGTGCGCAGGCGCATGTTGACGACGCCCGAGATCGCGTCCGAGCCGTATTGGGCTGCGGCGCCGTCACGCAGCACCTCGACCGTTTTGACGATCGCGGTCGGGATCGTGTTCAGGTCGACCGCTGCCGAACCGCGGCCGATCGAGCCGTTCACGTTCACCAGCGACGACGCATGGCGGCGCTTGGAATTGACCAGCACCAGGGTCTGGTCGGGCGACATGCCGCGCAGCGTCGCAGGGCGGATGGTGTCGGTGCCATCGGTCAGCGCAGGACGTGGAAAGTTCAGTGAAGGCAGGGCCATCGACAGCGCCTGGGTCAGTTCGGTGCTGCCCGAATTTTTCAGGGTCTCGGCCGAGATGACGTCGACGGGTGCGGTGGTATCGAGCACGGTGCGGTTGGCCACCCGGGTGCCGGTGACGACCACGGTCGCGGATGCTGCGGTAGTCTCGGCTTGCGGCGCCTCCTGGGCGTGGGCGAAGCCTGCGCACAGCGCGGCAATGGCAAGGGCAACTGCTGTCTTTTCCGTCTTTGCTCTCTGCATGGTGCAATCCTTTTTGTTCTGATGCGGTAGTCCACTGGGAAGGTCGAGGCCGGAACCTCGATTCCATACTGGACAGCGCTTGACGGGGTGTCAATTCGTGCTAATCGCGAATGACGTAATTACAACAGTGGCCGAATGTCAGGTTCGTGTAAGGACAAAAGCGCACGCGCGGACCGGTCTTTTTTTTTCATGCCGGTCCCGTGTATATTCGATCTTGCGGCAGCACGCCGCTTACCGGATACGAAAAACGATGACCGCACTGTTCCCCCATTTTCGCGCCCTGCAGGTCGAGGTCGAAGCCGACCCGACCATCACCATCAACGCCATCGTCGGTGGTTCCGGCCCGCCGCTGCTGCTGCTGCACGGCCACCCGCAGACCCACGCCATCTGGCACCGCGTCGCGCCGCGCCTGGCCGAGCACTTCACGGTCGTGGCCTGCGACCTGCGCGGCTATGGCGATTCGTCCAAACCGCAGGGCGCGCCGGACCACGCCAACTACAGCAAGCGCGCGATGGCGGCCGATATGGTGGCGGTGATGCAGTCGTTGGGATTTGCCACGTTTCGCGTGCTGGCCCATGACCGTGGCGCGCGCGTTGCGCACCGGCTGGCGCTGGACCATCCGCAGGCCGTCGAGCGGATGGCGCTGCTGGACATCGCGCCCACGCTCGCAATGTACGAGCAAACGTCGGACGCGTTTGCGCGCGCCTACTGGCACTGGTTCTTCCTGATCCAGCCGGCGCCGCTACCCGAGCGCCTGATCGAGGCCGACCCGGCTGCTTACGTGCGCGATGTGATGGGCAAGCGCAGCGCAGGCCTGGCGCCGTTTGACCCGCGCGCGCTGGCCGAATACCAGCGCTGCCTGGCCTTGCCGGGCGCCGCACACGGCATCTGCGAAGACTACCGCGCCGCCGCGACGATCGACCTTGAGCACGATCGGATCGATCGCGATGCCGGGAACGGCCTGGCGCTGCCGCTGATGGTGCTGTGGGGCGAGCAGGGCGTGGTCGGGCGTTGTTTTGATCCGCTTGCGGAGTGGCAGCGGGTGGCCGCTGATGTGCAGGGCGGGGCGCTGCCGTGCGGGCACTATATTGCCGAAGAAGCGCCGGATATGCTGCTTGAACGGGTGCTGCCGTTCCTCGCGCAACGCTGAACCGGAGGATAAACAGCATCGAGATAGGCAGTCGATATCTGCGCAGTAGTGACCCTCACCGAATGCTAGGGGGAGTGGCTTGTCGGCGAGCACGAAAAACTTGCGCGATCGCCCTAGCATATAGCGATCACGAATGGTATTCGCGAAAACACGCTTGGTGTCTGCTTGAATAAAAAACGACAGCTAGCATGCGATTCTGTGCGAGCGCCTTGTTGGCCAGTAGATCCGTCGGTGGAAACCTGACCGGCCAGGCTGCCGTCGCCCCCTTGCTCCGCGCGCACCAGGTCGACGTGGCTCAGCTCACCGCCAACGATGACGGTAGCGCTGACGACATAGAGGCCTGCTAAAGTGCACCTACTTGCTCTCCCGAGACCGCATAGTCCGGGTCCGGGTTAGGAGGGAGATAACTTTGACCATGTCGGCGTTGTTCTAACATGGCACGCTAGGAATCCCCTTTCCACTGATTAGATCGACACCGACCCAGCACCGATAGCCCATGCCTGTCTCAGAAGCCTTGAGCGCTGTGAAGGTACACTGAACTGCCCCTTTCGCCCGCTCACGGTCGCCGTTCGACGTGCTGCACATATCTTGCGCACGTGTGTCGGGACCAATCGAGTCAAAAATTTCCTTGGCCGCCTGCCCTCTGAGCAGGATGCTCAATTTGCGATCTTTAGCCGTAGGGGCCTCACTGTACGCGACAGTTTCACCGGAAAATATCCGATAATTTGCCCCGGGTATCGGAGTCCACCCTCCTTGCGTATCGGACGCCAGCGCAGACAGCGTGGCCAATCCGCACACGGCGATTGCTGAGATAGCGCGTCGCATATCATCCCCTTAGTCCGACATGAAAGTGGTCGTGATGGCCCCGCATAGGGCGAACGAACGGTATCGACATGTCGTTGAACCAGACCACTTGGACTGGTGTGAACGCACGAAACAACTCGATAATTTTGGTAGTTGCTGCTCGGTCATACTCTGGAGAGAAGCAGCTTACCGGACATTCGACGCCGTCTTTGCGAATAGGCCGTAAGTCAACTTGTAGCCCATCCAAATGAGTAGCATGCTCGCCATCGTCGCGCATGTCGGCTCGGCTGATATTGCCAACACCAACGCGGCGCGGATCTATCTTCTGCCATTCGTGCGCTACACGCAGGATGGCGGTCATCATGATCGGGTGGGCGTATTGGTACCCGCCACGATCAGGTCTTTTATCCATCGTGCCGTAGGTGTAATAACCAACATCACGAGCCGCTCGCGGCAGCATGAAGAACCCGCGCGAATCTTGGGTGGGCCGCAGCGGATCAGGTTTCGGGTCAGTCATGATTACTCCAGCTAAGCGCACGATGTGTTGCAGGACAGATCCCATCCATCAGCAGTTTGGCCAACTACGCCGCCGCCGATTCTCTGCTGCGAGTTTTCCCATTTCACTTTGCTAAATTGCAGGGAGACGTGGTCAAGCAGAAGCATCCCCTCGATCGCCTCGATATGCAAATAGACGTTGATCGCCATGTTGAGCTTTCAAGAAATGGGGAGATAGCCAATTTTGAACTCATCCCTTGCAGCGAAATTTGGCGTGCCACAAGGTAGTCCGCGTTGTTGCTCGGACTCCAGTCCGCCGAGATGCGACGCTTGAAGGTCGGTGTACTTCGCCAGAACGTCTGGATAAGGTACAACTTAATTGCTGAGCTACGCGACCAACTCTCGGTGCGGCGACTGTGCAAAGTCCTCGAAGTGCATTTAAAAGGCTTCCATGCCTGGCGGCTAAACCCTGAACGCAAGCGTGATCTCCGCACATTGATAAAGAGTTTGAGCTGCACCAGCGGCTCGACAGCCATTGACGCCAGCGCCGGGCCCGGCAAACCGGTTACAGACCCAGGATCCTGCGCAGCCGCAGCGCGTCCATGCCGTCGTGGTAATACGCAGCATGGCGCCCGAATGCAACGTAGCCGCGCTGGCGAAACAGCGCGAGCGAGGCGGTGTTGTCTGTCCGGACTTCGAGGCGCACTTCCATGCAGTCGTGGGCCGCAGCCCAGTGCTCGGCCGCAGTCAGCAGGCGCGCGGCCACGCCGCAGCCCAAGTGGGCCGGATGCGTGGCCAGGGAATAGACGCGCGCACCGCGCCAACCGGTGCGCAGCAACAGCAGGATGTAGCCGCGCACGGCGGCGCCGTCCACGTCGACGACCGTCACACTGTTGGCTTGCGTGAGCAGGTAGCGAAAGCGGCGTCGGTCGAGCCGGTCGCCGGGAAAGCTGGCGTTTTCAATGGCCACCAAGGCCACGATGTCGCTCGTTGTTGCTAGTCTGATGGCGCTGTCCGTGTAGTCGTTCGTAGGCACGTCTGCTGCGCGTCGCGCGGTAGGACCATCAGGTGTTGCGTGCCGCACGGTCACTCCCTTCGCGTTGCAGTCTTACTGATAAATGAATTGCAAATAGTGACGCGCCGCGCGTAAAAACGGCGTCATCACCTTCAGCGCCAAAGCGCATGGGCCGCGCCCATCTGCGCTTGCATCGAATGCGCCAGCGTCGGCAGCGTGGCGTAGACCTCGTCGTACAGCGCGTGCATCTCGGCGGCGGCGTCCGGGTCGCACGCCGCAGCATCCGACACGCAGCGCCCGATGCCGTAATCGAAGGCGGCTGGCGCGTGCAGGACGGTCGAGGCCAGCGTGGCGTTCTGCACCCGACTCAGGTGCGCGAGCACGGCGGCGCGCTCGTTGGCGTCTGGCCCGGTCGGCCCGCTGACGGCGACAAACAGCACCCGCAGGTCCGGATTCACTACCCGCGCGCCGTTCAGCCGGGCCAGCAGGCGGTATTGCAAGTCGAGGTCGAGCGCGCCGCCCCGCACTGGCACCACCACCAGGCGGCTGGCTGCCAGCACGCAGCGGCAACCGTCGGTATCGCGCGCACCGGCGTCGATCAGGATGTCGTTGAACAGCGGGCGCAGCGCGGCCAGGCGCGTTTCGACGGCGCGACTGCCCACCTGGCGCGTGTCGATCCAGGGCCGCACGCCAGCGCTGCTGCGGTCATTGCACCAGTCGCTGTCCGCGCCCGCGGCGGTGGTCATCAGGCATACGCGTCTGCCGCTGCGCGCGCGCAGGACGGCCAGGTTGCGCGCCACGACGGTGCGCTCAGGGGTGCCGTGCTGGTTGACGATGGCGATGATCATTGAAACCCTCCGAATCTGAATCGATGGTCACCAGCGTAGCGGGGCGCCCGTAAAAACAGGACAAAAGGGGCGGGCGCGCCCGTCAATGCCGTGTATACGCGGCCTGACGCGGCCTACGGAGCAGGGCTAAGCTGGGCGCTTTTCCATGTCGAAGCGAACCACGCCATGATCCCGATCGACCCTGCCAGCCTGGTGACGCGGCGCCTCTACCTGCGCGTGCCAACGGACGCTGACACGAACGGCCTGCTGGCGCTGTATGGCGACCGGGAGGTGATGCGCCACTGGAGCCACCCGGTGTGGACATGTCCCGCGCAAGCGCGCGCGGCGATCGCCGAAGCGCAGACTGACCGCGCATTGGGCAGCGGGCTGCATCTGGTTATTGTCAGCCGCAGCGACGGCGCGCTGGCGGGCAGTTGCGCGCTGTTCGACATCCATCCGCAGCACCGGCGCGCCACGCTCGGCTATCTGCTGGCGCCGCCGTACTGGGGGCAGGGCCTGGCCGGCGAAGCCGTACGCGCACTGCTGGCGCACGGCTTCGATGTGCTCGACCTGGCTCGCATCGAAGCCGAAGTCGCCCCCGGTAACGGCGCATCGACGGCGCTCCTGGTGCGGCTCGGGTTTCGCTGCGAAGGGCTGCTGCGCGCGCGCTGGCGTGTCGATGGCGAGGCGCTCGACGTTCAGTTATGGGCCTTGCTGCGCGCCGAACGGGCTGCATGAAATCTGCGCGAGGTGGTTGCGCCACCTCGCAGCATCGCTTCCGTGATTGCCGCGTCATTTACGCGGGCTTGTCGCGCTGCGCCGTTTTCTTTACGGGGTTTTTACGGGCCAGTCGCTACAGTCTCGACAGCGCCGGCCATCGTGCCAGGCGCCCGCTTCGATCCACCCCTGATCAACTCCGATACCTCCCATGACCACGCTTCGCATGATTTCCCCCGCCGTCACGGCGACCCAGGCAGCGCCTGCCGAACCCGAGCCCGATGCGCCCCGAACGCGGCGCGCGGCCACTGGCGCCGCTGCGCCAGGCTTTCTGATCATCGTCGACCGTGCCGGCGACTGGCGCGCCGCGCAAGTCGGCTGCACCGTCATCGAAGCCGAGGACTTCCTGGCCGGTCCCGCGCTGGACGAAGACCTCATGGTCATCAACCTGTGCCGCAGCTACAAGTACCTGTCGGTCGGCTACTACTGCTCGCTGATGGCCGAGGCGCGCGGCCAGCAGGTGCTGCCATCGGTGAAGACGATCAACGACCTGTCGCGCAAGGCGATCTATTCACTCGACACGGGCGAACTCGATCGCGCCCTGAATGATGTGCTGGGCGCCGACGGCAGCGCCCCGATGCCGGTCGAGTTTTCGATGGATATCCGGTTCGGTCGCACCGACTACACGCCGTTGGCGGCGGTGGCGCGCAGCATCTTCGCGACCTTTCCGGCGCCGCTGATGCGGGTCGAATTTACGCGCGGCGGCGAACGCGGCGAAAAGTGGCATATCGCCGCGATCCGGACCCAGGGGCTCAAGACGCTCGGCGAGCATGGCCGCGCGGCCTGCGAGGCGGCCCTCGGTGCATTCGCGGGCTTGCCACCGCCAGCGCCCGGCGCGCGGCGCTACCGCTACCGCATCGCGGTGCTGCACGATCGCGATGAAGAGCTGGCCCCAAGTAATACGGGTGCGCTGGCGCGACTTGGCGCAGTGGGGCGCGAATTGGGCCTCACGATCGAGCTGATCGGGCGCCAGGACTTTGCGCGCCTGGCCGAATTCGATGCGCTGTTCATCCGCGAGACCACGGCCGTCAACCATCACACCTACCTGTTCGTCAAGAAGGCCGAGAGCGAAGGGCTGGTGGTGATCGATGACGCCGGCTCGATCCTGCGCTGTACCAACAAGGTGTACCTGGCCGACCTGCTGCGCCTGCACGGGGTGCCCACACCGCGCACCTTCACGCTGCAGCACGCCGACGCCGAAGCGCTGGCCGCGATCGAGGCGCAGATCGATTATCCGATGGTGGTGAAAATCCCCGATGGCGCTTTTTCGCGCGGCGTGATGAAGGTGAGGGATGCGCTTGAATTCACCCGCGTGGCCGAAGAACTGCTGCAGCAATCGGCGCTGATCCTGGTGCAGGAATACATGTTCACCGAATTCGACTGGCGCATTGGCGTGCTCAATCGCCAGGTGATCTTTGCCAGCAAATACTGGATGTCCAAGGGCCACTGGCAGGTCGCCAAGCGCGACGCCAATGGCAAGGCCGAATTCGGCATGGCAAGCGCCGTGCCGCTGGACGAAGCGCCGGCCGACTTGCTGGCCCACGCGCTGCACGCGGCGAATCTGATTGGCGATGGCCTGTACGGCGTGGACATGAAGATGACGTTGCTCGGGCCGGTCGTGATCGAAGTGAACGACAACCCGAATATCGATGCCGGCGCCGAAGACAGCGTGCTCGGGGACGAGTTGTACCGGATCGTGCTGCGCGAATTCGTGCGCCGGCTGGACGTGCTGCACCGCCCAGTGCCGGGCGCGTCGTGCTGACAGCTTTGCCGCATTTTTGACAAAATTTTTACGCGGCGCTGCGTAGAATCGCGGCCACGATCAATTTCGCATGACGAGACCGCATGACTAGCCGACGAGACATCGCCAGAGGGCGCAACCCTGGCCAGCGCGCATTGAAGGAGCCGATCAGTGAATGAAGTGGCCGCGCGCATCAACTGCACCGTGTATCGCAAGGGCGTCAAGCTGGAAGAGATCCGGATCGAGGACATCAGCGTCGCGCTGGAAGACGACGACGCCTTTGTCTGGCTCGGCCTGTTCGAACCTGACAAGGAACTGATGGACATGGTGCAGGACGAATTCGACCTGCACGACCTGGCGGTGGAAGACGCGCGCAAGGCGCACCAAAGGCCCAAGATCGAAGAGTATGGCGAGAACCTGTTCGTCGTGCTGCATACGGTGTCGCTGTTCGACCAGACGATCCAGTTTGGCGAAACGCACGTGTTTGTCGGGCCGCGCTTCGTGATGACGATCCGGCATGGCAAGTCGAACGGGTATCGCGCGGTACGCGAACGCGCCGAGAGCGTGCCGGCCAAACTCGCGACGGGCCCGGGGTACGTGCTCTACACGATCATCGACTTCATCGTCGACCACTACCAGCCATGCATGGATATGCTGCAGGACCGGTTCCGCCAGGTGGAGAAAGCGTTGTTTCTACCGAATCCGTCGTCGGATAACCTGGAAGAATTCTACAACCTGAAAAACGAGCTGCTGTCGGTGCATGCGGCGGCTGCGCCGTTGATCGATATCTGCAACGAGCTGCTGCGTTTTCACGGCGACATCATCCCGGCAGAAAACCGTATCTATTACCGGGATATCCTCGACCATGTCGCGCGCGTGACGCAGACGGCAGACCGGATCGGCGAGATGATCAATGCGGCCATGCAGGTGTCGCTGGCGCAGGTGACGATTCGCCAGAATGACGTCGTCAAGCGTCTCGCCGGCTGGGGCGCGATCCTGGCGGTGCCGACGATGGTGTTCAGCCTGTACGGCATGAACTTCCAGCACATGCCGGAGCTGGCCTGGCGCTGGAGTTATCCGGCGGTACTATTCGGGATCTTTGCCTGTTGCGCGCTGTTGCACCGACGCTTGAAACGCGTCGGCTGGCTGTAGACACCGCTCGAAAAACTACCCCACGGCGCCAGTCAACGTGATGGTCGCGCACACCCCGCGCCCATGCTCGCCATCCTCCAGCGAAATCGCGCCGCCGTTCCTTGCGGCCCCCCGTTCAGCAATCGCCAGCCCCAGGCCGGAGCCCGGTTGCTCCTGCCCCGGCACGCGGTAAAAACGCTCGAACACCTTGTCGCGCAGGTCGGGCGCAATGCCCGGCCCGCCATCACAGATCGCCAGCCGGTAACCCGGCGCGGCGCGGGTCAGGCGCACCGCGATGCGGCCATCCGGCAATGCGCGCACGCTCGATCTGCCATTGTCGTTCCTCGATGCCGGCAAGTCGTATGTGGCCGAAATCTACCGCGATGGCAACCAGGCGGATTACCGCAGCGAGCGGCGCTTCGATCTGGTGATCGACAAGCGTACGGTCAAGAGCACCGACACCATCAGGATGGTGCTGGCGCCGGGCGGCGGACAGGCAATCCGGCTGGTGCCGGCCGGCTGACCGACCATTAGTCAAAGAACCGGCGCCCGCGGGCGCCGGTTTTCGCATATCCTGTCGGACTGTTCTGTCCACCAGCGTCGTCCATGTCCACATCTTCCTCGCCGTCCAGCACCACCACCCCAGCCACCCCGGTCGCCTCCGGCGCCGTGATGCAGATCCTTCTCTCGGTTGCCTTTGTTCACCTGCTCAACGATTGTGTGCAGGCAGTGCTGCCGTCGATCTACCCGCTCCTGAAGCACGAATTCAACCTGACCTTTACCCAGGTCGGCCTGATCACGCTGACATTCCAGTGCACCGCCTCGCTGCTGCAGCCGTGGATCGGCCTGTACACCGACAAGCGGCCGATCCCGTTCCTGCTGCCGGCCGGGATGTGCGTGACGCTCCTCGGGGTCGGCCTGCTGGCGTGGGCCAACAGCTATCCGATGCTGCTCGTAGCTGCCGGCATGATCGGCGTGGGCTCGTCGACCTTCCACCCGGAAGCCTCGCGCGTGGCGCGCCTGGCGTCGGGCGGGCGCTTCGGGTTTGCGCAGTCGGTGTTCCAGGTCGGCGGCAATGCCGGCTCGGCCCTGGGGCCACTGCTGGCGGCGGCAATCGTCGTCGGGCGCGGCCAGGCCGAAATCGCCTGGTTCATGCTGCTGGTGCTGGTCGCAGTGGCGGTGCTGGTGGGCGTGAGCCGCTGGTACAGCAACCACTTGATGAACATGGTCAAGAAAGCCGCGCTCCATGCCGGCCCGGCGCTGCCGCGCAAGAAGGTGATCCAGGCGCTGGCCGTGCTGGCGCTGCTGGTGTTCTCCAAGTACATCTATATGGCGAGCCTGCAGACCTATTACACCTTCTTCCTGATCGAGAAGTTCAAGCTGCCGGTGGGTACCGCGCAGATGTACCTGTTCCTGTTCCTCGCATCGGTGGCGCTGGGCACGTTCGCGGGCGGGCCGATCGGTGACAGGATCGGGCGCAAGCGCGTGATCTGGTTCTCGATCCTGGGCGCGGCGCCATTCACGATCGCGCTGCCGTACGCCGACCTGTTCTGGACCGGCGTGCTGTCGGTGATCATCGGCCTGGTGATGTCGTCGGCGTTCTCGGCCATCGTCGTGTTTGCGCAAGAGCTGGTGCCGGGCAAGGTCGGCCTGATCTCGGGCATCTTCTTCGGCCTGATGTTCGGCATCAGCGGCGTCGGCGCGGCCGCGATGGGCAGCATCGCCGACGTGCACGGCATCGCGCAGGTGTACCAGATCGCCTCGTTCCTGCCGCTGCTGGGTATCCTGGCCGTGCTGCTGCCGCGCATCGACGCCCGGCGCTAGCGGCCTGCCGCTATCATGGGTGTTTCCAACGACTGAGGAATCACCCATGCTCCAGGAGATCGAACGTATCGCCGCCTTTGACGACCACGGCCAGGGCGGCAATCCGGCCGGGGTCTGGATCGGCGCTGCCTTGCCGCCGGCTGCGACGATGGCGGCCATCGCGCGCGACGTCGGCTTTTCCGAAACGGCGTTTGCCGCGCCCGAAGGCGAAGGCTGGCGCGTGCGGTATTTTTCGCCCGCCTCCGAAGTGCCGTTCTGTGGCCATGCGACGATCGCCCTTGGCGCCGCCCTGGCGCGCAGATATGGCGCTGGTCGCTTTGCGCTGACCCTGAACGCCGCCGCGATTACCGTCGAGGGCAGGCAGGATGGCGCGCGGCTGCAGGCGGCGCTGCAATCCCCACCCACCCAGAGCCGGCCGGCGCCCGCCGCGCTGGTCGATGCAGCGCTTGCGCTGTTTGGCTACGGGCGCGCCGACCTCGATCCGCGCATGCCGCCCGCATGCATCCACGCCGGCGCCGATCACCTGTTGCTGGCACTGTCCAGCCGCGCCGCGCTGGCACGGATGGATTACGTGCTGGCCGCTGGCCGGGCACTGATGCAGGCGCACGGCCTCGTGACGATCGTGCTGGCCTGGGCCGAACACGATCAGCTGTTTCATACGCGCAACGCTTTTGCGTCGGGCGGCGTGCTGGAAGATCCTGCCACGGGCGCTGCCACGGCGGCGCTGGCCGGCTATCTGCGCGATCTCGGCTGGTCCCACGGTGGCCGGATCGAGGTGGTGCAGGGCGAAGACATGGGCATGCGCTCGCTCATCACGGCCGACTTTGGCAATGACATCGGTGGTCCGGTCCGGGTCTCGGGCAGCGCGCGGATGCTGTGACAGCGACGGCCATCATGCTGGACGCATGGCGCCTGCAGGGTGGCCATTTAACCTGGTTCCTCGCTCATTGAAACTGAAGGTGAAAAGTAGGCCTGCTCAGCAATTAGATTGTGCATATGGCGATTGATAATTGAATCCAGTCAATTTCTGTTTCATTCAATCAACCCAGGAGCCTCGCCATGGAGCAGTTTTCCGCCGCCGTCAACAACCCAGCCACGCTGTCGCGACCACGTCCGGTGCGTCCCCCGGTCGCCGGCAGTGTGACTGAACGATTGCCGTTCACGATCCGCCGGGTGGAGACCGAGGCCGACCTGCAGAAGGCCGTGCGGATTCGCCACGCCGCCTATGCGCGCCACGTGCCCGATTTCGCGCGGACCCTTGCGCAGCCTGAAGCGGCTGACTACGACGCCGACACCATCGTGCTGCTGGCCGAGTCCAAGCTCGATGGCACGGCGATCGGCAGTACCCGCATCCGCACCAACCTGCACCGGCCGCTGGGTGTCGAAGAATCGGTCGTGCTGCCCGACTGGCTGCAGGGCAAGCGGCTGGTCGAGGCAACCCGGCTGGCGGTCGATGAAGGGCGGGTGGGGCGTATGGTAAAGATTGCCCTGGTCAAGGCGTGTTTCATGTATTGCCAGGATAACGCCATCGACTTCTCGGTGGCGACGGGCCGCCCGCCCGTTGACCGGCAGTACGAGCAAATGCTGTTCGTCGATGTGTTCCCGGAAGATGGCCTGGTGCCGCTGCGCCATGTCGGCAATATCCCGCACCGTGTGATGGCGTTCGAGATCGCCACCTTCCAGCAGCGCTGGACCGAGGCGCGTCATCCGATGCTCGATTTCTTCTTCAACACGCTGCATCCGGACATCGACATCGGCCCTGTCGTACTGCCATCGGTACCGGACTGGTCGGAGCTGGAAGAGCTGGCCGTTGCCTGAGCTCTGCTGCACGGCGCGACATCGACGCTTGTTCAACTACGAAGGGCATGACGGCACTACGCTAAAGCTGTATCCTTGCGCTTTAAGAGCCGTCGTTGTCCGCACGGTGGTCACGCGCATTACCAAGGCCGCTCATGCCCAAGCTTTCCCATCAGTTCGGTGCGTCGTTGCCAGCCACGTTACAAGCGGCGGTCGAACTGATCCTCAAGATGTTTTCGTACTACCTCATCCCGATCGGGATCGGGGTGGTTTCGTTGATCGCGCTCGTTTTCTGGCACGACGAATACCGCACGAGCGGCGACGTGCCGCTGACGATGCACGTGCTGCCCGATCCGGCCGGCACGTTCAATCCGGCCAGCGCACTCGGGCCGACGCGCGAGCGCCCGCTGACCAATACCCATGACACGCATCTGTCCGAAGCACCGGTCTGGTTCGTCGTCGAACCGATGCCGCGCCCGGGTGCACAGGTGCTCGAGTTCCCGTCGCGCCATGCGCTCGATATCGCCTGCTGGAATGCCGCCTCGTTGGCGCCGCTGGGCACCGCCAGCCGCAGTCAAAGCAGTAGCCTGCTGAGCGCCGACAAGGCCGGCTTTGCGCTGAACGTCGCGCAGTTGCCGCGCCAGTTGCTGTGCCGTGGCACGTTCGCGGGCCCGGCGCGCCTGACGGTCGTGCAGTGGCCGGTCGAGCAGTACGCGCTGTCGGTCAAGCAGTACCACCGCAAGTCGGGCCTGCTCGACGGCGGCATGATCGTGCTGGCCCTGTTTATCCTGATCACAGCCCTGATCAACCGGCAGCCGGTGTACGTCATGTTTGCCGGCTGGCTGATCCTGAACCTGCGCGTGGGCGCGCTGTCGGCCGGCTGGGACATCCAGTGGCTCGGCCAGGCGGTGCCGTCGGAGTGGTTGCTGCGCAGCCGCGCCCTCACGTTCACGATGTACGGCATCGCGACGCTGACGCTGTACCAGGCGCTGCTCAAGGACCACCTGGCCGAGATGCGCTACGTGGTACCGATGCGCGTCATGCAGTGGCTCTGCATGCCGATGCTGGCCGCCGCCATCCTGGTCCCGTATGGCATGTACCTGCCGCTGATGTGGGGCATCCTTGCGTGCTGCTTCTCCCTGATGACCATTGGCCTGTTCAAGATCATCGTCGAATCGCGCACGCGGGTCGCGGCCTGGTTCGCGGCCTCGTTCGCCGTCACCTTCATGGCCTCGCTGGCCGAAGTCGCGTCGGCCGCGTTCGGCATGCGCGAGCTGCTTGGCGTGATCAACAGCGTCACCGCCGCGCTCGCCTCGAGCCTGCTGGCGGCGCTGGCCGTGGCCGAGCAGATGCGCATGGAAACCGAGAAGCGCCAGGAAGCGCAGGAAGAACTCGAGCATGCCTACCTGGCAATGCCGGTAGGCCTGTTTACGCTCGATATCTATGGCCACTTCCTGAGCGTGAATCCGGCGCTGCAAAAGATGCTGGGCATGACCGGCTTCACGGCGGGCCGTACTGCGTGGCGCCAGTTCTTCACTGAAGCGAGCTGGTCTGCCCTGCACGAGCAGGTCCATGCGAAAGTCGAAGCCGAAATGGAACTGACGAGCCGCGACGGCGGCCAGCGCTTCCAGGTCAGCGCCACGCTGGCCCGATCCCGCATCGAGGGCGTGCTGCAGGACACCACCGAAAAACACAAGGCCACCGAGCAGCTGCGCTTCATGGCCAACAACGATCCATTGACCAAGGTCTTCAACCGGCGCGGCATCGAACGCGAGTTCAGCAATGCCAGTGCGAGCCTGGCCGCCGGTCGGCCAATGGCGCTGGCGTACGTCGATCTCGATCGCTTCAAGCTGATCAACGACCTGTTCGGACATGGCGCCGGCGACGAGGTGCTCAAGCAGGTCTGCGAACGGATGGGCGCGATGCTGGCCGGCGGCCAGCAGCTGGGTCGCGTGGGCGGCGACGAATTCGTGATCGTGATGCCCGAGACCGCCATTGCGCTGGCCTCGATCATCATGCGCGGCATTGTCGACCGGCTCGGCAGTACGCCATACCGCGTGGGGGACAAGGCCTTCCATGTGCGCGCGTCGGTCGGCCTGATCGAGGTGGTGCCGGGCATGCCGATGAAAGACGCGATCTCCACCGCCGACCGCGCCTGCCGCGAAGCCAAGACCGGCGTGGGTGACGGCATGGTCGTGTACGAGCGTGGCGCCGATGCATTCCGCCAGCGCGCCGCCGAACTCGACATGGTCGAGCGCCTGTCGGGGCCTGGAGCGACCGACGGCCTGCTGCTGGAAATGCAGCCGATCATGTCGCTGCGCGCGCCGCTGGAATCGCTCAATTTCGAAGTGCTGCTGCGCATGCGCGAGCCCGATGGCCGTGTCGTGCCGGCCGGCGCCGTGATTGTCGCCGCCGAAAAAAGCGGGCGCGCGAGCATGATCGATCGCTGGGTGCTCACGAGCACGCTGGCCTGGATCGCCGAGCACAACGACGAGCTGGTCAATACCCGTTTCGTCTGCATGAACCTGTCGGGCGCATCGCTCAACGATGAGCGCTTCGTGCAGGACACGTTCGACATTCTCGGCCGCTACGTGCACGTGGCCAGCCGCCTGTGCCTGGAAATCACCGAAAGCGTGGCCTTGCACGACCTGGACAACACGCGCCGCTTCATCGACCAGGTGCGTAGTTTTGGCGTGAAGGTGGCGCTGGACGACTTCGGCGCCGGCTACACATCGTTCTCGTACCTGAAAGAGTTACCGGCAGACGTGCTCAAGATCGATGGCAACTTCATCGTCAATATCAATGCGCATCCTGCCAACGTGGCGATCGTCGAGGCCATCGTCAGCCTGGCGGTGAACCTGGGCATGAAGACGATCGCGGAATGGGCCGAGGATGCCGCAACGGTCCAGACGCTGCAGGAAATCGGTGTGGATTATGTGCAAGGGTTTGTCGTGGCGCGCTCGATGCCGCCCGAACGCTTGCTGGAAGGGCGCTCCAGCGCCAGCTTCATCCAGGACGCCGCCTTGCTGGCGCTGCTGAGCGAGTGGGACAAGCCGCCAACGTCGCACTTGGCCAGCGTGACGCGCTTGCATTAGTCGGCAACCTGCACGGCGAACAGACAGCGCCACGGTGTGCCAGCCGCTCATCCAATAAAAATGCCGTTCAGTTTTCACTGAACGGCATGGCCTACTGGTGGGCGACTGGCTGTGTTGATGCAGTGTCGCTCAGGCTACAGTCTTGACGGCATGGCGGCGGCGGCGGGCCGTATAGCCCATCAGCGCCAGGCCAGCACCCATCAGCAGGCCACTTGCTGGTTCCGGCACTTCACCGCCAGGCGGGACATCAATGGCATTGGTATTGAATGTGATGGTGCCGAAATTCCAGACGCCATCTGGCGAAATCCCCGCATCATCGAAGTCTTCGTAAAATTCGAGGCGCAGGATGCCATCGGCATCCACGCTGAAGCTCAAGCCCTCGGCCGCCAGATCCACCACGTCCGTGAATGTTTGCGTGCCGGCCTCGTCAAGGCCAAGACCCGGGTTGAGAAGGACGCCATCCGTAAAAGCGTTGTTGGTGAACGCGAAGCCCATTTCAGACAACCAGCTGGGGGCGAATGCGGTGACGTTGAAGTTGTAGCTGATACTGGTGATGGTCGCGTTGGCGCCAACATTGATTTCATAGACATCGTTCCCTTCGCTACCGAGCTCACCAATACTCTGTGCGCCGGCAACGTCAAACGTGAAGGGCGTGGCAAAGGCAGAGGTGCAGGCAAGAAGTGACAGGCCGGCCAACAGTTGTTTGAGTGAGCGCAGTGACAAGATAACCTCCGATAAGTGTGTGCTTATCAGACATGCAAGTAACGTGCCAATCAACAAGAACTTAATATGTTATTGATTTAGCTGCCTATTTTGACCAAGCTCAAGTCAAATAATAATTCAGTGTAAATTGTATCGACAGTTTCTTGTTGAAGCGGTAGGCCAGGCTCAATCAAGGCCCGCCAACGCTGGCGTCGAACGCACGTCGCTCAGCACGAACTGGGCACGTGCTGCCTTGAGGGTAGCGATGTCACTGGCCAAGGGCCTGGCCGCGACACGCGGGATCGGCACATGGATTCGCCGCGATGCACGCGGGGGTGGCAGTACGCTGGCGTCAGCCACCAACGGATGGGCATGTACACGCGTGACGCCATCGTTGGCGGGTTCGCTGGACATGCGCACGGTGGTGGCGCCGGTCTCGCAAGGGCGATCGGTCAGGGTCACGCGGCCTGCCCCGTCGAGACACTTGACGATGCTGGTCTCGGAAAATGCGACTGGTGCAGCCATCGTGGTGACGGCCAGGAGGCACAGTTGGCAGATATGACGCTTCATGATCGACTCCCCGGTTCAGATATAAATTCAACAATTGAATTGTCTTATTTGCATCATTGCGCTTCTGTGCGCCATTTCACATTTACTTGTAGGCCTGCGCGCCGTTCATTTGCCAGCGTACGACGGTAAGTCTGTGCTTATGGCGGGCAAGGGCGTATAACGGCTTGACCATCACCCAGCCAGGAGAATCGTTTGAAAACAGCCGTATTCAGTGCACGTCGCTATGACAAGACCATGCTGGCGCAGGCCAACGATGGCGTGGGCCATGCGCTGCTGTTCATCGAAGAGCGCCTCAGTGTCCAGACGGCGAGCCAGGCTGCCGGGTATGTGGCAGTCTGCGTGTTCGTCAACGACACCGTCGACGCTGCGGTTCTGGAGATCCTCGCGCGGCAGGGCACGCGCCTTGTGGCCACGCGTTCGACCGGCTACAACCACGTCGACACGGCCGCTGCGCGCCGGCTCGGCATCGAGGTCGTGCGCGTTACCGATTATTCGCCGAATTCCGTGGCCGAGTTCGCCGTTGGCCTGTTGCTGGCCGTGAACCGAAAGATCGCGCGCGCCAGCGTGCGCACGCGTGAAGGCAACTTCGACCTCGACGGGCTGATGGGCTTTGATTTGCACGGCAAGACGGTCGGCGTGATCGGCACCGGCAAGATCGGGCTGATCTTCGCCCGTATCATGGCCGGATTCGGGTGCACGCTGGTGGCCCACGACCTGTATCCGACGCCGGCATTCGAAGCGCTCGGTGGACGTTACACCAGCGTGGACGAGCTGCTCGCCTGCAGCGACGTCGTCTCGCTCCATTGCCCGTTGCTGGAATCGACGCACCACATCGTCGATGCCGCGGCACTGGGGCGCGTCAAGCGTGGCTGCGTGCTGATCAACACCAGTCGCGGTGGGCTGGTCGATACCGACGCCGTGGTCCAGGCGCTCAAGACCGGCCAGCTGGGCGGGCTGGCCATCGACGTCTACGAACAGGAAGCGAGCCTGTTCTTCCAGGACCTGTCGTCGACGATCATTCTGGACGACGTGATCCAGCGCCTGGTGTCGTTCCCGAACGTGATCGTCACCGGCCATCAGGCCTTTTTCACGGTCGAAGCGATCGGCCAGATCATGCGCACCACCATCGACAGCATCAGCGCGTTCGAGCGCGGCGAAGCGCTGGTCAACCGCATTCCCGGCTGATGCCGCGTGCATGAATCGCCCCGCTTGCTGGACAGGTTACCCAGCCTGCGTTACGGTGCCAGGGTCAAGCCAGCCACAGGGGGGAGCACATGCACATCGAAACGGTCCGCTTCGAGCGGGTATTCGACGTCCAGTCGGGGATGTTCAGTTTTGAAGCGGGCGGCAAACGCGAGTTTGCCGTGGCATTCGATCACGAGAGCGTGCCCAATGCAGGATCAACCTTTGCCGTTGCGCTGAGCGAACCAGGTAACTGGCAGAAGGTACTCGGCTGGCGCGATCTGTCCAGCCCCACTGTCGGACTCAGATACAGCGCCTGGTTCATGGCAATCGATCTGCTGCTGGATACGTACTTCATCGGCATCGTAGTTCTCGCCGCAGCCCTGCTGTTCGGCGGCCCTTGGGCGGCTCTGGTGGCGTTCATTGCGATGGCGCTGGGTGCGGTCGCCCTTGTCGTCGCCAGCGCCGTGCGCAACCGCCAGATCGAGCGGGCGCTGCTTTCCGTCTCGCCGCTTCAGTCGGGCACGGTGAACGTGCCGGTTTGACGAGCCTGTTGGCGCTCGCTAGACTGTCGGGTCTTCCGAATGGCTTCCCGCTACCCCCGCCCCTGAAAGGACCGCCCGCATGACCATGCTCCAGCTTCCCACGTATGACGACGTCGTCCAGGCCGCCGAACGCATTGCCGGGGCCGCGCACCGCACGCCGGTGCTGACCTCGCGCACCGTCAACGAGGAGTTCGGTGCCGAGGTATTTTTCAAGTGCGAAAACATGCAGCGCATGGGTGCATTCAAGTTCCGGGGCGGCTACAACGCGCTGGCCAAATTCGGTCCGGAGCAGCGGCGCGCCGGCGTAGTGGCTTTCTCGTCGGGCAACCACGCACAGGCGATCGCGCTGTCGGCGCGGCTGCTGGCCATGCCGGCCACGATCATCATGCCGGAAGATGCGCCAGCCGCGAAGGTCGCCGCCACGCGCGGTTACGGCGCCACTGTCGTCACCTATGACCGGTACACCGAAGACCGCGAGCAGATCGGCCGCGCACTGGCCGAGCGCGATGGCCTGACCCTGATCCCGCCGTACGACCACGCGGACGTGATTGCCGGGCAGGGCACGGCGGCCAAAGAATTGTTCGATGAGGTCGGCCCGCTCGACGCATTCTTCGTCTGCCTGGGCGGTGGCGGTCTGCTGTCGGGCTCGGCACTGGCCACGCGCGCATTGTCGCCGGGATGCCTGCTGTATGGCGTCGAGCCCGAGGCGGGGAACGATGGCCAGCAATCGTTTCGCACCGGGCAGATCGTTCATATCGACACGCCGCGCACGATCGCCGATGGCGCGCAGACGCAGCACCTGGGTCAGCTGACGTTCCCGATCATCCAGCGCGACGTCGACGACATCCTGACCGTCAGCGACGACGAACTGGTGGCCTGCATGCGCTTCTTTGCCGAGCGCATGAAGATCGTGGTGGAGCCGACGGGTTGCCTGGGCTTTGCGGCGGCGCGCAAGATGAAGGACAGCTTGCGCGGCAAGCGCATCGGTGTACTGGTCAGCGGCGGGAATATCGATCTGGCCCGGTTTGCGAGCCTGATCGGGGCCTGAAGCCCTGAACCATCTGGCGGCCACAGCCGCCAGCAGCGGGCAAGAGTGGCTTCAGGCCGCCAGCGGCAACGCCACCTGCAGCAGGAATCCGCCACCTTCGCGGTTGCTCACTTCCAGCCCCGCATTGTGGCGCGTGAGCACCCGCTCCACGATGGCCAGACCCAGGCCGGCGCCATTGGCCTGGCCCCGCGCGCTATCGAGCCGCGTGAAGGGCTTCATCAGCTGCGCGATCTGGTCCGGCGGCACGCCGACGCCATGGTCGCCGATCTCGATCACCGCGCGCCGGCCGTGGCCCGTCGCTTTCACGCGCAGCACGATGTCGATCTCGGTGTAGTCCTGCCCCGGCGTGATGCCGTAGCGGCGGGCGTTCTCGATGATGTTGTTGATCACGCGCCGCAGGTCGGTTGCGTTGCCCAGCACGTGCACGTCCGGCATCAGATCGGTCTTGATGTGCAGGTTCTGGATGCGGCCCGCGTCACGGCCCACGTCCTCCAGGAGCTCGGACAGATTCACGGGCACGAAGGTGGCCGCCTCGGTCGGCTTGGCGTAGTCGAGGAACTGGCCGATGATGGCGTCCATCTGCGCGATGTCCGACTGCATGCCGTCGCGCGCTTCCTGCGACAGGTTGGCCATCTCGACCTCGAGGCTCATGCGCGCCAGCGGCGTGCGCAAGTCATGCGAGATGCCGGCCAGGATCACGGCGCGGTCCTTCTCGACCTGGGCCAGGTCTTCGACCATCTGGTTGAAGCTGCGATTGGCTTCGATGATCTCTTGCGAGCCTTTTTCGGGCAGCCGCGCCGGGCGCTCACCCTTGGCGATGGCGCGCGCGGCCGACGTCAGTCGCGCCAGCGGACGATTGACGAGGCTCGAAATCAGCGCTGCGCCCAGCACCGACAGCAGGCCGACGACCACTGCCCAGCCCAGCCACTGCACGCGCGTCAGGCCCGCCAGGCGCTCGCGCTCGAGCATCAGCCAGTATTTGTCATCCTCGATATTGAAGCTGATGTAAAAGCCGGGCACGCCGTTCACGCCGCTGGAAAAGCGCGTGTCGGCGCCGAGCCGTTCGCGCACGATGGCGGCGATCTCGGGCATCAGGGGATTGTGCGGCGGTGGATCGATGACGTCGGTGTCTTCGAGGGTGAAGATGCGGATGCCTTCGTTCGAGGCCAGCTCGAGCAGCAGTTCGAGCCGCAGGTCGGGCGCCGAATGCGTCAGTGCGGCCTTGGTGATGGTCACCACGGATACGACGGTTTCGGCCGTCTGCTGCACTTGCGGGCCGCGCTGGTAGACGTTGATCATGCCGATCCAGGCACCCATCGAGACGGCGGTGAGCACCGACATCAGGAAGAACGTGCGCCAGAACAGGCCGCTCTTGAACCAGGCAAAGCGCACGGCGCGATGCGCCGCAGCGAGCGACGTAAAGGCAGGAGGCTTCACTAGCGCGGCTGACCCTCAGGGATGAACACATAGCCCAGGCCCCAGACGGTCTGGATGTACAGCGGGCTGGACGGATCGGGCTCGATCAGCTTGCGCAGGCGCGAAATCTGAACGTCGAGCGAGCGGTCGAACACTTCGTATTCGCGACCCCGGGCCAGTTCCATCAGTTTTTCGCGTGACAGCGGCTGGCGTGCGTGGCGCGCAAACACCTTGAGCACCGAAAATTCACCGGTAGTCAACGGCACCGTATCGCCGTTTTTCTTCAGCGTGCGCGTGCCCAGGTCGAGAATGAAGTCGCCGAACTCGAAGGTTTGCGGCGTTTCCGATGGCGCGCCCGGGATCTCGTCCGGGCCTTTGCGGCGCAGCACCGCGCCGATGCGGGCCACCAGTTCGCGCGGGTTGAACGGCTTGGGCAGGTAGTCGTCGGCGCCCATTTCGAGGCCGACGATGCGGTCGACGTCTTCACCCTTGGCGGTGAGCATGATGATCGGGGTCTGATCGCCAGCGCCCCGCAGGCGGCGGCAGATCGACAGACCGTCTTCGCCGGGCAGCATCAGGTCGAGCACGAGCAGGTCGTAGCGTTCGCGCAGCCACAGTTTGTTCATGGCCGGCGCACTTTCGGCGGTCACGACCTGGAAACCCTGTTCGGTCAGATAGCGGCGCAGCAGATCGCGCAGGCGCACGTCGTCGTCCACGACCATGATCTTGGCGGAGTGGCCGCCTTGCGTGCCGGTACCCACGTTAATGTTCGGAGTCGATGAAGTCATGGAACTGTCCAGAATTGTCAGATGAATGTCGCTATGGTAACTTCTTATCGTGATGCAGCAGGCACGACTCAGCTCAGCCATTACAATGTGTTACAAACTTTACCCAATTACTCTTACCCTGCATTCGGTATCAACCTACACTGGCATCAAGTGATCAGCACAGCTTATCTGTTTATCAGGCATCACGGAAGAGGAACACCATGAACCACGCGCTCAACGACAATCCAGCAGCACCCGGTACCGCTTGCGGCCGGTTCGCCCGGCTTGTGCGCCTTGGTGTTTTCGCCTGCGCCCTTGCGGCAACTGGTGCCGGCGCATTGGCCCAAGACCAGGACCGCAACCGCGGCGGCGACGACATCCAGGCGCGCGAGCGTTACGAGATGCAGGCGCAGCGCGATGCGCGCGCGTTCGAAGTGCGCGAGCAGGGCCGCCGCAATGCGGACGTCCAGCAGGATGCGGCACGTGAAGAACGTCCCCGCGGCCGCTTGTCGCCCGACGAGCGGCGCGATCTTCGCCGCCAGATCAAGGAAGGTGCGGATCTGTATCCCAATTCGCGCCGCCGCTGACACGCGGCTCGTGCAGCAAACAACGGCGCCTTTGGCGCCGTTGTCGCATCTGGCGTTTGATCGGTCTCAATGGCGGGATTGAATGCACTGGGCACGCAGGCACCGGGTCTCCGAATTTTCTTTTTTACAAATATTATTGCTATATGTTTATTTATTTAGCGCAACATGCTATGTTGGCGAGCGCCTTACTGTTGGTAGGGTAGTCGCCAACAATATCCGCAAACTGGAGCGCAGACGTGTCCGATTCAGCCATACCTTCCGCAGCACGCTTTGCCTCTGACGGCCCGGAGCACTGCATTGTCCGGCGCGCTGACGGCGTCTATGCCGACCCGCAGGCGCTCGGCACGACGCTCGTGGCGGCGCTTGATAATACGCTGCGCTCCGGCCACTATCTTGCGGGGCTCGACTACCCGGTACTGATCAAGGCGCTGTACGGCCACGGCCCCGATCTGCCGCGCGACACTGCCGGCCGGGTGCAGGTGCGTATCGCTGCGGACATCGTGCCGTTCACGCCGGCCCGCCAGGCCCTGTATCGGTCGGTGAAAATTTCGGATGGCCAGGCCGAGTATTACTTCGAGCCGGTGGTCGAGTCAGATCCCGACGGCGGCGAGCGGCCGACCGTGCTCGACGCCGACGAATTCGTTGCCGACATGTGGGTCAAGGGAATCCGCTTCGGCGCCGATGTCGCCGCCATCGCCGAGGCCATCGGCACGGGCGCGGCCGGGCGCTATGTGGTGGCGCGCCGCCTCGCGCCGGTCAACGGCGACGCTGCGCGCGTCGAAGAGGTCACAAGCGAGCTGCACCGCAGCGATGCGCCGCTCGAGCTTGCCAACGGCAAGCTCGACCTCATGAGCTTCCAGAACCGCTTCCCGCAGGTGCGGATGGGTACGCGCCTGCTGCGCAAGGTGCCCCGCACGGCGGGTAGTCCGGGTTTCGAGCTCACCGGCATCCCGATCCTGGCCGAGATCGGCAAGGACCTCGACCTGGCCGCGTACGCCGCCGAAGGCACCGGCATCGACGTCGTGCCTGCCGGCGAATTTTTGATCGCGCGCCGCGACGGATTTCTGAATGTCGATCCCAAAAGCAGCCGCATCGCGATTTCCGACAAGATCGTCAGCCGCGACGGCGTCAGCGCCAGGACCACGGGCAATCTGAACCTGAGCGGCGACTACGAAGAATTCGGCGAGGTGCAGGAGCAGCGCACCATCGAAGGCGACAGCATCACCGTGCACGCGGACGTGTATGGGCATGTGCTCTCGCGCGGTGGTGCCATCCGCCTGGAGTGCAACCTGGTCGGCGGCAGTGCGCGCAACATGAACGGCGGCGTGCGCGTGCTGGGCGTGGCCTCCAGCGCCACGATCCAGGCCGCCAGGGGCGACGTGGTGCTGGGGCGCGCCGAAAACTGCGTGATTTCCGGTGCGCGCATCCGGGTCGAGACTGCGATCAACTGCGAGATCATGGGCGACGACGTCGAGGTCGGCCACGCCGAAGGCAGCGCCATCGCCGGCCGGCGCGTCAGGATCGGCCGCGTCGCGCCCTGGAAGCAGGGCGAGATGCTGGTCTACCTGCTGCGGCCCGATTGCGCGCGCATCGACGATGCGATGGCCCAGGTGCGCGAGCGCATCGGGCAGTTCAGCCAGCTTGCGGCGCGTCACCGCGCATCGATCGACACGCTGACGGCCGAGCCGCACCTGAGCAAGTATCTCAAAATTGCGCCGCGCATCCGTAGCGGCGATCTGGTGCTCAAGCCCGAGCAGGTGCCGCAATTCCAGCGCATGACCGACACTGCGGGCCCGGCACTCAAGGAGCTTGGCCGCTTGTCGGAGGAAGCCAAAAAGCTCGACGCTGAACGACAGTCGGGCATGGCGGTGCTGGGCCGCCTGGAAGCGCAGCGCTACGACCGCGTCGGCGCGGCGCAGATCGCGCTCGAGGCCATTGCCGGCGAGGTGCAGGTGCGCGCCTTGCCGTACGAGCCGGATCTTGGCTGCATCTGGGATCAGGGACCGCGCGACATCCGGCTTCGCCTGCGCGACGCCATGGGCACCGAATTGCTGCATGCAGGACGCGACGGCGCCTGGGCCTGGAATTCTGCATCACCCATCTCGCCGGGATGATCACCCACACCCCCGGGGCGGCCAGTTTGAATTGATGGTAGTCAACATCAGGCTGGGAGGCAGGCATACGATGGTGGTCGGACTGACGAAGGATCCACCATGCACACCACATCGCGCGCGCCACGGTCTGGCGCACCACGGGATTACCTCAGCTTCATGCTCGACGGGCAGGAGTACGGACTCGATTGCGCGCGCGTGCAAGAACTCAAATTGCTCAAGTCCCTTGAACGGTTTGCCGAAGACGGCGACATCATCGGCGGCGTGGCGTTGTCGCATGGCGTGATCCTGCCGGTCATCGACATGCGCACCACCGCCACGCAAGGCGCGCACAACGGCGTGGCGCACCCCGATACCGACGTGATCATCCTGCGTCTGTCGAGCGGTCTGGTGGGAATGGTCGTGGAAGGCGTAACGGGGATCGTGCACGTGCGCCCGGAGGCCGTACAGGCCGTCCCGGGCGATGCCGGCGCCAGTTACCTGATCGGCATTGCCCGCATCGACGGCCGGTGCGTGGTGTTGATCGACATCGATGGCCTGATGTCGTTGTCGCCGCGGCGGCCGCTCAGGGCCGCCTGACGGCGTCGTACTGCTCAGTTAGCGTCTTGCGCCAGCGTCTTACGCCAGCGCCTCCAGCTGTTCCTGCAACCCCAGCCACTCCATCTCGAACGTCTCCAGGTCGCGCGCCACGAATGCCTGGTCGGCCACCAGCGTCTTGAGGCGATCCTTGTTCTGCGCGTCGTAGATCGACGGGTCGAGCAGGGCGGCATCGATCGTGGCTTTCTTCGCCTGCAGCTTGGCCATCTGCTCGTCCAGACGCTTGACCTTGCTCTCGATCGGTTTGCGCAGCGCGGCGTTGCGCTGGCGTTCTTCGGCGCCCAGGCGCTTCTGTTCCTTGCGCTCGGCCGGCGTGGCGCTCGGCACCGGCGCGGCGGGTGCTGCGGTCTTGGCCAGCGGCAGGATGTCGGTGCCTTTGCCCAGCTTGGTCTTGAACAGCCAGTCCTTGTAGTCGTCCAGGTCGCCGTCGAACGGTTGCAGGCGGCCGTCGGCGACGATGATGAATTCATCGGTCGTCGCGCGCAGCAGGTGGCGATCGTGGGACACGACGATCAGCGTGCCTTCGAACTGCGCCAGCGCCATCGTCAGTGCTTCGCGCGTTTCCAGGTCCAGGTGGTTGGTCGGTTCATCGAGCAGCAGCAGATTGGGGCGCTGCCAGACGATCAGTGCCAGCGCCAGGCGCGCCTTCTCGCCGCCCGAGAACGGCTTGATCGAGCTGGTCACCATATCACCCGGGAAGTTGAAGCTGCCCAGGAAGTTGCGCAGTTCCTGCTCGCGCACGGTCGGCGCGATCTTGGCCAGGTGCCACAGCGGCGATTCGTCGTGGCGCAGCATCTCGACCTGGTGCTGGGCGAAGTAGCCGATCGACAGGCCCTTGCCGACCGTGGCTTCGCCGGTCAGCGGCATCAGCTCGCCGGCGATCGTCTTGATCAGCGTCGATTTGCCGGCACCGTTCACACCCAACAGGCCAATGCGCTGGCCGATGGTCAGCGAAAAGTCGATGTGGTTGACAATGGTTTTCTTGCCGACCTTGTCGCCGTGCTCGTCGAGCAGGAAGTAGCCCGCATCGACCTTGTCGAGCACCAGCAGCGGATTCGGGGCCGACAGCGGCTCGCGGAAGTCGAACGAGAATTCGGCTGCGGCGCGCAGCGGCGCCAGTTCTTCCATCTTGGCCAGGGCTTTCATGCGGCTCTGGGCCTGGCGCGCCTTGGACGCCTGCGCCTTGAACCGGTTGACGAACGACTCGAGGTGGGCGCGCTGGCGCTGCTGCTTCTCGAGTGCGCCGGCGGCCAGGATCATCTGGGCGGCGCGCTGGCGTTCGAAGCCGGAGTAGTTGGCCGTGTAGCGTTTCAGCTTGCGCTCGTCGATGTGCACGATCACGTTGACGACTTCGTCGAGGAAGTCGCGATCGTGGGAAATGATGATCAGGGTGCCCGCGTAGCGCTTGAGCCAGTCTTCGAGCCAGATGATCGCATCCAGATCCAGGTGGTTGGTCGGTTCATCGAGCAGCAAGAGGTCGGACGGGCACATCAGCGCCTGCGCCAGGTTCAGGCGCATGCGCCAGCCGCCCGAGAAGCTCGCCACCGGCTGGTTCATCTGCGCCAGCGAAAAGCCCAGGCCCAGCAGCAGCTGTTCGCCGCGCGACTGCACCGTGTAGCCGTCGGCGTCGGCCAGCATGCCGTGCAGCTCGCCCAGGCGCATGCCGTGGGCGTCGACGTCCGGGTGCGATTCGAGTTCTTCCAGCTCGGCCTGGAGTTTGCGCAGGCCGACGTCGCCGTCAATGGCGTAATCGAGGGCTGCGCGGTCCAGCGCCGGGGTTTCCTGCGCCACGTACGCCATGCGCCATTTGGCCGGGAAGTCGATCTGGCCCTGGTCCGGGTGCAGCTCGTTACGGAGCATGCCGAACAGGCTCGATTTGCCGGCGCCATTGGCGCCGATCAGGCCGATCTTGTCGCCCGGGTTGAGGGTCAGGTCGGCATCGACGAGCAGCGGCTTGGTGCCGCGCATCAGGCTGACGTTCTGGATACGGATCATGGTGTGGCTTCGTGTAGGGTGGGCGGCTGTGCCGCCCACGCGGTGATAGTTAGAGGTGCCGGTCTAGGGCCGGATGGTCTTGCTGTGATGGTTACTGGTTCCGGTTTCGTGCCGGATGATCTTGCTGGTATCGATCACCGCGTGGTCGGCATAGCCGACCACGCGGTGATCGATGAGCGGCAGGGGTGTTGTTAAACGTTTTGCAGCTGCTCGGCCGTCAGCAGGAACACGGCATCGTCGCCGATGCTGGTGGTCAGCCAGGTCAGGCCCAGGTGGCCGAATGCGGCTTCGGCGTACTCGCGCTCGTTGCCGATTTCAACCACCAGGATGCCGTCCGGCGTCAGGCGCTCGGCGGCGCCGGCGATGATCTTGCGCACCAGGTCCATGCCGTCTTCGCCGCCGGCCAGCGCAATCTGCGGCTCGACCATGTATTCCTGCGGCAGCGTGCGCATCGATTCTGCATTCACGTACGGCGGGTTGGTGATGATCAGGTCGTACTTCTTGAACGGCACGTTCTCGTACAGGTCGGACTCGATCGGGTTCACGCGCCCTTCGAGTTTGTATTCGCGGATATTCGTTTCGGCCACGGCCAGCGCGTCCTTCGAGATGTCGATCGCATCGACCACCGCATTGGTGAAGGTGTCGGCCATCATGATCGCCAGGCAACCGCTGCCGGTGCACAGTTCGAGCACGTTTTCCACGCCGTCCGGATCGACCAGCCATGGGCTGAACTGCTGCGGAATCAATTCGGCGATGAACGAGCGCGGCACCAGTACGCGTTCGTCGACATAGAAGCGGTATTCGCCCAGCCATGCCTCTTTGGTGATGTAGGCGGCCGGCACACGCTCGGTCACGCGGCGCTCGATCACGGCCAGCACCTGCAGCACTTCGTCGGCCAGCAGCCTGGCGTCGAGGAATGGTTCCAGGCGGTCGAGTGGCAGCTTCAGGGTGTGCAGGATCAGGTAGGCGGCTTCGTCGAAGGCTTCGATGCTGCCGTGGCCGAAGAACAGGCGGGCAGAGTTGAAACGGGTGATCGCATAGCGCAGCAGGTCGCGCGGCGTGGAGAATGAGGTGGTGGTCATGGCCTGGATGATGGGTTGTAAGGCTTCAAGCGGCCAGCAGGCGCTGGAGCGTACGGCGATAGATATTCTTCAGGGGATCGATGTAGCGCAGTTCGATGTGCTCGTCGATTTTATGAATGCTGGCGTTCGGTGGGCCGAATTCTATCACCTGAGGACAGATGCGGGCGATGAAGCGGCCATCCGAGGTCCCGCCGGAGGTCGATAATTCGGCGTGCACGCCCAGTTCGTCGCCGATCGCGGCGCAGACGGCGTCCGACAGCGTGCCTTTTTCGGTCAGGAACGGCAGGCCCGACAAGGTCCAGTCCAGATCGTAATCCAGGCCATGGCGGTCGAGGATCGCATGCACGCGCGCCTGCAGGCCCTCGGCCGTGCTGGCGGTCGAGAAGCGGAAGTTGAAGTCCAGGCTCACGCTGCCCGGAATCACGTTGTTCGCGCCAGTACCGGCAGCGATGTTCGACACTTGCCAGCTGGTGGGCGCGTAATATTCGTTGCCCTCGTCCCACACTTCCTGCGTCAGCTCGGCCAGTGCCGGCGCGGCCTGGTGGATCGGGTTGCGCGCCAGTTGCGGATAGGCAATGTGGCCCTGGACGCCGTTGACGCTCAGGTGGCCCGACAGTGAACCGCGCCGGCCATTCTTGATCGTGTCGCCCAGCACGTGGTTCGAGGTTGGCTCGCCCACCAGGCAGTAGTCGGGCGCGACGCCGCGTTCTTCGAGCAGGTCGCACACGATGGCGGTGCCGTCGACCGCCGGGCCTTCCTCGTCGCTCGTGATCAAAAAGGCGATCGAGCCGCGGTGATCCGGATGGGCCGCAATGAATTCTTCACAGGCGACGACCATCGCCGCGATCGACGTCTTCATGTCGGACGCGCCGCGCCCGTACAGCCTGCCGTCGCGCTGCGTTGGCATGAACGGCCCGGATGTCCATTGGTGCAGCGGGCCGGCCGGCACCACATCGGTATGGCCGGCAAACACGAACAGCGGCGCGTTCTCGCCCTTGCGCGCCCACAGATTGGTCACGCCATTCGAGACGATCGTCTCGCATACAAAGCCCAGTGGCGCCAGCAGCTCGATCAGGCGCTGCTGGCAGCCCTTGTCCTGCGGCGTGATCGAGTCGAGCGCGATCAGCTCTTCGGTGAGCAGCAGGGTGCGTGACGGTCTCATGGCGCCGCCCCGAATTTTTCTTCGAATTTTGCTTCGAATGCGGCTGCGGAAAACCCGACCGTCACCAAGCCGGCGCCCTGCACGACCGGGCGCTTGATGACCGACGGGTTCTCGAGCATCAGCGCCATGGCGCTGTCGGCATCGACGATCGACACCTTGCGTTCGTCTGGCAGGTTGCGCCAGGTGGTGCCCTTGCGGTTGACCAGGATGGTCCAGTCGAGGTCGTGCAGCCAGGCCTGCACCAGTTCAGGGGTAAGTCCTTGCTTCTTGAAGTCGTGGAAGGCGAAGTCGATGCCGTGATCCTGCAGCCAGGTGCGGGCTTTCTTGACGGTGTCGCAATTGGGGATGCCGTAGAGGGTAGTCGTCATGGGGAAAGTAAAAAAGCGGGCGGCAGCGCCGCCCGGGAACATCAGGCATTGAGCGTGAACTCGGTGAACGAGGCGCCGCCCTTTGGCTCGTTGGCCTTGTCGTCCAGCTGTTGGTGGACCTGGCTATCGGGCCCGTTGTTGAGGAGCCAAAGCAGGTTGGTGGCCGAGTCGGCGTTGGCCAGGCCTTCTTCCTGCGTCACGTGACCTTCCTTGATCAGGTGGAACAGGGCGCCTTCGAACGATTGCGAGCCAGCCGACAGGCTCTTGTCCATCGCTTCCTTGATCTGGCTGATTTCGCCCTGTTCGATCAGGTCGGCGATGTAGCGGGTGTTGAGCATGACTTCGACTGCCGCACGGCGCGCGCCGCCGGCAGCGGCTTTCACGAGCCGCTGCGAGACGATGGCCTTGATGCTCGAGGCCAGGTCTTGCAGCAGTGCGTTGCGGTTTTCCAGCGGGTAGAAGCTGATGATCCGGTTGAGCGCGTTATAGCTGTTGTTCGCGTGCAGCGTGGCCAGCACCAGGTGGCCCGACTGCGCATAGGCCAGCGCCGCCTGCATCGTTTCGCGGTCGCGGATTTCACCGATCAGGATGCAGTCGGGTGCCTGGCGCATCGAGTTCTTCAGCGCGATGCCAAAGTCGTGCGTGTCGCTGCCGATCTCGCGCTGGTTGACGATCGATTTCTTGTTCTTGAAGAGATACTCGATCGGGTCTTCGAGCGTCAGGATATGCCCGGTGCGCATGTCGTTGCGATGGTCGAGCATCGACGCGATGGTGGTCGACTTGCCCGAACCGGTGGCGCCCACGACCAGCATCAGGCCGCGCTTTTCCATGATCAGTTCGGCCAGCACGGGCGGCAGGCCCAGTTCGGCCAGAGGCGGAATGGTCGCCGGGATGAAGCGGAACACGGCCGAGATCGAGCCACGCTGGCGAAACGCCGACAGGCGAAACCGGCCCACGTTCGCGACCGACACGCCCATGTTCAATTCATTGTCACGCTGGAGTTCGTCGATCTGTTCTGGCGTCGCGATTTCGGACAGCAGCGACAGGATGTTCTCGGGTTCGAGGCGATGCTGGTTGATGGGGATGAGCGCGCCGTTGATCTTGATATGCACCGGGGAGTTCGCGGCGAAGAACATGTCGGACGCGTTCTTCTCTTTCATCAGCTGGAACAGGCGGTCCATGGCCATGGCATCGTCTCCGTCAATCGGGGGAATTACAAAAGCCGGCCGAACAGGTAGTCATGTCACCCGTTCAGCCGGCTGTTCCTGCTACCGGCGCAATCAGTCGCCGCGCAGCAGGTCGTTGATCGCCGTCTTCGAGCGGGTCTGTGCATCGACGCGCTTGACGATGACGGCGCAGTACAGGCTGTACTTGCCATCGGCCGACGGCAGGCTGCCCGACACGACGACCGAACCCGATGGCACGCGGCCGTACGACACTTCGCCGGTGGCGCGGTCATAGATCTTGGTCGACTGGCCGATGTAGACGCCCATCGAGATCACCGAGTTCTCTTCGACGATCACGCCTTCGACGATCTCGGAACGCGCGCCGATGAAGCAGTTGTCTTCGATGATGGTCGGATTGGCCTGCATCGGCTCGAGCACGCCGCCGATGCCCACGCCGCCCGACAGGTGGACGTTCTTGCCGATCTGCGCGCACGAACCAACCGTGGCCCAGGTGTCGACCATCGTGCCTTCATCGACGTAGGCGCCGATGTTGACGTAGGACGGCATCAGGACGACGTTCTTGCCGATGAAGCTGCCGCGCCGCGCAACCGCCGGCGGCACGACACGGAAACCGCCGCGTGCGAAGTCTTCGGGTGTGTAGTCGGCGAACTTGGTCGGGACCTTGTCGTAGAACTGGATGTCACCCGAGGCGACCGGCACGTTGTTCTCGAGGCGGAACGACAGCAGCACGGCTTTCTTGATCCACTGGTTCACGACCCAGGTGCCGGTGTCCTTCTGCGCGACGCGCAGGCTGCCGTCGTCGAGGCCGGCGAGCACGTGGGCGACGGCGTCACGCAGTTCGGCGCTGGCGCTGTTCGGGCTGATGTCGGCGCGCTGTTCCCAGGCGGTGTCGATGATGTTCTGGAGTTGTTGGGTCATGATGCTGGTCTTGGTTGGAATGATTTTCAGGGGTGCACAGGCGTCAGGCGAGGCCCTGGCAGAACTGGACGATGCGGTTCGCTGCTTCCAGTCCTTCGTCGACGCTGGCCACCAGGGCCATGCGGATGCGGTCCTGGCCCGGGTTCTGCCCGTGCGCATCGCGCGCCAGATAGCTGCCCGGAAGGACCGTGACATTATAGTCGGCGTACAGGCGCCGTGCGAAGTCGACGTCCGACAGGCCGGTGCGACGCACGTCGGCCCACAGATAGAAGCCAGCGTCGGGCAGTTCGACGTCCATCACTGGTTTCAGCAGCGGCGTGATGAGATTGAACTTCTCTTTGTACAGCGTGCGGTTGTCCTGCACGTGATGCTCGTCGTTCCAGGCCGCGATCGACGCCGCCTGCACCGGTGGCGCCATCGCGCCGCCGCAGTAGGTGCGGTACAACAGAAAGCGCTTCATCGCCACCGGATCGCCCGCCACGAAGCCCGAGCGCATGCCCGGCACATTCGAGCGCTTCGACAGGCTCGAGAACACGATCAGGTTGCGGTAGGGCTGCGCGCCGCTGCTGCGGCCCAGCTGGTGCGCCGCTTCGAGCGCGCCCAGCGGCGGCGTGCTGCCCGTGTAGATCTCGGAATAGCATTCGTCGGCCGCGATCAGGAAGCCCCAGCGGTCCGACAGCGCGAACAGGTCGCGCCAGTCGTCCAGCGTGAGCGTGGCGCCGGTCGGGTTGCCGGGCGAGCAGACATACATCAGCTGCACGCGCGGCCAGACCTCAATCGGCACGCCCGCGTAGTCGGGCGCGAAATTGCGGGCCGCTTCCGAGTTGACGAACCATGGCGTGGCGCCGGCCAGATAGGCAGCGCCTTCGTAGATCTGATAGAACGGGTTCGGGCACACCACCAGGGGATCCGGCTTCGAGGCGTCGATCATGCACTGCGCGATGGCAAACAGCGCCTCGCGCGAGCCGTTCACCGGCAGCACCATCGTGGCCGCGTCGAGCGCCGGCAGGCCATAGCGCCGTTCGAGCCAGCCGGTAATGGCGGTGCGCAGCTGCTCGCTGCCGATCGTGCTCGGATAACTGGCCAGGCCTGCTACCGCATGCATCAGCGCTTTCTCGATGAAGGCAGGCGTTGGATGCTTTGGCTCGCCGATACCAAGGCTGATGGGTGTGTAGTCCGGATTCGGTGTCACGCCGGCAAACAACTGGCGTAATTTTTCGAACGGGTAGGGATGGAGTTTGTCGAGATGGGGGTTCACGGCGATACCAGTGTGCGCTTTTGGCTAATTTTTTATTATAGCGCCAGGAATCGATGGCACGGGACATGCGCTTAAAGTGATTTGCGGTAACATCCGAAGTCGATGCCAACCCATGATACTCCCGCCAAAAGCCGATCCGCCGTGCCGATCAATTACGCGCGCAGCCTGACTGGACACGCCCGTACCCCCGGCGCCAACCGCCACCTGGGCATGGCGCTGGCTTTCGTGGCAGGCGCCATCAATGCGGGCGGCTTTCTGGCGGTGCGCGAGTACACGTCGCACATGACCGGCATTGTCTCGGGCGCGGCCGACAACCTGGTGCTCGGCCAGACCGACCTGGTGCTCGCCGCCGGCGGCGCCTTGTTCAGCTTTTTGCTGGGCGCGGCCAGCACCTCGATCCTCGTCAATCTCGTGCGGCGCCTGGGCTTGTACAGCGGCTATGCGCTGCCGCTGGTGCTCGAGGCGATCCTGCTGCTGATATTCGGCATCCTGGGCGCACGGCTGAACGACATCGATACGCTGTTCATCCCGCTGACCGTGATGCTGCTGTGCTTCATCATGGGCTTGCAGAACGCCGTCATCACCAAGGTCTCGCACGCCGAAATCCGCACCACCCACATGACCGGCATCATCACCGACATCGGCATCGAGCTGGGCAAGCTGGTGTACTGGAACCGGGATCGCGGCCTGCGTCAGCCGAAGGTCACGGCCAATCTGGGCCGGCTGGCCCTGATGGTGACGCTGCTGGCCGCCTTCTGCATCGGCGGCGTGGTCGGCGCGCTGGGCTTCAAGCACCTGGGCTACCTGTCGACGATTCCGCTGGCCGCGTTCCTGTGCGTGCTGGGGATCGTGCCCGTGGTCGACGACCTGTTGCGCGTGCTGGGGCGCGGCCGGGGTGCTGGTAGCGACGCCGCACGCTGACTCCGCTGTGCACGCTTGCTGCACCCGGCGACCCGTGTCTCAGGCGCACGACGCGAAGAATGAGTGCATTTACGATCGTGTCAAGCCGGACGTTACCCGATCAGGTTGCTGGAGCCACCGATGGCCGTGCCAGCGCTGGTTGCGCGCCCAGTTGGCTGTTCTGGCACGCGACGTCGACGACCCCGCCTGATGCGTCAGGCAGCCTGTTCGCGCCACGCCCCCGGATTGATGCCGCTCCACTCACGAAACGCGTGCGTGAACGCGCTCTGGTCCTGGAAGCCCAGCAGAAAGGCGATATCGGCCAGCCCCAGCTCGCGCCGCCGCAGATAGTCTTGCGCCAGCGCGAAGCGCACCGCATCGAGTACCTGCTGGAAGCTCGATCCGGCGTCGGCCAGCTTGCGTTGCAGCGTGCGCGCCGACAGTCCCAGTTCTGCCGCCACTGGTGCCAGGCGGGCCTGGCCGTCGGGCAAGCGCTGCGTGAGCACTGCCGTCACCCGCGCCACGATGCCGTCGGCGGCCATTGCGCGCTGCGCCAGCAGCCGCTCGGCATGCTGGTGCAACACCGGGAACAGGCTGATGTCGGCGTTCGGCACCGGCATGGCCAGCAGCCCCACGTCGAAGGCGGCGCCATGCACCGGTGCGTCGAAGACCGGCACAATGCCCAGAACGCGCAGGTATTCGTCGTGGCCGTGGCCGGGATCGGCATGCCGGAAATGCATTGCCTGCGGCATCAGTGGGCGTCCGGCCATCCAGCTGCCGAACACGCGAATTCCCGCATACACGCTTTCGGCAAGGTGGCGCGTGGCATCCGGATAGCGGCTGAACCACTCGTACTGTGCGTGCAGTCCTTCGATGGCAAGCCGGCTGCGCCCCAGGTCGTGCGCCAGCGATTCATAGCGCTGGGCCAGCGCCAGTGCGTGGCCGAAACTGCTGCTGGCGAGCAGCATCAGGCCGTACGCGCTGTACGTGGCGGGTCGCACATTTTCGCCGACATGCAAGCCGAAAAACGGATCGTTGGCGAGGCGCGCGCCGGCATCGAGCAGGGCGATGTAGCGTGTTGTCGATAACGTGTCGGGAAGCGGGGAGAGTGTACCGGCAGCCAGGCCGGCGGCGCACGCGAGCGCATCGGGCGTCACGCCGCGTTCGAGGGCGGTGTCGAGCAAGGTCTGGAGATACGGGCCGGTCACGCGGGCGGTATTCGGCAGGCGTGGCGCGATCGAGCAAGGCAGTGTCATGAATGCGCAATACAGTTGGCAATGCCCTGACTAATCTGGCAAAAAGGGCAACTTGTGTCCAAGTATAACGAAGAAGGCGGTTTGATGCGGCGTTGTGATGGCTGTGGTAACGAGGCAATCGGCATGCGACCATGCCTGCGGGGCGCCCGCGGGCGCTGGCCCGGCGGCGCCATGCATCCGGCCAGGCGGGTGACGCCATGACCACGTTCCCGCCACCACGCGACTGGGACGTGCTCGTCATCGGCGGGGGCATCACGGGCGCCGGCATCCTGCTCGAAGCAGCGCGGCGCGGTCTCAAAACATTGCTGGTGGAGCAGGCCGATTTTGGCTGCGGCACGTCGAGCCGCTCGTCGAAGCTGATGCACGGCGGCCTGCGCTACCTGGCTGCCGGCAGCCTGCGTCGCACGCGCGATGCGGTGGCCGAGCGCGAAGCGCTGCTGCGCGCGGCGCCCGGGCTGGTCGATGCGCAGCCGTTCGCGTTCGCCAATCATGGTGCCGACCTCACTCGCCGCCTGGGCTTGCTGTCAATGCTGCGTGTGGTCGATCTGCTCATGGGTCGGCGCGAACCGCAATGGCAGCGCCAGGACGCCTTGCGCAAACCGGCGCCAGATGCACCCGATCCGCGCAGCGCCGGCAGCATCCGCTACACGGACGCCAAAACCGACGATGCGCGCCTCGTGCTGCGCGTGCTGGGCGAAGCGCGTGCCCATGGCGCGGTGGCCTGCAATTACGTCACCGTGCAATCGCTCGTGCGCGATGGCGGCAAGGTGCATGGCGCGTTGCTGCGCGACGAACGCACGGGCGCCGAGACGGCCGTGCGCGCCCGCCTGGTGGTCGACGCCACCGGCGCGCCGCCAGCGCTTGCCGGCGCCGGCGCCGGCGCCGGCGTCAACGGCGGAGCACCGCGCCTGCGCTGGCTGCGCGGCAGCCATCTGCTGCTGCCGGCCGACCGCCTGCCACTGACCGAAGCCGTCAGCCTGCTGCATCCGGCTGATGGTCGCCCGGTGTTTGCCTTTCCCTGGGAGGGCGTGACGCTCGTGGGCACGGCCGACATCGATCAGGCCGACGACGTCAATGCCCAGCCGAGCATCACGCGCCGCGAATTCGATTACCTGATGACAGCCGTGCAGGCCCAGTTCGCGCAGCTGGCGCTGGTCGATGCCGACGTGCTGGCCACCTTTGCCGGCGTGCGCCTGGTATTTGACAGCGGCAGCGACGGCGTGTCGATCAGCGACAAGCGCGAGCACCTGGTGTGGTCCGAACCCGGCCTGGTCTCGGTCGCGGGCGGCACCCTGACCACCTTCCGCCTGGCCGCGCGTGACGTGCTGCGCGAGGCGGCGCGCCAGTTACCGGGATGGCAGATGCGCGCCGAGCGCGGCGCCGTATTCGCGCGGGCCAGCGCGCCGGCCCGGCGCGACCTGCCGCCCAACGTGCTGCGCCGACTGACCGGCCGCCATGGCGCGCAGGTCAAGGCGCTGCTCTCTGCCGCGCACGCGGGCGAGCTCGAATGCATTCCGGGCACGCACACGCTGTGGGCCGAGCTGCGCTGGGCGGCGCGCGCCGAACAGGTGTACCGGCTTGACGACCTGCTGCTGCGCCGCACGCGCCTGGGCATCCAGCTGACCGATGGCGGCGCCGCCCTCATGGGGCGGGTGCGCGCGATCTGCCAGAAGGAGCTGGGGTGGGACGATGCACAGTGGGAGGCGCAGGAAAAACGCTATATCGCGGCCTGGCGGGCGCAGCACGCGGTGCCGCCTTCCACCTGACAGGCAGGCTCAGGGCGCGAGCGGGCCGCGCACGGGTTCCAGCGTCGTTCCCGTCTGCATCATGACGACCTGATTGCGCCCAAGCGCCTTGGCTTCGTACATCGCCCGGTCGGCCGAAATGAACAGCGAACGGATATCGTCGAACAGCGTCGGCACGGTGCAGGCCACGCCCACGCTGGCCGTGACCACGCCGGGGCCGTCGGCGTGCGGATTCGGCATCGCCAGGCGCTCGATGTAGGCGCGGATCGTTTCACCCAGGCAGGCGGCGCTCTCAGCGGTGGTATCGGCCAGCAGCACGACGAATTCTTCGCCTCCGTAGCGCGCCGCCAGATCCGTCGGGCGCATCGCATGCGATTGCAGCGCTTCGGCGATCGCCTGCAGGCAGGTGTCGCCGGCAGCGTGGCCGAGGCTGTCGTTGTAGCCCTTGAAGTGGTCGACGTCGATCACGATCAGCGACAGTGGCTGGCCGTTCCTGATCGCGCGCTGCCATTCTTTTTCGAGGAAGGCGTCGAAGTGGCGGCGGTTGGCAATGCGCGTGAGCGGGTCGACCAGGGCGGCATGCTGCAGCGCCGTCTCGGATTGCTTGTGGTGTGTGATGTCGTGCAGCAGGATCACGAACAGGGTTTCGTCGCCGGCCATCGGAGACAGGCCCAGGTCGATCGCACGCAGCGTGCCGTCGGGCTGGCGCAGCAGCACTTCGCGCGTACCCCGGCAGCGCGCGGCGGCGGTTTCGTCCGACGGATTGGCGAAAAAGGCAGCGTAGTCCCGGGCCGCCGGTGGCTCGATCAGGTCGCACAGCGGCCGACCGGTGAGCAGGCTGCGGGGCTGCGCCAGGAAGCCTTCGCTGGCCGGGTTGGCAAAGGCGATGCGCCCGCTTGCATCGACGAGCATCAAGCCTTCGTCCATGCCGTCGACGACCAGCTGGAGGCGCTCGACCTGCTGCTTCTGGCTGTCGCTATTGCTGCGCAGGCGCAGCTGGGCACGCACGCGCACGCACACTTCGGCCATGCGCACCGGCTTGGCGATGTAATCGGCGGCGCCGGTGTCGAAGCCGGCGACAACGTCATCGGTCTCGCCGCATTCGCTGATGAAGATGATGGGGATGTGGGCGGTGTCGGGAGAGCGCTTGAGGCGGCGGCAGATTTCCAGCCCGTCGAGATCGGGCAGGAGTACGTCGAGCAGGATCAGGTCGGGCTGCACGCGCAGCGCAATGTCGAGCGCGCGTTTCCCGGTGCTGGCGACGAAGGTCTGGTAACCCTGCTGTCGCATCATGTCCTGCAACAGGCCGACGCTGTCGGGGGCGTCGTCGACGATCAGGATGGCAGATTGGCGCGCCGGGGCTGCAAGCGCTAGAGCAGGGTACATCATCAGTTGCAGTAGGACCTCGTCAGTGTAACGAAATCATACCCGCAATCGGAGGTAATCAGACAACTCATATTGCCAGAAGTCAACTACGCGATGCAGTTGTTGCAATGATGCAACTAGCTATCATTGGCCCGCGTTGTACGCGCGGGCCAATGGGCCATTACAGCATGGCGGCGATCAGCTTGCCGAGGATGGCGATGCCTTCGCGGATGCGTTCCGGCGGTACCGTCACGAACGACAGGCGCAGCGTGTTGGACGCCGGATCGTTGGCGTAGAACGGCGCGCCCGGGACGAACGCCACCTTGGCGGCCAGCGACTGCTCGAGCAGTTTCATGGCATCGATCTGCTGCGGCAGCGTGACCCAGATGAACATGCCGCCTTCCGGTTCGGTCCAGCTGACACTGGCCGGGAAGTGTTCTTTCAGTGCGTCGAGCATGCACTGGCACTGGTCGCTGTACAACTGGCGGATCGTCGGGATGTGCTGATCGAGGAAGCCATCCTTGATGACTTCGTGCACGACCATCTGCGTGAGCTGCGCGGTGTGCAGGTCGGCCGCCTGCTTGGCCAGCTCGAGGCGGCGCACCAGCGGCAGCGGGGCGCACACGTAACCGAGGCGAATGCCCGGCGTCAGCACCTTCGAGAACGAGCCCATATAGATGACGCCGTCCGGGTTCATCGCGACCATCTTCGGCATCGGCTCGCCTTTGTAGCTCAGCGAACCGTAGGGATCGTCCTCGATCAGCGGGATGGCCAGGCGTGCGCAGGTTTCCACCAGTTCGCGGCGGCGCTCGAGCGACAGGCTGCGGCCGGTCGGGTTCTGGAAGTTCGGCAGCGAGTACAGCATGCGCGCGCCCTTGGCGACGGCGTCGATCGAGGACGGCACCAGGCCGTGCTCGTCGGTGTCGACTGATTTGAACTCGGGGCGGTACACCGAGAACGCCTGCAGCGCGCCCAGGTAGCTCGGGGTTTCGACCAGCACGCGGCTGCCTTCGTCGACCAGCACTTTGCCCAGCAGGTCGAGCGCCTGCTGCGAGCCGGACGTCATCAGGATCTGTTCCGGCAGGATGGTCGAGCCTTCTGTCGACAACGAATTGGCAATCCATTCGCGCAGTGGCGCGTAACCGTCGGTCGGGCCGTATTGCAGTGCCACTTTACCGGCTTCGCTGAGCACCTTGTCGTAGGCCGCTTTCATGCGCTCGACCGGGAAGGTCGCTGGCGACGGCAGGCCGCCGGCGAACGAAATGATGTCCGGACGCTGGGTGATCTTCAGGATTTCACGGATGAACGAGCTTTGCAGCTGCGCGGCGCGTTCCGAGAACTGCCACTGGATAGGGTTAGGGTTGTCGATTTTCATACTTGTCTCGCAGGAAGGGGCACGGTCGTGCCGGGCCATTATAGAACACGCCGGGTAGGCGATCTCTTGTCGGCGGACGGCGCCGGGTCAGCGCCACCCGCTAATCACAGTAAAGGAAACACCGGCGAATGTGCGCCGGTTATTGCCACGCAAACGCTGTTTTTATGCCACTTCGACGATCATTTCGATCTCGACGCAGGTGCCGCGCGGCAGCGCTGCGACGCCGAAGGCCGAACGTGCGTGCTTGCCGGCGTCGCCGAACACCTCGCCGATCAGTTCCGAGGCGCCGTTCGTGACCAGGTGCTGTTCCGTGTAGTCCGGCGTCGATGCGACCAGGCTCATGAGCTTGACGATGCGCTTGACGCGGGTCAGGTCGCCGCCAACCGCTTCCTGCAGCGTGCCGATCAGGTCAATGGCGACCGAGCGTGCAGCAGCCTGGCCGTCCGCGGTCGTCTTGTCGCGGCCCAGAATGCCGGCATTCGGCGAACCGTCTGCATTCTTGGCGATGTGGCCCGAGATGAACACGAGGTTGCCGGTCTGGACGTACATGACGTACGCTGCGGCCGGGGTCGCCGGGGCTTCCAGCGTGATGTTCAGTTCTTTGAGTTTGTCGTAGACGGTCATGGAATTTCCAGGGTGCGTGAATGAATCCGGTATTGTACGTCGAGCCGGCGGCGCCGCCCAACCACCGGATTGGTCGCGGCCATCTCAGGCGGATATTCGGCGCCGCCGGTTATTGCTTATCAAAAATATCTCTTGAAATCCCCCGGCAGGGCCACATATGCGTCCGAGTCTGACCAACCCCTATTTGTCTTTAACGAGGAACAAGATGGCACATGCCGAAAAAGAAACCCTTGGATTTCAGGCTGAAGTAAAACAGCTGCTGCAACTGATGATTCACTCCTTGTACTCCAACAAGGAAATCTTCCTGCGCGAATTGATCTCGAATGCGTCGGATGCCTCCGACAAGCTGCGCTTCGAGGCAATCAACAACGACGCCCTGTACGGCAACGACCACGAACTGAAAATCAAGGTCGCGTTCGACGCCGCCGCCAAGACGATCACGATTTCGGACAACGGTATCGGCATGAACCGTGACGAAGTGATCTCGCACCTGGGCACCATCGCCAAGTCGGGCACCAAGGAATTCTTCAGCAAGCTCTCCGGCGACCAGCAGCAGGACGCAGCGCTGATCGGCCAGTTCGGCGTGGGCTTCTATTCGGGCTTCATCGTTGCTTCGAGCATCGTCGTCGAGACCCGCCGCGCGGGCGCCGACGCATCCGAAGGCGTGCGCTGGACGTCCGCCGGTGAAGGCGACTACACGATCGAGCAGATCGAAAAGACCGGTCGCGGCACCGACGTGATCCTGCACCTGCGCGATGGCGAAGAAGAACTGCTGTCGGCCTGGAAGCTCAAGTCGATCATCCGTAAATACTCGGACCACATCTCGCTGCCGATCGTGATGCAGAAAGAAGAGTGGGACGAAGAAAAGAAGGAAACCGTCCTGAAGGACGACGTCGAGACCGTGAACCAGGCCAGCGCGCTGTGGGCACGCTCGAAGAGCGAGATCACCGAAGAACAGTACAACGAGTTCTACAAGCACGTCTCGCATGACTTCCAGGAGCCGCTGACCTACACCCACAACCGGGTCGAGGGTCGCAGCGAATACACGCAGCTGCTGTACGTGCCGGCGCATGCGCCGTTCGATCTGTGGGACCGCAACAAGCGCGGCGGTATCAAGCTGTATGTCAAGCGCGTCTTCATCATGGACGACGCTGAGCAGCTGATGCCGACCTACCTGCGCTTCATCAAGGGCGTAATCGACTCGAGCGACCTGCCGCTGAATGTTTCGCGCGAAATCCTGCAAGAGTCGCGCGACGTGCGCGTGATCCGCGAAGGCTCGACCAAGCGCGTGCTGGGCATGCTCGAAGAAATGGCAAATGCCGACGAGCAGGCCGGCAAGGACAAGTACGCGACCTTCTGGAAAGAATTCGGCCAGGTGCTCAAGGAAGGCGTGGGCGAAGATGCGACCAACAAGGACCGCATCGCCAAGCTGTTGCGCTTTGCGTCGACCGCCAATGATTCGGATGTCCAGACCGTCTCGTTCGCCGACTATATCGGCCGCATGAAGGAAGGCCAGGACAAGATCTATTACGTCACGGCCGACAACTACAACGCCGGCAAGAACAGCCCACATCTGGAAATCTTCCGCAAGAAGGGCGTCGAAGTCATCCTGATGACCGACCGCGTCGACGAGTGGATGCTGTCGTTCTTCACCGAGTTCGAAGGCAAGGAACTGGTATCGGTCGCCAAGGGCGGCCTGGATCTGGGCGCGCTGGAAGACGAAGCCGAGAAGAAGGAACATGCCGAAACCGAAGCCGGCTACAAGGAACTGGTCGAGAGCATGAAGGGTGCGCTGGGCGAGAAGGCCAAGGAAGTACGCGTGACGTTCCGCCTGACCGATTCGCCGGCCTGCCTGGTGGCGGACGACAATGAGCTGTCGGGTAACCTGCTGCGCATGCTCAAAGCTGCGGGTCAGGACGCGCCGGAATCGAAGCCGATTCTCGAGATCAACCCGAACCATCCGCTGGTGCAGCGCCTGAAGTACGAAGACACCACTGGCCCGCGCTTTGCCGACTGGTCGCACATCCTGTTTGACCAGGCAATGCTGGCCGAAGGCGGCAGCCTGAGCGATCCGGCGTCCTTTGTGAAGCGCCTGAACGAGATGCTGCTGGCTGGCGCGAAGTAAACGCCTGACCCGTTAGCGTGAAAGCCGCCGTTCCCGTCACCGGGAGCGGCGGCTTTTTTTATGAGAGATGATTACGCGCTGCTGGCCCACTTGCAGGTGACGCACCTCGGCGGGCGCCGTATCCCAGTTGTCGTTACGCCCGTCGATGTAGCGCACCGGAGCCGCCATGAGCGCATCGACCGGCAGATCATCCAGGCTTGCCACCGTCACCGCAACGAACGGTCCCGCAGCGACAGTCGTGAAGATATGCACGCCGCACACGCTGCAGAACGCGTGGCCGTCACGGCGCGCACCGAAACGGTAGTCGCGCAGCGTCTCCTGGCCCTGCAGCAGGCGGAATGCCGCTGGCGCGATGACACAGGCCCAGAACCGCAGCTTGGTGCAGATCGAGCAGTTGCACTTGACTGTGCCGGCGGCGAGGTCGATGTCGGCCTCGTAGCGCACCGCGCCGCAGTGGCAACTGCCGTGGAAGGTGCGCATTCAATCGTCACGCAGGTCGCATGGGCCGAAGGAGTCGATCTTCACACCGACTCTTTTTGCGCCGTCAATTCGGCGCAAAACGCGTCCAGCAAACGCACACCTTCGGGCCAGTCGCCATACCCCGCGTCGGTGGTGACGTGGCCGGCGTCGCCGATGTCGACCAGCTTGCTGCCCCAGGCGTCGGCAAACGACTGGGTGCGCTCCAGGCTGGCATACGGATCGTTCGTGCTTGCCACGATCATGCTGGGAAACGGTAACGGCTTGCGGGGAACCGGTGCCCAGTTGCCGGCGGGGATCGGGAACGATGGCCGTTCGACGTCGCTGGGCGCCACCAGAAAGGCACCCGCCACTTTCAGGGGGGAGCCGGACAGCGCCCAATGCGCCACCAGCATGCAGGCCAGGCTGTGCGCGACCAGTACCGGGGCGCCGCTGCAGCCGGCGATGGCTTCTTCCATCTCGGCCACCCACTCGTCACGGTCGGGGTTGGTCCAGTCGCGATGGGCCGCGCGACGCCATTCTGGATGACGCTCATGCCACAGCGATTGCCAGTGGTGGGGCCCGGAGTTGAACAGGCCGGGCAGGATCAATACGTCACATGTCATCTTGTTTCTCCTTGATGGGGGAAGTCGGCGCCTGTGCCAGCGCAGTGCGCCGCAGCGGGTGCAGCGCGCGCTCGAAGAGGCGTTTGAACGCATCCTTGCGCTGCTCGGTCAGCATGCCAAGCAGTGCGGTAGCAACAGCGACGGCAGCCGACAGGGCCAGCACGTCGGTCATGCTGGCGGGATCGTGTGGATACAGCTCGGGCCAGCCGATCAGCACCAGCGCATGCGACAGGTACAGCGTCAGCGTATAGGCGGCGAACAGCCGGATGGGCCGCGCCAGGCGCAGCAGGCCGGTGAAGCCGGCGAAGCGGGCGCAGGCGAAGTTGAGCACGACGATCATGCCGAAGGCGTAGTCGGCCAGGAAGCGGTCGGCATTGCCGAGTGCGGCCTGCTGGCCGAGCCAGCTGGCGCGGCCGGCCTCGCGCAGCAGTTCCTCGACGCCGTATGCCTCGTAGGCCACCAGCAAGGCCATGCTCAGCACCCAGCCGGCGCGCGCTACGGTGCGGTTCAGGCGATGGCGGGCCTGCCAGTGGTACAGCGCGACGCCGGCCAGCCAGACCGGCAGCAGCAGCCACAGCTTGTAGCCCATGACGGCCAGCAGCAGGCCGATCGCCGGCAGTCGCCATGGCCGCCGTACGTAACAGGCAACGCCAAACAGCACATAGAACCAGACCTCGTAATTGAGCGACCACCAGGGACCGAGCCAGGGCGGATGCTCCGAAAGGTGCCACAGGTCACCCATGAACAGCAGATGAAACGGAATATAGAACCAGGGTTTGGCCACCTGATAGCTTGCGTCCATGCCGGGAACGTGCGGGCCCTGGCTCAGCCAGGCGCACAGAAAGCCCAGCAGCAGAACGGGCAGGGCGACGGAATAAATCCGGGCGGCACGCGCGACCGTGAAGTCGATGGCATCGGGGCGGCGCATCTGCGTGGTGTAGGCAATGACGAAGCCGGACAGGACAAAGAACGCCATCACCGATTCACGGCCCAGCAGCGTCCAGTGCTGGGAACCGGGAATATCGACCAGCTTGAACATGCGCATATGCATCAACACCACGGCCAGCGCTGCCAGGAAGCGGACCAGGTCGAGGTACACCGAAAACGGCTGGTTGAGGGGCGTGGGGGGCGTGCGCATTGTGTTAATAGTAAAGCAAAACCTAAGTTGCACGATTTTTGGCCAGGGCGGAGCATCTCCAAAAAAGTTCAAGAATTTTTGCAGGGGACCCTAAAGTTCGCGCAGGACCAGCCGATAACGATTCTAGATAGGCGGCAAACCGCCGAAAATAACTGAAAAATATTTTCGGATCACCCTAAAGTCGGCTGCAAAGCCGCCGTAAATGGAATGTAGTGCGTGAACAAGCAGGTTGTAGGGTTAGAAAAATTGTGAAAATTTTTTCAGACTGACCCTAAAGTTGCTCCGCCAGCTGCCGTTAAAGAGATAAGCGGCTATTGCCAAGTGGCAAAATTGCGACAAACGCGTTTTGTTGCTGTACATCATCAAGGCGCTTTCCTGCGCCAAACAGCCCCGGTTTTTGCTGGGGTTTCATAGGGAGCCAGACGGGTTTGTCAGACAAACTCCTATGGCTCCGCCTCGTCGTTTGCTGACTGAAAATACAGACTTTCTCCAATTTGAGAATAGTTTCCTCAGGGTCAGAATCTATCTCATCGGCAACACAACGGCAGCCGACACAACGACTGGAGAGAGAAAATGACGATGAACGACATGATGGCTGAAATTCGCGACGCTAACCTGAGCTACCTGATGCTTGCTCAGCAGATGATTCGTGCAGACAAGGTCACGGCCATTTTCCGCCTTGGCGTGTCGGCCGACATCGCCGACCTGATCGAAGGCATGAGCAATGCCCAGATCCTGAAGCTGGCTGGCGGCAACATGATGCTGGCCCGCTTCCGCTTCGATGACAGCGCAATCCTGTCGATGCTGACGAGCCACACGAAGGAACGCAGCCTGGCCCAGTCGCACGCCGCCATCCTGATGGCCGGCCAGCCAGTCGAAGAGATCGTATAATCGCTGCCAGTGGTCTTGCTGTAAGGCCGACAGAGCCGGGAGCCGTATCGCCATGAGTAAAAAGAGCGTTGTCACAGAGGCGCAGGAAATCCAGCTCGCCATTGAACTGATCAACCTGGGCGCACGCCTGCAATTGCTCGAGACCGAAGTCTCGCTGTCTCGCGAACGCCTGCTCAAGTTGTACAAGGAGCTCAAGGGTGTCTCTCCACCCAAGGGCATGCTGCCGTTCTCGACCGACTGGTTCCTGACCTGGCAACCGAACATCCATTCGTCGTTGTTCATTAATATCCACCAGTTCCTGGTGGAGCATGCCGGCGCCACCGGCATCCAGGCCGTCATGAAGGCCTACAAACTCTATCTCGAACAAATGCCGCCGGCGCCGAACGAAGAGCCGTTGCTCTCGCTCACGCGCGCCTGGACGCTGGTACGCTTCTTCAATGGCGGCATGCTGCAACTGGCACCATGCAGCAAGTGCCAGGGCAAGTTCATCGTCAACGCCCTCGACCTCAACAGCGATTACCTGTGTGGCCTGTGCCACATGCCTTCGCGCGCCGGCAAGACCCGCAAGGCCAAGGAAGCGCTCGACCAGGCGCGCGCCGACGAACAGGCCGAGCAGGCCGGACAGCAGGCCGAAGGCAAGGCAGCCGGCCTCGACCCTGCCTGATCCATTGCGCCGGCAGCCGCTCTTGCCAGCATCACCTTCTTCCCCGCCGACCCGGCGCCTGCTGGGCGCTCCCGCGATCCGGGCGCTGCTGCTCCAGCTCGCCGCATTTCCCCTCATGCTTGCCGTCATTTACCTGCTTGCCACGGGTGGCCTGGTCGTCTCGTACTGGCACGTGGCCCTGGTCCAGGGCCTGCTCGCGGCCGGCCTGACCTGGTGGCGTGGCCTGGCCATCTGGTGGCGCGCGATCCAGTTCGGTTTCCCGCTGGCCCTGCTGGCCACCAGCACGCTGGCAATTCCACCGCTGGCGTTCCTGGCCATCTTCTTGTTCCTGTTGCTGCTGTACTGGTCGACTTACCGCACGCAGGTGCCGTACTACCCGTCCGGGCGCAAGGTGTGGGAGGCGGTCGATGCTGCGCTGCCGCAGGGCAGGGCGCTGCGCGTGATCGACATCGGCAGCGGTATCGGCGGGCTGGTGCTGGCGCTGCAGCGCCGCCGGCCGGATGCGCGTGTCGAAGGCATCGAGCTCGCGCCGCTGCCGTGGCTGGCCAGCTTCGTGCGTGCCAGGCTGGCGCGCAGCCCGACCGCCTTCATCCGGGGCGACTACGAACAACTCGACCTGGGCGATTACGACGCCGTGTTCGCCTACCTGTCCCCGGCCGCCATGACCGCCCTGTGGCGCAAGGCCGCGCGCGAGATGCGTCCCGGTTCGATGCTTTTCAGCTACGAATTTATTGTTGTCGGACAAACACCGACACGTGTTGTACATCCGTACACAGATGGGCCAGCATTGTATATATGGGACTTTTAAGAGACAAACGGTGAGTTTTCGGGGTGGTTTTGCTTGCCGGACAGCACTTCTCCAGCTAAAGTAATTCCCTGAATAAACATTTTCTGAAATTACCGGTTTCGAGTCGTCATGTCGCGACACGCTGCGGGTTTTCTGGAGCTAAATCCTTTGTTAGTCATTGTTGGTTACATCATCGTCTGTGCCTGCGTGTTTGGCGGCTTTGCCCTGGCGGGTGGTCACCTTGCGTCGCTGTGGCAGCCCATCGAGCTCTTGATGATCGGCGGCGCCGCATTCGGTGCTTTGTTCGTCGGCAACAGCACCAAGGCAATCAAGGCAACGCTCAAGGCGTTTCCGAGCATTTTCAAGGGCTCGAAGTACTCAAAAGACATGTACATGCAACTCATGGCCCTGCAATTCGACGTGTTGTCCAAGGTGCGCAAGGAAGGCTTGATGTCGATCGAGGGCGATATCGAAGCGCCGGACGCCTCGCCGCTGTTCACCAATTATCCGGCCGTCGTGGCCGACCACCACATCATCGAATTCATGACCGATTATCTGCGCCTGATGGTGTCCGGGAACATGGACGCGATGCAGATCGAAAACCTGATGGACAACGAGATCGAGACGCACCACCACGAAGGCGCCGTTCCGGCCCACGTGATCGCCAAGATCGGCGACGGCCTGCCGGCGTTCGGCATCGTGGCGGCGGTGATGGGCGTGGTCCACACGATGGAATCGGTCGGCTTGCCGCCGGCCGAGCTGGGCATCCTGATCGCCAAGGCGCTGGTCGGCACGTTCCTGGGCATCTTGCTGGCCTACGCGTTCGTCAGCCCGCTGGCCACCGTGCTGGAGCAAAAGCTCGAAGAATCGACCAAGATGTTCCAGTGCGTGAAGGTGACGCTGCTGGCGAGCCTGAACGGCTATGCGCCGGCGCTGGCGGTGGAATTTGGCCGCAAGGTGCTGTACTCGACCGAGCGCCCGACCTTCGCCGAGCTCGAAGAACACATCAAGAAGAAGAAGTAAGCCGCGATGACCGCATTCGACTTTTCGCCGACGTACACCATGGAGGATGAGCGTGGCTGACGACAACGCACGCCCCATTGTCATCAAGCGCATCAAGAAGGTGGCCGGCGGCCACCACGGCGGCGCCTGGAAAATCGCGTACGCCGACTTCGTGACCGCGATGATGGCGTTCTTCCTGCTCATGTGGCTGCTGGGCTCGACAGCCAAGGGCGACCTGGTGGGCATCTCGGAATACTTCAAGACGCCGCTGAAGGTGGCGATGCAGGGTGGTTCGGGGTCGGGCGATTCGTCGTCGGTGATCATGGGCGGCGGCGAAGACCTGACGCGCACCGCCGGCCAGGTCAAGCGCGGCGACTCGACGCCGGTCAACAAGAGCTACGACCTGCAGGCGGCCAAGGCTGCGCTGGCGCGCGAAGAAGGCGAGCGCCTGAAAAACCTGAAGGCGCGCATCGAGTCGGCCATCGAAGTCAATCCGATGCTCAAGAAGTACCAGAACCAGCTGTTGCTCGACATCACCAGCGAAGGCTTGCGCATCCAGATCGTCGACGAAAAGAACCGCCCGATGTTCGCGCTGGCCAAGGCCGAGCTGCAGCCGTACACCAAAGAAATACTGCACATCATCGGCATGGTGCTCAACGAGGTACCGAACAAGCTGGGGATTTCAGGCCACACCGATTCGACGCCGTATCACAGCGACGCCGGCTACAGCAACTGGGAATTGTCGGCCGACCGCGCCAACGCGTCGCGGCGCGAAATGGTGCTCGGCGGCCTGCAGGACGAGAAGGTGCTGCGCGTGGTGGGACTGGCCTCGGCCGCCCACCTCGACGCCACCGACCCGTTCAGCCCGATCAACCGGCGCATCAGCATCATCGTCATGAACAAGCGCACCGAAGACGCGGTGCGGCGCGATGCGTCCACGCTGGACGTGCCGGCCGAGGACGCCGAGGCGGCAGCGACGGCGACGTTGAATGCGGTGAAACCGTGATGACCGACGCCGTACGGGCAGCTTTGGAGAGAACACGATGACAAGAAAAAAGATACTCGGATCGCACGTCAAGCGCCTGTTGTCAGGTGTGTCGGTGCATGGCCGGCGCCACCTGACCGAGGTGGAAGCCGATCTGCTCCAGACCGAATTGCTGCTCGAAGAAGCCATCGACAAGCTCACCGGCAGCTTCGTCGCGGTGCACGCTGTCGTCGGCGCGCGCCAGGAAGCGATCAACCGCATGCTTGCCGGGGGTGAACTGTCGCACGAGGATCGCGCTCTGCTGGGCTCGATGTCGGACGACGTGAGCGAGCACGTCAACACGGCGATCACGAGCATGCAGTTTCAGGACCTGACGGCGCAATTGATCGAACGCACGCTGCGCCGCGTGTCGGGCTTGCGTGACTTTCTGGGCACGCTGAACGATCATGGCGCGGAGATCGCGCCGGACACTGGCAGCGATGAAATCGTCGACCGGCTGGGTCAGGTCAGCGTCGCACTGGCAATCCAGTCGCTCCAGTTGCGCAGCACGCTACGCAGGTCGGTCGAACAGAAACACCTGGAAAGCGGCGACGTCGAGCTGTTCTGACCACGCCGCCGCGCCATATTCACCCAACAACCAATTCAACCCGGGTCCGCCCGGAGTAAAACAGCAGGAGCACAAGATGGCAAAAACGATTCTCGCAGTCGACGATTCCAGTTCGCTACGCCAGATGGTGGCTTTCAGTCTGAAGGCCGCCGGCTACCATGTGGTGGAAGCCGTGGACGGCCAGGATGGCCTCGACAAGGCGAAGCTGCAGGCGGTCGACCTGGTGCTGACTGACCAGAACATGCCGAAGATGGACGGCCTGGCGCTGATCAAGTCGCTACGCATGTTGCCAGGCTACGCCAAGACGCCGATCCTGATGCTCACCACCGAGTCGTCGGACGAGATGAAGTCGAAGGGCCGCGCTGCTGGCGCCAATGGCTGGCTGGTCAAGCCGTTCGATCCGCAGCGCCTGATCGAGGTGGTCAAAAAAGTGATCGGTTAAGCCATGAATCTTGGCTTAGGTAACCATCAGCGGACATTCCCATGAGTATCGACATCAGCCAGTTTTACCAGGTCTTTTTCGACGAAGCAGAAGAACTGCTCGCCGAAATGGAGCGCCTGTTGCTGGGCGTCGATCTGGCAGCGCCCGACGCCGAGGATCTGAACGCGATCTTTCGCACCGCGCACTCGGTCAAGGGCGGCGCATCGACGTTCGGCCTGACCGATATGTGCGACGTGACCCATGTGCTCGAGTCGCTGCTCGACCGTATCCGCAAAGGCGAGATGGCGCTGACGTCGAACCACGTGGACGCGTTCCTGGCGGCCAAGGACGCGCTCAAGATGCAGCTCGACGGCCATCGCCATGGCAAGCACGTCGACCACGAAGTCGTTGCCAACGTACGCATGGCGCTGCATGACCTGGCCGAAGGCGTGGTGCCGGTCGCACCGCTGGTCGCACCATCGTACCTGTCGGCGCCGGCGCGCGTGGAGTTGCCAACCGAAGGCGCGCACCGCTACAAGATCGAGCTGCCGCAAGTGGGGCAGCGCGAGATCGATGCGCTGGTTGACGAGCTGGGCCTGATGGGCCGGATCTCGGTCGCGCCGCTCGACGGCGGGCGCACTGCCGTCATCATCACGACGCTGGAAAGCCTGGACGACATCATCGCGATCTGCTCGTTCGTGCTTGATCCCGATGACCTGAAAATCTTCGAGGCGCCAGCATTGACGCCCGAGCAGCGGCTGATCGAAGCCGCCGAGCGCAAGCGTGTCGAAGAGGACCAGGGCTACGGCTTCTTCGGCCGGGACGACGACGACGCGCCTGCCGCGGGCGAGCCATCCGAAGACGAACTGGGCTATGGCTTTTTCCAGCCGATCGAGCAGATCCGCGCGGCTGCCGGCATTGTCGACAGCACGCCGGAACCCGTAACGGCGCTTGCCGTACAGGCCCAGAACGTGGTGGAGCATCTGGCCGAACTGGCACTCGAAAAGAAAGCCGCACGCAAGGATGATAAAAATGAGTCGTCGTCCATCCGCGTGTCGGTCGAGAAGGTCGACCAGCTGATCAATCTGATCGGCGAACTCGTCATCACCAATGCGATGCTCGAGCAGCGCAGCGCCGTGCTCGATCCGATCCTGCACGAGCGCCTGCTGTCGTCGGTAAGCCAGCTCGACCGCAACACGCGCGAGCTGCAGGAAGCGGTGATGTCGATCCGCATGATGCCGATGGACTTTGTGTTCTCGCGCTTCCCGCGCATGGTGCGCGACCTGGCCGGCAAGCTCGGCAAGAAGGTCGACTTCATCACCAATGGCGCCGCCACCGAACTCGACAAGGGCCTGATCGAGCGCATCGTCGATCCGCTGACGCACCTGGTGCGCAACTCGATCGACCATGGCGTCGAGATGCCGGCAGCGCGCATTGCCGCCGGCAAGAGCGAAGCGGGGCGCCTGTTCCTGTCGGCTGGGCACCAGGGCGGCCATATCGTCATCGAAGTGGCCGACGACGGCGCCGGCCTGAACCGGGAAAAAATCCTGGCCAAGGCGGCGCAGAACGGGCTGGCCGTGGCCGATACGATGACGGATGCCGAAGTCTGGCAGCTGATCTTCGCGCCGGGCTTCTCGACTGCCGATACCGTCACCGACGTGTCGGGCCGCGGCGTGGGCATGGATGTGGTCAAGCGCAATATCACCGCGATGGGCGGCACGGTCGACATCCGCTCGGCGGCCGGCTTCGGCACGACGATCTCGATTTCGCTGCCGCTGACGCTGGCGATCCTGGACGGCATGTCGATCCGCAGCGGCGAAGAAATCTACATCCTGCCGCTGTCGTTCGTGGTCGAATCGCTGCAACCGACGCCGCAGGACGTGCGCGAGATCGCCGGGCGCGGACGCGTGCTGAAAGTGCGCGGCGAATACCTGCCGATGATCCCGCTGTACCAGATGTTCGATATCGAACCCGTGCACCGTGACCCCTCCGACGGCATCGTCATCATCCTCGAGACCGAGGGCAAGAAGGCGGCGCTGTTCGTGGACGAACTGGTCGGGCAACAACAGGTCGTGGTCAAGAACCTGGAAGCGAATTACCGCAAAGTGGCCGGAATTTCCGGCGCAACCATCATGGGTGACGGTGGTGTTGCCCTGATCCTCGACGTGGCAGCGCTGGTGCGCTCGTCGCGCCAGCTGGCCGACGATCCCGTCGTTCAATAAATTCTATTTTCACTGTAAACAAAGGAATCCCATGTCCAACCTGGCAAATACCCTCTCGACCGACGGCTCCGCGCACGACGGCGCCGGTAGCGAATTTCTTGCCTTCACCCTGGGCTCGGAAGAATACGGCATTGACATCCTGAAGGTGCAGGAAATCCGCGGCTACGAAGCAGTGACCCGCATCGCCAATGCCCCCGAGTTCATCAAGGGCGTGATCAATCTGCGCGGCATCATCATTCCCGTGGTCGACATGCGCATCAAGTTCAAGCTGGGCACGCCGGTGTACGACCAGTTCACCGTCGTGATCATCCTGAACATCGGTGGCCGCATCATGGGCATGGTGGTCGACAGCGTGTCGGACGTCACCACGCTCACGCCGGACCAGATCAAGCCAGCGCCGGAATTGGGCAGCGCCTTCAACTCGGACTACATGATCGGCCTGGGCACCGTCGACGAGCGCATGCTGATCCTGGTCGACATCGACAAGCTGATGTCGTCGAGCGAAATGGGCCTGATCGACAAGCTGGCGGCGTAAGCCACCGTTCTGCGTCGGCACGAAGCACAACAATCCGGTCGGCTCCCCGAGCCCGCCCATCGTATCCAAGAAAGTGACGCACAGTGCCGCAGCAGAAAACAGAAACCAATAAAGAATTCGATTTCACCCGCCGTGATTTCGAACGGGTGCGCGCGCTGATTCACCAGCGCGCCGGCATTTCCCTGGCTGACAGCAAGCAGGAGATGGTCTACAGCCGCCTGGCCCGGCGCCTGCGCGCGACCGGCATCCAGTCGTTCACGCGCTACCTGGACGACCTCGAAGCAGGGCGCATGGAGCGCGAATGGGAGTCGTTTACCAACGCGCTGACCACCAACCTGACGTCGTTCTTCCGCGAGGCGCATCACTTCCCGCTGCTGTTCGAGCATCTGGTGGCGCTGCACAAGAAGGATCCGAGGCCGCTGCGCATCTGGTGCTCGGCCGCGTCCACCGGCGAAGAGCCGTATTCGATCGCCATGACGGCCTGCGAGGCGTTCAACACGCTCACGCCGAAAGTCGAGATCATCGCCACCGACATCGACACCAATGTGCTGGCCACGGCGTCCAATGGCGTGTACCCGATGGAGCGCATCGAGAAGGTCTCGCCGGAGCGCCTGCGCCGCTTCTTCCTGCGTGGCAAGGGTGCGCACGAAGGCATGGTGCGCATCCGTCCCGAATTGCGCTCGCTCGTCACGTTCAAGCCGCTCAACCTGCTGGCCGATGGCTGGCCGCTGGACGGGCAGTTCGACGCGATTTTTTGCCGCAACGTGATGATCTATTTTGACAAGCCGACCCAGCGCACCATCCTGAGCCGCTTCGTGCCGCTGATGAAGGGCCACGGGCTGCTGTTTGCCGGCCACTCCGAAAACTTCCTGTACGTGTCTGATTCCCTGCGCCTGCGCGGAAAGACCGTGTACGAACTCGACGCGCGCACGGCGTAAGAACGAAGGGCGACCATGAACAGCCAATTCGCAACCAATCTCTACCATGACCGCACGTTCGCGATCGATGCCGCCAAGATCCTGCCGGGCGAGTACTTCTATACCAAGGAGAACATGCTGATCTCGACCGTGCTCGGTTCGTGCGTGTCGGCCTGCATCCGCGACCGCGTCACGGGCCTGGGCGGCATGAACCATTTCATGCTGCCCGACGGCGCAGCCGAGCCCAACAATCCGGTATCGGCCTCGATGCGCTACGGCACCTTCGCCATGGAGATCCTGATCAATGATCTGCTCAAGGCCGGGGCGCGCCGCGAACACCTCGAGGCGAAGGTCTTTGGCGGCGGGGCCGTGCTGCGCGGCTTTACCGCGATGAACGTCGGCGAGCGCAATGCCGCGTTCGTGATGCAGTTCCTGAAGACCGAACGCATTCCGGTGCTGGCCGAAGACCTCAACGACATCTACCCGCGCAAGGTGTTTTTCTTCCCGCGCACGGGCAAGGTCCTGGTCAAGAAGCTGATGCAGACCCACAACGACACGCTGGCCAAACGCGAACTCGATTACGCCAAGCGACTCAAGGTCGAACCGGTCGGCGGCGCGATCGACCTGTTCTGAGCAACTACGGAGACAATATGAAAATCAAGGTCCTGATCGTCGACGACTCGGCATTGATCCGCAGCGTGATGAGCGAGATCGTCAATTCGCAACCCGATATGGAAGTGGTGGCCACGGCGCCAGACCCCCTCGTCGCGCGCGAATTGATCAAGAAACACAATCCGGACGTGTTGACGCTCGACGTCGAGATGCCGAAGATGGATGGCCTCGACTTTCTCGAGAAACTGATGCGCCTGCGCCCGATGCCGGTGCTGATGGTGTCGTCGCTGACCGAGCGCGGCTCGGAAATTACAATGCGCGCACTGGAGCTTGGCGCGGTCGACTTCGTCACCAAGCCCAAGATATCGATCCAGAGCGGCATGCGCGAGTACGCCGACATGATCGCTGACAAGATCCGCGGCGCCGCACGCGCGCGCATTGCCCCGCGCAGCCGCACGCCCCAGGTGGCCAGTACGCAGCTGTCGGCGCTGAGAAGCCCACTCATTTCCTCCGAAAAACTGATCATCATCGGCGCCTCGACCGGTGGCACCGAAGCGATCCGCGAATTTTTGATGCAGATGCCGTCCGATTGTCCGGGCATCCTGATTGCCCAGCACATGCCGGAAGGCTTTACCACATCGTTTGCCAGGCGCCTCGATTCGCTGTGCAAGATCAGCGTGGTCGAGTCGGCCGGCAACGAGCGGGTGCTGCCCGGTCACGCCTACATCGCGCCCGGTCACTCGCACCTGTTGCTGGTGCGCTCCGGCGCGAACTACATGACGCGCATCGAACAGAGTCCGCCCGTCAATCGTCACCGTCCATCAGTCGATGTGTTGTTTCGTTCCGCTGCGCAGGCGGCCGGTAAGAACGCCGTTGGTGTTATCCTGACCGGGATGGGCAAGGACGGCGCGGCTGGCATGCTCGAGATGCGCGAAGCCGGCGCCCACAACTTCGCGCAGGACGAAGCGAGCTGTGTGGTGTTCGGCATGCCGCGTGAAGCCATTGCCATCGGCGCTGCCCACGAAGTCGGCCCATTGCAGGCGTTACCGCGCCTCGTACTGGACCATCTGGCCGCCCAAGGCAGCCGGGCGTTGCGTGTTTGAACTGAATTCATCATCCTGCCATGCTTTGTGGGCTATTTTATCGCCGCAGAGCAACAAAAATGCTATTCTTGCGTCTGTAAAAGTAGCATACCCAACAAACCAAATTAGTAGATTCAAACGGAGTAATTCATGGCTGATCCAAAGATGCGTTTTCTGGTTGTTGACGATTTCTCGACGATGCGCCGCATCGTCCGGAATTTGTTGAAAGAACTGGGTTATGCCAACGTCGACGAAGCAGAAGATGGCGTCATGGCGCTGGCAAAACTGCGCAGTGAATCGTTCGACTTCGTCGTGTCGGACTGGAATATGCCGAACATGGACGGCTTGACCATGCTGCAGAATATTCGTGCCGACCCCGCGCTGGCCAAGTTGCCGGTGCTGATGGTCACTGCTGAAGCGAAGAAGGAAAACATCATCGCAGCAGCACAGGCAGGTGCCAGCGGCTACGTGGTCAAGCCATTTACTGCCGCGACGCTTGACGAAAAGCTCAACAAGATTTTCGAGAAACTGGACAAAGCCGGAGCCTGAAATGGTTGAGCAGAATACTGCGCCTGTTGCAGGCGCGTCTTCGCACGATGAGGTGCTGAGCCGGGTCGGTCACATGACCCGCGCACTGCACGAAAATCTGCGTGGCCTGGGCCTCGACAAGTTGATCGAGAAAGCCGCAAGCGACATCCCCGATGCGCGCGACCGGCTCGACTACGTGGCGCAGTTGTCCGAACAGGCAGCCAAGAAGGTGCTGGACGCAACCGACGCGGCCGGCCCGCTGCAGGATGCCATCGAAACGCGTTCGACCGAACTCAAGGCAGGTTGGCAGGCGCTGCTCGACGCGCCTGCAACTGAGGCAACGGATGCGCAGTGGCGCGCGATGGCGCAGCGCACGATCGCCAGCCTGGACGAGTCGCGTGCCGGGGCGGTTGCCACCCGCGGCGAACTGATGAGCATCATGATGGCCCAGGACTTCCAGGACCTCACAGGTCAGGTCATCGGCCGCATCACGGGTATTGCACAGAATCTTGAAAAGCAGCTGGTCCAGGTGCTGATCGATTTCGCACCAAGCGAGATCAAGCGCGAAATCGACAGTGGGCTGATGAATGGTCCGCAAATCAATCCGCTTGGCACTGAAGTCGTGGCAAACCAGGGGCAGGTCGACGATCTGCTCGACAGTCTCGGGTTCTGAGCTTGCGCCGAGCAATTTAAAACGGCGCCTCCATGTATCGCACCAACTTCATTGTCCGTGAACCGCTGCTCGATCCCCGGCAGCGCGTTCTCGGCTACGAGCTGTCGTGGCAACAGCACGACGGCCGTATCCCGACCGGCCCGGACCTCGAAGGTCTGGTCGGCTTTGTTGCCGAGCACGTCAACCATGTCGACCAGGGTTGGCTGCTGCGCGACAAGATCCTGTTCCTGGACGCGGTGCCAGCCATGCTGTCGACCGATGCGCTCTACGCGCTGCCACCGGAACGCACCGTTCTCGCCTTCGATATCCGCCAACTGACCGACGTCGACGTGCGCGCGGCCGTACAAGCCGTTCGCGCCGGTGGCGTGGGCGTGGCCATCCGCGGCTGCGACCTCACACTGCTCGGGCGTAACCTGGCGCCCTACGCCTCGTATGTCGAAGTGCGTTTTACCGGCGTCGACGTGGCGGAGCAGGCGCGAACCTACGCCAGCGCCAAGCACTCGTCGCTGCGCATGGTCGGGCGGCCAGTGGGTACGTGGGCCGATTTCGACGCCTGCGCCGCGCTCGGGCTCGATGCCTTTGTCGGCAAGCTGCACCTGACCCCGCGGCCGGGCAATCCCGTCAAGGGCATGAACCCGAGCCAGCAAATCATCCTGCAACTGATGCAGATGGTGCAGGCCAATGACGACGTGGGCCGGCTCGAAAGCGTGCTCAAACGCGATCCGGCGCTGACCTACAAGCTGCTGCGCTACATCAATACCGCCGGCTTTGGCGCGGGGCGCGAAGTGCAGTCGCTGCGTCAGGCGATCTCGCTGCTGGGTTACGCGCCGCTGTACCGCTGGCTGGTGCTGCTGCTGGCCACGGCCAGTGCCAGCGGCTATTCGCCGGTGCTGATGGAAACGGCCGTCGTGCGCGGCCGCCTGGCGGAATTACTTGGGCAAAAAGCCCTGGGCCGGGGTGCCGGTGAGCACCTGTTCGTGGCCGGTATGTTTTCGCTTCTCGACCGCCTGCTGGGCCTGTCCATGCAGGAAGTGCTCGATGCGATCCAGTTGCCGGACGAAGTCGTCAAGGCACTGACGAAGCGCGAAGGCAGTTACGGTCCCTACCTGGCGCTGGCCGAAGCGTGCGAACTCAATTCGAACCTGGTGGCGTCACTGGCGGCAACGCTGGCGTTGAGTCCAGCCGACGTCAACGAAGCGCATCTGTCGGCGCTGGCGTGGGCGCAAAGCGTGGGGCTCGACGGGTAGCACGGCTGCCCGTGAACGGATGCCGCAGGTCGATGGGTTCGATCTGCTGGCGCGCCTGCGCGCCGAGGCGCTGGGTCTCGCCGACGACGTCCAGAAGACCGTTGACTACGCCGGATTCAAAGGTGATTTCAAGGCCGCGCTGGTACGCCAGGGCTGCCCCGCGATCTGAGACCGGCGGGGCAGGCAGTCCAATCAGATTTCCAGATTGTCGATCAGGCGCGTGTTGCCCAGCTTGGCTGCGGCCAGCACGACCAGCGGCGCGCCGCCAGCCAGGTCGGCCGCGTCCGGCGCCTGCAGGTCGCCGCGTTTGCGCACCGAGATATAGTCGGGCTTCCAGCCGCGCTCGGCCAGTGCCGCCATGGCGCGCGCTTCGACTTGCGCGATATCGTGCTCACCGCCGCGCACGCTGTCGGCCACCGCATTCAGGTGCCGGTACAGCGCCGGCGCTTCGGCCCGCTCGGTCTCCGACAGATAGCCATTGCGTGACGACAGCGCCAGGCCGTCCTCGGCGCGGTACGTTTCGGCGCCGATGATTTCGGTCGGCATCGCGAACTGGCGCGCCATGTTCCGCACGATCATCAGCTGCTGGTAATCCTTCTTGCCGAACACGGCCACGCGCGGCTGCACGCACGAGAACAGCTTGGTGACCACGGTGCAGACGCCTTCGAAGAAGCCGGGACGGAATTCGCCTTCCAGCATGCTGCCCAGGCCATCGGGCGGACGCACACGGTATTCTTGCGGTTCCGGGTACAGGTCTTTCTCGGTGGGCGCGAACAGCACGTAGACGCCTTCTTTTTCCAGCTTGGCCACGTCTTCGTGGAATGTGCGCGGGTACTTGTCGAAGTCTTCGTTGGGGCCGAATTGCAGGCGGTTGACGAAGATCGACGCGACGACCGGGTCGCCATGGCGGCGCGCCAGGCGCATCAGCGACAGGTGGCCTTCGTGCAGATTGCCCATCGTCGGCACGAATGCCGTGCGCAGTTGGCCGCTGAGCTGGTCGCGCAGCTCCTCAATGGAAGAGATGATTTTCATGTTGGATCGGTAGAGGAGAGGCCGGCTTTATGCCGGCAAATAGGCCAGGCGCACGTAAATTGGTGCGAACGGTTCGGCCTGTGTAATTTCAATCAGGGTTTCTTTGGCAAGTTCGAGCATGGCCACGAAATGGACGACGACAATCGGCACCGTGTGCTGGCCCGTGAACAGGTCGCCGAATTCGACGAAGCGCGTTGACTGCAGCATGCGCAGGATGGCCGACATGTGCTCGCGCACCGACAGTTCCTGGCGTCCGATCCGGTGATGCTGCGTCAGCTTGGCACGGCGCAGCACATCGAGCCAGGCACGCTGCAAATCCCAGGGATCGACGTCGGGCAGTGGCTGGACCAGACCCTGTTCCACGAACAGCTCGGGCCGGACGAAATCACGGCCTTCTTGCGGTACATTGCCCAGCGCGACGGCAGCGGTCTTGATCTGTTCATAGTCCAGTAAGCGGCGCACCAGCTCGGCGCGCGGGTCGCCCGCATCCTCGATCAATTCATCCTGGCGCTTGGGCAGCAACATGCGCGATTTGATCTCGATCAGCATCGCCGCCATCAACAGGTATTCCGCCGCCAGTTCGAGATTGCTCTTGCGGATCTGCTCGACATAGACGAGGTATTGCAGGGTGACCTGCGCCATCGGAATGTCGAGGATATTGAAGTTTTGCCGGCGGATCAGATACAGCAGCAGATCGAGCGGTCCTTCAAAAGCGTCGAGGAAGATCTCGAGCGCATCGGGCGGGATGTACAAGTCATTCGGCAAGCGCGTGAGCGGCTCACCGTACAGGCGTGCCAGGGTGGCGTCGAGCGGCGCAGGATGCGGTGTTTCCATGGCGGGCTGGGTGTGCACCTCGTGCCCGTCAGCCGCCCCGTCGGGCATCATGCGCGCGTCCGTCCTCAGACCTTGTTCTGGTATGGATAGGCTTGCTGGCGCAGGCGCGACTCGTCAGTGCGTGCCTGTTCGTCGAGCGAGACAGGGGACTTGTCCCACAGCAGCGCGCGGCCAGCCACCTGGCCGGCATCCATCTCGGGGTGCTGTTTCTTCAGTTCCGAGATGAACTTGGTATGCTCGGATTCGTAGTTCACGTGTTTTTTCGAGAAGATCATGATTGGCTTCGTGGATGCAATGGAACAGCGGCTTGACGACACCTGGGGCGGGGCAGATTCTTGCGCCCCGCTCTAGGTGTCGTCAAGTATGACGATGTTGCGCTTACTTGTGCAGCGCGTTCAGCTGGCGCGCGATGATGTCGTGGTTCAGCCACAGCACCGGGGCGATCTTTTCCGACGCGCCATGGAACATCAATGGACCGGCACCCTCCAGCACCAGGCTCGACAGGTGATCGGTGATCAGCGCTTTCTTGTCCTTGTGCAGGGCCGTGATCGCTTCCGAGGTGCCGATCATCACATCGGCCAGGGCCGGCGTGTTGTCCATCGGCCAGGCCTCGAAATTGCGGAACGCGGCGCTGGTGGCGTCGTTGTTGTAGCCCTCGATCGTGTCGAGCAACTGCTGCAGCGACGTGCCTTCGCCCAGCAATTCTTCGCAGATGCGCCATTGCTCTTCGGCCCAGGCGCCGCCGCCTTCGCGCTTGAGCGCGACGAGCAGTGGGAACAGCGACAGTTCCACGCCAACGAAGATGTCCGACGAATTCGTGCGGATTTCAGGGCAGTTAAACACCGTGGCGCTGATGCCGTTCTTCCACGCCGCTTCGGCCACCGACTCCAGGCGCATCTTGGCGTAGCCCTGCGTGTAGTTGGTGTAGGTCTGCCAGTGGTAGTCGCCGTCGATCAGGATCTCGGTGCCGTGGTAGCCATAGGCCGTGTAGCGCACTTCGCCGCCGCCCTGCGTCACGCGGTCGCGGATCGTGGCCGACGCATCGAGCAGGTACTTGAGCGTGTTGGCCGAGACTTCGTCGAAGTTCATCAGGATCAATTTGCCCAGATCGCTCTCGAGCAGGGCGCGCGAGGACATGAAGCGCTCGCCACGGCCCTTGTAGATGCGATTGGCAATGGCCAGGAAGGCCTTGATCTTCGGGATGCCGCCCGCCATCGTGTGGGCGAAGAACACATTCGCGCCTTGCGGCACCAGCTTGTCGATCTCGTGCATGACCTGGGCGGCCGAGGTCGTGAAGCGGCGCACGCCGGCTTCGCGGCAACGCTCGATGTGCTCCCAGTCCAGGGTTTCTTCTTGCCAGGTTTTGAGCGTGATCCCGGACAGCATTTCGGTCGGATTCTTTTCGCCCTCGGGCGCATCCATGTCGAAGCCCGCCATCAGCGGCACGTTGATGATGCGGCCGCCCAGTTTTTCTTCGGCTTCGGCCAGCTCGGCGGCGTCCAGCGGGCGCAGCGCGCCGGTCTCGTCACGGCGGCCCACGGTGATGCCGACGATCGTCATGCCGGCAGCGCGCGCTTCGTCGATCAGGCCATTCACGTAGCCGCGGCCGAACAGTTCACCGAACAGGACGAACACGTCGCCTTTGCGGAACACGTTGGCGGTCGGAATATGGCGCAGGGGAGTCAAATCGGTCATGGTTCTTGGCTACCTATCAAAAGAGTTTGTAGGGCGTCTTGTCATAGTTTAAACATGGCATTGTACACCCGGTACTGACCCCGGAAATTGCGCCCGGGGCCGTCCGGCGACCGGCCTGGCGCCACATCAGTGGCACGCCAGACCAGGCGCCGGCGTGAAGCATCAGCGGATGCGCATGCCCGGCGTCGCGCCCGGCATCGGGTCGAGCAGATACAGGCCCGGATTGGTTTTCTCGTCCGCGCCTGATGCGCACAGGACCATGCCTTCCGAGATGCCGAACTTCATCTTGCGCGGGGCCAGGTTGGCCACCAGCACCGTCAGCTTGCCGATCAGGTCTTCCGGCTGGTACGCCGACTTGATGCCCGAGAACACATTGCGGTGACGGCCTTCGCCGACGTCGAGCGTCAGGCGCAGCAATTTGGTCGAGCCTTCGACGTGTTCGCAGTTGACGATTTTTGCGACGCGCAGGTCGATCTTGGCGAAATCGTCGATCGTGATGGTTGGGGCCAGGGCCTCGATGTCGCCTTCGCCTTCGCCTTCCACGGCATCGGTCGGCTGCGCTGCAGCCGGGGCCGCCACAGCGGCTGCCGGCGCGGCGATCGCGGGAGCACTTGCCGCTGGGGCAGGTTTGTCGAACAGGTTCTCGACCATCTTGGCGTCGACACGCTGCATCAGGTGCGTATAGGTGCCGATGGTGCGGCCGAGCATCGATTCGTAGACGGCGGCGCCATGGGTGTCAACCCAGCTCAGTTCAGAGTCGCCCAGGAACTCGGCGACGCGCGCCGCCACTTGCGGCAGCACCGGTTGCAGCATGATGGTCAGTTGACGGAACAGGATCAGCGCGGTGGTGCAGACATCATGCAGTTCGGCAGTTTTGGTATCGTCCTTGGCCAGGATCCATGGCTTGTGTTCGTCGACGTATTGGTTGATGACGTCGGCGATCTCCATGATTTCGCGCAGTGCGCGGCCATACTCGCGCGCTTCGAAGCTGGCAGCCACGGACGCCTGGCGCTCGGCGCCATCGTGCATCAGCGCCTTGCAGATCCAGTCGCGGCCCAATGGCGAGACGCTGTCGGCCAGCTTGCCATCAAAGCGCTTGGCGATGAAGCCGGCGCAGCGGCTGGCGATGTTGACGTACTTGCCGATCAGGTCGCTGTTGACGCGGGCCACGAAGTCGTCGCCGTTGAAGTCCAGGTCTTCCACCTTGGCATTGAGCTTGAAGGCCAGGTAGTAGCGTAGCCACTCCGGGTTCATGCCCAGTTCGAGGTAGCGCAGCGGCGAGATGCCGGTGCCGCGCGACTTCGACATTTTTTCATTGTTCACCGTCAGGTGGCCGTGAACGGCGACCTTCAGGTTGTCGATGATCGGATGGCCGGAGAAGTTGAGCATCGCGGGCCAGAACAGCAGGTGGAACGAGACGATGTCCTTGCCGATGAAGTGCAGTTGCTCGGCGGCCGGGTCGTTCAGGAACGCTTCGACATCCAGGCCCTGCTTGTCGAAGTAGTTTTTCAGGCTGGCCAGGTAGCCGACCGGTGCGTCCAGCCACACATAGAAGAACTTGCCCGGCGCATCGGGAATCTGGATGCCGAAGTAGGGCGCGTCGCGCGAGATGTCCCAGTCGGCCAGCTTTTCACCGGACTCGCCCAGCCACTCCGAGACTTTGTTGACCATTTCCGGCTGCAGGCGGCCTGGCGTGTTCAGCCATTGTTTGAGGAACGCGAAGCAGCGCGGGTCGGACAGCTTGAAGAAGTACTGCTCCGACGGCTTCAGGACAGGCGTGGAGCCGGTGAACACCGAGAACGGGTTGATCAGTTCGGTCGGCTGGTAGGCCGCGCCGCACACTTCGCAATTGTCGCCGTACTGGTCCTTGGCGTGGCACACCGGGCACTCGCCCTTGATGTTGCGGTCGGCCAGGAACATGCCCTTGACCGGATCGTAGAAGCGGTCGACGGTCTTGGTAACGATCAGGCCGGCATCGCGCAGCTTGCGGTAGATGCCTTGCGAGAGTTCGACGTTCTCGGGCGAATCGGTCGAGTACCAGTTGTCGAAGGCGATATGAAAGCCATCGAGATATTGCGCGCGGCCGGCGGCGATCTTGGCCACGAATTCCTGTGGCGTGATGTTTTCTTTTTCGGCCGCGATCATGATCGGCGTGCCGTGGGTATCGTCGGCGCAGACGAAATGCACTTCGCGTTTCTGGCCGCCCTGCGCATTGCCTTCGCGCTGCATTCGCTGGAAGCGGACCCAGATGTCGGCCTGGATGTACTCCATCATGTGGCCGATATGGAAGGCAGCATTGGCGTAGGGCAGTGCGGTGGTGACGAACAGCTTGCGGGTCATGGTTGAAACGCTTCGGTTATATGAAAAGAAGCATTTTAACAGCGGATGGCCCTGTGCGCGCAGGGGGTATTCCCCGTGGTTTACGACCAACAGGCTGGCCGCCCAGCCGTTTTGCGCTACACTTCGCCCCAATATCAATCGGAGAACACCCGGAGAGCACCATGAGCATCACTGAAAGCGATATCAAGACGGCATTGGCAAGCGTTATCGACCCCAATACCACCAAGGATTTCATCACGACCAAGTCGATCAAGAACATCCAGATCGACAATGGCCAGGTCACGTTCGAGCTGGAACTGGGCTACCCGGCCGCCAGCCAGGTCGAGATGCTGCGCCAGATGGCGGCCAGCGCCGTGCTGGCACTGCCGGGCGTCGAAGGCGTGGCCATTCGCGCCTATAGCAAGATCGTCTCGCACACGGTCCAGCGCGGCATGAAGGTCATGCCGAACGTGAAGAACATCATCGCCGTTGCCTCGGGCAAGGGTGGCGTCGGCAAATCGACGACGGCAGTCAACCTGGCCCTGGCGCTGCACGCCGAAGGTGCCAGCGTCGGCATCCTGGACGCGGACATCTACGGTCCGTCGCAGCCGATGATGCTGGGCGTGAGCGGTCGCCCGCTGACCAACGACGGCAAGAGCATGGAGCCGCTGGAAAACCACGGCATCCAGGTCTCGTCGGTCGGCTTCATGATCGACCCGGATGAGCCGATGGTGTGGCGCGGCCCGATGGCCAGCGGCGCGCTGCAGCAGCTGCTCGAACAGACCAACTGGCGCGACCTCGATTACCTGATCGTCGACATGCCGCCAGGCACGGGCGACATCCAGCTGACGCTGTCGCAGAAAGTGCCGGTCACGGGCGCCGTGATCGTCACCACGCCACAGGACATCGCCTTGCTCGACGCGCGCAAGGGCCTGAAGATGTTCGAGAAAGTCGGGATCCCGATTCTGGGCGTGGTCGAGAACATGAGTACCCACACCTGCACCAACTGCGGCCACACCGAAGCGATCTTCGGCCACGGCGGCGGCGAGAAGATGTGCGCTGATTTCGGCATCGAATTCCTCGGCGCGCTGCCGCTGACGATGTCGATCCGCGAGCAGGCCGATGCCGGTCGCCCGACCGTCGTTGCCGATCCGGATGGCGCTGTCGCCGCGGTCTACAAGCAGATCGCACGCAAGGTCGCGATCAAGATCGCCGACAAAGCCAAGGACATGAGCAGCAGGTTCCCGAGCATCGTCGTCAAGAACGACTGACGTCAAGCCTGGCCGGGCCTGGTGCCCGGACTGGTTTTCACATAGCCCCTGCGTGACGCTGTTGCGCAGGGGCTTTGTGCATGTTGCAGGCCGGCGCCGTGTGGAAAGGCGGTCCGCGCGCTGCGCGGCGCCTGTTCCCAGTGCAGCGCATTGCACCGCACCGCATTGCATCCCAGCGCACCGTCCTGCAGCGCGCCGGCTGGCTCGCCGTTGCCTGCCGTGGCGCGCTCCCGGGTCTGGGGCAGGCTGCGCCGTGCGTACCTGGCAAAGCCGCTGCCTGTGGCGCCATCACCGCGTTCATGCGTGGGGCCGACCGTCGCACTTGCATGCAACGATCGGCCCGGCGTACCGTGGCGCGCGGTCGAACCGATGGGGTGAGGGTCATGGCGATGCATGCTGGCCGGCCGGACGTCGGGGTAGAATACGCCTTTTACCTGATTGCTTTCCGCCATGACCGTCCGCACCCGTTTTGCTCCCAGCCCGACCGGCTACCTCCACGTTGGCGGCGCGCGCACCGCGCTGTATTCGTGGGCCTATGCCCGCCACTTCGGCGGCACCTTCATCCTGCGCATCGAAGACACCGACCTCGAGCGCTCGACGCCGGAGGCCGTGCAGGCCATCCTCGACGGTATGAAGTGGCTGGGGCTGGAGCACGACGAAGGGCCGTTCTACCAGATGCAGCGCATGGACCGCTACCGCGAAGTGGTTGCCGGCATGCTCGACGCCGGCACCGCCTACCTGTGTTACTCGTCGCCCGATGAAGTCGAGGCCATGCGCGAGCGCATGCGCGCCGCAGGCGAGAAGCCGCGCTACGACGGCACCTGGCGCCCCGAAGCCGACAAGACCCTGCCGGCCGTGCCGGATGGTGTCAAGCCGGTGGTGCGTTTCAAGAATCCGCTCGATGGCGACGTGACCTGGGTGGACGTGGTCAAGGGCACGATCACGATCGGCAACAAGGAACTCGATGATCTGGTCATCGCGCGCCCGGACGGTACGCCGACCTATAACTTCTGCGTCGCGGTCGACGACTGGGACATGAAGATCACGCACGTGCTGCGCGGCGACGATCACGTCAACAACACCCCGCGCCAGATCAATATCCTGCGCGCGCTCGGCGCCGAGCTGCCGCTGTACGGCCACCTGCCGATGATTCTCGGCACCGATGGCGCGAAGCTGTCCAAGCGCCACGGCGCCGTGAGCGTGATGGATTATCCGGAGCAGGGCTATCTGCCCGAAGCCATGCTCAATTACCTGGCGCGCCTGGGCTGGAGCCATGGCGACGACGAGGTGTTCTCGATGGCGCAGTTCACCGAGTGGTTCAATCTGGAACACCTGACCGCATCGGCGGCCCAGTTCAATCCGGAAAAGCTGAACTGGCTGAACAACCACTATATCAAGGCGGCCGACAATGAACGCCTGGCCGCACTGGCGCTGCCAAAGCTCGAACGCGACGGCGCACGCTTCGATGGGGCGCCGGCATTGCCAACCGTGCTGGGCCTGATGAAGGAACGCGCGAACACGATCAACGAGCTGGCCGACGCCGCCATGCTGTTCTACCGCGATCCGCAACCGGATGCCGAGCAACTGGCGCTGCACCTGACCGAGGCGGTGCGCGGCGCGCTGGCGCTGTTCGCCGAGCGCTGCGCCACGGTGGCGTGGGACAAGGCATCGCTGGCGGCCATGATCAAGGAAGTGCTCGCTGCCCACAGCCTCAAGATGCCACAACTGGCCATGCCGCTGCGCCTGCTGCTGACGGGCCAGTTGCAGACGCCGGCGATCGATGTGGTGCTCGAGTTGTTTGGTCGCGACGTCGCGCTGGCGCGCGTGCAGAAGGGGTTGTAACGGCCCGCAGTAGACACCTCGCGTCAACGTCGAAAAACGTTGTTTGCGAAATGCAAGGGTGTCCTATATAATGCTCGCACTTCAGCGCTGCGGGGGTATAGCTCAGCTGGGAGAGCGCTTGCATGGCATGCAAGAGGTCAGCGGTTCGATCCCGCTTACCTCCACCAACTCTGAAGTGTGGCAGTGGTTTTGCTGCAGTAGTGATGTGAAGCTGTGTAGCCAGCAGCAAATGCAGTAATTGGTTGTTCATGGTCCCCATCGTCTAGAGGCCTAGGACATCACCCTTTCACGGTGAGTACCGGGGTTCGAATCCCCGTGGGGACGCCAGCTTGCTGGTTAGAATGACACGACACAGTATGCAATCAGCATGCGCTACTGGTCGAAGCAGGTGCAGTGTAGTAAAATGTTGTTTTCCCGTGGGGGGTATAGCTCAGCTGGGAGAGCGCTTGCATGGCATGCAAGAGGTCAGCGGTTCGATCCCGCTTACCTCCACCACGTAAAAGAAAACGACATTGCCGCAGTAAAGAAAATGTCGTTATGCAGGTCCAGGGTCCCCATCGTCTAGAGGCCTAGGACATCACCCTTTCACGGTGAGTACCGGGGTTCGAATCCCCGTGGGGACGCCAAGAATTTGGCAGATGCGCCGCGCCAGCGGTGGTGCATCACAGTCATCAGCTTCATGTAGTCGTAGTTCGCTCTTCAGAGCACAATAGTTTTAGGTCCCCATCGTCTAGAGGCCTAGGACATCACCCTTTCACGGTGAGTACCGGGGTTCGAATCCCCGTGGGGACGCCAGTTTTAAACCGGGGTAGACCAACGCGCTTGCGCGGAGAGGTGCTCCGGTTTTTCTATTTTAGGCACACATTTGTGTGCACAATAGTTTGGTAGTAAAGTAGGGTCGCACGATCGTCGTTGTGATGGTTTGCGAAGGTTTGTGCCGGTCCCGGTTGCAGTCAGCCGTATCGGGCAACCCACAATCGGTAGGACGCAGCACCAGTTTTAGGTCCCCATCGTCTAGAGGCCTAGGACATCACCCTTTCACGGTGAGTACCGGGGTTCGAATCCCCGTGGGGACGCCAGACAGAAAGCCGGAGCCGGCCACGACAGTGGGGCTCCGGTTTTTTTTCGTCTGCTACAGCGTGGCGCGGCGCCCTGCAATTCACCAACCTGACACCCGCACCGTGCCGAATGGATACGGCAATCCCTGCCCTTGGTGCTGGATGCCCGGATGTTGCATACCCTGATGCTGCATGCCTTGGAATTGCACGCCCTGATGCTGCATGGCGGCCCCGGTCGCGCTGAGCCATCCACCGTCATGCGGCGCCATCGCATGCATGCCACCCGGCGCGCCAAACCCTGCTGCCGCGCTTTGCCATGGCATGGTCTGCTGCGCCGCCGGCAAGCCCAGCGCCACCAGCGCATCGGGCAAGCCGTAGCCGATGTGATTGGGATCATTCAGCGTGACAGGCCGTGCGCTCATGCGTAGCACCTGAAATAGCCGTTCGACCCGCTCCGGCGAGCGTGCTTGCACCATTGCGCCGAATTCCGGCCTGTGCGCCAGCACGAGTGCAGCCAGCCCCGTGACATGGGGCGCCGCCATCGATGTACCATCCCAGGCGGCGAAATTATTTGGCGGCACCGACGACACGACGGCCACGCCGGGCGCGCACACGTCGACCTGCGGCCCGAAGCAGCTGAAGCGCGCCGTAAAGTAGCCATACATGTCGATGTCGGCACCGATGGTTTCGGCGTGGTAGCTGTCGGGCGGGAACTCGCCGATTTTCCCGATGGCCGCAACGGCCAGCACATGCGGCGACGATGCCGGATATTGGACGGCAGCGGCCGAATTGCCGGCGGCGGCAATGCAGGCGACCCCGGCCTGTTTGGCGCGCACGATCTGGCGCTCGAGGGCCTCGGACGGGGCCGCGCCGCCCAGGCTCATGTTGACGATGTCGATGCCCTGCTCGATGCAGTATTCGAGCGCGTCGATCAGCTGGCTGACCTGGCCGCCGGGGAACAGCTTGCAGACGTGGATTTCGGCCTCGGGCGCGAAGCCGCGGATACCCCAGGCCGCATCGGTGGCGGCAATCACGCCCGTGCAGTGCGAGCCATGGCCGAGTGTGTCGATATTCCAGGTGCTGCGGTCGGTGCGCTTGTTGACGACGTCGAAACCTTCGTGGATTTCACTCAGGTTGCCATGCGTGGTGGCGGCGCCGGAATCAATGACGGCCACCTTGATGCCACGCCCGCGATAATGCTGCGGCACCCCGTCAAGGCGCATGGCCCGCGCGCCCCAGCCCATCGCGTTTTGCTGCGGCAGGCCGCGCAGCGCCGGCCACTCGGCCAGAGGCCGCAGCATCACGATGTTCGGCTCTTCCAGGCTCAGGTCGGGGTCGCGCTGGTAGAAGCTCCAGTAATCGGCGCGTGGCTTGACGTACAGGCCACTGATCGTGTGCGCATCGTCGCCATACAGGCGCAGGCGCGCCACACCGTCGGGGCCGGTCACGGCGGTGCTGGGCAGCACGCCGCCGAACAGTGATACCTCAACCTCGGACAGCGGCGCACCATCGCTGCCCAACACCGCCAGCAGGAGTTCGCACTGCGGCCCCTGGTAGGGCGTGAGCGAGCTGACCAGGTCGGGACGGCGCAGCATCGGGTCGAGCAGTGCGAGATGCTGGTCGCGTTCGACGAGTAACTGGCCCTGGCCACGCTGCAGCAGTTCGCCTGCTTTCTGGTCGGTCATGCGCGCGACCACCACGCCTTCGGCGCTGTCGCCCGTCGAGGATGGGCCGAAGCTGGCCGTGGCCAGGCTGGCGCGGGGCGTGATGGTGTCGACCACATCGATATCGGGCATGGCGGTGAGCGCCTGCTGCACCGCTGACAGGCCCAGCGGCGCCATCCAGCTGCTGGTGCCGAACCCGCCTAACACCGCACGCGGCGCTATCAGGTATTTCTTCTTGCGCTCGGTGACCGGGCGTCCGCGCAGCGGGGCGGGGCTGCCGCCAGTGTCGGCGCGGGCGTCTCCTGCACCGTCTTGCAACACGGTGGGCGTCTGCTGCGAATCGGCAGCGCCGCTTTTTGCTTGTTTGGTCATGGTGTGTCCTTTGCCCGGCGCCGTTCAGTCGGACAGCGAGAGCGGTTGATCGGGTTCGATCGTTAACTGGTCAAGAGTCTGCTGCCGCAAACGCTCGGCAGTGGGCGCGTCGGTTTCGACGACCGCCGTGTGCGGCGGGCCTGACGACGGGCCGATCAGGTCGACGAGCTGGACGCCGGGTTCGGCGCTCAGGGTCGCCAGAAACCGCACGAGTTCGTTGTCGTCGCTCGCGGCGCGCACGATGTAGCGGCCAGCAGAGGCAGGGGGCAGGGAAGCCGGCATGTCGGGGACTCCTCGATGCCGGATCACTGCCGGCGAATGTCGGCAATGACCCGGCTGGTCTGTCATGGTGTGGTGTCGCTCATGGTTCAGTGAACGGTTTGCTGACCGAACTGACCAGACTGGCCATACTGCGCTTGCTGACCGGCGAATTGGCCACCGAGCGGGCCACCGAACTGCTGCCCGTATGGATCAGCCGATGCCGGTATATAGCGGCCAAGCTGCGCCGCCACGCCGCCAATCGCGGTGCCAAGGCCCTGGTTGCCCAGCTGCTCGCCGATAAAGCCGCCGACCGGCCGTGCATACTGGGTGATCGCATTGCTGAGCCAGCCCTGCGGTGCCAGTTGCCCGCCTTGCTGCACGATCTGCTGTTGCAACATGGCGGCCTGTTGCTGCACCTGCTGCAGCAGTTGCTGCAATTGCTGCTGCTGGGCCTGCAACTGCTGCAGCTGGACCAGCGGATGTTGCAGTTGTGTTTGCTGCTGTATCTGCTGCTGTGATTGCGGATCGGCGCCGAGCGGCAGCAGCCGGGCGTAGCCGGAATAGTCGCTGATCATGTTGCCTAAGTGGCGATTGCCGGTCAGGTTGCCGACTATGGCGCCGGCGGGCTTGCCGATCTTGCTGATCAGATTGCCGAAGAAGCCACCCTGCGGGGTCAGCTGACCCTGTTGTTGCAGCTGCTGCATCTGTTGCAGTTGCTGTTGCTGCTGAAGTTCTTGCAGTTGCTGGAGTTGCTGGAGTTGCTGGAGTTGTTGTAACTGCTGCAGCTGCTGCAGCTGTTGTGGATCGACCTGCTGTTGCATGCCCATGCCGCCGGAGGGATCTGCCGCAAATGGCGACAAGTGCCCGAGGAAATTGCCGGCCACTTCGCCAATGCGCCCACCCGCGCCGCTGTTGCCGAACCAGCCGCCAATCCCGCGCCCGAGGGCGCCGCCGACCGCGCCGCCAAACATGCTGCCCAGACCCTGTGGTGCGAACTGCGGTTGACCAAATGGTTGTTGAAATTCATTCATGGTGCTAGCCTCCGGTTGATCGGTCGCGCTGAGGCCGGCTTGAAACAGCAAGCGCCCGCCACAAACGACCGTGTTCATATGATTCGCGCCCCGGCGTGGCCGGTGGTGCGAGGGAAGGGCAGGATGGCGGCCTTTCGAGGCTGCTTTTCCTGCAGGTAGGCGTTCGACCGGTGGCTGGCGGTGAAGTTTTGACGTTATGGCGATGCGGCCCACCTTAAAATCGCGCCTTGCGCTAGCGCAGACGCGCGTCAGAAAGGCCCAATTTTCTTTGCAAAGCGCACTGGGGCTTGAGAAAAATCACCATGTAAATTCGGGGTAGAATGACGACCCCCGCATTCGCGCGTCACGGCGCTGCACGAACCCATGTCCCTGTCTTTCTCAGCGCCGTCGCTGGCGATTTTCTGCAAGGTCATCGATAACTATGGCGACATTGGCATCTGCTGGCGCCTGGCGCGCCAGCTGTGCCTCGAGCATGGGGTGGCAGTCACGCTGTGGGTCGATGACCTGGTCAGTTTCCGGCGCATCTGTCCCGAGGTCGATCCGGCGGCTGCGCAGCAAGTGATACTTGGCGTGACAGTGCGCCACTGGCAGGATCAGGATGGCCAATTCGATCCGCGCGACATGCCCGACGTCGTCATCGAGTTCTTCGGTTGCGAGTTGCCGCCGGACTATCAACAGGCGATGGCCGCCCGCACGCCGCGCCCGGTATGGCTGAACTACGAGGGCTTGACGGCCGAGGACTGGGTCGAGGGGTGCCACCGCCTGCCGTCGATGCAGCCGCGCCTGCGGTTGACCAAGTATTTCTATTTCCCGGGCTTTAATGCGCGCACCGGCGGGTTGCTGCACGAAGCGGGGTTGGAGGCGCGCCGTCATGCGTTTCAGCACGATCCGGCTGCGGTGACGGCCTTCCTGGGCCGCTTCGGCGTGACCACGACCGCGGCGGCGGGGCGCAAGGTATCGCTGTTTTGCTACCCGGATGCGCCGGTCACTGCGCTGTTCGAGACGTGGCGCCGCAGCACCACGCCCACGGTGTGCCTGGTGCCGGAAGGCGTGGCGCCGGAACAGGTCGCTGCGTTCCTGGGCGCCGCGCCAGTGGCAGGCGCGAGCGCGAACCATGGCCGGTTGACCGTGCGGGTGCTGCCCTTCCTGCCCCAGGCCGACTACGACCTGTTACTGTGGGCTTGCGACGTCAATTTCGTGCGTGGCGAAGACTCATGGGTGCGGGCGCAATGGGCCGGTCGCCCGTTCGTCTGGCACATCTATCCGCAGGACGAGAATCTGCACCACAAGAAGCTGCGCGCGTTCCTCGCGCTCTATGCACGACAGGCGCCGGCACTGACGGCGTACATGCTCGGCTGGAATGGTGCACAGACGATGGATGACCACGATGCCGCCTGGAATGCACTGGACAGCGCGTTGCCCGCCATCGCGGCGCAGGCCGATGCCTGGCGCGAGTCGGTGCTTGCGCAGGGGGATCTGGTTACGCAACTGCTCGATTTCGTGCGCGATCTGCGGTTTGCCCAGGAAAACCGCGTATAATGCCCGGTTAGTTTCTAACGGATTCCGACGATCAAACGCAGGTCCGGGGCCTTGGGCCCACCAGCCGGCGATGATTTAATGCAACTATCTTTTTACGTAAAATATCTATGAAACCCGCAAAAGAAATTCGTGTTGGCAACATCATCATGGTTGATGAAAAGCCGTTCATCGTGCTGCGTTCCGACGTCAACGGCTCAAGCCGCACGGGCTTCACCTACAAGTGGAAGATGAAGAATCTTCTGACCAATGCACCGCTGGAAAACGTGTTCCGTGGCGATGACAAGTTCGACGTCGTCGTGCTGGACAAGAAGCCAGTGACCTATTCGTACTTCGCTGATCCGCTGTACGTCTTCATGGACGCCGACTACGAACAGTTCGAAATCGAAGAAGAGAACCTGGGCGACGCCCTGTTCTACCTGAAAGACGGCATGGAATGCGAAGCCGTGTTCTATGACGGCAAGGCCATCTCGGTCGAACTGCCAACCACGATCGCACGCCAGATCGTGTACTCGGAGCCAGCAGTCAAGGGCAACACGTCGGGCAACGTCCTGAAAGAAGCCAAGATCGAAAACGCCATCGAAGGCAAGCAGCACACCGTGATGGTGCCGTTGTTCGTCAGCGGCGACGACATGATCGAAATCGACACCCGTACCAACGAGTACAAGAAAGTCGTGCGTAACTAAGCACGGTTTTCCCCATAAAAAAACGCTGCCTCGGCAGCGTTTTTTTTATGGGCGCGTTTAAACCAATACGTGCCACATCGGATGATGCGGTGAGGTAGGGTGGACGGCGTAGCCGTCCACGCGTTCAAACCAAACCGGCGTTGTGTTATATCGCGTGGTTCGGTGAGCTTGATTGAACGCGTGGACGGCGTAGCCGTCCACCCTACAGGCAGCAGTTCAAGCCGACCCTACTTGCGGCGCAGCTGCGTCAGATCCCGCACCGCGCCGCGATCGGCCGACGTGGTCAGCGCCGCATACGCCTGCAGCGCTTGCGACACGTAACGCTCGCGCCCCAGCGGCAACCACGCGTCTGGGCCCAGCGCGTCCATCGCTGCGCGGCGGTGCGCCAGTTCCTCGGTCGTCACGCGCAGGTTGATGGTGCGCTCGGGGATGTCGATGTCGACCATATCGCCTTCCTGCACCAGCCCGATCGCGCCGCCTTCAGCGGCCTCCGGCGACGCATGCCCGATCACCAGTCCGGACGAGCCGCCCGAAAAACGGCCATCGGTAAACAGTGCACAGGCCTTGCCCAGGCCCTTGGACTTGATGTACGACGTCGGGTACAGCATCTCCTGCATGCCAGGCCCACCTTTCGGGCCTTCGTAGCGGATGATGACGACGTCGCCTGCCACCACGTTGTCGCCCAGGATCGCTTCGACCGCCGCATCCTGGCTCTCGAACACACGCGCCTTGCCGGAGAATTTGAGGATGCTCTCGTCCACGCCGGCCGTTTTCACGATGCAGCCTTTTTCGGCGATGTTGCCGTACAAGACCGCCAAACCGCCATCCTTCGAATACGCGTGTTCGCGGTCGCGGATGCAGCCCATGGCGCGGTCGAGGTCGTTCTTCTCATAGCGTTCGGATTGCGAGAACGCCACCTGGGTCTGCACGCCGCCCGGCGCTGCGCGGAACCACTGGTGCACGGCGGCGTCGGTGCTGACCGCAATGTCGTACTTTTCAATGGCCGCAGCCATCGTCGGGCTGTGGATCGTTGGCAGCGACGTGTCGAACAGGCCGGCGCGCGCCAGTTCGCCCAGGATCGAGAAGATGCCGCCTGCGCGGTGCACGTCTTCGATGTGGTATTTGTCGGTCATTGGCGCCACCTTGCACAGGCAGGGCACCAGACGCGAGATGCGGTCGATGTCGGCCATCGTGAAGTCGACTTCGGCTTCGTGCGCTGCGGCCAGCAGGTGCAGCACGGTGTTGGTCGAGCCGCCCATCGACACGTCGAGCGCCATCGCGTTCTCGAACGCGGCCTTGGTCGCGATCGAGCGCGGCAGCACCGTATAGTCGTCGCCCTCGTAGTGCCGCTTGGCGGTCTCGACGATCAGGCGGCCGGCGCGCAGGAACAGTTCCTTGCGGTCGGCGTGGGTCGCGACGATCGTGCCATTGCCCGGCAGGGCCAGGCCCAGTGCCTCGGTCAGGCAATTCATCGAGTTGGCCGTGAACATGCCCGAGCACGAACCGCAGGTCGGACAAGCGGCGCGCTCGATCTCGGCCACGTCGGCGTCCGACACGGACGCGTCGCCGGCCTTGATCATCGCGTCGATCAGGTCGAGCTTGATGACCTTGCGTTCGTTATTGACCACCTTGATGACCTTGCCGGCTTCCATCGGACCGCCCGAGACGAACACGGTCGGAATGTTCAGGCGCATCGCGGCCATCAGCATCCCCGGCGTGATCTTGTCGCAGTTCGAGATGCAGACCATCGCGTCGGCGCAGTGCGCGTTGACCATGTATTCGACCGAGTCGGCGATCAGGTCGCGCGAGGGCAGCGAATACAGCATGCCGCCATGGCCCATCGCGATGCCATCGTCGACGGCGATGGTGTTGAATTCCTTGGCCACGCCGCCGGCCGCTTCGATTTCGCGCGCGACCATCTGGCCCAGGTCTTTCAGGTGAACGTGGCCCGGCACGAACTGGGTGAACGAGTTCACCACGGCGATGATCGGCTTGTCGAAGTCGCCATCTTTCATGCCGGTGGCGCGCCATAGGGCGCGGGCGCCTGCCATATTGCGGCCCTGGGTCGTGGTGTGTGAACGGTAAGTCGGCATGGCAATCTCCCAGAATAATGCAAAAAACAATGATTAGCTCAGGGTGACGGTTGGCGCTGGATTTGTCCAATATATGATCGGCGCATCTGTAAGTTGTTTCGCCTATCACAGCGCAGCAGTCTATCCGTCAAGTTGCTGCTATGCTATTGCTTGGCCATTTGACGGAGCATACAGGCATGGAGCGCAGGGATTTTGTACGAATGGGCGTGGCCGGGACAGTATCTGGCGCGGTTGCGGGTACGAGCGTGTTGGCGCATGCCGCGCCATCGAAAACGGCGCCGGCAGCCATCCTCGACGCCGGTGTCCACGCCCAGGGGCAGGCCATGCGAGCCGGCAAGCTGACGGCGCATGAGCTGGCCTCGCGCTACCTGGCCCGCATCGCGGCCATCGATCGCGCCGGTCCACGGCTGCGCTCGGTCATCGAAACCAATCCCGACGCACTCGAGATCGCCCGCGAGCGCGACCGCGAACGCAAGGCCGGCAAGCTGCGCGGCCCGCTCCATGGCATACCCATCCTGCTGAAGGACAATATCGCCACTGCCGACAAGATGAGCACGACGGCCGGCTCGCTGGCGCTGGACGGCGTCAAGGCCCGGCGCGACGCCCACATCGTGGCCCTCCTGCGCAACGCCGGCGCCGTCATCCTCGGCAAGACCAATTTGTCGGAGTGGGCGAACATGCGCTCGACCCGTTCCACCAGCGGCTGGAGCGGGCGCGGCGGGCTGACGCGCAATCCGTATGCGCTCGACCGCAACACCAGTGGCTCGAGTTCCGGCTCGGCCTCGGCGATCGCGGCCAGCCTGGCCACACTGGCCGTCGGCACCGAAACGGATGGCTCCATCGTCTCGCCTGCATCGACGTGCGGCATCGTCGGCATCAAGCCAACCCTTGGTCTCGTCAGCCGCAGCGGCATCATTCCCATTGCGCATTCGCAGGACACGGCCGGGCCGATGACGCGCAGCGTGGCCGACGCGGCGCTGCTGCTGGCGGCGCTGGCCGGCGCCGATCCGCAGGACGGCGCGACGGCGCGTGCGCCTGCCATCAACTATGCGAACGCGCTGCGCAAGGATGGCTTGCGCGGCAAGCGCATTGGCGTCGCGCGCGACTTTTTTGGCGGCAACGACCGTGTCAATGCACTGATCGACAAGGAACTGGGCGTGCTCAGGGCGCAGGGCGCGGTGCTGGTGGATGTCACGGTGCCCAACACCGACAAGTACGGTGCATCCGAACTGACCGTGCTGCTGCATGAGTTCCGGCCCGATCTCGAAGCGTGGCTGGCGGCGTACGCGCCGCATGCGCCGGTCAAGACCATGGCCGACATCATTGCGTTCAACCTGCGCAATGCCGCGCGCGAAATGCCGTTCTTCGGTCAGGAACACCTGATCGCGGCGCAGGCAGCGGGCGGCCTGCAGGCGCGCGACTACATCAAGGCGCTGGCGAACAACCAACGCTATTCGCGCGACAAGGGGATCGATCAGGTGCTGCGCGCCTACAAGCTCGACGCGCTGGTGGCGCCGACCGGGGGGCCAGCGTGGCTGACCGACACCGTCAACGGCGACCATTACGGCGGGAGTTTTTCGTCACCGGCGGCGGTGGCCGGCTATCCCCACATCACGGTGCCGGCAGGGTTCATTCACGGCTTGCCGGTCGGGTTGTCGTTTGTCGGCACGGCGTGGAGCGAGCCGGCGCTGATCGGGATGGCCTACGCCTACGAGCAGGCCAGCCGGCGCCGTCGCGCACCCACCTACCGGGCAAGCATCGGCGTCTGAGGTATCAGCACATCAGCCATCAGCGGCGCGCAGCGCCCTTGGCCTGGGCGAAGACGGGGCCCCACAGCGGGTGGCCATGTTCGCCCGGGCTCAGATCAAAACCGGCATCAAGGCGGAAGGCATTGTCGAATGTTTCCCGGCACAGCGCCTGACGCCCGCTCACGCAATAGCTGAACGCCGTGTATTTGGCGGCCGACAGGCGTTCACGCGGGGTGCCGCTTTTCATGTCGGCGCTGCTCAAGCGCCGGATCGCGCCGTTGTAATCGCCGTCGTTGTACAGTGCGATGCCTTCGCGCAGTGCGACGTCGCTGCGGTCGACCGTGCCCGCGGCCGGCCGGTTCGTGCGGTCTGCGCGCTGGGCGCGTTCGGCGCGCGGGCGCGCGTCGTCGGCACGTGGGTGGGCGCGCGCTGCTTCCTTGCCGCCCAGTGCCGGGCCGAATTCGGCGCAGCCCGTCGCCATCATGGCGATCAGCGTCGCAGTCGCCAGGTGTTGTATGAAACGGGTACTCAAGGCTTTGTCTCCTCGGTGAAATCAAGTTCGATCGTGCCGCTCTGGCCTTCGACCGACTGCACGGTCACGGTGTGCTCGGGAAAACCCGGGTTGACGATGCGGATCGTATGCTCGCCCGGCGGCAGCGTGATGTGTTTCAGCGGCGGCGTCGCACCGCGCTCGACGCCATCGACGACGATCGTGCCCCACGGCTGGATCTGGAGCTTATAGGTGGTCCCGGCCACGGCGGCCTCGGGCGGCGTGCCTTGCGGCGCCAGGCGCACTGCGGTGGGCGGCACGGCGACGTCGGGTTTCGCTGGGGGCGGGGTGGTCGTGGCCGTGCGTGGTTCGGTTGCGTCGATGACGGTGCCATCGGGCCGTGCCGGTTCTTCAACGAGCGTGACGAGAGGCGCCGGCGCGGCTGCTGGCACGGGCGCCTCGGGCGTCGCCGGCAGTGTGGCCATGTCATTCGTGGCGCTGGTGTCGGCCTGGCGTGTTAATGCGAACAAGGCTGCCAGCGCGACCAGGATCACGACGATGGCGCCGATGAAGAGCGGCGAGCGTGGTTTGTCGCGTCGGGCAACGACCCGGGCCGGCGCGGGCGTCATCGGCGTCGATGCATTGGCGGCGGCGCGCATCGGGAGCGGGCCGGAGGATTGCGTAGTAGCCGGTGCTGGCTTTGACGCCGCCACGGTGTCGGGAATGCGGACCGGCTCGGGCGTCGGCACGGGTACCGGCGCAGTCACGCCGTGTCCGAGTACGCCGGCCAGCGGCGACGCGGTGGGCACCACGGGCGCAATCACCGGCTCATCGTCGATCGGCGGCAGCGAGATGGCCGCTTTTGGCGCCAGCACGGTGATGCCCAGCAGGCCACGCATCTGCTCGATGGTTTGTGGACGCACTGCCGGATCGGGCGACAGGCAGCGGTCGAGCGCCGCCAAGAAACTTTCGCTGTACTCAGTCAGGCCCAGCGTACGCAGCAGCACAACTGGCGCCAGTTCCTGCGAAATTGCGTAATGCATCACGGCGGCCAGATCGTACAGGTCGCGCGCTTCGTAGTCTGCGGGCACGGCCGTGTCCGGCAACTCGCTATACCCTGGCACCAGCATCGGGTCGCCGGCGTCGAGGATCTGCAGGCTGTCGGGCGTGATGCGGCGGTGCGGCACGTTCATGCCGTACTGGACTTCGAGCGATTGCAGCACCTGGCGGATGATGCGGCGGCACCATGGCTCACTGACCATCTCGTGGTTGTACTCGACGATCTCGCGGACCGTGCGGCCGTCGAGTTGCTGCGGGGGCGTGCTGGGATTCATGGCACCTTGCCGGTCGCCGCGTGAACGGGCCGAACGAATGTTTATTTATTGTAAATAATGCCAGATTTGTGGGGAAGACGGTACCCCCATCTTAAGCGTGCGCGGCAGATGCGCGGCAGGGGCACTGCCGCGCAACAATCAAGCGTCGAGAAAGCGCATCTTGAACCAGCGGCCCTTGATGACGCCAAAACCCGGGCCCGGCGCATCGCCTTCGGCCAGGCGCTTGACCGCTGCCTGCGCCACGCTGCGCTCGAGCGCGACATAGCTGCTGAATTCACCGATATTGATTTTGCCAACCTGGTCTTTTGTCAGGCCGGCGTCACCCGTCAGCGCGCCGAGCAGGTCGCCCGGACGCAACTTGGCCTTCTTGCCGCCGGCGATTACCAGCGTCACCATCGGTGCCGGTGCGGCCGGTTCGGCGTCGTCACCCAGCGCAGCGAGGCTGTCCCAGACGGCCGGCTGGTCCTGGTACTGTTCGATCAGGGCGACCCATTTCTTTTCGTTCGGCGCGCACAAGGTGTGCGCCATGCCGCTGCCGCCCGCGCGGCCGGTGCGGCCGATGCGGTGCACGTGGATCTCGGGATCTTTCGACACGTCGACATTGATCACGGTGCCAAGGTCGGCGATATCCAGGCCGCGCGCGGCGACGTCGGTGGCCACCAGCACCGAACAGCTGCGGTTGGCGAACAGCACCAGGATTTCATCGCGCTCACTCTGTTCGAGTTCGCCATACAGCGCACGCGCCGAAAAGCCTTGCGCCTGCAGCGCATCGGCCAGTTCGCGGCAGCGCGCCTTGGTGTTGCAGAAGGCGAGGGCGGACACCGGACGGTGATGCCGCAGCAAGCGGCCGACCGCATCTTCGCGACCTTCAAAGCCGATCTCATAAAAGCGCTGGTCGATCTGCTCGAAGCTGTGCTTGCCCTCGACCTTCACTTCCAGCGGATCGCGCAGGAAGCCTTGCGTGGCAAACCGGATATCGTCCGGGTAGGTGGCCGAGAACAGCAGCGTTTGGCGATGTTTCGGCGTGGCCGACACGATGCCCGCGATCTCGTCGTAAAAGCCCATGTCGGTCATGCGATCGGCTTCGTCCAGCACCAGCGTCTGCACGTTGGCCAGGTCGAGCGTCGCGCGGCCCAGGTGGTCGCGAATGCGGCCCGGCGTGCCCACGACGATGTGCGCGCCGTGTTCGAGCGACGCGATTTGCGGGCGCATCGACACGCCACCGGTCAGCGTCAGAATCTTGACGTTGCCCACGCCGCGTGCCAACCGGCGCAGTTCGCCGGCGACCTGGTCAGCCAGTTCGCGCGTCGGGCACAGCACCAGGCCCTGGATCGCGAACCAGGCCGGATTGAGCTTGTGCAGAATGCCGATGCCGAACGCGGCGGTCTTGCCGCTGCCCGTCTTGGCCTGGGCGATCAGGTCGCTGCCCGCCAGGACGGACGGCAGCGTCTCGGCCTGCACCTGCGTCATGTGGTCGTAACCGAGGGTGGTCAGATTGGCGAGAAATTGCGGCGTGAGGGCCAGCGAGTTGAATGAATCGGATTGCATGGAAGCCTCCAGCCGGCAGGGCCGACACTATTGGGGATCGGGCGCCCAGACCGGCAGGCCGGTCAGGTCGAGCTTGTCGTCGCGGCGCCAGACAGGCAGGCCGGAGTTGTCGGTTTCATCGATCAGGCAGAGTTGTTCTTGCTTGAGCGAGCTGCGGCGGGGACGAGGGCCGGTGCGTTTGGGTTCGGTGACCGTATCGAGCGGCGCCGCCGGCGCGAAACCAGGCAGATCGAACGTTGCGTGGTCTTTCTTGTCTCTCATCCTCTGCCTTCGAGGTTGCATTTTGTTGCCATAGAAAACAAAAGCCCGGCTCTGTGAGTCGGGCTTTTGTATTGAATTGGTTGCGGGGACAGGATTTGAACCTGTGACCTTCGGGTTATGAGCCCGACGAGCTGCCAGACTGCTCCACCCCGCAGCGCAATTATAGCGCGCTGCGCAGCAATATGCAATGCATGCATTGCGCAGGTGTCAAATCCCTTAGCCAGCGCTGCTGCGCAGGCGCCACAGCGACGTGACTTCCTGCGAGCGCGCCGCGTGCAGCGGATCGTCGGCATCGGTCGCGCGCGGGTGCACGGGCCGCGTGTCGTGGCGTTCGATCACTTCCAGCCCGCCCGCGGCAATCCATGCCAGTAACTGGTCGCGGCTGCGCAGGCCCAGGTGTTCGGCAAAGTCCGACATGATCAGCCAGCCTTCACCACCGGCATCCAGATGCGCACCCAGGCCCGCCAGGAACGCGCGCAGCATGCGGCTGTCGGGATCGTAGATCGCGTATTCGATCGCCGAACTCGGTTTACCCGGCAGCCAGGGGGGATTGCAGACCACCAGCGGTGCGCGGCCTTCCGGGAACAGGTCGGTCTGCACGACCTCGACCTGTGAAGCCAGACCCAGACGCTCGATGTTTTCTTGCGCGCAGCCCAGCGCCCGCAGGTCGACCTCGGTGGCCAGTACCTCTAGGCCGCGCCGCGCCAGCACCGCCGACAGTACGCCGGTGCCGGCGCCGATGTCGAACGCGCGCTGCGCGCCGGCAGGCAGCGGCGCCTGCGCGACCAGCTCGACGTATTCGCCGCGCACGGGCGAGAACACGCCGTACCACGGATGGATGCGGTCATTCAGCGCGGGAATCATGACGCCCTTGCTGCGCCATTCGTGGGCGCCGATCACGCCCAGCAGCTCGCGCAGCGAAGCGACATACGGCGCATCGACCGGGCCGTAGGCTTCCAGGCAGGCCTGCTGCGCAGCGGGAGCGCGGCGCAGAAGAATGCCGTGGTCGGCCTCGAATGGCAGCACCAGCATCGCCAGCGTGCGGGCACGCTGCAATTGTGAGAGGCGATGGCGGTGGAAGGCCTCGAGCGGCGTGGGCGCTGCCTTGCCGGCCTTGGCGCGGCGTGGACGCTCGCCCTTGTGGTCGATCCGGCGCGCGAGCGCCTGCACCAGCTGGCGCGCGTTCTGGAAGTCGCCGCGCCACAGCAAGGCCGTGCCGTCCAGCGCCAGCCGGTACGCGGCGTCGGCGCTCATCGTGTCGTCGGCCAGCACCACCTTCTTTGGCGCGGGCCAGCCGCTTTCCGAGCGCCAGACGGCCGAGCGTTCGGCGCCGTCCTCGATCCATTCGATGCGTGCCATCGCTTGATCCCTATGATTGGTGATATTAGTGATGGTGGTTCCAGTTGCCGTCGCTCGAGGCGAGGTAGGACGCAACGGCGTCGGCATTGCCGGTGGCGTGGCGCTTGACTTCACCGCAGGCGCAGATGCCCTGGTAAGGCTGGATGTGCGAGCAGGCGGAGACTTTTTGCAGGTAGACGGTGACCGGCTTGGCGCATTTTGCGCACTTGAACGTCAGGGTACGGGCAGGTTTCATGATCACGGAGCTTGGAAAGAGAGGGAGGGCGGCATTTTACACCGTGCCATGATGCTGCCTGACCCGCTTCATTCAACCACCACCGCGCTGCTGCCGCCACCTGCCGGGCGCACCAGCACCTTCGTCGCGATGCGCTCGGTCATCTCCTGCACGTGCGAAATCACGCCCACCTTGCGGCCCAGCGATTGCAGCGCATCGAGGGCGTCCATCGCCACGCCCAGTGTTTCGCTATCGAGGCTGCCAAAGCCTTCGTCGATGAACAGCGACTCGACCCGCACCCGGTTCGACGACAGCGAGGCCAGGCCCAGCGCCAGCGCGAGCGAGACCAGGAACGATTCGCCGCCCGACAGCGAATTGACCGAGCGTACTTCACCGCCCATGTCCTGGTCGCGCACCATCAGCGCCAGTGACGGCATGCCCTGATAACTGACGCGCTCGAGGCGGTAGCGTTTGGCCAGCTGCGCCAGGTGGGCGTTGGCATAGCCGAGCAGCACGTCGAGCGTGAATTGCTGCGCGTAGTTGCGAAATTTCTTGCCGTCGCTCGAACCGATCAGCTCCGACAGCTTGCCCCAGCGCTGCTCCTGCACCTGCTGCTGCTCGATCTCGCGCAGGCTGGACGCGGCGGCCGCGCGCCGCTCGTCGTCCTGCAGTACACGCAGGCGCGCCGAGGTCGACGTTTCGATGGCGGCATGGCGCTCGGCCCCCATGGACTCGAACGCCGCAGTGACGGCCTCGACCGGCTGGCCATCCGGCGGGGCCGAGGCCAGATGCGCCAGACGCTGGGCGCGGCGCTCGTTCAGGATCGCCGTGGCCTGGCCGACCTCGGTGTCGATCGCGTTCAGGGCCGTGCGCTCCTGCGCAAGCCAGGCCGCGCCCACTTGTAGCAGGCGGGCCAGCGCATCCAGATTGGCGATCTCGTCCAGGCCATCAGCATCCTTGCGGTAGTCCTCCAGCCAGTCGGCCAGGGCGGCCGCGGCAGCCGCGCCGGCCCCGTCGAGTTGCGTCACGCGCTCGACCAGGCCGGCCAGTGCGGTGCGCGCCGTGGTTTCGCCCTGGGCGGCATGGTTTGCCATCAGCTGGCGGGCCGCGAGCGCTTCGCGCGCACCGCTGACGGCCGCGTTCAGCTCGCGCTCGACGTCGCGTGCGGCGCGGCCTGCCCACAGCGCACCGCGCGCCGTACGTTTCTGTGTGAATTCGGCGTCGATGCGCTCGAAGTCGAGCGCACTGCGCGCGCCGGCGGTGTCGAGCTCGAGAATGCGCGCAGCCAGCGCCGTTGTTTCCACGTCCAGCGTTGCCATCGCCGCGCTGGCGCGCGCCAGTGCTTCGGTCTGCTCACGCCAGGCGGCGGCTTCGTGCGTGCGCGCCGCCCGCCAGCTGGCCGGATCGCGCCGCCATGCCGCTTGCCAGCCAGCGCCATGTGCGTCGGCCAGCGGCCCGTCGAGCTCGGCCAGCAGCGCAGTCAGTTGCGTGTCGGCTGCCTCCTGGCGCAGCGTGTGGGTCTTGAGCGCGGCTTGCAGATGGGCTGCGGCCTCACGCTCGGCATCCGCCTGCTGGCGCCGGCGCGCCAGCTCGGACTGGGCAGCGTCGACATCGCGCTGGGCCGCGTCGCGGGCGGCAGCGGCGGTGCGCCAGTGTTGCTCTTGCAGGGCCAAGGTAGCGGCCGCGTCGCGCAGCGCGCTGCGCTGGGCGCCAAACCAGGCGGCGCGTTCGTCGTCCGGCGGCGCGCCCGCAGCCAGCGGGTCGGCGTGCCAGGCATCGTCGAGGCTGGCAATGCGCGTGGCGAGCGTGCTGCGCTCTTGCGCCAGCGCTGCGAGGCGCTCGTGCGCTGCGCCAAGCGCCGCCGCGTGCTGCGCCAGCAGCGCGCCGTTGTCGCGCACGCGCAGGCGGCAGCCGTCGACTTGGGCGCGCAGGCCGGCGAGCATATTGTTCAGTGTCGAATCCTGGTGCGCATACGGATGCTCGTGGGCGCCGCAGACAGGGCAGGGCGCGTCGGCCTGCAGGTTCGCGCGCAACTGTTCGACATCTGCTGCGCACGCAAGTTCCGCTGCGGCCAGCGAGCGCTCGGCCTGCGTCATCGCCGCTTCCAGCAGCGGCGCGCCAGCGCGCGCCTCGGCCAAGCCATGTTCGGCGCTTGAGCGCGCCGTCTCGAGGCGATCGACGTCGCGCACCAGGCCTGCCAGCGTGGCGCGCGCGGCCGCCAGGTCGGTCCAGGTACGCTCGGCCTGCGTCAGGCGCTCGCGTTGCACGTCAAGTGCCTGGCGCCCGGCGCCGATGGCCTCGGCATCGACGCCGGCCAGCGCCGCCATCGCCGCGCGGCGCGTCGTCTCCAGCGCATCGACGCGCGCGCTGCTGGCCGCCAGCGCGCTCGTGGCCTGCGCTTCGCGCTCGGCAGCGCCCAGTGCCTGGGCCTGGATCGCCTCTGCCGCTGCCTTGCCCGCCGCCAGCGCGGCCAGCGCATCTTCGCCCTGGCGCAGCAGGCGCTCCCATTGGCCCCAGACGCCGGCCACCGCATCCAGCCGCGATTGGGCCGCCAGCCAGGTGGCAGCGCCATCGCGCGCCTGCTGCGCGCGTGCCAGTGCATCGGACTTGGCCTGGTGCAGCTCGCGAACCTGACGCGCCTGCGTGCGCGCCGCGTCGAGCGCGGACTGCGCCCCCGCGTGGTTCGGCGCCAACGCCGCCAGCGCGGCGTCGAGCGCCTTGGCGTCGTCGAGTTGCGGCGTGGCGGTGCGCAGTGCTGCTTCGGCGGCGTCCAGTTGGGCGGTGGCGGCATCGGTCTCGGCCACGCTGGTGCGCCGCACCTCGAGCGCGCCCGCCAGCTGGCCTTGCGCTTTCTCGATGGCCGAGTGGGCCTGGCGCCGTTCGGCTTCCAGGCGCTGTACTTCCAGGCTCAGGGGCCGCGCCGCCTGTATCGCGTCGAGCGTGGCCAGGCGCTGGCGCCGCTCGCTGGCGTCGACGCGCTGCGTGTTGGCTGTCGCCAGTACCTGTTCGGCCTGCGCTTCGCCGCGTGTGAGCTTGTCCTGTTCGTAATGCCAGCGCAGCTGCCCTTCGAGCAGGGCGTGGCGATCGTCCAGCGCCTGCCGCGCCAGGTCGGCGCTGGCGCGCTCGCTCTCCAGCAGTGCGCGCTCTTCTAGCGACAGCGGTGCGGCATTGGCCAGTTTCGATTGCAGCACCTGGGTGCGGACCTGCTCGGCCTTGTAGCGTTCGAACGCGCGCCGCGAGATGTCGCTGTAGATCGTCGTGCCGGTGAGCGTTTCGAGCAGCTCGCCGCGCTCGTTCTCGTCGGTCTTGAGGAACGCCGAGAATTCGTTCTGGGCCAGCAGTACCGCGCGCGTAAACTGTTCGAACGACAGGCCGATGCGTTGCACGATCTCTGCTGCAGCCTCGGTGTTGGTGCCGCCCACGGGGATCAGTTCGGGCAACCGGTTCAGCGAAATCTTGACCGGCTGCAAAGCCCCGTTCGGCTTGTTGCGCGCGCGCCGCACGGCCCATCGGGCGCGGTAGCGCCGGTCGTCGCTGCCCATGAAGTCGACCTCGGCCCAGCCTTCGGCGGCGCCCCGGCGCAGCAGCGTACGGGCATCCTGGGCGGTGACCGTTTCTTCGCCAACATCGGGCAGGCGCGTGCTCGAGCGTTTCAGCAGGCGCGGCGTATCGCCATACAGCGCCAGGCATAGCGCGTCGAGCAGGGTGCTTTTGCCGGCACCCGTGGGCCCGCTGATCGCAAACAGGCCGGCGGAGGCGAGCGGTTCGGATTCGAAATCGATGGCGAACTCGCCCGCCAGCGAAGCGAGGTTCTTGCCGCTGATACGCAGGATCTTCATTGCGGCTCGCCCTCCACCGCGTGGAACAGTTCGGCAAACGACGCGATCTGTTCTGGCGGCGCCTCGGCGCCGTATTTCTGCAGCCACAGGCGGCGGAACACGTCGTCTGGCTGCAACTGCGCCAATTGATCCAGGCTCAGCGCGAGCGCCGTATCGTCGACGGCCACCTGCCTGCGGGTCGGTTCGATCTTCGCCAGGCGCACGGGTTTGCCAGCCAGCACTTCCTCGATGCGCGCGCGCAAGCCCGGTTCCGGGCCATCGAGCAGCACTCTTACCTCGAGGAAGGGCCAGGCGTGCTGCGGCAGGTCGGGATCGAGTTCGAGCGCGCCAAGGGCGGCGAGTGCCTCGTCAAGCGGCGCGGGCTTGGCCGGCACGCGCAGCAAGGCCACCGCGCGTGGCACGAACAGCGGCGTGATCGCCACGGCATGCTCGCCCTCCAGGTCGATCCGCAGCACCTGGTGCTGGTAATTGACTTCGGAGAACGACAGCGGCAGCGGACTGCCGCTGTAGCGCACGTTTTCACGCCCGCCAACCTTCTGGGCCAGGTGCAGGTGGCCCAGCGCCGCATAGGCGATGCCCGGGTCGAACATGCTGCTGGGCAGCGCCTCGGTGCCGCCGATGACGATGCGGCGCTCGGAGTCGAGCGAGGCCTGGCCGTCGACCATATGGCAGTGGCCCATGGCGATGATGGCCTGGCCGTGGCTGGCGCGCTCACGCGCAAGCGCATACGCCTGGCGGTACAGCAGGGTCGTGCCCTGCAGATAGGGATCCAGCCCTGCCTCGGCGGCGGGGGCGTCGCCTGCGGCGGGGGCATCGCCTGCGGCGGCGCGCAGGCGCGGCACATCGCCGGGGCGCAGGAACGGCACGGCCAGGCACCACGCCGCGACCTTGCCGGCGTGATCATGCAGCGGCACCAGCAGCCGGTCGAGGTCGACCTCGCCATCGCTGCTGCGCAGTACGTTGCCGACGATAATCGTGCCATAGGCCTCCAGCAGTGGCGTGGGCGCTTCAAGCCGGCCGGCGGAATCGTGGTTGCCCGCGATGACCACCACCTGCAGATGGGGCGCGCGGCTGCGCGCGCGTTGCAGGAAGCGGTACAACTGGCGATGGGCGGCGGCAGATGGATTGGCGTTATCGAAAATATCGCCCGCGATCAGCAGCACGTCGATGCGTTCCTGATCCAGGGTATCGACCAGCCAGTCGAGGAAGCACCCATGTTCGTGGATGCGGTCGAAATTGTGCAGGGTCTGGCCAAGATGCCAGTCGGAGGTGTGCAGCAGCCGCATGGAAGGTTCTACCGTTGGGAAAGCCGAAATCGGGGCCTACTATAACGCAGCCGGCGACCCGTCGTGGCGCGCCGTGCAATACCATCTCGCAAGCATCTTGTGTACGGAAATTCGTCGTGCCTGACCCCGCTCTTGTTGTGAAATCGCATTTGACGTACATCAAACCTGGCCAGGACCTTGTCTCTACACTACCTAGTTCTTGTCGCCGGCTATTACTACAAAATCCATCGCCGGCTACCCCGATACCCGCTACCCGCTACCCCAGCCGATCCGGCATGGCCTCGCCATGCGCGCTGGCGGCGCATTGAGAGGAGACTTCATGCTCACATCCACCTACACGCTGGTGGCGCTGTCCGTCGAACAGGCCAGGGCGCGCGTCGACCTGCAGGCGCTTCTCGACCGTTGGCGGCCCGCCGCCTGGTGGGGCGAGCCGCCAACGGCGCACCAGTACGAAGCGGCCTGCGAGGCGCTGCGCCAGGCCAGCGACGCGTGCCAGTGGCGCAAACTCGACAAGTTCGTGCTGCCGGTGCTGCACCGGCGGGGCGCCGCTGCGGTTGCGCTACTGACCGAACTCGACGCGCTGAGCCGGCGCGCGCACGTGGCGCGTATGGCCGCCCAGTGCGCCGCTGCCGAAGACAATCCCAGCTGTTTGGCGGCGCTCGAACAATGCTGCGAACTGCTGCTCGAACGCCTTGAACGCGAAGAGCGCGAGTTGCTGCCGCTGGCGCGCACGGTGATTCCGGGCGACCACTGGCTCACGATTGCCAACCAGATGCTGGCCCACGACACGGTGCAGAACGAACACCGGGACACGGGCCGCAGCACGGTGCGGGCCATGGCGGCCCCGGATGTTTCAATCCGGAAAGCGCCCGCCGTGGTGCCCGTCGCGCCCAGCGTGAATTAGCCGCCGCCCCAGCCCGTGCGCACCGGCTGACGCCATGTTCTTTGCTATGATGGGAGTTTTAGCGGTGCGAATTTCCTATGTTCGATTTTCTCTTCAAGCGGCAGGGCAGCAAGCCGGCCGCGTCCGGCGAGCAGCAGGGCGCCGCCAAGCCGGCCCCGGCGAAATCGGCCGCAGCCCAGCCAGTCGGTAACAAGCTCAATAGCAAAGCCAACAACAAGGCCAAGGCGGCCGCGGCCGCCGCTGCGGCGCAGGCCGCCAACCAGGCTGCGACCCAGGCTGCCGAGGCGCGCGCCGCCGTGGCCAGCGCCCGCGAGCGCCAGGCCGGGCAGCTCAAGTCGCTTGGCAGCGACGAAGCCGCCGCCGCCGGGTTCATCCTGCAATCGCCGTTTTCCGAATTGCGCCTGGCTGCTGCCGAGCTGCTCCATGGCCGCGAGCAGCTCGAGCGCGTGTATGGCGCGATGCGCAATGTCGACCGCCGCGTTGCCAAGCTCGTCCATGGCCGGCTCGACGCGATCCGCCATCACGAAGCCGAACTGCGCCGTGGTGAAGACACCCTGGCACAGGCGCGTGCCATGCTGGCCGACGTGTTGCTCACGCCCAACCACGTTGGCGAACTCGACCGCAAATGGTCGGTCATCCGCGCGCCCGAACTCGCTGCCGACTTCGAGGCCGTGCGTGCCCAGCTCGGTGCGCGTCTCGAAGCGCAGGTACAGTTGCAGCGCGCCATGATCGACCGCCTGACCGCGCTGCGCCAGCTCGATGGGCAGGCGCTGGACGCTGCTGCGTTAGGCGAGACGTTGGCCCGCCTGCAGCAGGAACAAACAGCGGCGCTGGCCGACCCTGGCCACGCATCGCTGCCGCGCGCACTGGTGGGCGAAGTGAGCAATGAACTGGCGCGCCTGACGGCCAGCCTGGCCACCGCCGAGAAGGATGCCGCAGCGCTGGCCGCCCGTGACGCGGCACTCACCACATGGGAGGCGCAGCCGCAACAAGAATTGACGCCGGATGCACTGCGCCGGGAATGGCAGCGTCTGCCAGCGTTGCCGGCGAATGCCGCCAACGCCGCTGAGGCGCTGCAAGCGCGTTTCGACGCCTTGCTCGCAGCGTTCCCGCAAGCGATCCGCAAGCCCAAAGCAGTCCAGGCCGCGGCACCGACCGCAGCCGGGGCCGACAGCGGCAGCGAGCCGGTCAGGGACAAGGGCGCCGACCAGGCCTTCCTCGACCAGATGTACGCGCTCGAAGCCGCCCTGCAGCAGGGCTCGCTCGGCTCCGCCGCCGAAATCGACAAGTCACTGAAGGAAGCCAAGGACAAGGGCGTGCGCCTGACGGGCGCCCAGCTCGAGCACCTGAACCATCTGCGCGCCGACCTGAAGCGCTTGTCGGACTGGGCGCGCTGGGGTGGCAACGTGTCGCGCGAAGAATTGATCAAGACGGTCGAGACGCTGGCCACGCAGAGCCTGGCGATGGGCGAACTGGCCAAGAAGGTCGGCAGCATGCGCGAGCGCTGGAAGGCGCTCGACACCTTGTCCGGCACGGCGCCGCGCAGCCTGTGGGAGCGCTTTGACGCCGCCTGCAGCGCTGCCTACGCGCCAGCCGCCGCGCATTTTCGCCAGCTGGCCGACGAGCGCCACGCGAATGCCGCGCGCGGCCAGGCGCTGGTCGACGAAGCCCAGGCCGAAATCGCCCGCCTGCAGCAGGACAACGCCGACTGGAAGCACGTGTCGGCCACCGTCCAGCGCCTGCGCACGGCCTGGAGCCATCTGGGCGCGGTCGATCGCAAGGAAAAGAAACGTCTCGACGGCCTGTTCGCCGAGGCGCTGACCACGCTGCAGCGCCCGCTGGAAAACCAGCGCAAGGTCGAAGTGGCCGTGCGCGAACAACTGATCGAAGAAGTCCACAAGCTCGACCCGAACGAGCGGCACGCAATCGATCTGCTGCGCGAGTTGCAGAGCCGCTGGCAAGAGCATGCGCGCGCACTGCCGCTCGAACGCAAGGCCGAGCAGGCGTTGTGGCAGCGTTTCCGCGCCGCCTGCGACGCGCTGTTTGCGGCCCGCAAGGACCATGCGCACGCCGCCGACAGCGAACGGCGCACCCACGAAGCGGCCAAGGAAGCGCTGTGCGCCCGCCTCGAAGCGGCGGCGCTTGACGCCACGCCGTCGAACGTGGCCAGGTTGCTGCGCGAAGCGGCCGCCGAATGGCAGACAATTGGTCCGGTGCCACGCGCCCACGAGGCGCGCATCGAGGGGCGTTACCAGGCCGCCGTGGCCCAGGTGCAGGCGCAGGTGGCGCAGGTGCGCCGCGCCGCCGACACGGTCCTGGCCGGCGTCGTGCGCGACAAGCTGCGCCTGATCCAGGCGCTCGAAACAGCGCTGGCCGATCCCGGCAGCAATGCCGGCACCCATACGCAGGGCGACGACTGGCGCGCCCGCTGGGCTGCGCTGGCCCCGGTCGACGGCGGTTACGAGCCGATCCTGCAGAAGCGGTTCGACGCGGCGCTGGCTGCGCTCGAAGGCGATCGCGCCGCGTATGCGCGCCAGCTCGAGGAAAACCGGCCACGCCTGTTGAACGACCTGCTGCGCCTCGAGATCGCCGCCGGCATCGACAGCGGCGCCGAATTTGCGCGCGATCGCCTGCGCTTGCAGGTCGAGGTGCTGCAAAGCTCCCTCAAGTCGGGCCAGAGGCCGGGCGGCAATACAACCGAACTGCACGCGCTGCTGGCGCTGCCGGCACTGGCCGACGTGCGCACCGAAACGCGGATCGAATGCCTGATGCTGCGGCAGCCGAAGGCGGCCTCATGAACCACGTGCGTGTACAAACCGGCGACTTCGACCTCGGCATCGAAGTGGCGCGCCTGCGCGAGGGCGATGCCCGCGTGGGCGCTGTCGTCACATTCGTTGGCACCGTGCGCGATCTGAACGACGGCGCGCAGGTCGCCGCGATGGAGCTCGAGCACTATCCCGGCATGACCGAGAAAGCGCTCGACGATATCGCCGCCCAGGCCGCCGCGCGCTGGCCGCTGTTCGCCACCTTGGTCATCCACCGTGTGGGGCCGCTGCTGCCGCTCGACCAGATCGTGCTCGTGGCCGTCACCGCTGCGCATCGGGGCGATGCGTTCGCGGCCTGCGAATTCATCATGGATTACCTCAAGACCGACGCGCCGTTCTGGAAGAAAGAAGACACGCCGGAGGGCGCGCGCTGGGTCGATGCGCGCGTGACGGACGACTCGGCGCGTGCGCGATGGCAAGTCCGCTGAATTTCCTGGCAGTCGGGCTCGGCGCGGCGATTGGCGCCTGGCTACGCTGGGGGCTCGGCCTGTGGCTGGGCAGCCTGCACGGCTTTGTCCAGATCGGCACACTGGCGGCCAACCTGCTCGGTGGTTTGATGATCGGCTGCGCGCTCGCGTTCTTTGCCGACCAGCCGGGGCTGGCGCCGCACTGGCGCCTGTTCATCGTCACCGGTTTCCTGGGTGGCTTGACGACCTTCTCCAGTTTTAGTGGCGAATCGATGACGCTGCTCCAGCGTGGCGAGATCGGCTGGGCGCTCGCGCACACGGCCTTGCACCTGATCGGCGCGCTGCTGTGCTGCATGGCCGGTTTTGCGCTGCTGCGTACCCTGCGCGGGTAAAGTCGGCAGCGCTCGGCGGTTTTCCCTGACAACGCACAAATGGCCCGGTTGAAGCATGCTAAAGTTTCCGTCCAGTAAATGCACAGGAGCTCGTTCATGAATACCAACTATCGGCCGACCGCGGCCTTCGTCGGCGCCTCGTGGGGCGCGCTCATCATCGGCATGGCCGCCTATCTGATCGGTCTCTGGAACGCCCAGATGCTGCTCAATGAAAAAGGCTACTACCTGGTGCTGCTGCTGTACGGCCTGTTCGCCGCCATTTCACTGCAAAAGACGGTGCGCGACCGCGCCGAAGGCTTGCCGGTCACGGGCCTGTATTCATCGCTGTGCTGGTTTTCACTGGCAGCATCGATCGGGCTGCTGGGCATCGGCCTCGTCAACGCCACGCTGGCGCTGAGCGAGAAAGGCTTTTATGCGATGTCGTTTGCACTGTCGCTGTTTGCCGTGATTGCCGTTCAAAAGAACGTGCGCGACCTGCAGGCAGCCGGTCCGATGCCGGAGTCAAAGTTATCTGACAGCTAACTGCGTCCTTTCTTGTAGGTATTTTTCTTACGCCGGGCGCGACAGCGCGCTTGAAAAGCATCCCGTCATCCCAATCTTGTATCGCAACCAAGCACCAACTCAGGAGTCACACCATGCGACAAGATAAACTGACGACCAAGCTCCAGGAAGCGCTGGCGGATGCCCAGAGCCTGGCGGTCGGCAACGATAATCAATACATTGAAACGGTCCACCTGCTGGTGGCGCTGTTGAACCAGGACGACGGCAGTGCGCGCTCGCTGCTGCAGCGCGCCGGCGTGAACGTCGGTGCGCTGTCCAATGCCCTGAAGGCCTCGCTCGAGCGCCAGCCAAAGGTCACCGGTACCGGCGGCAACGTGCAGGTCGGGCGCGACCTGATGGGCCTGCTGAACCTGGCCGATCGCGAAGCCCAAAAGCGCGGCGACGGCTTCGTCTCGTCCGAAATGATCCTGCTGGCGCTACTGGAAGACAAGTCCGACGCCGGCCGCCTGGCACGTGAAAACGGGCTGGCGAAGAAGTCGCTCGAGTCGGCGATCCAGGCGGTGCGCGGTGGGGAGGGCGTCAATTCGCCCGAAGCCGAAGGCCAGCGCGAATCGCTCAAGAAATACACGCTCGACCTGACCGAGCGCGCCCGTGCCGGCAAGCTCGATCCGGTCATCGGCCGCGACGATGAAATCCGGCGCGCGATCCAGGTGCTGCAGCGTCGCAGCAAGAACAACCCGGTGCTGATCGGTGAGCCGGGCGTGGGCAAGACCGCCATCGTCGAAGGCCTGGCCCAGCGTATCGTCAATGGCGAAGTGCCCGATTCGCTCAAGGGCAAACGCGTGCTGTCGCTCGACATGGCGTCGCTGCTGGCCGGTGCGAAGTTTCGCGGCGAATTCGAAGAGCGCCTGAAAAGCGTGCTGAAAGAGCTGGCCCAGGACGAAGGCCAGACGATCGTCTTCATTGATGAGCTGCACACGATGGTCGGGGCTGGCAAGGCCGAAGGCGCGATGGATGCCGGCAATATGCTCAAGCCAGCGCTGGCGCGCGGCGAGCTGCACTGCGTCGGCGCGACCACCCTCGACGAGTACCGCAAGTATGTCGAAAAGGACGCCGCGCTCGAGCGCCGCTTCCAGAAGATCATTGTCGACGAGCCCAGTGTCGAGGCGACGATTGCCATCCTGCGCGGGCTGCAAGAGAAATACGAGCTGCACCACCAGGTCGACATCACCGACGCGGCGATCATCGCGGCGGCCGAGCTGTCGCACCGCTACATCACCGACCGCTTCCTGCCCGACAAGGCCATCGACCTGATCGATGAAGCGGCGGCCAAGATCAAGATCGAGATCGATTCGAAGCCCGAAGTCATGGACCGCCTCGAGCGGCGCATGATCCAGCTGAAGATCGAGCGCGAAGCTGTGCGCCGCGAAACCGACGAAGCGTCGCAGCGCCGCCTCGAGCTGCTGGGCGACGAAATCACGCGCCTGGAGCGCGAGTACAACGACTTCGAAGAAATCCTGAAAGCCGAGAAGGCCGCGGTGCAGGGCACCACGCACATCAAGGAAGAGATCGAGCGCCTCCGCTACCAGATGGAAGAAGCGCGCCGCCAGAGCAACTGGCAGCAGGCGTCCGAGCTGCAATATGGCCGCCTGCCGGAACTCGAAGCCCAGCTGCGTGACGCAGAAGCGAGCACCGCGCGCGCCGAGCTCGACGGCCAGAAGCCCAAGCTGCTGCGTACGCAGGTCGGGGCCGAGGAAATCGCCGAAGTGGTGTCGCGATCGACGGGCATCCCGGTCGCGCGCATGCTGCAGGGCGAGCGCGACAAGCTGCTGCACATCGAGGACGAGCTGCACAAGCGTGTCGTGGGCCAGGATGAAGCGATCGAAGCGGTGTCGGATGCGATCCGTCGCTCGCGCGCGGGCCTGTCCGACCCGGATCGCCCGTATGGCTCGTTCATGTTCCTGGGTCCCACCGGTGTCGGTAAGACCGAGCTGTGCAAGGCGCTGGCCGGCTTCCTGTTCGATACCCAGGACGCGATGATCCGCATCGACATGAGTGAATTCATGGAGAAGCATTCGGTGGCCCGTCTGATCGGCGCGCCACCGGGCTATGTGGGCTATGAAGAGGGCGGTTACCTGACCGAAGCCGTGCGACGCAAACCCTACAGCGTTATCCTGCTCGACGAGATCGAAAAGGCGCACCCGGACGTGTTCAACGTGCTGCTCCAGGTGCTGGACGATGGTCGCATGACCGATGGCCAGGGCCGTACCGTCGACTTCAAGAACACGGTGATCGTGATGACGTCGAACCTCGGTTCGCACCGGATCCAGACGATGGAGAGCGATGAGCCGGCCGTGGTGAAGATGGCGGTGATGGCCGAGGTACGCGGGCACTTCCGCCCCGAGTTCATCAACCGCATCGACGAGATTGTCGTGTTCCATGCGCTCGATGAAAAGAACATCGGCGCCATCGCCCGTATCCAGTTGCAGATCCTGGAAGCGCGCCTGGCCAAGATGGACATGACGCTCGACATCGACGAAGAGGCGTTGCAGAAGATTGCCGAAGCAGGGTACGACCCGGTGTATGGCGCAAGGCCGCTCAAGCGTGCGATCCAGCAGCAGATCGAAAATCCGCTGTCGAAAGCGATCCTGTCGGGCCGCTTCGGACCAAAGGACGTGATTCCGGTCCGTGTGCGGGGTAGCGAGCTGACCTTCGGCGAGCAGACGGTCGAACTGGCGAAGTAAGCCGCTTTGGTGGTGATGAAAAGGGCGCGGCAATTGCCGCGCCCTTTGTCGTTTCTTGACGGGAAATAAGACGCGACATTTCAGGATGCGAAATGATCGTCGTGCGATGTGGAATGTGCAGCATTCCAGCAGGGTCTCTAGTTACCACCGTGAGAAATTTCATTTCGCATCATGATATCTTGAGTCCAAGTGATTGATATTAATCATAAAAATTTCAGTCGTATGTCTTATAGAAGACTGATGGTGCCGCGCACAAACGGCCTTATGATGATCTCAACGGATTCGCATTCTTCATCAAACGTCTTACCACCTTCAGGAGAACACACCATGACTACCCGTGAACAGCAAATCGCCGAACTGCAGCAAGACTGGGACACCAATCCACGCTGGAAAGGTGTCGTGCGCAATTACACCGCCGCCGATGTGGTGCGTCTGCGCGGTTCGGTGCGCATCGAGCACACGCTGGCCGCGCGCGGCGCCGAGAAGCTGTGGAACCTGGTCAACGATGAGCCGTATGTGAACGCTCTGGGCGCGCTGACCGGCAACCAGGCCATGCAGCAGGTGAAAGCCGGCCTGAAGGCGATTTATCTGTCGGGCTGGCAAGTGGCAGGCGACGCCAACGCCGCCGGCGAAATGTATCCTGACCAGTCGCTGTATCCGGCCAATTCGGTGCCGCTGGTCGTGCGCCGCATTAACAATACGTTCCAGCGCGCCGACCAGATCCAGTGGTCGGAAGGCAAGGACGACATCGATTACTTCGCACCGATCGTGGCCGATGCCGAAGCCGGTTTCGGCGGCGTGCTCAATGCCTACGAGCTGATGAAGTCGATGATCGAAGCCGGCGCAGCAGGCGTGCACTTCGAGGATCAACTGGCGTCGGTCAAGAAATGCGGCCACATGGGCGGCAAAGTGCTGGTGCCAACCCGCGAAGCCATCGAGAAACTCAACGCGGCCCGCCTGGCGGCCGACGTGATGGGCACCACGACGCTCGTGATTGCGCGCACCGATGCCGAAGCGGCCGACCTGCTCACGTCCGACGTCGACGCCAATGACAAACAATTCTGTACCGGCGAGCGCACGGTCGAAGGTTTCTACCGCGTCCAGCCGGGCGTCGAGCAAGCCATTTCGCGTGGCCTGGCCTATGCGCCGTTTGCCGATCTGGTCTGGTGCGAAACCGGCAAGCCCGACCTCGAGTTCGCGCGCCGCTTTGCCGATGCGATCCACGCCAAATTCCCGGGCAAGATGCTGGCCTATAACTGCTCGCCTTCGTTCAACTGGAAAAAGAACCTGGACGATGCCACCATCGCCAAGTTCCAGCGCGAGCTGGGCGCGATGGGCTACAAGTTCCAGTTCATCACGCTGGCCGGCTTCCACTCGCTCAATTACGGCATGTTCAACCTGGCCCATGGCTATGCCCGCACCGGCATGTCGGCCTTCGTCGAGTTGCAAGAGGCCGAGTTCGCCGCCGCCGAGAAAGGGTTCACGGCCGTCAAGCACCAGCGCGAAGTGGGCACCGGCTACTTCGACGCCGTGACCCAGGCGATCCAGCAGGGCCAGAGTTCGACCACGGCGCTGCACGGCTCCACCGAGGACGAACAGTTCTTTGAAGAAAAGAAAGTCGCCTGACACGCACATTGATGTCGTGCTGGCCGCAACCTCACGAGGGTTGCGGCCTTTTTTATGTCGAGAGCAAATAGCGCCGATTCCCAGCCGGGCCCGGTTGTAGTGGATAATGGTGCCTAATATCGCCGCCAGTTTCGCGCGGCAACGTCACTTTTAGGAATTCCAGCTTATGTTGAGCTACCGCCACGCCTTCCACGCGGGTAACCACGCCGATGTCCTCAAGCACTTCATCCAGGTGCAACTGCACCATTACATGAACCAGAAGGATGCGGCGTATACCTATATCGATACCCACTCGGGCGCCGGCGTGTACGCACTCGACAGTTTTCAGTCGACCAAGACCGCCGAATTCGATACCGGCATCGGCCCGCTGTGGACGCTCACTGACGTTCCGGCGCCGCTGAAGGAATACCTCGACCTGATCAAGGGCATGAACCCGAGCGGCAAGATGCGCTACTACCCGGGCTCGCCGTATGTCGCCGAGCAGATGGCGCGCGAGCAGGATCGCCTGCGCCTGTTCGAGCTGCATCCTGCCGATTGCAAGATCCTGGCCGATAACTTCCGCAAGCTCGACGCCCACAAGGCCGAGCAGGGCGAGCGCTCGCGCGGCCGCCGCGTGATGATCGACCGGGGCGACGGCTTCGACAGCATGAAGGCCTTGCTGCCGCCACCGTCGCGCCGCGCGCTGGTGCTGATCGACCCGCCGTACGAGGTCAAGGATGACTACAAGCGCGTCAAGGAAGCGCTCGACGATGCATTGGTGCGCTTCCCGAGCGGCATCTACGCAGTCTGGTATCCGGTGCTGCAGCGCATGGAATCGCGCCAGTTTGCCGATCGCCTGAAGCGCGTGCCGGCCAAGGAATGGCTGAACGTCACACTGACGATCCAGACCCCGACGCCGGACGGCACCGGTTTGCACAGCTCCGGCATGTTCATCCTGAACCCGCCATACACGCTCGAGCCGATCCTGCGCGAAGTGCTGCCGTATCTGGTGCGGGTGCTGGGCAAGGATGCCGGCGCGCGCTTCACGATCGAGAAGGGTACCCAGGTCACCGGTACGGCGCTGGGCCGTAGCGCCAGCCGCACCGATGGCGCTGCCGGCCTGCCGCGCCAGCCGATTGGCAATGCGCGCCGCGCCAGCCCGCTGTCGGGCAAGGGCAGTCTGCGCCTGCCGGGCCAAGTCATGCCGCGCGAAGGTGACGAGCCGGCAGTGCCGGTCAAGCCATCGCGTACGGGTACGGGCCGGCCAACGCAGGACGCGGTCCGGCCGGGCGCTGCACCGCGCACGAGTGCGCCAAAGAATGCTGCGCCACGCAACGCCGCACCCCGCGCGCCATCGCGCGCCGCGCCGGATGCTGCTGCCCGCGATGGCGCGCAGGCCACCCCGCGTCCACCGCGTGCACCGCGTACCGGAGGCGATCGCCCGGCAACGCCGGGCGCACCACGCACCGGGCGCACCCGCCAGGGTGGCGGTCGCAGCTAGCGTTTGTTTCGATGTCGAAATGCTAAGATTGGCATTTTTGTAGTATAGTCGCTATAGGTGGTGCGCTTGTGCGTGCCGCCGGCGCGCAGCCGTTCGCCGCGACAGTTTCCAGGAGTAATATTTCAATGCATGCTGATGCAACGGCAGCGGTCTTGGTGCCGTCTGACGATTTTTTCCTCGCACGGCAACCCATTCTCGGGCGCGACCAGCAGTTGCTGGCGTTCGAGCTGCTGTTTCGCGCCGCCGGCGAGGACGAAGACGCCAAGCTGACCGATGGCGCCGCAGCCACAGCCGCCGTCATTTCGCATGCATCCCAGCTCGGTATGGAGCAGGTCGTGGGCGAGCAGCTCGCATTCGTCAACGTCGACGCCGTCGTACTGATGAGCGACTTCGTGCGCTTCCTGCAGCCGCACAAAGTCATCCTGGAAATCCTGGAAACCGTCAAGCCAACGCCGGAGTTGCTGGCGCGGGTGGCCGAACTGAAAAACCTCGGCTTCAAGTTTGCCGTCGACGATGTCATCGAGCATTCGCGCGAACTCGATCAGCTCATTTCGCTGATCGACATCATCAAGGTCGACATCAAGGGCGTGGCCCCGGATGCGCTGGGGGATCTGGTCGCGTCACTGAAAAAGACCGGCAAGCGCCTGCTGGCTGAAAAAGTCGAGACAATCGACGAGTTCAACCTGTGCATGGAACTCGGTTTCGAATACTTCCAGGGATATTATTTTGCGCGGCCCGTGATTCTCAGCGGCCGCAAGATCGCCCCGACCGAAGTCGTGCTGCTGCGTTTGCTGGAGCTGATCAATTCCAATGCCGACAACCAGGCCATCGAGACGGCCGTCAAGCGCGACGCCCTGGTCAGCCTGAACCTGCTGCGGCTGGTCAATAGCCGCGCGGTGCCGGGTCCGCGCATCGAATCGCTGGCGCAGGCGCTGGCGGTGCTGGGCCGGCGCCAGCTGGGCCGCTGGCTGCAGATCCTGCTCTACACGGCCGCGGGTGCACAAGTCTCGCTCGATTCACCGTTGCTGCAACTGGCCACCACGCGTGGCAAGCTGCTCGAACTGATGACATTGCGCGTGCGCCCCGGCGACACGGCCAGCGCCGACCGCGCCTTCACCGTGGGCATCATGTCGCTGGCCGAAGCGCTGTTTTCGGTGCGGATGGCCGAGATCCTCGTGCACGTCGAGATCGCGCATGACGTGCGCGACGCGCTGATCGACCGTGATGGTGACTTCGGCACGATGCTGCGCATCGCCGAATTGCTCGAAGCCGCGCAAGGTGGCCGCAAGCTCAGTGCCGAACTCAAAAAGATCGGCCTGACGGTGGCCGAGGTGCGCGAGATTGAACTGGCGGCGTTCGACTGGGTCCGTGAACTGACCCACGACGTGCACTAGGGAAGTACTGATTTATTCTGGGGGATGGAATTGGCTGCGGAAAAAGCCACCATGCAAGGCGCAAATCGCAGCAATAGCGGGCGATTGCGAGAATTTGCAACGCCGCAGGGTGGCTATTTTCCGCGCCCAGTCCGCAGCCATGAATTAATCAGTGCTTCCAAGGTTCGACCGCTCCCTTATTGCCCCAGCAGCAGGAACACGGTCGGCTTCTTGTGGAAGTCCGGCCCCTTGTTCGCCCCCAGCGCCGCTTTCCACTTCGCGGCCGTCATGGTGCGCACCGATTCGCTCGGCAGCGACAGGTCGGTCGCCACGCATACCAGCGTACCCGGCTGGCAACCCGCTACCAGTGCCTCGAGCATCGCGCCATTGCGGTACGGCGTCTCGATGAAAAGTTGCGTCTGGCGTTCGCCGCGTGAGCGGGTTTCCAGCTCGCGGATGCGTTTCGTGCGCAGCGCCGCGTCGGTCGGCAGGTAGCCGTTGAAAGCAAAGCTCTGGCCATTCAAGCCGCTGGCCATGACGGCCAGCAGCAGCGACGACGGGCCCACCAGCGGCCGCACGGCAATCCCGTGCTGATGCGCCAGGCGCACGAGGTCGGCGCCGGGATCGGCCACGGCCGGCACGCCCGCTTCCGACACCAGGCCCGCATCGCGCCCTGCCAGCAGTGGCGCCAGCAACTGCGTCAGCGCCGCGGCCGGCGTGTTCACGTTCAGTTCGGCGATCTCGATTTCCTGCAGCGGCTTGGCCAATGGATGGTCGATGGCGATCAGTTTCAAAAATGCACGTGCAGTTTTGGCGTTTTCGGCGACGAAGTAGTCGAGCGAGCTGGTCAGTGCTTGCACCTGCGTGGGCAGCAGGCCGTTCAGGCAGCCGGACGCGGCGTCGAGTGGGCCGAGGGTATTGGGAATCAGGTACAGGGTGCCGGGCATGGTCGTTTCAGGTGAGTAATCAGGTGCCGAAGAAGCGCACGCCGGCGCGCCGCAGCATGCCGGTCAGGGCAATGAGCGGCAAGCCGGTGAGGGCGGTCGGGTCAAGCGAGTGAATGTGGTCGATCAAGGCAATCCCCAGGCCTTCGTTCTTGGCGCTGCCGGCGCAGTCGTATGGCTGCTCGATGCGCAGGTAGGCATCGAGCTCGGCATCCGGCAGGTCGCGAAAGCGCACGCGCACCTGCACATTCTCCACCTGGACGGCAGCAGCAGGTGCGACGACGCGCCCGTCCCACAGGCAAAGGGCCGTATGAAACACGACTTCACGGCCGCGCATCAGTTGCAGCTGCGCCAGCGCGCGCGCATGGTCGCCCGGCTTGCCGATCTGCAGATCGTCGAGGGTGGCGACCTGGTCGGAGCCGATCACAAGCGCGCCCGGATGCAGGCGCGCCACGGCCTTGGCCTTGGCACGCGCCAGTCGCAGCGCGGTCGCTGGCGGCGTTTCGCCTGGCAGCGGGGTCTCATCGAGATCGGGTGCGATCGCCTCGAACGGCAGGCCGAGCCGGCCCAGCAATTCGCGCCGGTACGCCGAGCTCGAGGCGAGGATCAGGCGGGGCGGGGTGGAACTTGGTAACATGCGGCCCTCGGGATAAATCGACAGCGAAGCCACAGTTTCATGGCGCTGCGGTGAAAAGCCTGCTATTATCGCAGGTTTTCCGGGACGACTTTCTAAATGAGCGCTTTCATCATTGATGCCTTCGAGTTTTGCAAGAGCGATGGTTTTCGTGAAGGCAGCACGCCCCTGGTCGAGATGGCCCGGTTGGCCGAAGAGAGTTCCGAAAAAGGCGGTGACATCCGTTGGACGATGCAAGGTGGCCAAACACGTCACGGTTACCCGTCGCTGACCCTCGAGGTCGCCGGTCACGTGAAGCTGGAATGCCAGCGTTGCTTGCAGCCCATGGATTACGAGATCGATTCGTCGACCATGCTGGTGCTGGGCAAGGATGACGAAGAGGCCGATGCCATCGAGATCGTTCTCGACGACGATAGCATCGACGTCATCGTCGGCAGCCGCACCTGCGATATTCGCCAGTTGCTCGAAGACGAAGCCCTGCTGGCCTTGCCGCAGTCGCCAAAGCACGATGTCTGCCCAGAAACGAAGCTGCTCGACAGCCTGAAGAACCAGAAGCCGTCGCCATTTGCCGGCCTCAAGAATATCAAGACAGAATGAATTAGTACCAAACATAGCAGGATCGGTTTCGCAGTACGGTGGCGGCAGCGTAGAAAGAATGTCGCCCAAAATTTGCAAAGAATGTGTCAGACGCGTGCAGCGCTCGAGTATGGCATTGGTAGTAGAAGTAGACGGAAACGTGTCGGCAATCCCGGGGGAGTTCCTTGAAGATTGCTGCTGGGATACTCGATGCGCAAATCGTTGCACGTCGAATGTGTTAAAATTTTAGAACTTAGTATTAGGAGTTATCATGGCTGTTCAGCAGAATAAAAAATCCCCATCGAAGCGCGGTATGCACCGTTCGCACGACTTCCTGGTTGCACCAAACCTGGCAGTCGAGCCAACCACCGGCGAAACGCACCTGCGTCACCACATCAGCCCGAACGGTTTCTACCGTGGTCGCAAAGTTCTGAAGACCAAAAACGACGAGTAATCGACGTCCTGGCTTTTAGAACCATGAAAGCGGCGCAACGTATGTTATCTGCGTGGCGCCGCTTTTTCTTTGGCATCTGCTCAGGCATTTTCTGCATCACGGGCATGCGTTTCGCCCCGTCATGTTGAGCAGCGCGGATCCTGTGCGCCTCCTGGCGACGAATCGATCCCATCTGGCCGCCAGTCCTGTGTGAGCCGCGGCATTCCCAATACATGACCATAAAAATTTCCATTGACTGCATGGGTGGCGATCACGGCCCGTCAGTAACCATTCCGGCAGCAATCTCGTTCCTGAAAAAGCAGGATGACGCCGAGCTCGTGCTCGTGGGCGTCGAAGACGTGCTGCGCGCAGAACTCAAGAAACACCACGCGGACAAATTGCCGCGTCTCACGATCAAGCACGCGTCCGAAATCGTCGCGATGGACGATCCGATCGAAGTGGCCCTGCGCCGCAAGAAGGATTCGTCGATGCGCGTGGCGATCGAGCTGGTGAAAGACGGCAGTGCCAATGCCTGCGTCTCGGCCGGCAACACCGGCGCCCTGATGGCCGTCTCGCGCTATGTGCTCAAGACGATGCCCGGCGTCGACCGTCCGGCGATCTGCTCGATCATGCCGAACCAGAAGAATGGCCCGACCTACATCCTGGACCTGGGTGCGAACGTCGATTGCGAACCGCATCACCTGCACCAGTTCGCCATCATGGGCTCGGTGCTGTGCTCGGCCATCGAAGGTATTCCCCGCCCGACCATTGGCCTGCTCAATGTGGGCACTGAAGACATCAAGGGTAACGAGGTGGTCAAGGCCACCGGCGTGCTGCTGCGCGACGATGCGGCCCGCGGCAAGCTCAATTTCTACGGCAACGTCGAAGGCAATGATATTTTCAAGGGCACCGTCGACGTCGTCGTCTGCGACGGTTTCGTCGGCAACGTGATGCTCAAGGCGATCGAAGGCCTGTCGCGGTTCATGAAGACGACGTTCAAGGGCGACATCATGTCGATGGTCGGCGCCGTGTTCGCACGCAAGGCCCTGAAGAAACTCAATCCGGAACGCTACAATGGCGCCGGTCTGCTGGGCCTGAAGGGCCTGGTGTTCAAGAGCCACGGTGGCGCCAACGCCTATTCGTTCGAATGGGCGATCAAGCGTGCCTACGAGGCCGCGCACAATAATGTGCAAGAACAGTTGTCGGCACTAATTACCGAGCTGATGCCGAATTCAACGGGCGCTGCCGAAGCGCCCATGCCGGTGCTTGAACCCGTGTCCACGATCGAGCGCCAGGCGCAATAACCGAGCGGATGGTGAAGCAATGACCCTGTACAGCAAAATCACCGGCACCGGCAGCTACCTGCCGGCCAATCGTGTCACCAATGAAGCACTGGCCAAGCGGCTGGCCGCGCAGGGTGTCGAGACGTCGCACGAATGGATCGTTACCCGCAGCGGCATCGAGGCGCGCCACTTTGCCGCTGCCGACGAACTCTCGTCTGACCTCGCCGTGCACGCCGCGCGCCGGGCGCTCGCCATGGCCGACCGCCAGGCGAGCGACGTCGACCTCGTCATCGTCGCCAGTTCGACCCCCGACTTCCACGGCAGCTTCCCGAGCACGGCCTGCATCGTCCAGCAAAAGCTGGGCATGGCCAATGGCAGCGCCGCCTTCGACGTGCAGGCGGTCTGCAGCGGCTTCGTCTACGCCTTGTCAACGGCCGACGCGTTCATCCGCGCCGGCAACCACAAGCGCGTGCTCGTGATCGGGTCCGAGATTTTCTCGCGCATCGTCGACTTCAACGACCGTGGCACCTGTGTGCTGTTCGGCGACGGCGCCGGCGCGGTGCTGCTCGAAGTGTCGAACGAGCCGGGCATCCTGGCGACCAAACTGCACGCCGACGGCAGTCATGCCGACATCCTGTCGATCCCTGGCAACCTGGCTGGCGGCGCGGTTGCCGGCAGCGGTTTCCTGCACATGGACGGCCCGGCGGTATTCAAGCTGGCCGTGTCGGTGCTCGAGAAAGTCGCGCACGAAGTGCTCAATACCGCCGGCGTCACGCCGGACCAGATCGACTGGCTGGTGCCACACCAGGCCAATATCCGCATCATGAACGGCACCGCCAAAAAGCTCGGCCTGCCGCTGGAAAAAATGGTCGTCACCGTCAATGAGCACGGCAATACCTCGGCCGCCTCGATTCCGCTGGCGCTTGACCAGGCGGTGCGCGATGGCCGCATCAAGCCGGGCCAGAACGTGCTGATGGAAGGCGTCGGCGGCGGCTTTACCTGGGGCGCCGTGCTGGCGCGCATGTAACGAGTCGCACACCGCGTCGCGCTCACCGGCGGCACACCCAAGAACCAATTACTACGGACATATCACGATGAGTCACTTCGCATTCCTGTTTACCGGACAAGGCGCCCAGGCAGTGGGCATGTTGAACGGTTTCGCCGGCAACCCGGTTGTCGACCAGACCGTGCAAGAAGCCTCCGATGCCCTCGGTGTTGATCTGCAGCGCCTGATCGCCGACGGCCCGAAAGAAAACCTCGATCTCACCACCAACACCCAGCCGGTCATGCTGACCGCCGCCGTGGCCGTGTACCGCGCCTGGATCGCGGCCGGCGGCCCGGTGCCGGCAGTCGTTGCCGGCCACAGCCTGGGCGAATACTCGGCGCTGGTTGCCGCTGGCGTCATCCCGTTTGCCGACGCCGTGCCGCTGGTGCGCTTTCGCGCGCAGTCGATGCAGGACGCGGTACCGGTCGGGCAGGGCGGCATGGCCGTCATCCTCGGCCTGCAAGCCGACGATGTGCGCGCGGTCTGTGCCGAAGCCGCACAGGGCGAGGTCGTCGAAGCGGTCAACTTCAACGAACCGACCCAGATCGTGATCGCCGGCCACACCGCTGCGGTCGAGCGCGCCTGCGAGATCGCCAAGGCCAAGGGCGCCAAGCGCGCCATGAAGCTGTCGGTTTCGGCGCCGTTTCACTCGTCGCTGCTGAAACCCGCATCCGACCGCCTGCGCGAGTACATGCGCACGCTGACCTTTGCCGCGCCGCAGATCCCGGTCATCAACAACGTCGATGTCGCTGTGCTGAGCGATCCGGAGCAGATCAAGGATGCGCTGGTGCGCCAGGCCGCCGGACCGGTACGCTGGGTCGAGACCATGCAGAAGATGGCGCAGGACGGTGTCACGCAGGTGATCGAATGCGCACCGAGCAAGACCCTCGTGGGCATGGCCAAGCGCATCGATCCGGCGCTGGTCGGCGAAGCGCTGGTCGACCAGGCTGCGCTGGAGCGCGTGCTGGCCACGTTCAAGGCGTGATGCCGGCGCTGCACCACTAACCCCAACAAGAGGATCACCATGAATCTGGAAAATCAAGTCGCCCTGATCAGCGGCGCATCGCGCGGCATCGGCAAGGCCATCGCTCTCGAACTGGCACGCCAGGGCGCGAAAGTCGTCGGCACTGCCACCAGCGACGCCGGCGCGCAGGCGATCTCGGACTACCTGGCGCCGTTCGGCGGCAAGGGCGTCGTCCTGAACGTGCTCGACAGCGAGCGCTGCGCGGCCGTCGTGGCGGATGTGCAGAAGGAATTCGGCAGCCTGTCGATCCTCGTGAACAATGCCGGCATCACCCAGGACAACCTGGCCATGCGCATGAAGGATGACGAGTGGGATGGCGTGATCGCCACCAACCTGACCGCAGTCGGCCGTCTGTCGCGTCTGGTGCTGCGCGGGATGATGAAGGCCAAGGCGGGCCGCATCATCAACATCACGTCGGTGGTGGGCGCAGCGGGTAACCCGGGCCAGATGAACTATGCCGCTGCCAAGGCCGGCGTGGCCGGCATGACCCGCGCGCTGGCGCGCGAGATCGGCAGCCGCAACATCACCGTCAATTGCGTCGCGCCGGGTTTCATCGATACCGACATGACCAAGTCGCTGGGCGACGACCAGCACGCTGCACTGCTGACCCAGATTCCGCTGGGCCGCCTAGGCCAGCCGGAGGACATCGCGCATGCGGTGGCGTTCCTGGCTGGAGCGCAAGCGGCCTACATCACGGGCACCGAGCTGCACGTGAACGGCGGCATGTACATGAATTAAGTATATTAGGCATCGCGTAAGGAATCAGCACGAATAAAGGGAAGGATTGCACGCTAATTGGCCCCGTTTGAACAGGACGATATGGGTGCAATCCCGACTTTTAGCAGGACTTTCCGGCGAGTTAGGCGCAGTCGCCGAAAATAGTTTTTCAGGTCGCAAACCTGATAAAATGCGCGCACTTTCCGCAACACATACCTTAATGGAGCTACAACATGTCGGATATCGAACAACGCGTTAAAAAAATCGTCGCTGAGCAACTGGGTGTTGCTGAAGCCGACATCAAAATCGAATCCTCGTTCGTTGACGACCTCGGTGCTGACTCGCTGGACACCGTCGAGCTGGTGATGGCTCTGGAAGATGAGTTCGAAATGGAAATCCCTGACGAACAGGCTGAGAAAATCACCACCGTCAAGCAAGCCATCGACTACGCCACCGCGCACGTCAAAGCGTAAGTCGGGGCTTGGGTAGTCGCTTTACAGTTTTTGGGAGAATCGCTTGAGTCGTTCACGCAACCGCCGTGTCGTCGTCACTGGCCTGGGTTGCATTTCGCCAATCGGTAACACTGTTACCGAAGCGTGGGATGCAGCGCTGGCTGGCAAGTCGGGTATTGCCGCCATCACCAAGTTTGATGCGTCGCAATTCACGACCCACTTCGCTGGTGAAGTAAAGAACTTCGTCGTCGAGGATTACCTGCCAGGCAAAGAAGGCCGCCACATGGATAGCTTTATCCATTACGGCATGGCAGCCGGCATCCAGGCCCTGCAGGATTCGGGCCTGGTTGTCACCGAAGAGAATGCAGATCGCATCGGCGTGGTGATCGGTTCGGGCATCGGCGGCTTGCCGCTGATCGAAGCCACCAAAGAGGAATACATGAACCGCGGCGCACGCCGTATTTCGCCATTCTTCGTGCCAGCCTCGATTATCAACATGATTTCGGGCGATCTCTCGATCAAGTTCGGCCTGCGTGGCCCGAACCTGGCCATCGTTACCGCTTGCACCACCGGCCTGCACAGCATCGGCGCGGCAGCGCGTCTGATCGAATACGGCGACGCCGACGTGATGATCGCGGGCGGCGCCGAGTCGACCGTGTCGCCACTCGGCCTGGGCGGCTTCGCCTCGGCACGCGCGCTGTCGACCCGCAACGATGATCCGGCCACGGCCTCGCGTCCGTGGGACCGCGACCGCGACGGCTTTGTGCTGGGCGAGGGCGCCGGTGTCATGGTTGTCGAAGAGTATGAACACGCTGTCGCGCGTGGCGCCCGCATCTATGCTGAAGTCATCGGCTTCGGCATGAGCGCGGACGCCAACCACATCACCTCGCCGGTCGAGGATGGCAGTGGCGCGGCGCGTTGCATGGTCAATGCGCTCAACAACGCCGGTATCAATGCCGACCAGGTGCAGTACGTGAATGCGCACGGCACCTCGACGCCATTGGGCGATGCCGCAGAAGTGCGCGGCATCAAGCGCGTGTTTGGCGACCATGCCAAGAAGATTGTCGTGAATTCGACCAAGTCGATGACCGGCCACCTGCTCGGTGGCGCCGGCGGCCTGGAATCGGTGTTTACGGTACTGGCGATCCATCACCAGATCTCGCCGCCAACGATCAACATCTTCAACCAGGATCCCGAGTGCGACCTGGACTTCTGCGCCAACACGGCGCGTGAGATGCAGATCGATTACGCGGTGAAGAACTCGTTCGGTTTCGGCGGTACCAACGGTACCCTCGTTTTCGCAAAAATCTGAACTTGACCAGCCCCATCCCGGTCCAACGGGATGGGCGCTTCCTGTAGCCCGGTTCGTTGCCCGCTTGTCGTTCTACAGCGGTGATGCTCCGGTGCTGGCGGCAAAGTCCGCAGCTTGCCCGCCGGGCCAGCAGATCCTGTCGATCCAGCCTATTTCTGTTTCCCTCGTTGTATGAACTGTGCGGTGTCTGTCATCGTCCGGCCGTCGCGTCGCCTGGTTTGGCTGTGTGCCGGGTTCGGCGGCGCCCTCTTTGCGACTGCATCCGTCGCTGGCCTCGGCACGCCTGAACGCTTCGCATTTGGCTGGCTCGGCGCTCTCGCACCACTGGTCGGCGCCGCGGCGCTGGCGTGGCCACTGGTCGGCGCACGTCGCCTTTTCGCGGCTTGCCCACCGGCCCATTCCCAGGTGCTTTTGCACGGATTTGGAACGGCGCGCCGCCTTGATATTTCTGGACTTGGGGAGCTACGCCTGACGGTACAACAAGAGATGCGCGCAGTGGATTCGGCAGGCGCAGCGCCACCAGCAGGCTCAACCGGTCGCATACCCGCGGGTGTCGCGGTAACGCTGTTGCCTGGGGCGACGCTCTGGCCTGGCTGCATTCTGCTGCGTCTGCGCACGGCAGCCGGCAAGACCGTCTCGCTCATCGTCTTGTCCGACAGCGTATCGCCGGGCGACTTCCGTGCGCTGTCCGTGGCCGTGCGGTCGTTGGCGCAGGGGGCGCACGACGAAGCGACAAAAATACTTTGAACTTATTGCAGGAGATCAACTCTTAGGAGAGGGTCGCCAATGGGGCATGGTCCGTGACGACAGAACGCGAGTGTGATCAGTTGCTGGTGGAGCGCGTGCAGGCAGGGGAGCAGAAGGCATTCGATTTGCTCGTCTCCAAGTACCAGCGCCGCTTGATGCGCCTGGTGTCGCGTCTTGTTCATGATCCGGCCGAAGCCGAAGACGTCGTGCAGGAAACGTTCATCAAGGCATATCGGGCACTGCGCCACTTTCGCGGTGATTCCGCGTTTTATACCTGGCTTTATCGGATAGGAATCAATACGGCCAAGAATTACCTGGTGACCCAAGGCAGGCGCGCGCCGACCTCGACCGAGACGGATGCCGAAGGCGCCGAAGGCTTCGATGACGCAGACAGTCTGCGTGACATCAATACCCCGGAGTCAATGCTCGCCACCAAGCAGATCGCTCACACGGTGAACGCGGCCATGGAAGCGCTGCCGCTGGAACTACGCACGGCCATTGTCTTGCGTGAAATAGAAGGACTCAGCTACGAAGAAATATCCGAAGTCATGGCCTGTCCCATCGGTACGGTGCGCAGTCGTATTTTTCGGGCGCGCGAGGTCATTGCCGAAAAATTGCGGCCTTTGCTTGAATTTCCGGTTGACAAACGACGCTAGGTAGCGGGATCGTACGAACACAGCTTTAACACTGAACACACCGTGAACATACCGACGTCGACAGACACCCCGATGGACACCAACGAAACATTACGCGCGCATATTTCTGCACTGGTCGATGGCGAGTTGCCGCAGGCCGATGCCGAGCTTGCGTTTGCCGCACTTCAAGAGAAGGATGGCAAAGAGGCGTGGGATCGATATCACCTGATCAGGGATGCGCTGCGCGCCACGCCGGCGCCAGACGTGTCCCCCGATTTTGCCGAACGTCTGGCGGCGCGTCTGGCACAGACGCTGGGGGTAGTGCCGCCCGATCGCGGCGACAGCGACAGCGACAGCGACAGCGACAGCGACAGCGACAGCGACAGCGACAGCGACAAGCGCAGCCGCAGCGGCCGGGGCAGCGTCGACAATCGCCGCAATGGCGTCACCGATCCAGTTGACCTGACGGCGATCCTGGCCAATCCCGGCACGTCGTAAGTCGCGCTTCCTGCAAACCGAGCCGCCAGGCAGTGCAGCCCGGACGCCGTGCACGCGACGCCGGGCGCCGCGACAAAGCGCCGTTTTTGGCTTACCATTTGGTCAATCTTAGCCATTCAACAGCGAATCCATGACCAGTAAAACTGCCAGCCTGCTTTTGTCGGCACTGCTTGTGTCCGGCACCTCCGCACTGTATCTGTCGCCTGCCCACGCCGCTGGCGCCGCCCCTGTTTCCGCACCCACCGTGACCGGCTTGCCCGACTTCACCGACGTGATCGACAAGGTCGGCCCGGCGGTCGTGAATATCCGCACCACCGAGCGTGTCAGCACGCGCGGCGGCGCACCCGGCGAAGCAGAAATGCAGGAATTCCTGCGCCGCTTCTTCGGTGGCCAGATGCCGCAGCGGGGCGGCCGGCGCGGGCCGCCGCATGCCGAAGAAGAGCGCGAAGTCCAGCGCGGCGTCGGTTCCGGCTTCATCATTTCGGGCGACGGCTTCGTGCTGACCAATGCCCACGTCGTCGAGGGCGCCGACGAAGTCACGGTCACGCTGACCGACCGGCGCGAATTCAAGGCCAAGGTGCTGGGCACCGACCGCCGCTCGGATGTCGCCTTGCTCAAGCTGACGGCCACCAACCTGCCGTACCTGCGCACCGGTGACTCGAGCAAGATCCGTGTCGGCGAATGGGTGCTGGCGATCGGCTCCCCGTTCGGCCTCGAAAACACCGTTACGGCCGGCATTATTTCGGCCAAGTCGCGCGACACGGGCGAATACCTGCCGCTGATCCAGAGCGACGTAGCGGTCAATCCCGGCAACTCGGGTGGTCCGTTGATCAATATGCGCGGTGAAGTCATTGGCATCAATTCGCAGATCGCCACCTTGTCCGGCGCGTACAACGGCATCTCGTTCGCGGTGCCGATCGATGAAGTCACGCGCGTGTCCGAGCAACTCAAGGCCAGCGGCAAGGTCACGCGCGGGCGCATGGGTGTGCAGATCAGCGAAGTCACGCGCGACGTGGCCGAGTCGCTGGGCCTGGGCAAGGCGCGCGGCGCCGAGGTGTCGATGGTCGAGGCAGGCGGGCCGGCCGAGAAGGGCGGCATCAAGGTCGGCGACATCATCCTGGCATTCAACAAGCAGCCGGTCGAGACCACGCGCGACCTGCCGCGCCTGGTGGGCGCCGCCAAGGTCGGCAGCCGTGCCAGCGTGACCGTCTGGCGTCGCGGCGCGCAGCTCGAGGTGCCCGTCACGATTGTCGAGCTGCAGGACGACAAATCGACGCCCGGCAAACCCGCAGCGAAAAAACCGGCGCCAGGCGCGACCGCCAATGCGCTGGGCTTGAGCTTGGCGGCGATCCCGCAGGCCGACCGCCGCCAATTGGGCGTGGAAGGCGGCGTGCTGGTCGAGAACGCAACGGGCGCCGCGGCCAGCGCCGGCATCGAGCCGGGCGACGTGCTCCTGCAGTGGAACAATACGCCGCTGACGAGCGTCGAACAGTTCGCCGGTTTGCTCGCCAAGCATGACAAGGCGAAACCGGTGGCGCTGCTGGTACAGCGCGACGGTACCACGCAATACCTGACGGTCAAGCCGCGTCCCTGATGCGCGCAGTGCCCGCCGCGCTGCCGGTGTCGTTCACGCTGTATGCGCGCGGGTATTGCCACCTATGCGACGACATGCTGGCGGCGCTGCAGGCCCTGGAAACCCCCGCACTGCCGTTTGCCATCACCGTGCTGGACGTCGACGCCGATCCGGCGCTTGTGGCGCGCTTCGACGAGCTGGTGCCGGTGCTGTACGGGTCCCTCGATCAGCCCGAGCTGTGTCATTACTTCCTCGACCACGCCGCAGTGCTGGCCTACCTTGAGGGGCCGGCCCGAAATCCGGCTGGGCGGCCCGAAATCCGGTAAAATGCCGGGTTGGCGTGTTTCAAGACGGCCCTCCCCAGAATTGTTTGCTTTGCCATGGCGCTCGCCTGGGGACCGGCACGGCCCCGGCGCGGCGCTTTTTCTGTTTGCCGCGCGCGGCACGTGCACCCTGATTCAGTCGTATCCGCCGCATTCGCGGTCTATTTGGTTTTGAGCTCTGTTAATGAACAACATACGTAACTTCTCCATCATCGCCCACATCGACCACGGTAAATCGACCCTGGCTGACCGCATCATTCAGCTGTGCGGCGGCCTGTCTGACCGTGAAATGGATGCCCAGGTGCTCGATTCGATGGACCTGGAACGCGAGCGCGGCATCACCATCAAGGCCCAGACCGCGGCCCTGCATTACAAGGCGCGCGATGGCCAGGTCTATAACCTGAACCTGATCGACACGCCGGGCCACGTCGACTTCTCGTACGAAGTGAGCCGCTCGCTGTCCGCCTGCGAAGGCGCGCTGCTGGTCGTCGACGCGTCGCAGGGCGTGGAAGCCCAGACGGTCGCCAACTGCTATACCGCACTCGACCTGGGCGTCGAAGTGGTGCCGATCCTGAACAAGATCGACTTGCCGCACGCCGATCCGGACAACGCGCGCAAGGAAATCGAAGACGTCATCGGCATCGACGCCAGCGATGCGACGATGTGCTCGGCCAAGACGGGCCTGGGCATCGAAGACGTGCTGGAAACGCTGATCGCCCGCGTGCCGGCACCGAAAGGCGACGCCGATGCGCCGCTGCAGGCGCTGATCGTCGACTCGTGGTACGACCCGTATGTGGGTGTCGTGATGCTGGTGCGCGTGATCAACGGCACGCTGCGTCCGAAAGACAAGATCCTCCTGATGGCGACCGGTTCGGTGAACCTGGTCGAAAGCATCGGCGTGTTCACGCCGCGCTCGGTGTCGCTGCCTACGCTGTCGGCCGGGCAGGTGGGCTTCATCATCGCCGGCATCAAGGAACTGACCGCCGCGAAGGTCGGCGACACCGTCACCCTGGTCAACAAGCCGGCTGCCGAACCGCTGCCGGGCTTCAAGGAAGTGCAACCGCAGGTGTTCGCTGGCCTGTTCCCGGTCGAGGCCAACCAGTACGACGCGCTGCGTGATTCCCTTGAAAAGCTCAAGCTGAATGACGCCGCCCTGATGTACGAGCCAGAAGTCTCGCAGGCGCTGGGCTTTGGCTTCCGCTGCGGCTTCCTGGGCCTCTTGCACATGGAAATCGTGCAGGAGCGCCTCGAGCGCGAATTCGACATGGACCTGATCACGACGGCCCCGACCGTGGTGTACGAAGTCGAAATGCGCGACGGCACGATGATCCGCGTCGACAATCCATCGAAGATGCCGGAACCCTCGAAGATCAACGAAGTGCGCGAGCCGATCGTCGACGTCAATCTGTACATGCCACAAGAATACGTGGGCGCCGTGATGACGCTGTGTAACGGCAAGCGCGGCATCCAGATGGACATGGCCTACCACGGCCGCCAGGTGAAATTGCATTACGAAATCCCGATGGCCGAGATCGTGCTGGACTTCTTCGATCGCCTGAAGTCGACCTCGCGCGGTTATGCGTCGATGGATTACGAGTTCAAGGAAAACCGCGCCGCCGACGTCGTCAAGGTCGATATGCTGATCAACAGCGAGAAGGTCGATGCGTTGGCCATCATCGTCCACCGCGCCAATGCGCCGTACCGTGGCCGCCAGGTTGCCGCGAAGATGCGCGAGCTGATCCCGCGCCAGATGTTCGACGTGGCGATCCAGGCTGCCATTGGCGCGACGATCATTTCGCGTGAAAACGTGAAGGCGCTGCGCAAGAACGTGCTGGCCAAGTGCTACGGCGGCGATATTTCCCGTAAAAAGAAACTGCTTGAGAAACAAAAAGCAGGTAAAAAACGCATGAAGCAGGTCGGTTCGGTGGAGATTCCACAAGAGGCGTTCCTGGCGATCCTCCAGGTGGAAGACAAATAATGAACCTGCAACCCGTGTTGAGCAATTTTGCCCTGATTCTGTTCGTGCTGATGGTCATCACGGGCATCATCTGGTGCCTGGACCGGTTCGTGCTGGCCAAGGGCCGCCAGCGCGCCGCCGATGCCGCGCTGCGCGAGTACGATGCGCGCAACGCCAAGCTGGTGGCCGATGGCATCAAGGTCGACCACAACGGCAACCGCGCCGCGATCGAAGCTGCGCACCTGCGCCAGCCGACCTGGGTCGAGTATTCGGGTAGCTTCTTCCCGGTGATTGCGATGGTGTTCATCCTGCGCTCTTTCTTGTGGGAGCCGTTTAAAATCCCGTCGTCATCGATGGTGCCGACGCTGCTGGTGGGTGACTTTATCCTGGTGAACAAGTACACCTACGGTATTCGTCTGCCGATCATCAACAAAAAAATTATCCAGATCAATGACCCGCAGCGGGGCGACGTGATGGTATTTAAGTATCCCAAGGACATGAGCCAGGATTACATCAAGCGCGTCGTCGGCGTGCCTGGTGATACCATCAGCTACGAAGACAAGCGCCTGACCGTCAATGGCAAGGCCGTCGAGTACACGCCGCTGGACGATTACCTGGACGACCAGCATCCGGTCTACCACAAGCAGCTCGAAGAAAAACTGCCAAGCCCGGGCGGATTCACGCAACACCGCATTCTGAATACTGCCGACCGCCGAAGCTTCGACTTCGCCAGCGTCGATCAGTTCCCGCTGCGCGAAGCGTGCGATTACACGGACGACAAATTTACCTGCGTCGTGCCGGCCGGGCAGTATTTCATGATGGGCGACAACCGCGACAACAGCGCCGACAGCCGCTACTGGGGCTTTGTGCCGGACCGTAATGTCGTGGGCAAGGCGTTCGTCGTCTGGATGAACTTTGGCAACTTCAAGCGCGTTGGTGGCATTCATTAAAGGGGTGCATATGGTCCGGAGCAAACAGCAGGGCGTTACTTTGACCGGGCTGATCGTGGCACTTGCCGTGATCGGCCTCGTGCTGGTCTTTGCGATGCGCATGATTCCGGCCTATATCGAGTACAACGCGATCAAGACCGCCATCGTCAAGACCAAGGCCGAAGGCGGCACGGTGCGGGCGATGCAGGCGGCGTTTGACCGCAACACCAGCATCAACGACGTCGAAGCAATTCGTGGTGCCGATCTTGTCTTCACACGCGACGATGGCGACCTCGAGATCAGCTTCGCCTACGAGAAACGCCTGCCCCTGGCCGGCAATGTCAGCATCCTCATCGATTTTTCCGGCACCACTGACCCGAGCGGCATCGTCGCCGAGGCCAGCACCGCCGCACCGTAACCGTACTTTCACGCCATATGGACTGCGTGGCAGGGCGCCTGGCGCCGGTCACGCACACGACACCGACAATGAATCATCAGTTATTGCAAACGCGCTTGGGCTATACATTCCGGGATGCCGGACTGCTTCAGCAAGCCCTGACTCATCGTAGCCATAGCGCGCTGCATAACGAGCGCCTGGAGTTTCTGGGCGACTCGATCCTGAACTGTGTCGTCGCCTCGATCCTGTACGAGCGTTACCGCGGCCTGGACGAAGGCGACCTGTCGCGCCTGCGCGCCAATCTCGTCAAGCAGCAGGCGCTGTTCGAAATCGCGCAGAAACTCGACCTGTCGCAGTTCCTGCGCCTGGGCGAGGGCGAACTGAAATCGGGCGGCTTTCGCCGTCCATCGATCCTGGCCGACACGCTCGAAGCCCTGCTGGGTGCGATCTTCCTCGATGCCGGTTTCGACAGCGCGCGCGACGTGATCCGCGCCTTTTACATCCCGCTGCTCGATACGGTCGACCCCAGCACGCTGGGCAAGGACGCCAAGACGCTGCTGCAGGAATTTTTGCAGGCCAAGCGGATCGCCCTGCCGACGTATAATGTGGTGGCCACGCACGGCGCTGCGCACAGTCAGGAATTCGAAGTCGAATGCCTGGTGCCGAAACTGGCCGTGCAGGTGTTCGGGCGCGGTGGCAGCCGCCGCGCCGCCGAGCAGGCCGCAGCCAGCCTGGCCCTGGGCGCAGCCCAGAAGGCGCTGGCCAAGTCGCCCGTGAGCCGCAAGGCCAAGCCGCGCACGGCCCAGCTCAAGCTGGCCGGCATCGCCACCACCCAGCGTGGCGCCCCAGACCAATCCTTGGCGCCGGCTGCGGCAAAGCCAGAACAACCAGGAATCAAAAAAGCATGAACGCCATCCCCGACAATTTCCGTTGTGGCTATATCGCCATCGTTGGCCGTCCGAACGTCGGAAAGTCGACGTTGATGAACGTCCTGATCGGCGCCAAGGTGTCGATCACGTCGCGCAAGGCGCAGACCACACGCCACCGCATCACCGGCATCCAGACCCGCGACGACGCCCAGTTCATCTACGTCGACACGCCGGGCTTCCAGACCCGTCATGCCAATGCGCTCAACAAGACGCTCAACAAGACCGTCTCGAACACGCTGATCTCGGCCGACGTCGTCCTGTTCCTGCTCGAAGCCGGCACCTTCGGCCCGGCGGACGAACAGGTCCTCAATCTGCTGCCGAAGAACGTGCCGGTGATCCTGGTGCTGAACAAGTCCGACCACGTCAAGGACAAGGCCGTCTTGATGCCGTTCGCGCAAAAGATCGCCGCGATGCGCGAATTTGCCGCCGTCGTGCCGGTCTCGGCCAAGCTGCGCTTCCAGACCGATGCGCTGGAAAACGAGATCAAGAACCACCTGCCGCAGAATGCACCCGTGTTCGGCCCGGACGACATCACCGACCGCAGCGAGAAATTCCTGGCGGCCGAGATCGTGCGCGAAAAAGTGTTCCGCCTGTCGGGTGACGAATTGCCTTATACCAGCACCGTGCTGATCGAGCAGTTCCTGCAAGAAGGCAATCTGCGCCGCGTGTTCGCCGCCATCCTGGTCGAGCGCGACACCCATAAATCGATGATCATCGGTAACAAGGGCGCGCGCCTGAAAGAAATCTCGACGCAGTCGCGCCTCGATATGGAAAAACTGTTCGGCGGCCCCGTCTACCTGGAAGTCTGGGTCAAGGTCAAATCGGGGTGGGCCGACAATGAAATGGGCCTGCGCGCCTACGGCTACGAGTAACACCCGGAGCGCGCCCACACAGCATGCCGAGCCACGATGACCTGACCGACGACGCGCCCGCACAGGCGGCTCCACCCGCCGTCAAGCGGGCTCGTGCATCGGCCCGCACATCGGCCAGCGCACCTGCCAGCGCCCCTGCCAGCGCACCTGCCAGAACCTCGGCGCGTGACGGCCGTGTGCTTGGTCAGCCCGGCTTCGTGCTGCACAGCTATCCCTACAAAGAAACCAGCCTGATCATCGACATGTTCACGCGCGACCATGGTCGCGTGGGACTCGTCGCCAAGGGCGCCAAGCGCCCGTTCTCGAAGCTGCGCGGCGTGCTGCAAACCTTCCAGCCGCTGTCGGTGTCGTGGAGCGGCAAGTCGGAGTTGCGCACGCTGATCGACGCCGAGTGGGTCGGCGGCATGCTGCCGCTGGAACGCACCGCGCTGCTGTGCGGCTTCTACCTCAACGAACTCCTGGTCAAATTGCTGGCGCGCGACGACCGCCATCCGGCCCTGTTCGACCACTATGTCTCGACCTTGAACCAGTTGGCGCACGGCGAACCTGCGCAAATTGTCTTGCGAAAATTCGAACGGGCCTTACTTAAGGAGACAGGGGTCGCTGCCGACCTGAGCCGCTGTACGACGACGCGCAAGCGCGTGGAAGCGGGCGGTGACTATGTGGTGGACCCCGAGCGTGGCGCGCGTGAAGCCGGTGCTGGCGAAGTCTGGCCCGTGGTATTGGGCAAGACGCTGCTGGACATGGAGCGCGAAGACTATACTGACCCGGCCACGCAGGCGCAAAGCAAGCAATTGATGCGCTTCCTGCTGGCGCACCACCTGGGCGGCCAGCCGCTCAATACGCGCCAGATCCTGATCGACTTGATGCAACTGTAAAACAAGACCAAACACCATGAGCTTCCTGCAACCCGTTGGCCAGGTGATCGACCTGGGCGTGAACATCGACCACATCGCCACCGTGCGCAATGCGCGCGGTACGACCTATCCCGACCCGCTGCGCGGCGCGCTGCTGGCCGAGCAGGCCGGCGCCGACCTGATCACGCTGCACCTGCGTGAAGACCGCCGCCACATCCGCGACGCCGACGTGATCGCGCTGCGCCCGCTGCTTGCCACGCGCATGAACCTGGAAGCGGCCGTCACGCGCGAGATGATCGATTTCGCCTGCCGCGTCAAGCCACAGGACGTGTGCCTGGTCCCCGAGCGGCGCGAAGAAGTCACGACTGAAGGCGGCCTCGATGTCGTGCGCTACTACAACGAGGTCGAGGCCGCCGTACAGCAACTGAAGGCCGAGGGCATCCGCGTGTCGCTGTTCATCGATGCCGATGCGCGCCAGATCGAAGCGGCCGCCGCCGTCGGCGCGACCGTCATCGAGCTGCACACGGGCCGCTACGCCGAGGCCACGCCGGCGGAAGTGGCGCACGAGCTCGAACGCGTCCGCCTGGGCGCGCGCGAAGGCGTCCAGCGCGGCCTGCGCGTGAATGCCGGCCACGGCCTGCACTATACGAACGTCCAGCCGATCGCGGCCCTCAAGGACCTGCATGAGCTCAACATCGGCCACGCCATTGTCGGCCACGCCTTGTTCGTCGGCTTTGAAAACGCCGTGCGCGAAATGAAGGCGATCATGGTCGCGGCGCGCCTGGGCACGGCCTATGCCGGCGGAACCGACCCCGCATGATCTACGGCATCGGCACCGACATCGTCCAGATCTCGCGCGTGGAAGCAGCGCTCGCGCGCAGCGGCCCGCGTTTTGCCGAGAAAGTCCTCGGCCCGCAAGAGCTGGCCAAGTACCACGCGCGCAGCGCCAAGAACGCCGTGCGCGGCCTGCGCTTTTTGGCGACCCGTTTTTCGGCCAAGGAAGCGTTCTCGAAAGCCATCGGCACCGGCATCCGCATGCCGATGACCTGGCGCTCGATGCAGATGCTCAATGCCCCGAGCGGCAAGCCAATGATCGTCTGCAGCGGCGCGCTCGAAGAATTCATGCAACAGAACCGGCTGAGCGCCCAGGTGTCGATCAGCGACGAGGCCGATTACGGCGTCGCGTTCGTCATCGTCACCCAGGCCCCCGCGCCGACAGCCTGACCCACGCCAAGAGATTCATGTCCGAAGCAAAACCCGTCGTACCCGCCACGCTCACCGATAGCAGTGTCGAACTCACGCCCGAACTGACGGCGCGCCTGGGGCGTGAACGCCTGGCCGAGGCGCGTGAGCAGTCGCGCGCCGAGGCCGGTAAAAATCTGAGCCCGAAGGTCGAGTCGGACGTGCGCGCGCCGGTGCTCGCGACCGTCAATCGCTTGCCGGGCCTGCCCGGCGTGTACCGTTACTTCGACGCGCTTGATAACGTGCTGTACGTCGGCAAGGCGCGCAACCTGAAGAACCGCGTCTCGAGTTATTTCCAGAAGAATCTGTCGAGCCCGCGCATCGCGATGATGGTGTCGCAGATCGCGCGCCTGGAAACGACGATCGTGAGCAGCGAAGCCGAAGCGCTGATCCTCGAAAACAACCTGATCAAGTCGCTCAAGCCGCGCTACAACATCCTGTTTCGCGACGATAAATCGTACCCGTACATCAAGATCACGGGCGGCGAAGCGCCGCGCATGGCGTATTACCGCGGCGCGCTCGACAAGCGCAACCAGTACTTCGGCCCATTCCCGAGCGCCTGGGCGGCCAAGGAATCGATCCAGCTGCTGCAACGCGTGTTCATGCTACGCACCTGCGAAGACAGCGTCTACGCCAACCGCACGCGGCCGTGCCTGCTGCACCAGATCGGCCGCTGCAGCGCGCCGTGCGTCAAGCTGATCGAGCCCGAGCAGTACCAGCTCGACGTCGAGAACGCCGCGCGCTTCCTGCGCGGGCGCCAGAGCGAGGTCATGGCCGACCTGCAGAACAAGATGCAGGCCTACGCGATGGACTTGAAATTCGAACAGGCGGCCGGCGTGCGCAACCAGATCCAGGCGCTGTCGAAAGTGCTGCACGCGCAAAGCATGGAAACCGTGGGCGATGCCGACGTCGACATTATTGCGGTCGTGCTGCAGGGCGGGCGCGCCTGCGTCAACCTGGCGATGGTGCGGGGCGGGCGGCACCTGGGCGACCGGGCCTACTTCCCGAGTCACGTGGGAGAGTCGTTGGGCGAATGCCCGCTCGACGTCGAGGTGGTGTGCGCGTTCCTGGCGCAGCACTACGCCGGCCAGTTCATCCCGGGCACACTGATCCTCAACATCGAGTTCGACCAGCCCGAACTCATCGTGGCGCTCAGCGAGCAATGCGGCCACCGCATCAACCTCGTGCTGCAGCCGGGCGGGCAACGCCGCCAATGGCTCGAGATGGCGCAGAAGGGCGGCGAGATCGCGCTGGCACGCCTGCTGTCCGAGCAGGGCTCGCAGCAATTGCGCACGCGCGCGCTGGCCGACACGCTGGGGCTGGAGACCGACGATCTTGATGCATTACGGATCGAATGCTTCGACATCAGCCACACGGCGGGCGAGGCGACGCAGGCGTCGTGCGTCGTGTTCCACCACCATGCGATGCAGAACGGCGAGTACCGCCGCTTCAACATCAACGGCATCACGCCGGGCGACGATTACGCGGCGATGCGGCAAGTGCTGATGCGCCGCTACGAGAAGGTGGCAGCCGAGGTGCTGGCCGGCGCCGGCGTGATGCCCGACATCGTGCTGGTCGACGGCGGCAAGGGCCAGGTCGAGATGGCGCGCCAGGTGTTCACGGAGCTGGGGCTGGACCTGTCGATGATCGTCGGCGTGGCCAAGGGGGAAGGGCGCCGCGTGGGTCTGGAAACCCTGATCTTCGCCGATGGCCGTCCGGCGCAGGAGCTGGGCAAGGAATCGGCGGCGCTGATGCTGGTCGCGCTGATCCGCGACGAGGCCCACCGCTTCGCGATCACCGGCATGCGCGCCAAGCGCGCCAAAACGCGCCAGGCGTCGCGCCTGGAAGAGATCGAGGGTATCGGCGCCAAGCGCCGCCAGCGGCTTCTGGCGCGCTTTGGCGGCCTGCGCGGGGTTATCGACGCCAGTGTCGAGGACCTGATGACGGTCGAGGGTATCTCGAGCGCGCTGGCCGAAGAGATCTACCGGCAATTGCACTAAGGGTTGGCAGAGGCCTGCGGCGCCCCACGGCGCCGCCAATCTCTGCAGCCGGTGTCAACCGGCATCGCGCCACAGCCGTTGAGCTTGCACGCACCGCAGCGTCCGCTGTTTGTCGACGATACCGACGAGTCAACTGGCCCAAACCCCCTTAGCCATGTAGACTTACGGCCAAGCATTTTCCACAGTAATCAGCTCCCCCATGCCTTTAAATATCCCGATTCTCCTGACCTGGCTACGCGTCGCCCTGATTCCCCTGGTGGTCGGATTGTTCTATCTTCCTTCTGACTGGATGAGCATGCAGGACCGCAACCTGGCTGCCACGTCCGTCTTCATCGTCGCCGCCATCACCGACTGGTTCGACGGTTTCCTGGCCCGCCGCTGGAATGAAACCTCGGCCTTCGGCGCCTTTCTCGACCCGGTCGCCGACAAGCTGATGGTGGCCGTTGCGCTGCTCATGCTGGTCCAGCTCGACCGCGTCGATGCGATCATCGCCGGCATCATCATCGGCCGTGAAATCACGATCTCGGCCCTGCGCGAATGGATGGCCCAAATCGGCGCGACGCGTTCGGTCGCGGTCAGCTCCATCGGCAAGATCAAGACCGCTGCCCAGATGACGGCGATCCCGATGCTGCTGTTTCATGACAGCCTGTTCGGCATCGATTTCCACTTCTGGGGGGAGTACCTGCTGTGGGTCGCGGGCGTGCTGACCGTGTGGTCGATGTTCTATTACCTGCGCCGCGCCTGGCCCCTGATCAAGGAAAAAGCGGGTCCGATTTAATTAGTTTCCAAGCATCCTTGACGTACGGAATAGAATCTCTATAATGCCTGCCTGTTGCGACAACAACGCGACAGATTGAAAGACGAAGCGGGAGTAGCTCAGTTGGTAGAGCGCAACCTTGCCAAGGTTGAGGTCGAGAGTTCGAGCCTCTTCTCCCGCTCCAAAGATTGCAAAGTTGGCACGCGATCTTGGAAAAACGTCTGAAACCTGTCATAATCGTTGTTCTGTACGCGGGAGTAGCTCAGTTGGTAGAGCGCAACCTTGCCAAGGTTGAGGTCGAGAGTTCGAGCCTCTTCTCCCGCTCCAGTTTCGACTGGTTGTTACAGAAACGTAGCATTGGCGTAGTAAAGCAGTAGATGTGATCAGTAATTGCATGGCTCTAAGCGGGAGTAGCTCAGTTGGTAGAGCGCAACCTTGCCAAGGTTGAGGTCGAGAGTTCGAGCCTCTTCTCCCGCTCCAGTGTCTTGCAAATGGCGTCGTAAATCAGTACTCCTCAGCGGGAGTAGCTCAGTTGGTAGAGCGCAACCTTGCCAAGGTTGAGGTCGAGAGTTCGAGCCTCTTCTCCCGCTCCAGAATTCCAGGAAGATCGATTCTTCCCTTGTTGATGCGGTGCATAACCGCTCGCATCACGAGCGCATCAAATCCTCTGGCGAGGTAGCAAAGCGGTTATGCAGCGGCCTGCAAAGCCGTCTAGGTCGGTTCGACTCCGATCCTCGCCTCCAAATTATCACCGTGCGGGCCCCATTCGGGGCCCGTTTCGCGTTGGTGCGCAAGGTGTGCGCTTCGCTCATCCAGGTTCAGATGCGTTCGAGTTGCACCCGCCGTACGGCTGCCTCATAGAAGGCAGATTCACGGCGGATGCGTCTGGTCATTTCTTGCGGAGTCAGGGGCAGGGGCAACATCGCGATCGCGTCCATCAAACCCGTCATGGCCGGTGCTTCCAACGCCTGGCTGCTCGCACGCTGCAGACCCGAGAGCGATTCTTCACGCATCCCGGCAGGGCCAAACAGGCCATACCAGGCGGTCACTTCCATATCGGAAAGCCCAAGCTCGGTGAAGCTCGGCGTGTCCGGCATGTCCAGCCATCTGTGAGCACTGCTCACCGCGAGCGCGCGCAAGCGCCCTGCAGCCCGTGCATTCGCGGCGTTGCCCGTCCCAACAAATCCAGCTGCCAGGTTGCCACCCTCCAGATCAGCCAGAATCGACGCCGTGGCAGCATACGAAATCGCCAGCAGCGGCGCGTCTTTCTCGCGTGCCAGTTGCTTGGTCATCAGCCATCCTTGAGAGCCGCGCAACACCGCGCCGACGTGCCGGAAGTCGGGATTGTCAAGAACCCAGCGTAAATAGTCGTCGAGGGTGGCGACTGCGGCCGGTACGCGCGGGCCCACCAGGAACATGAAGGCATACTCGCCAATGCCGGCGATCGGCGTCAGGTCGTTGCTCGGCGCATACTCGAGCTGGCGGTAAATGGCTGAAAAGAGCGTCAATAACGCGGATGGCGCGATCAGCAGGGTATTGCCGTCAGGCTGCGCGCGTACCGCCGACTGGACCGAGCGACGACCATCCCGGCCGATGACGTGTTCCAGCGCGTAAGTCGAACCCTGCCGCGCAGTCAGTTGCGCGACGAATTCACTGGCCAGTCTGGTACCGGCGGCGCCGGGTGGAAGCCCGAACAGTACTTTGGCCACAGCCTTGTCCGTGGCGACCTGTGCGCTGGCTGGTATCCATGGCGCAAGGAGTCCCAGGGCACCCATGGCCTGAAGCAGTTGACGGCGATTGACGGATGGGTGCGTCATGTTGTTCTCCTGTTGTGGACAGTATTCATAGGCCAATCGGATGGCGGCGAGGGCTTGATGTTCAGCCTTCCAGTTCCTGCAAGATGATGCTCAGCAGCCTGCGCGCGGCATGGGCGCCGAAGCTGTCTGCGTCGGCGTCGATCCGGACCTGTCCGCGCAGCAGGCGCAGGTCGGACGTGGTTGTTTCCGGTCCCTGCATGGCGAGCCGTACCCGATGCAGGGACGCGCGTGGCACCGGGCGTCCCTGCTTGTCCAGTGTCGTCGCCAGCGGCCCGCCGTGGACAGAGGCCAGTGCGTCGGGCGTGACGTATTCGGCGGCGGCCGATTCGACGGCCACTACCTGCAATGGCACCGGTGCGACACCGGGATCGTCCGCAAAGAAGGTAGCGCGGGTTCCCGCCCGCACGCGCAGCAGGGCTGCATCGTCGATGTAGGCGAGCGCTTCGCGCCCTTGTCCAATGAGCACACGGCCGAGCGGCTGGTCACTGCGGACCCAGCGGCCCGGCGCCAGGTTACTCAGCAAGTCCACAACCGTTCCATCGGCGGATGCCCGCAGTTCCAGCTGCTTCTCGCGCTCCACGATGCCGTCGAGCAGGGTCTGCGACTCGGCCTGCTGCTGTTCCAGCACCAGCAGTTCGCTGCGGTCCCGCTCGTCCCCGGCAATGCGCTCGATGCGTTCGCGTGCCAGGACCTGCTGCGTGAGCGCCTCGGCGCGCTTGCGTTCCAGATCGATGGAGCGCAGACGTACCAGGGGTTGTCCCTTGCGGACCTGCAGACCGGGGCGCATCAGTACCTCCTCGACCACCGCAACCTCTGGCGCGGCCAGGAGCTGTTCGGCGCGCCAACCCAGGGTGGCAGGGGCGTCGACCCGACGGTCCAGCGGCGCGAGCACCAGCAAGGCAAGTAATGCACCGCCCATGCCGAGCCCGGCCCAACGGCGAGCAGAAAGGCGGTCACGTACCCGCGACCACAGCGTCATGCGTCTGCAGAGCGGCCCGAGAATGGTCCACCATATCGTGAGTCCCGCCAGGAGCACGCCGGCTGCCTGGAACAGGTAGTCGTAGCCGATTCGCGCCGCCGCCAGGCCCAGAAACAGTCTGAACAACCAGACTGCAGCGCCGAATCCGCACAAGGCCGCCTGTACCCAGCCAGTGGCATCGCTCGGGCGCGGCGTGACCGGACCCAGTACCACACGTTCCAGCAGCCAGCCCGCATGATCGAGCGAACGCTGCTGCAAGTTCGGGTAACGCAGCACGTCGGACAAGAGATAGTACCCATCGAATCTGCCAAGAGGATTCAGGTTGACCACCAGCGTGGTGAGCCAGCTGCTGGTGGCGATCACGAAGCAGGTCGAGCGCAATGCGCCATCGGGCAGGAGCGCCCACGCCAGGGTACAGGGGCCGGCGATCAGGGTTTCGGCGAGCATACCGGCGCTCCCGATCCACACGCGCGCGCTGCGCCGGGGCAGGCGCGACGCGTCGCTGGTGTCGGTGTAGAGCATCGGTACCCCGTAGGCAATCGAGAGACCCATCGTCGGCACCAGCACCTTGTGGTGGGTGGCGGCGAACGCATGACCCAGCTCGTGCACGATTTTCAGGCCCACCAGGGCGATGCCAAAGGTCAGCCATGATGCCGGTTCCGAGAAATCGGAAAAGGTGTTGATGAAGGTATCCCATTGTCGCGAAACGAGATACAGCCCCAGCAGAGTGATGGCGGCCCAGGCAACCATCGCAGGGCGGGACCACAGGACACGGACAGAGGGCAGGGCGCGATGCAGCATGGCCTGCGGCCTCAGCAAAGGCAATTGCCACCCCATCCAGCGCCGCAGCCATGCGCCCGGGTGGTTGCCGGGGCTGCGCTCGGCCGCATCCATGAGCACTTTTGTCTCGGCGCCAGTGCGGGCCGTCAGGAGCTGATGCTGGCGCAGGAACTCGCACAAGCCTTCGAATTGTGCAGCAAACTGCTGGGCTGTCCTGCCCGGAAAGGCGCGCAGCCAGCCGCTGCGCAGTGCATCCGGGGTGCCAAGCGGCCACAGGGCGAGCAGCTCGACATCGCCATCGGCCAGCAAAAAGCTCCGCTGGCGCACCGGATCGTCGAGACGCCAGGGACGGGATGGATCGGCCGCGTTTTCTACCTGCTTGAGTTGCAGTTCGGGCCGCAGTGGTGCCAGGGAGGTGGGAGGAGTGTGCATGCGTCGTCTCCGTGCGAATCAGGCGAGTCAGGAGGATCAGATCCCGACGTGTTGCCGCAGCGCGGCCAGGGGGCGCCGCAGCAACTGCACGACCAGCGGGACTTGCGGCCCGTACAGACGCGCGGTGCCACGGGCGCCGATGCGCGGCGCGTATCCGGGCAAGGGATCCAACATGACGGTGTACGCGGTGTCGCCCCCGGCCAGCGCGCGCGGCGTGAAGGTGGCATACCTGACACGCAGCGCGAGCCCTCCCAGCGGGGCGTTTTCGAGGAAGGCGTGGGCATCGTCGCCGGCTTTGAGCGGAAGGCTGTTGCCCGTTGACAGGTCGGCGCGCAGTGCGACCTGTGTCGGATCGGCCACTTGCAGGATTTCCTCGCCGACCTGGACCGCGCGGCCCTCCCAGTCCCGCCGATCCGTATAGATCGCAACACCATCCTGGCGCGCGCGGATCGTGGTCCGCGCCAGCACTTCGATCGTGTAATCGTAGGTCACGCGCGCCAGATCGTACTCGGCACGGGCTGCCGCCAGCTCGTGCGCAGCCTCGGCCTCCTGGAACGCGGCGGCCGTAATGCGCGCATTGCGTGCCTCGGCAACGGCGAGCCGCTGCTGGGCCAACAGCATCTCGTTGCGTGGCTGGATATCTTCGAACACGACGAGGACATCGCCAGCCTTGACCGTGCTTCCCGGTGCGACCGCAATGCGCTTGACGACGCCATTGATTGGCGCGGTGACGACCGCGGGACGCGCGGCGACCACTTCCACCGGCGCCATGACGCTCAGGCGCATTGGTATCGCCCCGATCAGGATCGCCGCGCCAGTCGCGGCGGCGACCAGCCAGCGGCGCCGCGCATCCGGCAATGCACGCCGCTTCTTTCCCGAAAGCGCCCGCCACGCATGCGAATAGGTGTCGCCCAGCCGATCCAGCAGCATCGGTGCCCCGGCGCTGAATGCTTGTTCTTTCATGAACAGCACGCCGGCGTCGACCCGGTCCGCATGGTCCGGTAACGGAATCCAGTAAGCGCTGGCAAACGGCAACTCGAGCAGCAGCTGACGCTGCACATCGTTCAGGGGCGCGAGGGTAGCGGGTGCGTGCATGTCCAGGCTGATGACGTGCGAATGGCTCTGCTGCGCGCCCAACAGCCGGGCCAATGCATCGAGCAGCGGCGTGTGTGGATCAACGCCCTGCAGCCCTGAAACGACGACTGCACGCCAGCGTGGGCCGGTGCGTGCACGGCGCCAGACGATCGCCAGCTCATGCGGCACCAGGCTGCGCACTTCGTTCGCCAGGTGGGTGAGCAGGACATCTTCCTGGCGGATACGGCGGATTTCGGCTTCAAATTGCAAAAGCCGCAGGGCGGCGCCATCGACCGTCGCCTGGGAATTAGCGGAGGTGTTCATTTTGCCCCTTTCCATCCGGATGCTGTGCCGCTCATGCCGGGCAGGACGCGTGCGTCGGCGGTCGTGAACTTGGCGACAATACGTATAGTGCGGCTGACCGGATCGACGCTGGGAAGCAAGCGCAGCACCTTGGCCGGCAGTACGGCGCGCGTTTCGTCGATGCGGAAAACGAACTGGGTTCCCACCCCAAGCCAGGACAGCCAATGCGAAGGCACGATGATATCGAGTTCGGTGCTGCTGGTATCGACGATCTTCAGCAACGGCGTACCGGTTTGCACGAACTCGTGCTGTCGCGCCAGACGCGCCAATACCCGGCCGCGGAAGGGTGCGGCGATCGCGCACGCCTTGGTCTGCGAAGCGAGCGCGTCGGATTCTGCCTGGTATCGTTCCAACTGCGCTCGTGAGACCTGCAGATCATTCTTGCCGATGGCATTGAAGCGGTCGAGTTCTTCATTCGTCTCGACCTGCTTGCGCTGTGCGTTCAGCGCGGCCACAGCGGCGCGGGCTTCCGCAAGCGGGCGTTCGCAGTCGAACGCTGCCAGCGTGGCGCCCTGCGCGAACTCGGTACCTTCTGCATAGGGCAGCTCGACGATCCGCGCCGAGATGCGTGCTGATAGCGTAGCCTCGGCCGTTGCGCGCACCACGCCGCGCGCGATGCTACTGCTGGTAGCCTGGTCCCGGACGGTGGCCGGGCCGCGGACCTGGGCGGCCACTGGGGGCTCAAAGCCTGCGGCCGCCGGTAGGCTGATCAGCGCACCTGCGACGAGTGTCAGCAACGCACCAGGCGGTGTCGAGCGACAGGGTATGAGATGAGATAAAAGATTGATCATGTTTTCGGCTCCGGTTTTGATGGCAGGATGAGAGAGCGCTCGGTCCAGTATTCCTCGAGCGCGCCGGCCAGCTTGTTGATCGGGATGTCCTGACTGGCGCCGATGTCGAAATTGTCCAGCCCCATCGAGGCGTACAGATTGGCATAGGCATTCTGGACATCCGAGTAGGCGACGTCGTAGCGGATCTCGGATAGCACGAAATTCAGTTCTTCCCGCACCAGTTGCTGTTGGCTGATGGCACGTGCCTTGAACGCACCCTGGGTCTGCGTCAGCAAGCGTTGCTGGACTGTCTGTGCACGGCGTGCAGTGCCGAGTTCATCAGCCAGGTACAGGAACCTGGAGCGGGCAACGTAAATTTGCGTCATGATTGCCATCGTCAGTGCAAGATCGCGTTGCTCCAGCGCAGAAGATTCGGCCTCGATGGCCCGCTTGGTTTTTGGATAGCGAAACGCCTCCAGCAGGTTCCACGTGAGTCGTGAGCTGAAATTGACCCATTGCTTGTTATATAAAAAATCGTTGCTGTCAGCATTCAGACCCAGCACGCTGCGTACCGACGGCAAGGCTCGCAGGAATGCCACGTCCATCTCGCCTTTGACGATGCGTTGGCGGTAAGCCGATTCGCGAATCTCTGGACGATAGCGCAGGCCGGTGAGCACCATCGCATCGGCCGAGCCTGGCAACTCAGGGACAACATCGTTCCGATCTGGCAAGACCAGGCGGTAAGTGGTGTCCGGGATCAGGTTCATCAGTGCAGCCAGCTGGCTCTTGGCCATCGACAGTTCGCGCTGCAGTCGCTGGACTTCTCCCGTGACCTGGAGCAGCTCGCGCTGGTAGCCGAGCAAAACAACTGGTGACGCGATCCGCCGTTGTTCGAGTTCTTCTGCTTGCCTCATCGCACGTGCCGTCATGACCTGCAGGTTCGCGAGCTTTGTTGAGGTGCGATCGGCACTGACGGCGCGCCAGTACGCCGTCCTGACGTCTTCCAGGATGCGATTCATGACCTTGCGCCTGCGTTCGACGGAAATCATCTTCTCGTCCGCCTGCTGGCGCTGGCGCACGCGCGCCAGTCCGTAGTCCAGCAGGTCCCAACTGAGCGCCAGATCCCCGCTGATACTGCTGCGTTCGCTGGACGTGGAGGGCTCGAGCGATTCGCGGCCGGTCAGCAGCGACCTGCTGCGTGAGCCGGCGTCATTATTGCGCGCGGCGCCTGTCATCCCCGCGACCAGCGTCGGCAGCATGTCGGCGCTACGCGCTTCGATTTGACGCTCGCGCATGACGACTTCGGCCAGTTCGATCTTCTGGTCGAGGTTGTATTTCAGGGCCCGTGCCATCGCTTCGTACAGCGAAACAAGACCATCGATCGTGTTCTCGGACTCGATCTGGTCGCGTAGCTGCTGGTTCAGCGCCACCGCAATGCCATTCGTATCGATAGGCTTCTGCGGCGAGTAACAGCCCAGCAGGCTACTGCTGCCAAGCGCAAGCAGTTTGGCCATGCAGCCGCGACGCGCGCTGCTGTCCAGTGACAGTGTTCGATCCGCTAGCAGCAAGTGAGGCTTTGGCATGATGAATTCCAATGAATTTGACGGTTCAAGACTGGCGCAGGGCGTTCCGCAGGGCGTCGACCTCGCGGCTGCGAAGCTGCAAGGCGTCGAGTAGTTGTTGTTGGACGCTTGCCGCGACGACACGATCCGGCTCTTGTGCAATCGGCACATCTGCCTCGGCAGTCTCTGCCGTCGGCGTCTCGGTCGTAGTCTCGTTATTGCTCTGGGGAGTGCTTTCGGTCGTACCCTCGAGTCCCAAGATCTCCTGGGCGAGGTTGGCCGTTGGCGGCGCATCGATCCCTTGCGCGTCCCCGGTCCAGTCGACTTGCAGGGGCGTGCGATAAGTGGCGCCCAGGTCTCCGACGATCGTGCTGATCGGTTGGGCTGCGGCATCGATTTGAGATGGCCTGCCCAGTGCCTGCACGGCGCCAACCGCCTCGGCGAGCGGGCGGTCGACGCTGATATCGGTCGATAGTCCAAGTGTCTGGACCGCATTGATCGCTTGCAGCAACACGGTATCGACACTTCCTGAGCGGTACTGCACGGCAGAGGCGACCTCGGCCTGTACGTTGTTCGGAGCGGCAATTGACACCATCATAGGTGCCTGCGTAATTGGCTCGGCAGGAATGGGCGCGACAGGGGCTGGGTCCACCGGTGTAGGCTGGCCGGTGACAGGTGTGATGGGCGCAGGTTCTCCTGAACCGGGCCCGGTGCCAGCTGATGGCGTGGGCGCCGGCGCCGGCTCTGCCGGTACGGGAGTCACGGGGGGCGGCTCAGTGGGTCCGGGCTCGGGAGGTGTCGGTTCAACTGGCGCCGGCTCGACGGGCACAGGCTGAGTGGGCGTCGGTTCAACCGGTCCCGGTTCGGTCGGCGGCGGTTGAACGGGGACAGGCTCGATGGGCGTCGGCGCCACTGGTACGGGATTGACCGGTGCCGGGGCAACGGGGATTGGTTCAGGAGGTGCCGGAACGACAGGTGCCGGATCGACTGGTTCTGGTTCTGGTTCTGGTTGTGGGGGTGTTGGTACCGCCGAAACAGGCTCGACGATCCAGGTAAACGTGGTGCTGGTATTGCCGCCGTTGCCGTCGGCGGCGCTGAGCGTCACGCTGTAGCTGCCTGGGGTGGTGGGCGTTCCGGTGACCTGGCCCGTCGCCGGATCCAGGCTGAGTCCCGGTGGCAGGCCAGTGACAGAATAGGTCAGCGTATCGCCATCGACATCCGCAAAGGCGGCCGCGGCATTGAAGGTCACGGTGGTGCCGGCGGTATTGCTGCGATCGGCGATCTGCGCCGCGCTCGGCGCATCGTTGACGGCGGTGATGGTGAGAGAAACGGTGGCGCTGGTCACTGCACCGTCAGCGTCGGTGATGCGGTAAGTAAAACTGTCGCTGCCGTTGTAGTTGGGGTTGGGCGTGTAGCTGAAGCTGCCGTCGCTGTTCAGTACGAGTACGCCGTGCTCCGGACCCTGTACGGGCACGGTGTCGACCGTCAGGGCATCGGCGTCTGGGTCGCTGTCGTTGGCCAACACATTGCCAGTGATGACGCCATCTTCGCTGCCGGCGGCACTGTCGGCTGCGGCGATGGGTGCCACGTTCGCCACCGTCAGCGTGAAGGCCTGGCTGGCCAGTCCGCCGCGACCGTCGCTGGCGCTGACGGTAATCGTGTAGACACCGCCCGGTGCGGCGGCTGAGGCGCTGGATGCGAGCGTGCCGGTGATGACGCCGGTGGCGGCATCGATCGTGAGGCCGGCCGGCAGGCCGCTGGCGCTGAAGGCGAGTGTATCGCCATCGGCGTCGCTGAACACGCCCGCCGTGGCGATCGATACCGACTGTGCATCGATGGCCGTTTCGGTGGGTAGCGTGCCGACTGTGGTGGGTCCGTTATTGGGCGTGGCTGTCACGGTCCAGATAAACGTGGTGCTGGCATTGCCGCCGTTGCCGTCGGCGGCGCTGAGCGTCACGCTGTAGTTACCTGGGGTCGTTGGCGTTCCGGTGATCTGGCCGGTGACCGGGTCCAGGCTGAGCCCTGGTGGCAGGCCGGTCGATGAATAGGCCAGCGTATCGCCGTCAACATCGGCAAAGGCAGCTGCAC